>JASGFC010000050.1:0-2967 GCA_047605865.1 Micrococcaceae bacterium | reverse complement strand
CTAATAGTATTAAGATTGAAAACAAACCAGAACTCAACCCACAAAAACAATAAAAGGGAATTGAGGATTCTTCTATAGTTGTAGTTCTAAAAGGCGTTGAAGAGTAGAGATGTTTTCCTTACTCTAAAGGAATAAAAGTCCTCTTGCTTGCGTTGATAATGGTTAAAGCTTAATGCTAACTATGAAAGGCCACAGTGAAGACACTAGTACTTGTATTCCATCCAGATTTAACTACTTCAAGAGCAAATAAAGCTTTAATGCAGGCTGCTTCTGGGCATGAAAATGTGACCATCAGGGATGTGTACACAACTTATCCAGATGAGAACATTGATATTTCAGCAGAACAGCAAGTGATGGAAGCGCACGATAGGATTGTGCTTCAATTTCCGTTTTACTGGTACAGCTCGCCATCGTTGACAAAGAAGTGGGAAGATGCAGTGCTTACTTATGGTTGGGCTTATGGTACTAAAGGTACTGCATTACAGGGTAAAGAACTGCTAATTGCTACAACTACTGGATCTACTGGTTATACTCCAGAGGGAATTAAAAAGTACACTGTACCAGAGTTATTGCGTCCGTTTCATGCAACAAGTAATCTTATTGGCACCACTTATTTAGAGCCTTTTGTGGTTGATGGAGTGGCTAATATGTCTGATGAAGAGCTGCAAGTACAAGCTGGAAAGTATGCTAAGTACATCACCTCGGAGCAACTTACAGCAGCAGAAGAACACTAAACTACTTGGCTTGCACCATTGTTATCATTTCGTTATAAAAATGAGTTGCAAATAAATTAGTGAGTGTGTATAGTTATTTATATGAAGAGCATTTCCTTTTGGTTTTGCTCTTCATTTTATTTTGCCTGATTGCTGGGCACGTTCAAGTTTAATGATTGAACTATCATCAAGAAGGTTATCAATTTTTTGTAAAACTTCACGATGCCTAATTCCCATGTTTTTTATAACAACAAGGGTATAAAATTTTCATTTCATCTATTAGTTTTTTTCATTTTATCCGTTCAAAATTTTCATTTCGTCTAAAATTAGCTAAAAGCTGTTAGCGGCACTGAAATAATCTTGTCATCATTTGCTTTTGGCGTGCTAGTGCCATCAGTATTATTGGTAATAAACCATAGAGTTCCATCTGGAGCAACAGCAACATCTCGGATTCTTCCGTATGTTTGTTTGAAGTATTCTTTTGACGTGCTTAGTTTAGTTACTGGCACAACGCGTAGTCTTTCACCACGAAGGTTTGCAATAAAGATTTTGCTATCAGCATAGGTAATTCCACTTGGGCTGGCTTCACTGACTGGCCATTCTTGGACAGGGTCAACAAAGCCTTGCTGGTGCCCAGTACCTTCAATATTTGGCCAACCGTAGTTAGAACCAGCTTTGATAATGTTGAGTTCATCGAGTTTATCGTTCCCAAACTCTGAGGCATACATCGTGCCTTTAGAATCCCATGTAATTCCTTGCACGTTACGATGCCCTAAAGTCCACACTGGTGAGTTTGGAAATGGGTTATCTGCTGGGATTGTGCCATCTGGATTGAGTCGAAGTATTTTACCGGAAAGGCTCGCTTGATTTTGAGCGTTGGTACCTACCATAGCATCACCTGTTGTGATGTAGAGTTTCTGATCTGGACCAAAAGCTATCCGCCCGCCATTGTGATAGATCGCCTTTGGAATACCTTCCAAGATACTCTGTGGGTCACTGATACTTAAAGACCCTGCTTTACCATGTAGGGTGAATCTGGCAACCCTGTTATCATTTGCAGCAGTGTAGTAGACATAAAGATACTGATCTTTTATGGCCAGCCCGTGAAGACCACCCTCATAGTCATGGACAATACCGTCAACTTTACCCATGACACGATGATTCCCATTAGTTGTCATTTCATAAATTTCGCCGGTATCCCTTGAGCTGATGAGCGGAGTTTTATTGTAAAACGCAATAGACCACGGTGTATTCAAATTACTAGCAATCACTTTTGGGGTATTATCCACTGCTTTAGTGCTTGTGGCTTTGGTAGTTGCAGTAGGTTTTTTCGTAGCCTGAGTTTTTGAGGCGGTAGGGCTTGGAGTTTTAGTAGTTGGGGTGGCACTAGGTGATGAACTTGAGTTGGTAATATGTTCCTTCTCGAAATCAGAAGCATCCTGTTGCTGTTGCGAGCATCCTGCAACTGTTCCTACAAGGAGTATTGAGGTAGCAGTTAAAGCGACAAATCTTTTATTTTTCATTATGACCAGCTCATAGTGTTCTTATTAAGCATTATATGACATCTTGAGAGTTATCGATATTGGTAGCTTACAATTTAAGTAAGACTAAGACTTCTGGAGGTGAAGTTGATGGTTTCTAGAAAGAATACATTTTTCCTTACCTCTATCGTGCTTGCTGTGGCTATGGCAATCTTCTTAGTGAGTAAATTTTTTGATTCCGTAAAAGATAGTCCTCAAGCTTCAGGAAACAATAGTCCTACTGCTACTGCTTCTTCGCAAGAACCAGTTATTACATCACCATCTCCTTCGCACGATATGTACGCTGCTCCTCCTTACCCAGTTAAGTCTGTGAATAACAATGGTCAAGAAGGTTGGACCACCAAACAGAGAGTTGGCTATAGTCTTGCCGAAGTGCCTGAACAGTACAGAGACGCGGTCACGATTCCTGAATTTAATCCCGATAACCTTAAAGGTTCCCCTTACGCAAACTCTTGGAAGCAAGGTCAGTGCACAGAGTTAACGTGGGCTTATTTAAATCAGTTGTGGAGTAAAAAGCTCCACAGCACAAAGAACGGCGGAGTTTTATATCAAGGTTACGGTGAAGCTGGTGGTTATGTAACTGATAATCCTACTGTTGGTTATGGATATTCTGTTCCTGCAGAGATTGTGGGGGATAAATTTGGGCATACAGGTGTTGTGATTGCAGTTTATCCTGACGGTTCGTTCTTAACTGCCAACTACAATATGGAGAG
>JASGFC010000049.1:0-3764 GCA_047605865.1 Micrococcaceae bacterium | reverse complement strand
ATACTCTCACTTCGTGAGAAATGGTTATCTTCGTGAGCAATACCTCCTGTAAATAACCATTTCTCACGAAGAAGTTGTGCGGAAACCGCTGGGATATACTAAGTGTTATGCACCACATCAGCGAGCACGAAGATTTAAGAGCACAAAAATCTAAACAAAAAGTCTACGATGCACTGACCCGCTTATTAAAGCAGCAGTCTTTCGAAAAGATTTCCGTAGCTGAGATTATTCGTGAAGCTGGGATTAGCCGTGGCACTTTCTATCATCATTTCAAAGACAAGTCCCATCTCGTAGAGACATATATGAAAAGTGTTTTGGGGAATTTTAGACAAGAAAATGCTACACTTACTCAGCAAAATCTAGAAGGATTGCTCACTGATATTTTTTCTTTACATACTAAAGAAAGCGCTTTACTAGCTGCTTTACTTAGCGATAGAGGTGGTCTAAGTGTTCATCACACCATTAAAAGCTACATGAAAAAATTTGCTACCTTTAAAATAGCTAAAGCTGATAAAAACAGCACTTTAACTGCCCTGGAAAAAGACTACATTTCCGTTTTCGTTGTTAACGCAATCTTTGGCGTACTACAAAACTGGTTTGCCCGTGGACAGCAAGAAACTCCAGCACAAATGGCTGACATCATCAAGAAAATAATCTCACCATATGTGCTAAGAATTATTGCTCAGGCTAGCTAGGCAGTCTTTCGCCTTAGTGTTAGACCACCAGCAATGAGCACCACGATAATGATGCCCACGATACCAATGACATCATGCCATGCATCGGTAGTCATTGTGGTGTGCGTGTTAATTTGCTCAATGGCGTCATAGCTATAGCGCAGTGGCATTAACTTTGAAAGTTCTTGCATCCAGTTCGCCATCGTGCTCAGTGGAACAAAAATTCCAGCAAGGAAAAGCTGTGGGATTAGTACTACTGGCATAAATTGAATTGCTTGGAATTCCGTTCTGGCAAATGCTGAACAAAATAATCCCAGAGCTACACCCAGCAGTGCACTCAAGACTGCAATGCCGATAACAGAAGCCTGTGATCCCTTAGTATCCATACCAAGTATCCCATAGGCAAACGTTGTAGCAACAAGTGCTTGAATGATAGCCAAAAGCCCAAAAGCAATTGCATAGCCAAAAATGAGTTCAATGGGTTTAAGTGGCGTGGTAAAGAGGCGTTCCAGTGTTCCACCTGTTCGTTCCCTGAGCATGATAATCGAAGTAATCAAGAACATGATAATCATCGGAAAAATTGCAAGCACTGGAAGTGCAAAGAGGTTAAACGTATCTGCTTTGCCAGCAACTGTAGCTTCATGGGCAAACATGTACTTAAATAACGACAAAATGACCAATGGTAGCACCATCATCATGGCAATACTTCGTGGATCGTGCTTCAATTGCAACAATGCTCGCTGAGCAGTTACTAAGGTTCGTTTCAATTCTCTTCTCCCTGTTCAATGATGGCAAGGAAAGCATCTTCAACTGACGTTGTGTTCGTTTCCTTTAAGATCACATCTGGGGATTCATGCCTTAAGATGTAACCTTCGCGCATCAAGAGTAAATCGTCGCAACGGTTTGCTTCATCCATGACGTGGCTGGAAACAAGCAGTGTTACGCCACTTTGTTTGAGTGAATCAAAAAGTTGCCATAACTGTACTCGAAGTAATGGGTCCAAGCCAACTGTTGGCTCATCCATGATGAGTAGTTCAGGATTTCCAACTAAGGCGCTTGCTAGCGAAACACGATTACGCTGACCACCAGATAAAGACCCCACCAATTGTTTTCGCTGACTTTTAAGGCCTACATAGTCAAGGGATTTATCAATCTCAGATTTAGGTGAACCGTATAATTCTGCAAAATACTTGATATTGTCTTCAACAGTTAAATCTGTGTAAACACTTGCTTCTTGCGAAACATAGCCAATCATTGAGCGTAGTTGTGGGTTATCTACGTCAAGACCAAGTACTGTTATTTTGCCAGATTTAGTCTTTTGCAAGCCAAGAATTGAACGCATTACAGTGGTCTTACCACAGCCTGAAGGCCCTAGAAGTCCTAGTATCTTACCTTTTTCATGCCTAAAACTTACGTTATGAAGAATAGTTTTCTTCCCTTTTGCCACAGTTAAACCATCTACTGCTATGGCTACTTCTTGCATCATAAACCTAACTTTTAATGTGCTTTGCTTCAAGCATAAGTTATGCACTGCAGGCATAGCTTGCCTCATGTTGAATATTTAGACAGAATTCACATAAGTGTCTATAAAAGCTTTAGTTTTCCTGCTCGGTGTGTGCGTTTATCGTGAAAAAGTGCGTTTGAACGGACACAATCACGATAAACGCACATACTGATCCAAGAAGTCAGCCAAGCATAAGCCAGCAGCAATTCTTGAACAATCGCTCTCTCGAACAGGAAATCAACCAAGCTGTGAGCTAGTACTTCTCAACATTCCACGGCAGTTGAAGCACCACAGGGCCAGCAGCCTTTTCGTCTCCAGCAAAAGCAGCAGCAACAACTTTCGCCTGCTCATAACCGAAGAACAAAAAGAACCCCGGCTTCCGCCCATAACTTTTCATCCCAATAACGTAAAAATCTTGTTGCGGATGCGCAAGAGCTGAAGCTCCATCAAAAGTTACTTCAACAGGATGCTTCGCCGTTTCTTCCATGAAAGGCACCAAACGTGCTGGAGTTTCAGTTGCAATATCAAAGTCTGTTAGAATTTCTCGATGCATTTGAAGGTTTGGCCTAAAGCCAGTTCCATTAATAACAACATCAACGTCCAAAGATTTTGAACCTTCAGGAGTACTGCCAATAACTCTAACTCCACGGTTTTGCTGTTCAAAAGCTTTAAGAGAAAACTGTGGGATAAGCTCAAGAGCCTTAGAATTTTCAAGAAGATTTTGCAAACGCTCCCCTATTAACCAGCGAGCAGCTTTTTTAGATAAATGCGATTTGGAATAAAAGTGCTTAACTGACTCACCACGAACAGTCCAGAAAATCTTGGTATCAGACTCTTGCTCTGCAAGATCGCTCAAGGCAAGAATGCTGTTTGCTGCCGAATAACCATTTCCAACTACCAACGCTCGTTGATTTGCAAAGCGTTCACGTTGAGCGCCCAAGACATCAGGCAATGTTCCAGCCAGATGTTCACTTAGCTGCTCTTCGCCTAAAGCAGGAATACCAGAGGCTCCCAATGGGCTAGGATTATCCCAGGTACCAGAAGCATCAATAACACCTCGAGCATAAATATCTTGCATGCCCTGCGCGGTTTTAGCGCGAACAACAAATGGGGTTTGTTTCATGCTTGCCTTGAGTTTATCGACATCGGCTCGAGCCACAGCTAAAACTTCAACATTGAGCTTGATATGTGGTGCAAGCTCTGGGGTTAAGGCTAGTGGTTTTAAGTATTCTTCAATAAATTCAGCACCCGTTGGACAAGCCTCCATGTCTGGAATATGGTGACCATACTTTTCTAGGAGCTGAAGTGCGAGCGCATCAACGTTACGTTTCCAGACTGAAAACAGCGAAACATGACGCCATTTTTCTATAGAAGCTGCTATGGTAGTGCATTTTTCTAGCACGATAAAATCTAGACTGTAGTTCTGAAGATAAGCTGCAGTTGCTAATCCTATAGGACCTGCACCAATGACAACGATAGGTAAGTTATAGAAGTCTTTAGGCATGATGTTTTCTTAGCTAGTTTTGGGCATAATAAAATGAAGAGCAAAACCAAAAGGAAATGCTCTTCATATAAATAACTATACA
>JASGFC010000048.1:0-4858 GCA_047605865.1 Micrococcaceae bacterium | reverse complement strand
ATCAGCTGAGTCATCTAGCTTTGTTGTAGCATCAGCTACTGTAGTAGCTTTAGCTTGAGTCTTTGTGCTAGTTGTATCAGTTGTTGTTTTTGCAGTCTTTCCACCATTATCAATCATGTTGAAGAGTAGACCTGCTATTACACCACCAAGAATAGGTCCAACCCAGAATGCCCAGAGGTGACCAAATGAAGATGGAGCAGTCAATGCAGTTGCAGTGGCACGAGCAGGGTTTAGTGCAGCGTTAGTAATAGGGAGCGCTACTTGAATCATAACTGCAAGAGTAAGACCGATTGCAAACGGAGCTGCATTTTGAACAGATTTTGGCGCTTTTTTGCTTGTTACAGCAAGGATTATTGAAATGAAGATTGCAGTAACTGCAGCTTCAGTAAGAATAGCTGCCATAGCACCGAACTTAAGCTTAGTATCGTCACCGTAAGAGTTAGCTAAGCTAGTGAACAATTGTGAACGTACATCTGAAGTAATCAGAGGAGTATCAAGAGTGATGAGGTAGAGTAGACCAGTTGCTGCGGCAGCACCAATAAGTTGAGCAGCAATGTACGGTAGAACATTTTTTGCTTCGAAGCGTTTAGCAAGAGTTTGAGCAATTGTTACCGCAGGGTTAAAGTGACCACCAGAGATGTGGCCAACTGCAAAAATACCTGCCATAAGTGATAAACCGAATGCTAGAGCTACAGGAATAATTGTGGTTTCCTGAACACCAGCTAGTAGTCCTACACCAAGACCACCAAAAACAAGTAAGAATGTACCGAACGCTTCGGCTCCAAGCTTATTCATAGGCAAAGCAGCTTCAGCAGATTGTACTTGCTCTTTGGTGTTTGCTACTTTCCCTTCTAGTTTATTTTCTACAGCTTTAATAGACATAGTTTCCTTTTGAAAATAGAGAAATTGGATAAAAGTACTTACCAAGTATAAGAGAAGATTCTGATGATAGTCATAAAAAATCGCTTCTCTAGCTGTGAAATTTATGAGAGTATAAAATGATGAAATTTGGAAAATATCAGGAAATTTTAAAGATACGTGGTTTTCGCCACCTAATTCTTTATGGATTTATTGCCCGCATCCCACATGCGGCCATTGGTGTTGTCCTTACTCTTCACATTACACAAACGCTTGGTGAAAGTTTTGCTTCAGCTGGTATTGCAGCCATGATTTTCATGATAGGTGGTGCAATCTCTGGTCCGTGGCGTGGGCGGACCCTTGATAAGAAGGGTTTACGTTATACCTTAATTCCTTCTATCATTATAGAAGCTATCGTGTGGCCAACTATTGCTTTTGTTAATTATTACTGGATGCTTCCTTTAATTTTCATTGCTGGGTTATTCATTTTGCCTATCTATACTATTGTGCGTAAATCTGCCTCAGTTTTAGTGCCACAAGCGCAAAGAAAAGCTGCCTTTTCTTTTGATTCTATTAGTGTTGAATTCATTTTCATGATTGCTCCGGCCCTTGGTATTATTCTCTGTACTCGTGTTTCTACAAGCTTTACTTTGATTGCATTTGGTTTATCTTCGTCTTTGGCTGGTCTTGGTTTATGGATTCTTAATCCACCTACAGAATCTTTTGAGAGCAGTCCTGTGGTCAAGCAAAAACTTCCTCTTAGGCAGCGCCTTTCTTGGATTTCTGCTCCACTATGGGGAGTTTTCTTAGCAAGCTTTAGCGCTGGTTTCGTGCTTGTTGGAACAGATATGAGCATTATTGCTTTTCTTGGGCAACTTGGTCATGTTGATGAAGCGTGGATTGTTTATTTATTCTGGTGCTCTGCTTCAGTGATAGGGGCTATCTATTACGGAGTGGTGAAGAGAGATGTTTCACCTATTCTTTTGCCATTAGCAATGGCTGCTTTGATTCCTTTGTGTGTTCTAGGAAGAACTCCATTGGTCCTTGCTTTGCTCACGATACCAACTGGTCTCTTATGTGCAGCTTCCATCACCTCTGCAACTGAAAAAACAAGCGAGTTGGTTGAAGAAGATAGCAGGGGAGAAGCGTTGGGTTGGCAAGGATCTGCAATGACTGTTGGTTCTTCTGTAGCTTCTCCACTTATTGGTTTATCAATTGATAATTTTGGGGCGTGGACAGGTTTTACTTCTTCGGCATTAGTTGGAGTTATTGTTTGCTTAGTAGCTTTGGGGCTTTATGGAGGTAGGACTAAGAAACTGGCCCTGTAAATTTTTCGCCAGGACCTTTTCCTGGAGGATCTGGCACGATAGATGCTTCGCGAAAAGCTAGTTGCAAACTACGTAATCCATCTCGTAATGCTGTAGCATGGTGGCCACCTATCTCAGGCGAAGCAGCAGTTACCAAACCAGCAAGTGCTGTAATAAGCTTTCTTGCTTCATCTAAATCTTGAAGATTAGCATCATCACCTTCACCAAGTCCACAGTATAGAGCAGCGGCACTCATCATGTGTATAGCAGAGGTAGTAATGATTTCTACAGCTGGCACTTCAGCAATATCTCGTGCAAGGTTTTTATTGTCATTTTCGTTCATAAAAACAGTGTAGCTGAATTCACGGGTATGGAACTAAGTCCGTCCTGTATTTACTTTTACGTCTTGCGTACTGGGCAGAAATGGTATTAACGCGCGAACAAGAAATACGCATGTAAGATTAGAACTTTTAGGGTGCGTGGGGTAGTATTGTTTTGTACGCTAGATTTATTTCTAGTACAGCAAGAGGAGTCTACCTCCCACCCGCGTTCATTGCCACAGTAAGTGTTGGTTATATAGATGGCCGGGTCTTGGTATATGGGACTGAATAATAGCAGAGCTATTGTTTAGTGTTGTGTAGTGTTCCTCTTTGCTGTATGCAAAGAGGTTTTTTATTTGTACCTACTTTGTTGAATAGAACGAGCATGATACTTAGGAGTAATCATTAACGAACCACGCATCAATGAGCGCATTAGAGTTCCAGAAGTTCGCCTTGTTGGACCAGCAGGTGAACAAGTTGGCATCGTCAAAGTTGAAGATGCACAAAGATTAGCAATTGAAGCTGACCTTGATTTAGTTGAGGTAGCACCAAACGCAAAACCACCAGTATGTAAGCTCATGGATTACGGTAAATACAAGTATGAGGCTGCTGTTAAAGCCCGTGAAGCGCGCAAGAACCAAGCACATACAGCACTTAAAGAAATACGTTTCGGTCTAAAAATTGAAGAAAATGATTTCAATACTAAGAAAGGACACATCATTCGTTTCCTTTCAGGTGGAGATAAAGTAAAGGCAATGATTCGCTTTAAAGGCCGTGAACAATCTCGTCCAGAAATGGGTATCAAACTCATGGATCGCCTAGCTGAAGATGTTTCTGAGTATGGAACTGTAGAAACTAAACCTCGTGTTGAAGGTAGAAACATGTCAATGGTACTCAATCCATTGAGGTCTAAAGCTGAAGTTAAAGGCGAAAATCGCCGTAATGCACAGCGTGAAAAAGATCGTATGGCACAAGAAGCTAAAAAGAAGATGGAACAATCTCTCGGTGATTCTATGCCAGAAGAGCTTGTAAAGATGGCACAAAAAGGTGAAACCCCACGAGCGGAAAAAGCTGAAGAAAAGAAGACAACTATTCCAAAGCCACCGAAAAAGAACACAACACCTAAAACTTCTGTTGATTCAAAAAAATCAGCAGCTAAGAAACCTACTGCCCCAAAGCCTGGAGCTAGAAATGCTGCAGAAGTGGCAGACAAAAATACCACAACAAATAAGTGAATTCTTAATTGTTAACGATGCCTTAACTAGGCGTAAGGAGAGTCGGTCATGCCGAAGATGAAAACTCACAGTGGCGCTAAGAAGCGTTTTAAGGTAACTGGCACAGGTAAGCTTCGCCGTGAACAAGCTAACCGTCGTCACTTGTTAGAAGGTAAGCCTTCTACTCGAACTCGTCGACTAAAAGGCACTGATAATGTTGCTCCAGCTGACGTAAAGTCAATGAAGCGACTACTAGGCAAGTAAACCCCCACCCACCAATATTGAAGGAGTACGCACGTGGCTCGTGTGAAGAGAGCAGTTAATGCTCATAAAAAACGTAGAGTAATTTTAGAACGCGCTAAAGGCTATCGAGGTCAACGTTCACGCCTATATCGTAAGGCAAAAGAACAAGTCATTCATTCATTAGTTTATTCTTATCGCGATCGTCGTCAACGCAAAGGTGATTTCCGTCGCCTATGGATTCAGCGTATCAATGCTGCTGCACGCCTTAACGGTATGACATACAACAGATTCATGCAAGGTCTAAAGTTAGCAGAAGTACAAGTTGACCGCCGTATGCTCGCAGAACTTGCAGTTTCAGATCCTGATGCTTTTAAATCTTTAGTAGAAACAGCAAAGCAGGCTCTGCCAAGTGATGTGAACGCACCTTTGACTGATGAAGGCAAGAAAAATGCAGAAGCTGCTGCAAAGCGCAACGCAAAGCCTTCAAAAGAAGACAAAGCAGCTAAAGCTGATAAAGACACCGATGCTGATGCTGTAAAGTCACTTTCTACAGACAAAGATGCTGATAAAGACTCTGATGCTGCTTCGGATGATAAAAAAGCTAAGAGTTCAGCTGCAACTGAAGCTGCAAGCGCTAAAGCTTCTGCTAAAGACTCTGATACTGACAAAGATGCAGGTGTTGACTCTAATTCTGATGCAGATACTGATTCTGAAGATTCAACTGATTCAGATGATAAAGCTGAGGCTACTCCTGCAGACGGTGAAGATCTTGCTGCTCCTGCTAAAGATGGCGAAGAGGAATTTGCTGTTGATTCAAAGGGTACGGCAACTGATGAAGGTGCTGTTGCAGATTCTTCTGATACTGACTCTAGTGATGATTCAGATACAGACGCTGATACAGATACTTCTTCAGATG
>JASGFC010000047.1:0-4860 GCA_047605865.1 Micrococcaceae bacterium | reverse complement strand
AAACCACCATGAGCTGCTGCCTGGCTTCCAGTTTTGATAGTTTCTTTTTCAGTGAAACCAGGTTCCCTAAAATGCACGTGAACGTCTACTAATCCAGGGGTAACTAGTTTTCCAGAAACATCAATAACATGGTCAAAATCTTCGTGTGGAAAATCCTTGCCAATAGCTTGAATTTTGTCAGAGTTAATCCAGATATCTGCTGCTACCAGTTCATTATCGTGATCAATAATTTTGCCACCAGTAATTAAAGTATTCATGAACTTTCCCCTGTTCTAGCATTGAGAATTGCCTCTAAAATTGCCATCCGCATAAACACACCGTTGGACATTTGTGCAACTATTCGAGACTTCGATGATTCAACTAAGGCATCATCTATTTCAACTCCTCGATTTATAGGCGCAGGATGCATGATAATTGCCGATTCTTGCAACTGTTTTGCCCTCTTAAGGTTTAAACCATATTTTTGGTGATACTCCTCTTGAGTGAAACTAGTAGAACCATCATGTCGCTCATGTTGAACTCGAAGTAGCATCATGACATCAACGTTGGCTACTAAATCATCAAGAGCTACATACTTTCCATAACGAGCAAAACTTGGATCATACCATTGCTCTGGTCCAGAAAAATAAACTTCAGCACCAAGACGCTTTAACATTTGCATATTTGATTTAGCTACTCGCGAATGTACCAAATCACCAACAATAGCTACTTTTAAACCTTCAAAATAGCCGAATTCTTCATGGATAGTCATCAAATCTAACAAACATTGGCTAGGGTGTTGTCCACTGCCATCACCACCGTTAATGATGCTACATGTGATGGTTTTACTCTTGATAAGCTCCTCATAGTAATGTTCTGCACCATGGCGAATCACTGCTATATCTACACCCAAGGCTGACATTGTTAATACAGTGTCATACAAGGTCTCCCCTTTTTGCACAGAGCTTAGCTCTGGAGAAAAATTAATAACGTGGAAGCCCAGCTTCTTCTCTGCAATTTCAAAACTCTTATGGGTACGGGTACTGTTTTCAAAAAATAAATTAGCAGCAACAATTTGATCTGTTTGAAGAGGAGTGCGAGCGCCTTTTTTAAAATCTTGTGCTCTGGAAATTAATCTCAAAACTTCATCATTGGAAAGTGCTTCAACTGCAAGTAAATGTTTTAACTTAACAGGCTGCATCTTTTTTCCCTACTAGTTTTAGATTGATTCGGGACAACTTACGTCATTAAAATAAATATACATCTTCAAAGAGTACAAGTAAATTTCTCGACTATATCTTAATGGCTTTTATAAAATTAGTAGGCAGTACACTAATGATATGGATGTTCGAGTTATGCCAGATCATAGTGATCGTTTACTGAGTAATCAAAAATTTACGGAAATACTCTTACTGTTTTAGATGATAATCATGCAGTTATTGCACGAATGCTTTCCCAGACATTTCAAGGTTCTATCAATGTTTTTTGCGATAGTGCTTACTCATCAGAAAAAATCTGCGATTTTGAGTCAATTTTAGTGCACGATAAACCCGAAACTGCGCTTCGTGGAGCAACAACTGTTCTGTTGCGAATGCCTAAAGCACTATCTCGTTTAGAAGAATATTGTCAATTGATAACCCAATATTCGCATCCTACAGTTAAGGTGTATTGTGCTGGAAAAGATAAGCACATGAACAAAAGCTTCAACGCTGTATTATCGCGATATTTCAACGATGTTCAAGCTTCTCTGGGCTGGAAAAATGCAGAGTTATTTCTGCTTCCCAGATTACAGCTAAGGCAAGCTCTAGTTTTCCAGAAAAGAGTTTCATTAAAGAGTTAAACCTTCACGTAGCTGCTCACGGTGGAGTATTTGCTGGAACAAAGTACGATATTGGAACTCGTGCCTTCCTTGAGACCTTGAAAGGGCAGAAAATATCAGGTCATGTTGCTGATCTAGGTTCAGGCAATGGGATTGTGTCCGCTTATCTACTCTCACAATATTCTGATATCACCCTTGATGCCAGCGATGATTCCTACTTTGCGTACCTATCTACTCAAGATACCTTAAAACTTAATGAGCTTACAGGGAAGGTGCAACATGATTTTTCGCTGAGCACGATGACAGACAATTCCTATGATCATATCTTTCTCAATCCGCCTTTTCATGCTGGAACTAGGGTAGATCCAACAAGTGGAATAACGCTCATAGAAGCAGCAGCTAAAAAACTTAAACCGCAGGGTTCTCTATGGTGTGTTTATAATTCAATGTTGAATCGGTACTACATGCCAGCCTTCACCCAGTATGGTGGCCATATTGAACACTTAACACAAACGAAGAAGTTCATTGTTAAGCGAGTTCATAAAGGCGCATAAGGCATTAAAAAAGACCCCACTTTTGTGAGGCCTTTTTTACAAAGAAACTTATGCAGTAATTTCCACTGGCACTCCAGGGCCAAAAGTAGAGGAAACAGCAGCTTTTTGAATGTAGCGACCTTTAGAAGACGCTGGCTTCAAACGCTGAATCTCTTCCATAGCAGCATTGTAGTTTTCAATAAGTTGTTGCACATCAAAGCTTGTACGGCCAATAACATAGTGTACATTTGCATGCTTATCAACGCGGAAATCAATCTTACCGCCTTTAATATCATTGACAGCTTTAGTAACATCTGTAGTTACTGTACCTGTCTTAGGGTTTGGCATAAGATTACGTGGACCAAGTACTTTACCTAGACGACCAACCTTACCCATCATGTCAGGTGTTGCAACAGCAGCATCAAAATCTGTGAAACCATCTGAAACTTTTGCAATTAAATCATCTGAACCAACGTAATCAGCACCAGCTGCTTCAGCAGCTTCTGCATTGGCACCAGTTGCAAAGACGAGGACCTTAGACGTCTTACCAGTACCATGTGGCAAAATTACTGTACCACGAACCATTTGATCTGCTTTACGTGGATCAACATTGAGTTTAACAGCAACTTCAACTGTTTGATCTTTGTCTTTTGTATTTTCTGAAATAAGGTTTAACGCTTCATCAGCTGAATAATGTTTTCCTTCTTCTAGCTGCTGTGCGAATGCCTTATATGCTTTACTACGCTTTGCCATGTTCTGCTCCTTCTGCAGTTGTGGTAAATGAGACAAGCGCTGCCTCTCCCACGATTTTTATAATTTTACGAAACTAGGAAACTAGTCTAAATCTGTTGTAACGCCCATTTGACGAGCAGTACCTGCGATAATCTTTGACGCAGCTTTGATATCGTTTGCGTTAAGATCAGGCATTTTCATTTCAGCAATTTCTGCTAACTGTTTCTTACTCAGGTGAGCAACTTTATCAGTGTGAGGAACTCCTGAACCCTTCTTAATTTTTGCAGCTTTTTTAATCAAATCTGCTGCAGGAGGGGTTTTAGTAATGAAAGTGAATGAGCGATCTTCATACACTGTAATTTCAACAGGAATAATATTTCCACGCTGAGATTCTGTTGCTGCATTGTATGCCTTACAGAATTCTTGAATGTTTACACCGTGCTGTCCAAGTGCAGGACCGATAGGTGGTGCTGGGTTAGCAGCGCCTGCCTGAATCTGCAGCTTGATCATACCGGCAACCTTTTTTTGTTTTTCTGGTTTTGCCAATGTAGGGTCCTTTCTTAAATTGCAGCTTTAGAGCCACAAAAAACTTATTATAGCTTTGATACTTGGTTAAAACCAAGTTCTACTGGGGTTTCACGTTCGAAGATCTGAACAAGAACAACAAGCTTAGAAGACTCTGGTTTAATTTCAGAAATTGTAGCTGGGAAGTTCTCGAATGGCCCCTCTTTAACAGTAACTGTCTCGCCAACTTCAAAATCAATTTCAACAGTTTGTGCAACAACGTTGTCTTCTGTTGATTCTTGATTGCTAGTTTCTTCTTCAGCTTGTTCTTCTTCAAAGACAGGAGCTAACATAGTGAATACTTCATCAAGAGTTAATGGGTGTGGATCGTGAGCGTTTCCAACAAAACCAGTAACTCCAGGAGTGTGGCGAACCACGTTCCATGATTCGTCTGTCATGTCCATACGGACTAAAACGTAGCCTGGAACTCGAACGCGAGTGATTTTTTTAGGTTCACCGTTTTTAACTTCAGTAACTTCTTCCATAGGAACTTCCATTTGAAAAATGTAATCTTCCATATTGAAGTTTTGAATGCGCTGTTCAAGGTTAACTTTGACACGTTTTTCATAACCTGCATAAGAATGCAGTACGTACCAATCTCCTGCTTGACGGCGAAGTTTTGCCTTAAATTCTTCAACAGGATCCACTTTGTCTTCTTCAGATTCATCTTCTTCAGAATCTGTTGTAGTTTCCTTGATTGAAGCATCTTGACCTGAAGAATCTTCAGTGTCAGTTTCAGCATCTGCTGCTTCGAGTGAATCGTTGCTCTCAGTTTCTACATTTTCTACCTCAGTAGTATCTTCTGGAGCATCAAAAGAATTGTCGGTGCTTTGATTAGTATCCGAAGTAGTTTCTTCAGTTACATCTACGTTTTCTTCAGCCACGCTTTACCTTACCTTACTTAAAGTTCATCATTAGCTAGCGCTATTGGCAAAAAGCCAAATTACTAGCTGTCCAAAGACCAAATCAAGCAATGAAACAAAGAGCATCATAACAACCACAAACGCAAGAACAACTATTGTGTAGTTTAGTAACTCTTTTGGAGTTGGAACTGTTACTTTCTTTAACTCTGCAATAACTTGCCTGATAAACAAAGCAATGCGTGCAAAGAAACCCAGCTTAACATCTGAAGATTGTACTTGTTCTTCGCTCATCACTTTCTCCTTTTGATCTTGACTTGCAGGGCGGACAGGACTCGAACCTGCAACCTGCGGTTTTGGAGACCGCTGCTCT
>JASGFC010000046.1:0-5970 GCA_047605865.1 Micrococcaceae bacterium | reverse complement strand
GCGAACAACTTGCACAACACTGCAAAAACAACCTCGATGGCGTTAAAAAGAAACTAGACAAAGAACCCTAACCCTTAATCCGCAAGTCAGTGCTTATTGCTGACTTTTTCGCTTAAATTTCAGCAATAAGCACTGACTTGCGGGGAGGGGGTTAGAGTTTGCGTTCGTAACTAGCCCATTTGGCAGCCTGGTGTTCAGCCTCAACAAAACGCACAGTTTTAGACTTTGAGCGCATCACGATACTGTGAGTAAAGAGTTTATCACCTTCATATTTCACTCCACGAAGCAAATCCCCATTGGTAATACCAGTTGCGGCAAAATAACAGTTATCGCCCTTAACTAAGTCATTAGTATGGAGCACTTTGTCCAAATCGTGCCCGGCATCCAGGGCACGTTTCTTGTCTTCTTCGTTATCAACCCAAAGCCTACCTTGGATTGCTCCACCAAGTGCTTTCAAGGCGCATGCTGTCACAACACCTTCAGGTGAACCGCCAATTCCCATCAAAACATCAATTCCCGTATTAGGGCGTGCAGCAGCGATACCACCAGCAACATCACCATCAGATATCAAACAAACACGAGCGCCAGCAGCGTTGATTTCTTTAATCAAGTCTTCATGACGTGGACGGTCAAGCACACATACCGTTAATTGGTTCAATTTCTTGTTCTTAGCCTTAGCAATCAAGTTCAAATTGATTTTTGCTGGCAGCGTGATATCAATGACACCCGCAGCATCTTCGCCCACAATCAGCTTTTCCATATAGAAAACTTCTGAAGCATCATACATACTGTTTTCTTCAGCTACCGCTAGCACGGCAAGAGCATTGTTCATTCCATTGGCAGTCAATCGGGTACCATCAATAGGATCAACAGCAACATCACAAACTGGACCTGAGCCATCTCCAACTTTTTCGCCATTGAAGAGCATTGGGGCTTCATCTTTTTCACCTTCACCAATGACCACTACACCATTGAAACGAACAGAAGAGAGCATCGAGCGCATAGCATCAACAGCAGCACCATCAGCATGATTTTTATCTCTGAAACCAATCCAATGCCCACCAGCAATTGCCGCTGCTTCAGTGACTCGAACAAGTTCAAGTGCAAGGTTACGATCGGCTTCATCATCTGGAACTTCAAGCTGCGATGAAAGGTTAATGTATGGTTCAGTATTCATTAGTATTCCTTTAATAGTAAACGTCTTTGTTCGGATCTAGTGTGCCTATACCAATATACTACCGTGGAGAAGATGAAATCGATGAGTTTAGCGTTATTACTAGTGTTTTCCTTAGTTTGATAGTTATTCCTATACTTATACAAGGCATTGGCTATTGCGTTGAGAAAGAAAACTCAAGTATAGTAAAAACATCATTTGTTTTCAATAAGGGATAAGTCTATGACTACAGAGGTTTCTCGTAGAAATATTACCAAAGCCGCTACATGGAGTGTGCCCGTTATTGCTACTGCTATCGCGGCGCCTGCACAAGCTGCTAGCGTACCAAATAACTTTAATCTTTCAGCTGGGACAGGGCTAGATTTTTACTGGGATAACAATGAAACTACGCAAGGTTGTGTAAATATCGTGCCAAATAACGGTTTACCTTATCCGTTAACACCAAGTAAAATTGTCACTTTTTCAACCACTCACTCTTCTTTTACAGTTTCACCAACATCTGTAACTATCACAGAAGCTATGGCAATTGCCGGGCAAGTTTGTACAGATGTAACGTATTCATATTCAAGCAATTGGCCAAGTACTACACAATACTTAATCGCAACCCTATCCCCTTCAGAAGGTTCTGCACAAGCTACCGCTCAAACAGAACTGAATGTTTGGCTTTAACCACTATAATGGGTAACGTGCCAGATAAAGAATTGCCACAAGAGCCTATTAAAATACCTTCAAAGCAGGCAGACCGACTAAACCAAACGGTTAAAAACATGGTGTGGGCTGTTCTGATTACCATTGCCGTTTGTATCCCTGTTTTAGCGCTTAATGCTCGCAAAGAAGTCAGCTACAACCCTACTGTTGATGTCAACGCTATTGCACAACAGGTTCAGCCTGGTGCTTCTTTTCCGCTAGCACACCCGCAAATGCCTCCTGGATGGAGTAATAATTATGCACGATTTGAAGTCGGTGAAGATCAAGTTTCCAGTTGGGATGTTGGCTATATCACCGCACAAAAAGAGTACATAGGATTAGTCCAAAGCAGCAATGCCAATGAAACGTGGATTTCACAAAAGATTACTGAAGCCGACCCAACAGCACCACGTGAGGTTAACGGTATTTCCTGGAAAACCTATGAAGGTCGTAAAGAAGACAGCAACGGCAAGAAAACCATTTACATGGTTGGAAAAAAGGGAAATATTTCCTATATTCTTGACGGTACTGCAGACCAAGATGAATTTGACCAATTAGCAACGGCGGTAACAAGCTAATGGAAGAAACACCAAACGAACAACAGCCCATCAAGCCTATTGAAGTTCAACAGCCAGTTATCTTCGGTACTCAACGTCCAAATACCCCACTTAAAGCGTGGCAAGAATTACAAGCAGGAAATGAACGCTTTGTTAAAGGTGTTTCCCTACACCCCAACCAAGATTCTGTTCGTCGCCAAGATTTAAGCTCCGGTCAAGAACCACATGCCTTACTCCTAGCTTGTTCAGATTCACGATTGGCTGCAGAGATTATTTTTGATGCTGGCCTTGGCGATATGTTTGTTATACGTACCGCCGGAGAGGTTATCGGTTCTACGGTCCTTGGCTCTATTGAATTTGCTGTTGAGGAGCTCCATGTTCCTCTTATTGTAGTGCTTGGCCACAACTCTTGTGGAGCTGTCACTGCTACAGTTGATGCCATTGAAAGTGGCAATATGCCACCAGGTAAGATCCGTGAACTTGTTGAAAAAATTACTTCTAGCGTATTGGCAGCTAGGAGGCTAGGAAACAAAACTGTTGATGCTGCTGCCATAGAGCACGTGAAACAAACCAGTAACTACATTAAAGAAGAATCAAAGATTGTTCTCCAAGCTCTTGAAGCTGGTAAAACTGGGATTGTTGGTGCCTTTTATACTCTTGATGAAGGAAAAGTTGAAGCTTGCTACTATGAAGGATTAGATACATGACGTTCCCTAATAAAATCTTTTTAATTCGTCACGGAGAATCTTTAGCAAACATTGATCCCAACGTTTATGAGCATATTCCTGACTATCGAATTCCACTGACTGAAAAAGGTATTAACCAAGCTAAAGAAGCCGGGAAACGGATTAGAGAAGAATCTAATGGACTACCTTTTACTGTGTACGTTTCGCCGTATCTTCGTGCCTACCAAACTCTTGACCATTTAGGCTTAGATGACTTAATTGAACGCACCATTGAAGAGCCACGATTACGAGAACAAGACTGGGCAAACTTCCAAAACCCAAAAGAAATTGTCAAACAAAAGAAACTTCGTGATGTATACGGACATTTCTTTTATCGCTTTGAAAATGGTGAATCTGGTTCCGATGTTTATGACCGTGTTTCTGGTTTTCTGGAGACTATGTACCGTCATTTTACTAAAGAGCAGCTTCATGAGAATGTTTTGATTGTCACGCATGGGCTCACGATGAGGTTGTTCTGTATGCGCTATTTCCGTTGGACTGTTGAATACTTCGAGTCACTGGAAAACCCAACGAATGCTGAATATCGCTATCTAGAGCATGACAAGAATGGGCACTACACGCTCAATCAGCCTTTCAAACAATGGTTATCAGGAGTTCAAACAAATCATTCAGTGTATGATACTTTCCTTGACAAACTTAAAGAATACGGTGCTGACGAAAAAGATCAAGCACTGACTGCTGCGCTTGACCCTATTGATTCTAGCTACTTCTTTGGAAATTTCAATACCAATGATCTCTGAACTACTAACTTGCACTACAACTTAATAATGTGACTTTAAACTGTCCAATAGTCTTTGCACCAGACCCTGCAACATATCCCGTAGGTAGTGTTACTGTAGCAGTAACAGTTGAGCCGACTCCAACATTCGCTGTTGTGCGCATTTGTAATGAGGCACCTGCTGCTAAAGGGCTATTAAGAGTTACAATCTGGTTGTTATTTGCCAAAAGAGTCACTGTTGCAACTGAACTAGGAGTAAGACTGAGTAAACCAATATTAACTCCACCTGTTGTAATAAGGATGGTTGTTCCTGCTGGTAAAGCAGTAGATCCTGCTGTTAAAACGAATCCAGGAAATAAAAGACCCGTGACACCACACGTTCCATTAATGTAAAAATCACCAACATTAACTATGCTAGCTGCGCTTGCCGGAGTAGCTATTGCAGCAGCAATAACTGGCGTAGACCAAACTGCACCTTTGACTACTCCTCTACGAGAAATCTGTTGTAGCCGTTCCATGATTTCCCCCTCACCCTCACTCCATGAAAAGTATCTATATATTCATGGTACTCCTCTTTGCTTAAAATACCCCCCCCCATTTTTTTGTTTTCTTTAATTTGAATCCCCCCCCCCGTTTACTTTAGTATGGGTTAAAGGGTTAATTTTTAATTTTCAGGAGGCATTTTTATGGAATTAGATCAAGGTATATCAAGACGTCAGGTAACTAAAGGTGTGGCCTGGAGCATTCCAGTCATCGCTTCTGCCGTTGCTACACCAGCAAAGGCAGCTTCAGTCCTTGCCTGCACCACAGACAACACTATTTCTGCCATCGGTGATTTATTATTTCAGGTTGATGTCATTGATACACAGAATGCTACCGTTACCATTTCTAATGAAAACAGTACTCTATGCTGGGCGCCAGGATCAGCAGGTGTCACTATTCGCGCGTCAAACAACGAAACTATAGTACACCCACTGCTCCCTGGAGCTTTTGTTCTTAATGGCGTAGCTGGTGCTAACAAACTTGATCGCCCTTCAAGGACCTATTCCTTACGTTACGACTTTACTACTCTTGGCCCCATTAAACCAGGGGAAAGTTTAGTACTAGCATGGGTAACAAGTGGTACTTCAATGTTCAGTGATCAAGTATCACCAAACTATCCTACAGTCACTCCTCAGTCAGCAAATATGCTTGTGCTTGCTGATCCTGGGACTGGAACATTAACAAGTGTTACTGTAAACCCACAAGGTTCGAATCATATTGACTTTTCTACAACGTTATAACTTAAAGCACACGTCTAACTGCTAACTTTATACACGACTAGCCATCAAACTTATCATGACTAAGTGCATTAGTTTCAAAGTTTTAATCATCTGGTCAACAGCTTGATTGTTTTCAGTGTTTTCTAACTTGTCATCAATAATCTTTATTTCATCTTCAGAGAAGTATTCTTTAAGCTTATTTGCTTTATGCAATAAGAACGCTAATGTTGCATTCTCTTCAGATAGTTCTTCATTACCGAGCAGTCCATCTCGTAGTTCTGCGACAGTTGAATCTATTTCAGATTTTTTAGGAATATATAAGTTCTCATCAGGATTCTCCTCAAGAGCACCCTTATCTCTCAGTGAAGTACCAATTGAAGTTAGTAGAACCCCGAAACGTTTTCTAGCACGAAAACCAATCATGTACTTGCGAACAATTTTCCAGATTTGTGTTGGTTTCTTTTCTAGAACATCAAAAAGTGATTTTATTTCAGTTGAGTCTTTGTGTAGTGGTCCAATAACTTCAAAGGTTTTATTATCTAATGTAACTGTATTTTCAATCAGTAATTGTGACAGACCAGAAGCTACAAGTAATAGTTTCTTTTCTTTTGTATATCCAAACTTTCCTTTTGCTGGGATAGCTAGCATTAAATACTTTTCAGACAGTGAGTAGACCATAATAATCTCCTTTAAGTTTCCTTTTATTTACTTTATCAAGCAGTTTATATAGTCGTCTGTACTTCTCTTGGAGTATTTTTAGGGTAAATAAACTCCAACCCCTGATTTTTCAAGGATTGGAGCCTATACGTGGAGCCGGGGAGAATTG
>JASGFC010000045.1:0-6311 GCA_047605865.1 Micrococcaceae bacterium | reverse complement strand
GTTCTCAAACAACACACACAACAACACAAAACAAAAAGTTGAAGCATCCATTACACGCATGAAATAAGTAGAATCCTTATTTCTCATTTAGCGCTTATATAAATATACACGAAAAAATAAAACTGTGCAAACAGGATAAAAAATTTCTAATAAATCCTTATATTTACTAGAGATTATGGGCCTAAAAATGAAACTGCTAAGAATTCCTACTCACGGAAATCTGATACAAAGCAATACCAGCAGCAACACCAGCATTAAGAGACTCAGTAGCTGCTGCCATAGGAATTGAAACAATTTGATCGCATAACTGACGCGTTAAATGCGAAATTCCTTCACCTTCTGCTCCTATAACAAGCACTAACGGCTCTGCTCCTAATTCAAAATGCGGAAGCTCAACATCAGCGCTCATATCAAGACCAACAACAAAACACCCTGCCCTTTTAAGCTCTTTAATAACATTATTTAAATTACTTGCCTTAGCAACAGGGACTCGAAGACCAGCTCCAGCAGAAGTTTTCCACGCAGCTGAAGTCATTCCTACGCTACGCCTTTCAGGAATAATGACACCTTGCCCACCAAATGCCCCTACTGAGCGCATAATGGCACCCAAATTTCTTGGATCCGTTATGCCATCTAAAGCAAGCAACAAAGGAGTTTGTCCACTTTCTTGAACTTTTTCCAATAAATCTAGCGGATTAGCATACTTGTACGGAGGAATTTGAACTGCAACACCTTGGTGAATAGCTTGGTCTGTCATGCGGTCAAGGTCTGCTTTTGAGCATTCCAAAATAGCTAAATTAGCTTTATTCGATAATTCAATACTTTCTTTAACACGATCATCAACAACAATATTTTGGGCAATATACACCGCTTTAATAGGAATTCCTGCACGAAGTGCTTCCACAACGGAATTGCGACCTGCAATAAACTCATCACTCTTGCGAACACCACCTCGGGTTGCTGCAACTGGCTTGGTATCAGTGTAATCACTACGTTTTGGCTTGTTATTTCCTGCAAGTTTCTTTTTATAAGCCTTGTGATATGGACGATCTTCTGCTTTAGGCGTTGGACCACGACCTGCCAATGAACGCTTGCCTTTGCCTCCAGTGCCTTTAGTTGCACCTTTTTTCTTTGCCATTATTTGCCCTCCACATGCCACGATGCACCCTGAGCACCGTCTTCAACAACAATTCCACTTTTGTTCAGTAAATCTCTAATTTGGTCTGCTTTAGCCCAATCTTTTTGTTCACGAGCCTCAGCACGTATTTCAAGAAGGTATGGCATGATACTAGCCAAGGCGCTTGAGTCAGCAGTATGTGAAGTTTGGCTATCATATTCGATACCCAGGATATCCATCATTGTGCACACTTGAGCAGCTAATGCAGCACCATGAGCTGAATCACCTTGATCTAAAAAAGCATTACCAGCTTTAACAGTATCGTGAACTACTGACAAAGCAAGAGGAACATTTAAATCTTCTTCCATAGCCGTGGTAAAAGCACGTGGAACCTGAGCTTCATCAGTTGGCTGGGCACGATGAATAAACTTCTGTATACGAGAAAGTGCCTTTGAACACTCTTGTAAGGTTTCAAAAGAAAAATCAGGATTAGAGCGATAATGAGCCGTACTTAAGAAATAACGCACAACAGCTGGGCTTTCGTGAGAGAATAATTCATCAGGGCCAAGAACATTACCAATAGATTTGCTCATTTTTTGATCATTGAGTTGTACCAAACCATGGTGCATCCAGAGCCTAGAAAAACCATGGCCTGCAGCTTGAGACTGTGCATTCTCATTTTCATGATGCGGGAAACGTAAATCCAGACCACCACCATGAATATCAAATTCTTCGCCTAAATATTTAGCAGCCATTGCCGAACATTCGAGGTGCCATCCTGGTCGAACCTTACCCCAAGGAGTGTTCCAGTGAGCATCAGCTGGTTCACTGGGTTTAGCTGCCTTCCATAACGCGAAATCTAGAGGATCACGTTTGCCTACTTCGCTATCTTCACCTTGTTCAAGATTTTCAATATTCTGATGAGTTAACGAACCATACTCTTTCCAAGATTTAACATCAAAATAGACACTACCAGCACTAACATATGCATGACCATCAGCAATTAATTGTTCAGTAAGCGCAACCATCTCCGGGATATGACCCGTTGCAAACGGAGTGTAAGAGACATCTTTAACATTCAAAGCACGGTAGGCTTCTTCAAACTTGCTTCTACTGCATTGAGCTACCTGCCACCAAGGAGTTTCCTCAGTTGCTTTAGCAAGGATTTTATCGTCTATATCTGTATAGTTACGAACTACTCTAACTTGATAACCTTGATATTCAAACCAACGTACTAGTTGATCAAAAACCACCGCAGACATCATATGCCCGATATGTGGACCACTTTGCAGAGTTGGACCACAATAATAAAGAGAAACTTCATTTTTCTTCAGTGGTTTAAACTCTTCTAACTGACCAGACTTAGAATTGTATAACTTCATACCCTCTAGGCTACTAAACTTTATTCATTAATGCAGTGGCCATTCCTGCTAAGCCTTCACCACGCCCAGTTAGCCCTAGTCCATCTGTTGTTGTAGCACCAATTGTTACTGGCGCTCCTACTGCTTGAGAAAGTAAACGTTCAGCTTCTTGACGACGTGGTGAAAACTTTGGTCTATTACCTATGAGTTGAGCAGAAACATTTACTATTTCAAAACCTGCAGCTCGAACCCTGCGTGCTGCTTCTTCCAAAATTTTAACTCCTGAAGCACCAGCCCATTCTGGTTCAGCCACTCCAAAGTTACTGCCTAAATCGCCTAAACCAGCAGCATTGAGCAAAGCATCTGCGATGGCATGTGAAACTGGATCACCATCTGAATGTCCAGCTAAACCTTGGCCTTCCCACTTTAGGCCTGCTACCCATAATTGTGTTTTTTCCTCTTTGGGAGCAAAAGCATGAACATCAATGCCTAAACCAATAACCGGCAGTATCATAGTGACTCAGCAACCTTTACATCAAGAGGATAGGTGATTTTCAAAGCACGATAATCTCCGGCAACAGTATGAACTTGATACCCTGCTAAACTTGCAAGCGTAGCATCATCACTTGCTTGTAGCTTAGTTTTCTGATGCGCTTGAACAAGAGCTTGAGTAGTAAAACCTTGTGGAGTTTGTACCGAGGCCAAAGTGTTACGGTCTATTTCTTCAACAACGATATCGCCTTCAACTTTTTTGATAGTATCAACAACAGGCATTACCGGAATAACAGCTTCATGGCCTTGTTTGAGCTTAGCTACTACTCGTGTATACACTGCTAAAGGTGTGAAGCATCGTGCAGCATCGTGTACCAGAACATAGTCTGCATTCTTAATAACTTTCACAGCCTCACAGACACTCTCTTGGCGAGTAGCGCCTCCTGTCACGATAGAAATAGCATCGTGCTGTGGAATTAAAGGAGTAATATGCTGATCTTCACAAGGTACAGTAATAACGAGTTGAGATAGTTCAGGTAGTTGCAGTACGGTATCAATTGCACGCTCAATAATACTGCGACCATTAATAGCCACTGCCGCCTTTGGAAGAGACTGAGCAAGCCGAGTTCCATTACCAGCAGCAGTGATAATTACCGCAATTTTCTCTGACACGTTTTAAGGCTAACACGGTGTATAGGTTAGAATAGTTAGTGCTTACAAGTTTTTAATAAAATAGGAGTACCAATGAAGTTTACGCTTCGTCGCGTTGCTACCCTTGCTGTTGCGACATCAGCAATTGGCCTTACTGCGGGTTGTAGTTACACTAATCCACAAGGAACAGCGATAGAGCACCCACTTAGTGATGGTGTTCAGGCAGAAATTGGAAATGTAAAATTCCGTAATATCCTTATTGTTTCTGAGGCTAAAGGTTCTCCTGGTCGTATCCTTGGTGCTGCAGTTAATGAAGGTAACCAGCCTGTTAACATGACCATCACACCAGAAGGTGGTACACCACTAACATTTACAGTACCTGCTAAGAGCAGCAATGCTCCAGGTGAGTACAATTTCCAAAGTGATGCTAACAAACAACTTATTCCAGCAACTACTCAAGCTCCAGGTGCTCTCGAGACTCTTAAATTGAGTGACGGAACAACTTCTTCAGATATGAAAACCCCTATTGTGGATGGAACTCTTAAAGACTACCGTGATTACTTGCCTACTCACAATAAACCTATCCCAACACAAGGTGTGCCAGAAACTACTCAAGCTGCTCCATCTGCTTCAAACATGTCAACTGAAGCTCCTGCAACAAGTTAAGCTAAGTATAAAATTTAAAAGAACCCTACTTTTGCAGTGGGGTTCTTTTTTGAAAACTAAAAACTACGTTAATGGCTCAACAAGGGAACTTGTTGCAGCCTTAGGCAATTTGATAGTAAAAGTAGAACCCTTGCCAGGTTGCGACCACACAGAGATTTCGCCACCATGCAAACTCACAATATTCTTCACGATACTTAAACCTAAGCCTGAACCACTATTCTCTTCGTCTTGCAAGCGGTAGAAACGTTCAAAGATTCGTTGTTGTTCTTGTTCAGAAAGACCTTCACCACGATCAACTACAGTGATAACAACCTGATCTTCAATAACTTTAGTGCTAACCCCAACAACAGTTTTCTCAGGAGAGTACAAGATTGCATTGTCAATTAAGTTCTTCACAGCACTAGCGATAAGTTCAGCATCGCCTACACATTGTGCGTCTTGACCGGCTACAAACTTTACCTCAATCGAATGTTTTTGAGCTAACTTCTGTGTTTGATGAACTGCATCTTGAACTGCATCATTAACTACAAAAGTATCTTCAAAAGCACCGGCTTTCATATTTTGCAACTTGGATAACTGAATCACATCAGAAGTTAATGCCTGTAGATGTGAAATTTGCTCTTCCATCAAAGGGTTTGGATTTTCCTGATGCTCCTGATATTTACTAATTTTATTCACTGGTTCTTGTAGACCTTTAGAAATATTATTAATGAAATCACTACGAACAGTTTCAATACGTTTTTGTTCTGTCTGATCTTCTGCAATTAACAAAATAAAATCTAAATCTAACGGCGCTACACGAACACCATAGATGACCTCTTCACCATCTTCACGAACAAGAGATAGCTCTAATTCTTCAATAACACCATCCCTGCGCACTCTATTAATAACAGGAAACAACTCTTGCTGCGGAACTATAGAGTGTGAACGCACAAGACCCATCGTGTAAGCTCGAGGTGTTGCTCTTTCCACATCATTTGTTGCATCAACCACAATAGATGCCTGAGGTAAAACAGATAAAACCGTTGAAGCTCCATCAGAAATAGTTGGTTCTTCCAAAGTTTGTCTTCTCGACTTTTCACTTAAACTAAACGCTATAGAACCACCGGCACCAACAACTATGCCTAAAGCGCCAGCTACAGATAATAAAAAAATCGGGTTCACACTTCTAGGGTAGCCACTTTAAGCGGTAGAGTAAAATAAAGGAAGAAAAGAGGTAATTTATGCGAAATATGTTCCGTAACGAACTAGAACAAATTGGCGAAGGTCTTACTGAAATCTCTCAAATGGTTAACGCTGCAATGACAAATGCAGCACAGTGCTTATTTGATGGAAGTCTTGAACAAGCTGAACAAATCATCGAAGCTGATTCAGAAATTGATAGACGGCAAATATCACTTGACGAACATGCCATTGATATCATTGCACGCCAGGCACCAGTAGCATCAGATTTACGTATTCTTGTAGCAGCACTTCGCATGAGTTCATCTCTAGAACGCATGGGAGATCTTGCACGTCACGTAGCATTGCTTGTAAGATTACGCTATCCAGAAGAAGTAGTTGCACCTGAGTTAAAAACAACCATTCAGGAAATGGCTGAAATTGACGTAAAAATCACTGGACTACTAGAAAAACTTCTAGACACTAGAGACCTTAATATTCGCAAAGAGCTTTCTGAGCTTAAAGAGCGAATGGATGAACTACACCTTTCAGTGTTCACTGACCTTAATAGTGGCAACTGGACTCCAAGCACAAAACAAACAATGGACTCTATCCTCTTAAGCCGTTATTTAGAACGTATCAGCGATCATGCTGTTTCTATTGCAGCTAAGGTTTCTTACCTAGAAACCGGAGAGTGGCGCTCAGGACACCTCGTGCCAGAACACGATGAAACTGAGAAAAAATGAACTACTAGCCACCTACACCTAACGGTGTTGAGGTGGTAGTTTCTTGGATAGTCCTAGTCTTACAACCAGCCGTGCCAGTTGCAGAGGACTTAGGAAATATGCCCCAAGCTATTACTG
>JASGFC010000044.1:0-6484 GCA_047605865.1 Micrococcaceae bacterium | reverse complement strand
TAGAGCACCTGATTGTGGTTCAGGGGGTCGCCGGTTCAAGCCCGGTTAGCCACCCGCTTACACCCCTTATTTTATAAGGGGTGTTTTTATGTGGTTGGACAAAAACAGCATTTAGTGGGACAAGTTTATAGAGCTGACTTTGATAGATTTTTTCACAATTTTTTGCTTACGATAAGTAATGAGAAGATTTTATTTAGGAGGCACTAATGCTTAAGAAAATAAGTTTAATGGTGTTGGCATTGCCAGTTGCGCACAGAGCACTATCTTCGGTGTATGCACCTCAGTATTTTAATGGTAGAGCAAAGACCTCACACGGAATTTTAGGTGATCCTATCAATCTTGCTTTTTTAAACGGTACGAAGGATGAACTTTCTGATGCGATGGAGCAGGCTGCTTGGGTTAAAGCTAAGCCTGTAACAATGAAGAGCAGCATCAAAACTGTTACATCTACTGTGCTCAAGCAGAGTTATCCTGATGCACCGGTAAGCCCACTTGAAGTCTTTGGACGTCAACAGGATATGGCTTTTCAGCAGGAGATTGATGGCGATCCGACAAAGCGTCACCATGTACGTTTTTGGAAATGCCCCGATGGTTGGAAGCTACCAGGTGGTATCGAAACGCAATGGTTAGCTTCAGGTACTTGTGATGTGGGGATTGGGTTATCGTGGTTTACCTTAGGCGTAACACATCGCATTGCTCCAGAAGTTGATAAAGAACGTGACCATATTATTAAAACCTTGAAAGATGCAGGGCTGATTGCAAAGCAGGACATTATTTACAATTACTTGCCACCTTATAAAGACACCAATGGTGGGGGCGATAAAATCGTGACAGATGGGCATTTACCACTGTTAACGTTGAAAGTCTCTGAACATTGAGTTCCATTAAACTATGAATACTCATTTTGCTCTGAAAGTGCCTCTTTCCATTCTTCTTTGTTAAGGGAAAATCAAGCTCACGATAGAAAAGTTTCCTTAACTATTTAGCTTCATAAACTTTATTTCCCGCAAGATAAGTCTCTTTAACCTTAATTGTGCTGATGTCTGAAACTTTCACTTTACGTGGGTCCTTATCGATGATAATAAAGTCGCCGTATTTACCTTTGGTTAAACTACCAATTTCATGTTCTGACTTGAGTTGATAAGCTGCTTCAGAAGTGTGTGCTTTCAAACCAGTTTCTATGGTGGCGGGGAGACCAGCTTTAAGCTTTGGGCCTTTCATACTAGTGCGATCGATTGCCGTTTGTATATTCCTGAATGGATCTGCAGGAGTTACCCCATCATTGTGGTAAGTAATTGAAACGCCAGCTTTTTCTGCAGCACCAACATTGACCCATTCGCCACCATATTTTGGGCCGAAGATTTCAAGTAGCAAGTGGCCAACATAGTAAATATTTGCAACAAATAAACTGGTAGCTACACCTAGGTTTTTCGCTCGTTTGAATTGTTCTGGAGTCATCGCTCCACAATGTTCTAAGCGGAAACGATGATCTTTAAGGCCTTGTTCTTTGATGACCTTTTCATAAACTTTCAAAGTAGTTTCAACCGCTTGATCGCCATGAGCATGCACTGCCATTTGATAACCATCTTTTGCATGTTTTTGAACAATTTTGAGTAATTCATCATAGCTATAGTTGGCATGTTTTACATGCCCTGGTTCCAAACCAAGACGTTTGGTGGTTGGTACATCTAAATATGGAAAAGAGATATCTACAGTACCAACCCAAGGAGAACCATCTGCCCAGACTTTAACGCCTGCTTGACGGTGCATACCCTTCGAATCTGCTGGGATTGCTGATGTCGTGTTCTCTGTTGTAATTTGATAGCTACGAATGCGCAATGTCAATAAATTAGCTTGCAACATACCTCCAATGAGGGCATCTGCGGTTGCTCCGCCAGTCAAATTTGCACAAGTAGTAATGCCTACAGCATGCATTTTTTGCATAAAATCCTGGAAAAATTCAATTGCTCGTGGTTGATACATTTTCAAGACTGGAGCGATGATGATAAACAAGCAAGCTGTTTCGTAACCCTTACCATTAAGTTTGCCATTTTCTTTACCCCAATATGCACCAGTTGGGTCTGGGGTATTATCGTTAATTCCAGCTAATTCTGCTGCTTTGGAGTTGAAGAAAACTAGATGCCCAGAATTGTGGATTAAAATCAGTGGGTTTTCTGGAGCCATCTCATCAAGAGTTTCCATTGTAAAATCAGGAAGATCAGGCTGCATGGCATGATCAACACCATTTGCTACTACTGGTTCTTTAGGTTTAGCGTTTGCGATTCCTTCTTTGATGAGCTTCATTGATTCTGCACCTGAATCAACTACAAAAGGATGCACATCAATAATCACTTTACTAAATGAAGTTGCTTCTTCAACAGGATGTCCATGAGGTTCAATAAATCCAGGCATTACACAGCCTTGAGCTTCAATTATTTGTGCATCGTCGGCTTTAATTTCTTTTTGTGAAACTTCTTTGATGATTCCATCTTCAATGAGCATGCTTGATGCTTCGGGCATATCGGAATCCATTGTAATAATGTTGCCTTTGACTAAAATTTTCGCCATTTTAATTCCTTAATGTTGTGTGGACATTTTTACTAGATATTACTTAACACCTTTTACTTTCAGTACGGTGATGCCACCAAATATTGCAAGAATTGCTCCAATGGTAAACCAGAGCGTGTACCCAGCATTACCTGCAGCAAGAATAATTGGCCCAGCAATAAATGGAGCTAGAGATTGAGGTAAAGTATTGGCAATATTTAGTACACCTAAATCTTTTGCAGTATCTTCTTTGTTTGGTAGAACTTCTGTACATAATGCCATATCTACGGCATAGAATATTCCAGCACCAGCACCCATGATTGCTTCACCAATGAGAATTACTACTAATCCAGCATTATGTCCGAAGAAAGGTGAGAATGCCATAATAAGAATTCCTAAACCAACAATTAAACCTCCGATAAGCACAAAAACTTTACGCTTAGCTAATCTGTCAGATACTCTACCAAAAATTAATGAGAAAAGAACCATGCCAGCTACTGAAGCCATGTTTGCATACATGTTAAAAGTAGTTTGTTGTTTTGTATCCATGCCGAATTTTGCTGCTAAGAACAATACGAGATAAGTACCCACACATGCGTATCCAAACATCAAAAGAAATTTTGAAAGCCAAGCCCAACCAAAGTCAGGATATTTTTTAGGATTGAAAACAAAAGAGGTAAAGAATTCTTTAGCTTTCAAAGGTGGCACGCCATCAGTACTTTTTAAAGTGCGATCTTTAAGAGTAAGTGCAAACCATAGTGAAAAAGCTATTCCAAGCGCACCCGGAACCCCAAATTTCATTTGGTCAGTAGGCATGACACTAAGTAAAATAGCGCCAGTTAAAATGGCTAGTGGTGTTGCTGCACCATAAACACCTGAAGCGATACCTCGTCGAGCTTCTGGTACTTGATCGGGAAGAGTTGCTGTAATTGTTGCCTGTGCCATATTTGAGAAGAATTGTGCCAAACACCACATGAGTAACACTAAGCCCATATTTGGAGCAAAACCAATTCCAATAATTGCTAGTCCTCCAAAGATTGAACCAAACAGAATCCATGGACGGCGCATTCCAAGTTTACTAGTAGTCCTATCAGATAGGCGTCCAGCTAAAGGCTGCGTTAAGAGCGCAACTAATGCACCTAAACCTGCCACGATAGCTAATTGTGCCGTTGCTTTTTTGACATCGCCATTATTTATATGTTGTAGTCGAACTGCAAGTCCGCCCAGAGCGGGCATTAAAATGGCAAGTAGCACACCGTAAGCAGCCAATCCATACTTGGAGATAAAGCCTTTGGGTTCACGTTCGTTGTTGTCAACCATAGACTTATCGATGTTGGTAGACTCCTCTAGCGAAATAGAAGTATTCATAATGACTCCTTCGTCATTGAGGCTTTAGCTCAAGCTACATTCATTTGTACAGAAAGCTACTATATCTTCTTTACTGTATTATATTGATTACATTATTAGTATAGATATAAAAGTTTATACTCCTATCAAAGGTGAGGGAATGATGAAGAATAAAAAAATCGTTGAAAAAATGACTTTAGAAGAAAAAGCCTCCCTCACATCAGGGCTAAACTTCTGGAACACTAAGCCAGTAGAACGTCTAGGTATTCCAAAAATCATGATGGCTGATGGCCCTCATGGTTTACGTAAGCAAGCTGGCAAAGAAGATCATTTAGGTGTTAATGGTAGTTTTCCTGCGACATGTTTTCCTACCGCTGCAACTCTTGCAAATAGCTGGGATAAGAAGCTAGCCCATGATGTAGGTAAGGCAATTGGTCAAGAAGCTAAAGCTGAAAAAGTAAGTATTTTGCTTGGTCCTGGTATTAACATTAAACGTAACCCTTTGGGCGGTCGTAGTTTTGAGTACTTTTCTGAGGACCCTCATCTTACCGGAGAACTAGCCAGTGAGATGGTTAAAGGAATTCAAAGCAATGGGGTTTCTGCTTGCCCGAAGCATTATGCGGTGAACAGTCAAGAAACTATGCGCATTACTATTGATGAAATTGTAGATGAGCGTAGCTTGCGTGAGATTTATTTGGCTGCTTTTGAAAAAGTAGTCAAGAGTGCTAAACCAAAGATGATGATGACTTCGTATAACAAGGTCAACGGTGAGTACTCTAACGATAACCCGCATCTTAATAATGAGATTCTTCGCAAGGAGTGGGGCTATGAAGGTGTTACCACAACTGACTGGGCTGGTAATAATGATCGTGTTAAAGGTTTGAAGGCTGAAAATAGTTTAGAGATGCCTACTTCTCATGGATTGTCTGATGCTCAAGTTGTAGCAGCTGTTAAAGACGGAACCCTTGACGAATCTGTGCTAGATAATGCAGTAGATAAACTGTTGACATTGATTGCTGAAACAAAACCAGAAGATCAAGATATTCCCGATGCTGACTTAGCTGGACATCACGAAAATGCTATTACGGCTGCTGAACAGGCAATCGTGATGTTAAAAAATAAAAACCGTACACTACCACTAAAGGATCGTGAAAAGGTTGCTATTATTGGTGACTTCGCTCAAACACCACGTTTCCAAGGTGCTGGAAGCTCTCGAGTCAATGCTTATAAAATTTCAACCCCCCTTGAGGCAATAGAAGACTCTAATCTAGATGTTATTGGGTATGCTCAAGGATTTAAGCGCTCAGATAAGCGTGACAGTAAATTGAAAACTGAAGCACTCGAGTTAGCTCAAAAGGCTGATACTTTACTAGTATTTATAGGTCTTGATGAAACTAAAGAATCAGAAGGTTTTGATCGTGATGATTTATCTCTTGCTAAGAACCAACTAGAGTTGGTATTAGAGCTTAGTTCTCTAGGTAAAAAAATAGTAGTGGTGTTAGTTGGAGGCAGTGCAGTAGAAATGCCTTTCGTTAATCAAGTAGATGCTATTCTTCATACTTACTTAGCAGGGCAAGGCGTTGGAGCTGCAGTAGCAAATATCTTAACAGGCACAGCGAATCCTTGTGGTAAATTAAGTGAAACTTTTCCTCTTAAAAAAAGTGATTTATCAAATGATGATTACTATCCTGGACGAGAACAAACGGCAGAACATCGTGAAGCTATCTTTGTCGGATATCGATACTTTGATACAGCAAATGTTCCAGTACAGTTTCCTTTTGGTTTTGGGCTTTCATTTACTATTTTCGAGTACAGCAACCTTCAAGCTAATCATGATGGTCTAACTTTCACTGTCACTAATACAGGTGAAGTTGCAGGTGCTGAAGTAGCACAGCTTTATGTTGCTAAGAAAGATTCGAAGATTTTCCGAGCAGCTAAAGAGCTACGAGGTTTTGAAAAAGTCTACCTAGAACCAGGTGAATGCAAAGAAATCTCGCTCCAGCTAAATAATCGAGATTTTGCTCACTACAGCATAGATAAAAAAGACTGGGTTATTGAAGACGGCGAATATGAAATCCTTGTAGGTAGTTCAAGCGCTGATATAAAACTTAAAGAGATTATCAAAGTTACTGGTGATGCGAATGTAGAAGAGTATAGCTTTGATAAGTATCCAAACTATGCAAAAGCTAAGGTAAAGCATGTGCCAGATTCGGAATTCTATAAGTTACTTGGATATGTACCCCCAAGTCCATATTGGGATTCCAAAGCAAAACTGGATATGAATTCTACTGTTTTAGAAGCTAAAAAACACCACTTGCTGGGTAAGGCAACCTATGGCTTTATGAGGGTTATTAAGAAATCTATTGAGATAGCACCGAAGAAAGAAGATGCATCAATCTCTGCCGGACTGTTGCTTGAGTCTTTCATGGGTAGACCACTTGGATCATTAGTTCATTTTAGTGGAGGTAAACTCAACAAGAAGATGGTTCAAAAGTATTTGGATTTGATGAATAGAAGTTAGTAATCTTGTATTGCTATTTCTTATTAAAATATTTAGGAATACTATGAAAATTGTTTTTTTCTCATCACA
>JASGFC010000043.1:0-6986 GCA_047605865.1 Micrococcaceae bacterium | reverse complement strand
TTTACAAGACTCTACAACAGGGGCTTCTCCTAGTGCCTCAGCTAAAACCGCAACTCCTACTCCATCTGCGAGCAACAGCGCTTCAGCCTCTCCTAAAGCTTCAACTTCAACATCAACATCCGCTTCACCTTCACCTTCAACTTCATCTAAGTCTGCGGCAAGTACTTCAAAGGCATCGTAATGGAGCAAGTCAAGATTCCTACGGGACGGAACTTCGAGGCGGCTTTGCTAATTCCTGCATTAGCAACCGTCTATCTGGGGTATTTCTTGACAGAAGTTCAATATTCAGATGATTTTGCTAGCTGGAATTGGCTTTTGATGGCTGGTCTAGCTGTTTTAGCCTATGCGATGCATATGGTAATTCGGATGAAAGCTCCTTATGCAGATCCTATTCTTTTGCCTATTGCTACCTTATTAAATGGTTTAGGCTTAGTCATGATTCATCGTATTGACTTAGCTAATAAAGATACCAAAGGCTGGTCTAATGCTGCACCACGTCAATTGATGTGGACTATTATTGCAGTCTGTGTAGCTTCGGCTATTATCTTTTTTTTGAAAGATTATCGTGTCTTAAGACGCTACACCTACGTTGCACTAGCTATTAGTGCTGTGCTGCTGGTATCTCCTTTGCTACCATTCATTGGTGAGGAAATTAATGGTGCCAGAGTCTGGGTGCACTTTGGCCGCTTCTCTTTCCAACCTGGAGAAATCGCAAAAATAACCTTAGCTATTTTCTTTGCTGGCTATCTTTCCTCTAATAGAGATCTCATTCTTTTGGCTGGCCGTAAAATCATGGGTCTACAATTGCCACGCTTTAAAGATATGGCTCCCATGTTAGTCATCTGGGGCTCTAGTGTAGCCATCCTTATTCTACAAAAAGACTTAGGTTCAGCCTTGCTTTACTTTGGTCTGTTCATGTCTATGCTCTACATTGCAACAGGGCGTGTCAGTTGGATACTTATTGGTTTAAGCTTAATTTCAATTGCAGTATTTTTTGTTGCTCGGACTCTGCCTCATGTGGGAGATCGTTTCGTCATTTGGCGACATGCTTTTGACGACGATACCTACAACAAAGCTTTCGGAGGAAGCTACCAAATTGTTCAGGGTATCTTCGGACTTTCTTCTGGTGGACTAACTGGGACAGGCTGGGGTCAAGGTCGTCCTTTTATTGTTCCTTTTGCTAATAGTGACTTCATCATTACTTCTTTAGGTGAAGAACTTGGTTTGGTTGGACTCTTAGCTATTCTCTGCTTGTTCTTTTTAATAGCAATGCGTGGTTTCAAAATTGCAATTTCATCAAGGGATGCCTTCGGTAAGCTTTTTATTGCTGGGCTTTCTTTTGCTTTTGCCTGGCAATGCTTCATCATGTTTGGTGGAGTAACGCTTCTTATACCTCTAACAGGTCTTACTACTCCATTCCTTTCAGCAGGAGGTTCCTCTTTAATAGCTAACTGGACAATTATCGGCTTGATGCTCATCGTGTCAAACTCAGTCCGTCGCCCTGAACTTGAAACTACTCACACTGAAATGATTAGAACTTTTGATGAATTTCAAAACAAAAGGGAGGTGACAACGTGAATCGTTCCATCCGAAATGTAGCTGTTGTTGTCACATGCCTTTTTGCTTTAATCGCCGCGAGCTTAACGTATCGTCAATTCTTTGAAGCAACAAAACTCAACGCTGACCCTAGAAATAGCCGTGAAGCTTTCAAAGAATTTACCCAAGCTCGTGGCGCAATTTTAGTTGATGGTAAAGCTATCGCTGAATCAGTACCTTCTAATGATCAATACAAATTTCAACGAAACTACGCTAATGGGCCTCTATATGCTCCTTTAACTGGGTTCTACTCCCTCATTTATGGAGCAACGGAACTTGAAAGCACAATGAATCCTGAACTTGCTGGGGAAAATAATCCTGAAGTCTATAGTCAACTTCTTCGTAGTATTACTCGTTCACAAGAAAAAGGCTCATCTATTGAACTAACCATTGATCCAAAATTGCAGCAGATTGCTTATGATGCTATGGGTAGTTATCGTGGCTCTGTTGTTGCGCTAGATCCTAAAACAGGAAATGTTTTAGCTATGGTTTCCACGCCTTCCTATGACCCGAATGCTCTTGCTAGCCATAACGGCACTGATGTGAACAATACCTACAAAAAACTTATTGCTGACCCAAACAAGCCGCTCTATAACCGAGCAATTAGTGGTGACTTGTATGCTCCAGCTTCTACTTTCAAAATTATTACCTCTGCTGCTGCCCTTGAATCTGGTAAATACACTGAAGACACTCTGGTTGAAGGGCGTTCTCCTATTACTTTGCCTGGCACCAACACGTCACTGCCCAACGATGCCAACGAGTATTGTAAAGGTCAAGCACAAGTTGAGATGAAATGGGCGCTAGCTAATAGTTGTAATACTGCATTTGCAACCATTGGTATTGACCTTGGTAATCAAGCCATGACGGATATCACCAACAAGTTTGGTTTCAACAAACAGCTTAATATTCCACTACCAGTTACCCCTTCTACTTTCCCTACTGGCATGGATAATTCACAATTAGGTACAAGTTCCATTGGCCAATGGAACGTTAAAGAAACTCCACTGCAGATTGCCATGAACACTTCTGCTATTGCTAATGGTGGTGTCATCATGAAACCGAACCTTATCAAAAATGTTCGTGCCTCTGATATGCAAATTACAGATCAACCACAACCAGAAAAATACTTACAAGCTGTTTCTGCAGATACAGCATCAAAAATTACAGACATGATGAAACTTTCAGTTTCTCAAGGTGTTGCTTACAGTGCAGACCTTTCGGCACAAGGTGTAACAGTTGCGGGAAAAACTGGTACAGCTGAAACCACCGATGGTGGAAAATTTAACTTACTCTTTACTGGCTTCGCACCAGCAGATGACCCGAAAATAGTCATTGCTGTTGTTGTTGAAGAAGGCGGAGACGCCACCACAGAAGCATCAGGAAACTCAGTAGCTGTTCCGATAGCTACACAGGTATTGAAAGGCGCGTTGGGACTATGAGACCACATGTAGGACTGGTTCTAGGAAACCGTTTTAAGCTGACAGATCGTATCGCAATAGGTGGTATGGGTGAAGTATGGCGTGCTCAAGATGAGGTGTTAAACCGTGAAGTAGCCATCAAAATTCTTAAAGAAGAATACATGGGTGATTCTGGATTCCTAGAACGTTTCCGAGCAGAAGCACGCAATACAGCATTACTGCATAATGATGGTATTGCCAACGTCTTTGACTATGGTGAAGAAGGCGGTAGCGCATACCTTGTGATGGAGCTGGTGCATGGTGAACCATTATCTAACCTTATTGAAAGAGACCCACATTTTAGTGTTGATGAGGCCCTTGATTATGTAGGTCAAACGGCCAGAGCACTATCTGAGGCGCATAAACTGGGGCTTGTCCATCGTGATATTAAACCTGGAAACTTAATGATTACCCCTGAAAACAAAGTTAAAATCACTGACTTTGGTATTTCACGCATTGCTAATCAAGTTCCATTAACGGCAACTGGACAAGTTATGGGTACAGCACAATACTTAGCTCCAGAGCAAGCTACTGGACAGTCTGCTAGTGGTTCTTCCGATGTCTATGCCCTAGGTATTATTGCCTATGAAATGCTTGCTGGGCGTCGCCCTTTTACTGGTGACTCTCAAATTGCCATTGCTTTAGCTCAAGTAAACGATACTCCTCCTCCACTACCTGAATACATCCCTGCTCCAGTACGTGAACTAGTAATGAGCATGTTGGAAAAAGATCCGAACCAGCGACCTAAAGATGCAGATGCTGTAGCTGACGCCTGTGAAGCATTACGACGTGGTGATGTTGAAGCCGCTACAGTTGCTATCCCTGCAATTGGAACAGCAGCCACACAAGTGATACACCCAGCACATCAGGTACAGACTACAGCCACTCAAGTGTTGGGACAAAATGAAGACGCCACTGTGGCTTTGCATGCTCAAGACGAGGCTGCAACTGTTGCCATGAGTAGCAGCCAGCCTCAAGCAACACGTGTTTTGACACAACAACACCAAAGTCAAGTGCAGCCACGAACACAAGCACAACGTTTAAGAACAACTACTCAAACCCAACAAACTGCCCATACCGAACAACAGCCTGTTCGTGTAGCAGAACACGTTCCTCAACAACAAATTAAAAAACGAAGCCGCTTTACTGTGCCATTGATGGCATTGCTTATGCTATTGCTTGGTGCTGGAGCCTACGGTCTGGTAAGGTCTGGCCTCATCAAATTCCCTTCAACAACTCCTTCTACTACTCCTACGGCAACTGCAAGCTCAGTCCAAACCGTTACTATTGATAAAAATAACTATATTGGTGTAGATTTTGATACAGTCAATAGCCAATTGAGCTCACAAGGTTTGAAGGTTCAACGTCACGATGTTGAATCAGACCAGTATGCTACTGGTCAAGTTACAGACCTTGACCCTAGCGGTGCTGTTGCTCCAGGAACACTCATCAATGTTTCTGTTGCTAAAGAATCTTCTACCGTTATTGTTCCAAACTTGCAAAGCTACACAAAAGAAGCTGCTACGCAGACGTTACAACAACTCGGTTTGCAGGTTGCTTTCCAGAATCAAAATAGTGATACTGTTCCTCAAGATCAGGTCATCGATGCTAATCCTACAAGTGGTACTACAGTTTCAGTAGGATCCCTTGTCACGCTTGATATTTCATCTGGTCCAGCAATAACTGACAACTCAGGAACGAATGATCAAGGACAAGCAACGGATACAGCAGATACTGCAGCACCAGCAAGCAATGATTCATCAACAGACACAGCAGCGCCAGCGAATACTGACACTGCAGCACCAGCAGATACAGATAGCTCTACGGCAGCTGCTACAGACACAACAACACCAGATAGTTCAACAGATGCGGCAACATCTGCACCTGCTGCAACTGATACTCAGGCAGCTTCAACCACCAGTGCTACTTCATAAAGTAAAATAATCTGTATATGAGTATTACAAAGGGTACTATTCTCAAAGATCGCTATGAGATAGATAGAATTGTGGGCCGCGGTGGCATGGCCATCGTGTACAAAGGCCTTGACAACCGACTGGGTAGACCCGTAGCAATTAAAATGCTCAAAGACGATCTTGCTGAAGATCCTGACTGTATCAAACGTTTTTCTAAAGAGGCACAAGCCGCAGCTGGCTTAAACCTTCCGCAAATTGTTTCAGTTTTCGATACTGGCGAGTATGAAACTGAACTGCACGGTAACTACATCGATATTCCATACATTGTTATGGAATATGTTGAAGGAACTCTTCTTAACCAGCTCATTGCTGAAGGGCCTTTAGACCCAAGGGATGCTGCTAAATACACTAGTGAGCTCCTTTCTGCTTTACAATATAGCCACCGCAATGGAATCGTGCATCGTGACGTTAAACCTAGCAATATTATGATTACTAAAAACGGCACAATCAAGGTCATGGATTTCGGTATCGCTGGAACAATATCCGAAACAACAGGAAAACGAATAACTGACGAACACAAAGAGTCAGTTGTTGGAACTGCGCAGTACCTTTCCCCTGAACAAGCTCAAGGAAAAGAAGTTGACATCCGTTCTGATCTTTACTCAACAGGTTGTTTGCTCTACGAAATGCTTACCGGAAGGCCACCATTCCTAGGAGAATCAGCTGTTTCTTTAGCTTTCCAACATGTTAGTGAAATTCCAGTAAAGCCAAGTGAACTCAATCCAAACGTCTCAGAAGAGTTAGACCAGGTTGTAGAACACGCTCTGCAAAAAGATCCACAAGACAGATATCAGGATGCGGCAAGTTTTAGACATGATCTCATTGAGGCAACAGCAGGTAAAACTCCTACTTTTGCTGAGGCTGCCTTCCATTCAAAAGGTAATGATGAGCCACAAACTATGCTTTTCGATGCTACTAAAACCGAAACTTTAGACAGCATTGTTGATAAAGCTTATGCTAATTCTTCAGAGCAGAAAACAGCACTCCTAGGTGCTGCCGGTGTTGCTGGTGCTACTGCTGCAACTGCACGTCTTTCACAACCGCATCTGGCTTCTTCTTCTCATCAATTAGTTGATACTGACTCTTTGACAGCTGTACCACAAACACAAAGTACAGTTGCCGTTGCTGGAGAACCAGAAACTATCTTCACCGATGAAGAGAACATACCTAAAAAACTACCAGCTAGTTTTCAAAAAGTCTTTTGGTCAGTTATTGGTCTCATCGCCATCCTTGGCGGCTTAGGATTCGGAATCAAGCAATCTCGTACAGAAGAAGTTACCGTTCCTCAAATCGCTAATATGACTGCTGAACAAGCGCATGCTTCTATTATCAATGCTGGTCTCCAAGTTTCAGATACCGTAACAGAACCTAGCAATACTGTTGTCAAAGATATGGTCACTCGTACTGATCCTACAAGTGGCTCCAAAGTTCCTAAAAACTCAAAAGTAAGAGTTTTCAAATCATCAGGTCCAGAATCTATTAGAATTCCAACTGATTTGGCAGGTAAAAAAGCTGACGATGCTAAACAAGAACTTCGAGATTATGGCTTTACTGGAGATATCACAAATACCAGTGTTCATGACCCAGAAAAAGCTAAGGATACCGTTGTGAGTACTGACCCTGGAATTGGTACTTCTGCTGATTCAAAGGCGAAAATTAACCTTAATGTTTCTGATGGAAAAGTTGATATTCCTGACGTTACTGGAAAGTCTGAGCAAGATGCTCGTCAGACTCTTGAGAAGTTGAAACTAACAGTTAACGTTGAACATGTTACTACCTCAGATGCTACTGCTGCTACTGTTTATGAACAAGATAAGAAGGGTCCTCAAGATCAACGAACTACCGTAAACTTGAAGGTTGCTGACGCCCCTGTTCAGCAAGACGATACTACTGCTAGTGACGCTGCGCAGACACAAGATGATACAACAGCTGATACTTCAGGAACAGATACTTCAGGAAC
>JASGFC010000042.1:0-7323 GCA_047605865.1 Micrococcaceae bacterium | reverse complement strand
CTGTACATGGTCTTCTTGGAGAATCTGTTGGAGCTAGCTATACGTGAAGTAAATCAAGACGCTAAAGCTCAAGCTAGTTTTGCCATGGTTGCTATGGGCAGACTTGGTGGCAATGAAATAGTGTACGCTTCTGATGCAGACGTGATGTATGTGTATCGTGCTCTTAAAGGTATTTCTGATGATGAAGCCAAAGAGTATGCACTTCGTATCGTGTCAACACTAAAAAAGCTAGTCACAAGCTCTGTTGAGCCGCCACTTCCAGGAGAGCGAACTTTAGAGATTGATGCTAACTTGCGTCCTGAAGGTAAAGACGGGGCTATGGTACGCAGCATTGCCTCTTATCAAGAATATTACGAGAAGTGGGCTGAAATTTGGGAGTATCAAGCTCTCTTACGTTGTGCTCCTGTAGCTGGAGATCAGCAGTTACTGAAGGACTTTCAGACGCTCATTGATCAGTATCGATATCCAAAGAGTTTAAGTCGAAAACAAATCAAAGAGATTAAACGTATTAAGGCAAGAGTGGAAGCAGAACGGTTACCACGAGATGCCGATAGGAATAAACACACTAAATTAGGCAGAGGATCTCTCAGTGATATCGAATGGTTGGCGCAACTTATACAGCTAAGGCTGGCTAGTGGAGATTCAGCCTTTCGTACCACTGAAACAGCAGCTGTTTTAGATCATGCTCAAAAAATTGAAGTAATTCCTGCAGCTGATAGCCAGACGCTCAAGAAATCGTGGTTGCTCAGTTCCCAGGTGCGTTCAAAGTTGAGATTGTTCACGGGCAAGGAACTTGATGTTTTGCCTGAATACGGTGCTGAACTAGAAGGTGTTGCTCAATTATGTGGTTGGCCAAAGGGTAGTGCTCTAGAATTTGAAGATTACTATCTTAAAATTACTCGCCGTGGTCGGTACTATTTTGAGAAGTGGTTTTATGAGATGTAGTTTTTTGAGTGTGTTTTTGTCCTCATAGTGCGCGTACATTCACGCACTTTTAGGACAAACACGCACTAGGAAAAGTAGAGCACGATAAAAAAGTGAGCCTAAGTAAAACTTAGACTCACTTTTAGGCATTAAACCGAAGCTTACATATCGTAATAAAGATCAAACTCGTAAGGATGTGGACGCAAAGCAAGAGGCTCAAGCTCTTGATTACGTTTATAATCAATCCAAGTTTCAATCATATCTTCTGTGAAAACTCCACCTTCAAGAAGGAACTCGTGGTCTTCTTCAAGAGCACTTAAGGCTTCTTCTAATGAAGCAGGAGCTTTTTGAATGTCTTCTGCCTCTTCAGGTGGGAGTTCGTAAAGATCTTTATCAATTGGATCAGCAGGTTCAATACGGTTTTTGATACCATCAAGCCCTGCCATCAATTGTGCTGAAAACGCTAGGTAAGGGTTCGCAGTTGGATCAGGTGCACGGAACTCAATGCGCTTAGCTTTAGGGTTGCTACCTGTAATAGGAATACGAATACCTGCTGAGCGGTTTCCTTGAGAATACACCATGTTAACTGGAGCTTCAAAGCCTGGCACCAAACGGCGATACGAGTTGACTGTTGGGTTAGTAAAGGCAAGAACTGCAGAAGCGTGCTTCAAGAGTCCACCGATATACCAGCGAGCAGTATCAGAAAGTCCAGCATAGCCTTTTTCATCATAGAAGAGTGGTTTTCCGTTATCCCACAGTGACTGGTGACAGTGCATACCAGAACCGTTATCGTTGAAGATTGGCTTTGGCATGAAAGTGACTGTGCGGCCATTTTGCCATGCAACATTCTTGACAATGTACTTAAATTTCATGACATCGTCAGCTGCAGAAACAAGAGTATCAAAAGTGTAGTTGATTTCAGACTGCCCAGCAGTTCCTACTTCATGGTGAGAACGTTCAACTTTGAGGCCAGCATTTTCAAGCTCAACACACATTTCGTCACGAAGGTCAGTGAAATGATCAGTTGGGGCTACCGGGAAGTAACCACCTTTAACGCGCACTTTGTATCCAAGGTTTCCGCCTTCTTCTTTTGCGCCAGTATTCCAGACACCTTCTTCTGAGTCAATCTTGTAGAAGCTTTCGCGTTGATTAGTGTCGTAACGAACATTATCAAAGATATAGAATTCAGCTTCTGGAGCAAAATAAGCAGTATCAGCGATACCTGTTGATTTAAGGTAAGCTTCAGCGCGTTCTGCAACACCGCGCGGGTCGCGAGCGTATGGTTCTGATGTACGTGGATTTACAATTGAGAAGTTCATGCAGAGTGTTTTTTCTACACGAAATGGGTCAATGAAAGCTGTAGTTGGATCAGGGATTAACTGCATATCAGATTCAGCAATTTGTGCAAAGCCACGAATTGATGAGCCGTCAAAGAGTTGACCGTTTTTGAAAAAATCTTTATCAACTACGCTGGCTGGCACATTGAAATGCTGTTGAACGCCAGGTAAATCTGTGAAACGAATATCGACGAATCTTATATCTTCATCTTTAATGTACTTAATAACTTCATCAGGTTTTTCAAACACGATGATGCTCCTTCGATAGGTGGAGTAAATTTCTCACTTTCAAGAATAAACCTATTTTTCAATGTTGTGTTAATCGGTAAAAGTTTCGTGTCTTTTAACACTTGTAACGAAATGGTTATAGATTGGATTATTAGTCTCATGAAGTGTTTGCTAGAGTAGAAGTACACTTCCCCTTTAAATAATTTGTAAGGAGAAGTCTATTCAATGCTGAAACAAAACTCAGTAGGAATTATTGCTATACTTGTTGGTTTCATAGGTATTTACCTTACAGTTCCTCGACTGTTATCAATGCAGGCGTTATTCTTTTATATCTTGTCACTAATTGCTATTGTTATTGGTAGCATACTTATTTCTGAAGGTTTTAAAAACACTCAAGCAGACCGAGAAAGATTATGGAAGAAAGTTACCCCGGCAAAAGACTAGATTTACCTCAAACAGGGCCAAACTCTATTGCTACACCTGGCAAAAGAGTAGCGGCTCTTTTTATTGACTGGATGCTATGTTATGCAGTAAGTGCACTTTTCTTTCAGGCAAGCAGTGTTGCTGTTCTTGGTATCTTTTTTATTGAACAAGTTCTTTCTATTGGATTGATAGGTAGCTCTCCAGGGCAAGCCCTTATGGGGCTTCGTGTTGGTTCTCTTCCTGGAAAAAAACTTCATCTGGGGACTGCAGCAATTCGTAGTGCTTTATTATGCTTAGTATTGCCTGCTGCGATTTTAGACCAAGATCAGCGAGGGCTTCACGAGCAACTTCCTGGCCTAGTTTTAGTTAAAAAATAAGGTTAATCCTCATAATATTTTAGTGTGAATCTTCTTGTGTTTTATCTTCACCGTAGTAATAATCCACAGTATCTGATATTTTCCAACAACCTTCAGAGATTTTACCTGCTGTGTAGGCAATTTTCTTTGAGTGAGGGTAGTTGATAACATCGGGAACAGATGTTGTATCTATATCAACATAACGCAAAGGTTCACTGTCTGAAGCATTTTGAAGCCGGTGAGCACCAGTTTCACCTGGTGGAAATACGATGACCTCTCCTGCGTTAAGAGAGACTACTCCTTCTGGAGTTAGAACTTCAGCTTTTCCAGAAAGTATGACGTAGCTTTCAGTGATACCTAAGTGGTAATGGTAAGGAAATGCAAATGCCTTAGGTGGTACTTCCATGAAAGATACGTGTTGTTGGGTGTTGTACTTTGGGGTTACGATATGTTTTGAATATTTGAATTTGCCCTCGTCAACTTGTTTAGCTTCAAAATCACCTTGGCCACCATAAATAACTTTCTTCTCCATAACGATCCAATCTTTGTTGTTATGTTGTAGATAAAGTGCTCAACACAGAACTACTAGCTTAGCGCATCATTTTACGATTTGGGCGTGCTCGGTTAGGGTCAACACCTTTTGGAATCTGTTGCGTTACAGTATTGCCAAGTGCAGAAAGACGACGGCTAATCTCAGTTACTTCTGCTGCAGTAATCTGGTTCTTTAATTTCAGAATCTTTTTAGAAGCATCCTTCAGAGGAATTTGACCTTCACCATTACCTGCTTGTATTAAATGAATAGGAACGTTTTTTCCAGCTATAGCTTGAACTTTTTGTTTTTCTTTATTGAGCATTTTTTTAACACGATTTGCTGGGCCTTCACTGACAAGAACTACACCAGGCTTACCAATCGCTCTAAAAACTAAGTCTTTGGTTCGAGGATTGATTGCAATTGGTTGTTCTTCAGTAATCCAGCCACGCCTTAAACTTTGAAATACTGCTCCTGATGCCCCGGTTTGCCCTTCAATGGACGCATAGGCACCTGTTTCTGCTTTTTTCCCAAGGAAAAACATCATTGCCAGAAGCCCCAGTGGGATTCCAATGATAAGTGCGGTTGGCATATTGTGGAAGATTAAGCCAAGGATTATGGCACAGAGAAGAACAGCTAGGAAGATACCAGCAAGCCAAATCGGTAGATTTGGATCTTCATCTTTAGCAATTTTGTATACTTGCTTAATCTGTGCAATACGAGATTTTTTAGGTGTTTCGTTTTTAGCCATAGTACTTTTATTTTACATGACACAAGAACACATCTTCCTTGTGGATAACTTATTTTACGAAACTTTAGCTTTACAGTAATGTCCTGCTATGAGTTACTTGTATTTGAACAGTTACCCACGTGCTAAAAATATGGTGTTTAAAGAAGAGCTGTCACAAACCACTTTTGTTCATAGTTGGATTGTTTATGATGAAATTGCTCAAAAGGATTTTCGTTTGGATTTTCTCCCTGTGGTCAGTTCGGATGAATTTGCAACACTATCAGCACGATGGAATAAAGAGCTTGCAGCTGCACCAAAGTTTATTAACAATGGTGTTTATGAGATAACTATTGGGCCACTAGTTAGTTATCGAAATCAAAAGTTTGCTTCAATTTTAAGAAAAACATGCAGTGGTAACCCTTTAAGCTTCATCTGTGAAAGCAAAGAGAAACACTGGGGTCAAGCTATGCAATTTCTGATGCTCAGTTCAAAATTGTTGTTGCAATTTAGGAATCATCAGCATGGTTATCTTAGCGTTGATTCTTTTGTATTTGATGGAGAAAAACTGCACATCACCGACCCTTGGCTTTGGCAGATAGTAGATAATAAGTTCTCATATGAATCAGATACTATTGCTCTTGGAAAAATAGCATGGCAGATAGTACTTGGTGTCCCTTATTCTGAAGATAATACGGTTACTGATTTTTGTAGTTTAACTGGAGCAGAGGAAAGATATGGGCAGTTTATTGTTGACATCATTAAGGGACATCATAGTAATCCCAACGATATCCGTGCTCAGGCTAAATCCTTTTTCAAGGAAGCAAGTGCAGCTGGTGATGTTGTTGATCTTCTGAAACATCCACGAACCATGGTGTTACAAGACACTACAAGTCAGTTTTATCGTGAAGATTTACCGACAAAAGATTGTGAAAAAATTACAATGAAGCCAGTTAATGGTTATGAGTATCTGGATAATACTTGTGCTCTTGTAAAACGTGTATCACTTTTTATTTCTGGCGGTAGTATCAGTCTTGCCTTGTTGGCTACTGGAATTTATTTGATGCTTTAGCCCATATAGAACTGTTCTGTTGCTATTAACTCTATCCAAGGCATAAAGAAGGGGTCTTGTGTTATAAACAAGACCCCTTCTTTATTAAAAGAGCTTAGACATCAAAGTCAGCTGCTTCAAGACGTTTCTTGACTGCTGACATGAATCGACCAGCATCAGCACCATCAACAAGACAGTGATCGTAAGTCAAAGACAAAGTAACAATAGAACGAATTGCAATAGTATCGTCACCTTCAGCTGTGGTCACAACCCAAGGGCGTTTAACAATTGCACCTAACCCAAGAATTGCTGCTTGAGGCTGATTGATAATTGGAGTATCTGAGATTGCGCCAACACTACCGTAGTTTGTGATAGTGAAAGTACCACCAGATAATTCATTTGGTCCAATTTTTCCATCACGAGTACGAGCAGCAACATCATTAATCTTCTGTGCAAATTCAGCAACTGAAAGGTTTCCAGCATTTGGTACTACTGGAACAAGAAGACCCTTTGGTGTATCAACTGCAAAAGCAATATTTTCTTCAGCAGGGTAGGTGATAGTCTTTGCATCTTGATCGAAGGTAGCATTCAACTTAGGGAACTGTTGTAGCGCTTCTGCAACAGCCTTTGCGAAGAATGGTAAGAAAGTAAGTTTTGTTCCTTCGCGTTGTAGGAACTCGTCTTTCTTAGCGTTACGCAGTTTCACGATATTGCTCATATCAACTTCATGAATTTGAGTAAGTTGAGCTGATTGATCCAAAGAATCTTTCATGCGCTGTGCAATAACTTGACGCATACGGCTTGCTTTCTCCATAGTTCCACGTAGCGGTGAAACTTCAAAGTCTGCGCCAGTATCTTGAGCTGTAGTTGCCTGAGTGTCTGTCCCACCAGTAGTAGCAGTTGCTGGTGTAGCTGTTGAAGCTGAAGCTGTACTTTGTGTAGCAGCAGCACCTGCCATGGCTCCTGCTGCAGCAGCTCCGGCTACAGGAGCAGCACTAGGAGTAGAAGAACTAGACGTTGAAGTAGTTGCATCAGCAGCACTTGTAACTCCTAAATCTTCGCGAGTAATGCGACCGCCAACACCAGTTCCTTGGATAGTGGAGAGATCAATACCTTTTTCTCGAGCATCTTTACGTACTAGTGGGCTTGCATAAATACCAGGACCTCCGGCAGTTGCTGAAGCATTAGTTGCACTGGTAGATGTTTGGGCAGATGCTGCAATAGTTGCTGCTGTTGCACCTGCAGTAGCAGCAACAGCTGGAGAAACAGAATTTGTTGTAGCATCATCGGCAGATGGAACAGAGCTTGTAGCAGTATCTGTTGAAGAAGTTGTAGCTGTATCAGTTGGTGTTGTTGTAGCAGAACCACCAATGATAGCCAGTGGGTTACCAACTTCAACAGTGTCATCTTCTTGCGCAAGTAGCTGAGTTACTGTTCCTGCTATTGGTGATGGTACTTCTGAGTCTACTTTGTCTGTTGAGATTTCAACGATAGGCTGGTCTACTTCAACAGTGTCACCTTCGCTGACTAGCCAACGTGTGACTGTACCTTCAGTAACAGATTCACCAAGCTCAGGAAGCGTAACTTCAGTAACTGTTGAGTCTGATCCAGTTGTATCGTTGGTATTGACAGAGCTGTTGTTTGTAGAATCTGTAGCTGAAGTATCTAGAGTATCTCCTGTTGTTGCTAAAGGTGTAGAATCTACATCTTGAGTTTCACTGGTGCTACTAGTCTGAGTTGCTGGGGTA
>JASGFC010000041.1:0-7838 GCA_047605865.1 Micrococcaceae bacterium | reverse complement strand
ACTAATAGGACAAACGAACACTCAAGCAACTATCGTGAGAGTTATCGTGAGCTATAATTGGAGCATTGCACAAATCCTTGAACTTATGGAGATTTATACATGGCTGAGCCAACACGTCTAGAATCCGTTGTCAACCTTGCAAAACGTCGTGGTTTTGTGTTCCCTGCAGGGGATATATACGGTGGTACCCGTTCTGCCTGGGACTACGGTCCATTGGGTACAGAACTTAAAGAGAACATTAAGCGCCAATGGTGGCGAGCAATGGTAATTAGCCGAGACGATATCGTGGGTATTGATTCATCTATTATCCTTCCACGGCAGGTGTGGGAAGCATCAGGTCACGTTGAAGTTTTCAATGATCCACTGATTGAATGTAAAGCTTGTAACAAGCGTTTCCGTGCTGATCACTTAGAAGAAGAGTTTGAAGCAAAGAAAGGTCGCGAACCAAAAGGCTTTGAGGAAATCAATTGTCCTCATTGTGGCAGGTGTGACTGGACTGAGGTTATTAACTTTTCTGGAATGCTCAAAACCTTCCTAGGCCCTGTTGATAATGAAGAAGGTCTACATTACTTGCGTCCAGAAACTGCTCAAGGTATCTTTACTAACTTTGCCAATGTGCTAACTACTTCTCGAAAGAAACCACCGTTTGGTATTGCACAGATTGGTAAGTCTTTCCGTAACGAGATTACACCAGGTAACTTCATCTTCCGTACTCGCGAGTTTGAGCAGATGGAAATGGAATACTTTGTTAAGCCTGGCGAAGATGAAAAATGGCAAGAGTACTGGATGGAGCAGCGTATGAACTGGTACACTGACCTCGGTATTAACCCTGATAATTTGCGCTGGTATGAGCACCCTAAAGAAAAACTTTCACACTATTCAAAACGCACTGCTGATATCGAGTATCGTTTCCAATTAGGTAATACAGAGTTTAGTGAGCTTGAAGGTGTTGCAAACCGTACAGACTACGACCTCTCCACCCATGCTAAAGCATCTGGTGCAGACATGAGCTACTTCGATCAAGCAAACAACGAGCGTTGGACTCCATACGTTATTGAACCAGCCGCAGGTCTTACTCGTGCCCTCATGGCTTTCTTGATGGATGCATATACTGAAGAAGAAGTCACTAACTCTAAAGGCAAGCCTGAAAAGCGTATCATGCTTAAGATTGATCCTCGTTTAGCTCCAGTTAAAGTTGCTGTACTTCCGCTGAGCCGTAATGAGGCACTAAGTCCTGCTGCAAAAGATTTAGCGGCTAAGTTACGCCAACATTGGAATGTAGATTTCGATGATGCTGGTGCTATTGGTCGCCGTTACCGCCGTCAAGATGAAATTGGTACACCGTTCTGTGTCACGGTTGATTTCGATACCCTTGAAGACAATGCAGTTACTGTGCGTGATCGTGACACCATGAAGCAAGAGCGCATCCCTCTTGATGAAGTTGAAGGCTACCTAGCTCAACAGCTCATCGGCTGCTAAGAATAGGTTCAAAAGTAATGGCTCAGCAGCTGAAACTTAAACCTTTACAGCTGGGGCAGCACACTATTGAAACTCCAGTTGTTTTAGCCCCCATGGCTGGCATTACGAATGCACCTTTCCGTACACTGTGCAAAGAATACGGTGGTGGTTTGTATGTTGCTGAAATGGTAACGAGTAGAGCTTTAGTTGAACGTAAACCAGAATCTTTTCGTATCATTTCTCACAACCCTGATGAAAAATTCAGGTCTGTGCAACTCTACGGTGTGGAACCAAAGACGGTTGAAGCAGCAGTCAGATTACTCGTTGAAGAAGATAGAGCAGATCATATAGATCTCAACTTCGGGTGTCCGGTACCAAAAGTCACACGAAAAGGTGGTGGAGCAGCTTTACCGTGGAAGACTGAATTGTTTAAAGATATCGTGAACCGTGCAGTTAAAGCAGCCAGTGAGGGCGAAGTCCCGCTCACTATTAAGATGCGTAAAGGCATTGATGAAGACCACCTCACTTTTCACGATGCTGGAAAGATTGCTAGGGACGCAGGTGTTGCCGCTGTTGCATTACACGGACGCACCGCAAGCCAGTACTATTCAGGTCAAGCAGACTGGTCTGCCATTGCAGAACTTCGTGAAATCCTTCCAGATATTCCAGTACTTGGCAACGGCGATATCTTTTCTGCTGAAGATGCTATTGACATGGTTGAGCAAACTGGTATTGATGGTGTAGTTATTGGTCGTGGTTGCCAAGGTCGCCCTTGGCTTTTTGGAGATTTACAGGCTGCTTTTGAAGGCAGCGATGAGCGTAATAAGCCTGGTTTGCGTACAGTAACGCAAACTGTGCAGCGACATGCAGAATTACTAACCGAATATTTTGGTGATGAATTCATTGCGCTCAGGGATTTACGTAAGCATATGGCTTGGTATTTCAAAGGATATGTTGTTGGAGGAAATATCCGTCAACGTTTAGCTTCTGTAGAGTCGTTGCAACAGCTTAAAGAAATTTTTAATGAGATGGATTTAGATTCTCCATACCCTGGAAAAGATGCTGAAGGTAGACGTGGACGTGCAGGAAATGCGAAAAGAACTAAGTTGCCTCATGAGTGGCTAACAAGCCATCACCTTAATGAAGATCAACAAGCTATGATTAAACATGCAGAGTATGACACATCGGGAGGGTAGTAATGTACACCGCTTTTGATAGTGAACGAATCGTACCAGAAACTCACCAAAATACGCACCGTACTGATTTTGAGCGTGATCGTGCACGTGTTTTGCACTCTTCAGCGTTACGTAGACTAGGAGCAAAAACGCAAGTTGTGTCTCCTGATACTGATGATTTTGTTCGTACTCGTTTAACTCACAGCCTTGAAGTAGCGCAAGTAGGCCGCGAGCTTGCAGGAGCACTCGGCTGTGATAGAGATATCGTTGATGCCGCTTGTCTTTCTCATGATCTTGGACATCCGCCTTTTGGGCATAATGGGGAAACAGCTTTGAATGAAATCGCTGCCGATATTGGTGGCTTTGAGGGTAATGCTCAAACTTTGAGGCTACTTTCCAGGCTAGAACCAAAAGTTTTCAGTTCTGATGGCACCTCTGTTGGTTTGAATCTTACAAGAGCTAGCTTGGATGCTTCCTGCAAGTACCCTTGGTTAAGAGATGATGCCCCACAAAAGCACGGCTTGCAGACCACAAAGTTCGGTGTCTATGAAGATGATCTACCAATCTTTAGCTGGATGCGGGCAAATGCTCCTGAACATCAAACGTGCCTTGAGGCACAAGTGATGGACTTATCTGACGATATTGCTTATTCAGTTCACGATGTCGAAGATGCAGTTGCTGCAGGTCATGCTGATTTGCGAACGCTACATGATGAAAAAACTAGAGCTGAAGTTTTTAAGAATACGCAAGAATGGTATTTGCCACATGCTTCAACAGAACAACTTGAAACAGTGTTAACCCATTTGCAATCATTGCCGTATTGGGCTGAAGTTGGTTGCGGTCAAGATGGTCTTTCTTTGCATGAAGCTGCTCAACTTAAGGAAATGACAAGTCAGCTTATTGGACGTTTTGTCTACTCTTCTCTTGCAGAAACTTTGAATGAATATGGGCATAGTGGGCTCGTTCGTTACAATGCGCAACTTAGCGTTCCGTATCACACCATTCTTGAAATTGCTTTATTGAAAGGCATAACGGCAACCTTTGTCATGTCTAATGAAAATCGTAAACCTCTCTATGAAAAACAACGTAAGATTCTTAAAGATCTCGTTACAGCTTTACGTGAGGAACCTGAATATTTAGAGCGCCGCTTCAAAGAGCAATATCATCCTTCACAATCTGATGCACAGGCTCTTAGGGTTGTTGTAGATCAGGTTGCTTCTATGACTGATATTTCAGCCTTAGATTTACACAAGAAGCTCTTTGGTATAGCTAGCTAGTAGAATAACTTGTATGGCTGGAATGATTAAGCGTGACGTGGTCGAAGAGATTCGTCAAAAAACTGATATTAAAAGTATCATTGAGCAAAAAGTCACGCTGAAAACTGCCGGAATTGGTACATGGAAAGGGCTTTGTCCTTTTCACGATGAGAAAACTCCATCTTTTACAGTCAAACCTCAAACAGGTTACTACCATTGCTTTGGTTGTGGAGAAGGTGGCGATGTCTTCAAGTTTTTAATGGAAACAGACCATCTTAGCTTCACTGAGGCAGTAGAAGACTTAGCCGCTAAATGTGGCGTTACTGTTGAATATGAAAAGGGTAAATCTAGCTCAGATGACATCAATCGAGGTAGTAGACAAAGCGTCATTAAAGTAAATCAAGCTGCAATGGAATTTTTCCAATCGAAACTAGGAACTCCAGAAGCGCAAGCAGCTCGTACATTTTTAATTGAGCGCGGTTTTGATAAAGACTTTGCGCATCAATATGGTATTGGCTATGCGCCACAAGGCTGGACAAATCTTCTCACTCATTTAAGAGATCGTGACTTTAGTGATACAGATATTAAAGCTGCTGTTTTGGTCTCTGAAGGTAATAAAGGAATGTATGATCGCTTCCGTGGGCGGTTGATGTGGCCCATTAAAGATGTAAGTGGTCAAGTTTTAGGCTTTGGTGCTCGCAAATTATATGACGATGATCCAGGCGGTAAGTACATTAACAGTTCTGAAACACCTGCTTATAAAAAGTCTCAGGTACTTTACGGTTTAGATAAAGCTAAAAAAGCTATTGCTTCATTAAAAAAAGTTGTTGTGGTTGAAGGATATACCGATGTTATGGCATGTCATGCTGCTGGTATTGATAATGCTGTTGCTAGCTGTGGAACTGCATTTGGTAAAGATCACGTTCGGATTATTCGCCGTTTAATGAATGATGATGATACTTCTGAAGTCATTTTTACTTTTGATGGAGATGAAGCTGGCCAGAATGCTGTCTTGAAAGCTTTTGACCTGGATGAAGAGTTTCAAGCGCATACTTGGGTCGCTATTGATCCTGATGGCTTAGATCCTTGTGATGTAAGGCTCAAAAAAGGTGACCAAGGTTTAAGGGAAATGCTCGCAAATAAAAGACCACTTTTTGAGTTTGTTTTAGATACTATATTTAAACAACATTCCACTCAGACTTCTGAGCAGAGATATAACGCGCTGAAAGCTTTGGCTCCTGTTCTTAATAAAATCAAAAATCCCACTATTCAAGCAGATTATGTCCGCAAGGTAGCTGGGTGGTTAGGCATGGTTGATAATCAAGTAGTAACTGAGATGGAAGCAGCTCGAAGAGGTAAACAGGCGCCTTTTTTGCAGCCTCAAGATACTGTTCAAGAAGAAGCAGCTACCCAACAACCTCGTTATACTCGCCCAGATCCACGAGATAAAGTGGCAAATATTGAACGTCAAGTCTTAGAAATTTCAGTCCAGTATCCTATGTTGTTGAAATCTGATGAGAATCAAGAACTTTTTCTAACTAGCATCTTTGAAGTTGAAGCATACAATGAAGTTGCTCAGGCTGTACGAGAGAACATTTTTTCACAAGTACCTGCTGGACAGTGGGTTTCAAGCATACGTTCTTCGGTTCCTTCGGTGTTAGAGTCTCTTGTAGGTGAGCTTTCTATGGCGCAAATTCCAGCTAGAACGGATGCTGAACTTTTAGCTTACGGTACAGATTTGTTGAAACGTTTAGCTGAACTTGAGCTTGATCGTAGTAAAAATGAAGCAAATATGCGACTTGAGAGACTTGGCTCTACAGCGAGTTTTGATGATATTATGGTTTTGCAACAAGAGCTTCAAGATATCGAAGTCCAAAGAAGAAAACTCCGGGGAGAATAAATGCCACACGTAAAAATACCGGAGAAACAAGACATCATCACTGGCGAGAAGATTATTTTACGCCCATGGAATGAAAGTGATGCAGCAGCTTTGCATCAAATATGCAATGAACCTGACATTGCACGATACACTTCAGTTCCAACGCCTTACACACTTAAGATGGCACAAGATTATATTAAACAAAGTAATGATGAGTATGGAAAGAGTGCCATCAATTATTGTATTACCGATACGGATCAAAATATTCTTGGCTCAATGTCTTTGCTACGAATTTCAGTAGCAGACTATCGTGGAGAAATTGGTTACTTTATTGCTGAAGGTCATCGTGGTAAAAATATTGGTAGCGATGCTGCTACTTTGCTTAAAGATAAGGCACATGAGTGGGGTTTTATCCGTGTAGAACTTTATGCAGCAACAGAGAATATTGGCTCTAATCGTGTTGCAGAAAAGGCTGGCTTTGTTCTTGAAGGGACATTGAAAAAGCGAGGAGTTGTCAAGAATAACATTTTTGATTCCAATATCTACGCCAGTGTTATCTAGTATTGTCAGCAATTTTGTAGTTTCACTACAGCTTCTTATAATCTTAAATTTGTAAAATATTAGCAAAATTGTTTTACATATTGAGGAGACGCGATGTCGCAAAAATTTACAATTCAAGCAGGTGCAACAGTTACTGCTGTTTCTCTGATTACCGGTGCTGGTGTTGTTCCAGCTTTCGCTGATGATTCAAAAAATTCTAACTCGACGCAGAGTTCAGATTCTTTCTCAACATCAGATAGTAACTCTGATAACGACTCAAATAACAGCGATAGTTCTAGCAACTCTTCGGATAGTAGTTCTGATAACGATAGCGATAATGGAAACAATAGTAGTTCCAGCAACAACAATTCAGATAGTGATAGCGATAGTTCTAGCAACTCTTCTAGCGATAGCTCTGATAATTCTTCGGATAGTAGTTCTGATAACTCTTCGAGTGATAATTCTAGTAACTCTTCGAGCAGTTCTTCTGATAATTCTTCTAATAGTAGCTCTAGTTCATCAAGCTCTTCAGCTTCTTCAACAAGCAATAGTTCTGGAAAAATTCAGGTTGTAGCTTCTACATCTCTCTTTGCGGATATTGCGAGCAAAATCGGTGGCAACTACGTTGATGTTCAAACTATTTTGCCTGGTAGAGATCAGAGTGCATGGAATTATTCAGCAAGTGATGATGATAGAAATAAGATTAACAATGCTCAGGTCGTTGTCAAAAACGGTGGTGACTATGATACTTTCATGAATCTTCGTTCTGACTCTAATTCGGATTCACAGCAAGTAGTGCTTCAGGCAACAGACTTTGTGGGAACCAATGACGATACTTCAGATACTGCCAGTGTTTCAGCTACACCTTCTGCTAGCGCTACACAAAGTAGTGTAACAGCGACTCCTAGCGCTTCAGCTAGTGATGCAGATACTGATACGTCAAGTACATCAAGCGAGCCTAAAGGTTTCTTAAGCCAGTTGCTTTCTAACCTCTTTGGACTTGATATTAATAGCAAGGATGACGGTAGTGGTGCTGCTAGTGCTTCAGCTAGTGCTAGTGCTTCAGCTAGCGATACAACTGATAGTGATACTGCTACACCAACAACATCAAGTTCTACTAGTTCAGATGATGATACCTCAACTAGTACTCCTGACTTTAGCAATTCTAATGATGCAACAACTTTTGCTGGTTATGATTTAGATGCTGTGTCAGCTTTAGCTGATGACCTTGCTAAGAAGTATTCAAATATTGATTCTAAACATGCTACTGAGTACAAGAAGAATGCTGAGCAGTTTAAATCCTCTGTTAACCAATTAGATAAGAAACTTAGTGAACTGAAAGGTCAATACAATGGGCAGACTGCACTGGCTAGTGATTCTGCGCCAGTGGACTTGTTAAAGGCAGTGGGAATGGACGTTAAGTATGTTCAACCATCTGATAGTACAAGTTCAAGCTCTAGTGATTCTGGGTCTTCTGTCTTTAGCACTAGTGACTCTAGTGATTCTAGCGACTCTAATTCCAGTGACTCT
>JASGFC010000040.1:0-8040 GCA_047605865.1 Micrococcaceae bacterium | reverse complement strand
CTATTTTCCCCAGTTTTCAGGATCATCACGCCAAGATTGAAGCAACTGCATATCTTGTGCTTGAATATAACCGCTTTGTAAGGCTACGTCCAAGAGTGTGGAGTAATTGGTCAAGGAAATTAACGGAAGATTTGCTTGTGCAAAGTTAGTCTTACTTTCTGGCAGTTCATAACTAAAAATTGCTGCAACAGCTAAAACATCTGCACCTTCTCTGGTAGCAGCCTTACAAGCATCTAGCACACTACCACCAGTGGATACTAAATCTTCAATAACTACCATCTTCTGCCCTTGCGTGATGCGACCTTCAATTTGTTGAGCTTTACCATGATCTTTAGGCTTACTGCGGATGTAAACCATAGGCAAATCTAGAATCTCTGCTACCCACGCAGCATGCGGAATGCCAGCAGTAGCAGTGCCTGCAATCACTTCAACGTCAGGAAAATTCTCTTTGATTTTAGTAGCTAGCCCCTGCGCTATTTCTCTACGTACCGTAGGGTAGCTCATCGTGATACGGTTATCACAATAAATTGGGCTCTTAATACCACTAGCCCAGGTAAAAGGTGTTGCCGAGTTTAGGGAAACAGCTTTAATTTTTAAAAGTTCTTGCGCAATATTAGCTTCAATATTTTTAGTAGTCATCTATACCATTCCACTCGTTTTTAATTGCTTGATATGCTTGAAAAGGATTTTCTGCTTGAGTAATGGGGCGCCCAACCACAATAGCATTTGAGCCCATGATGCGAGCCTCTTGTGGTGTTACTACTCTTTTTTGATCACCCTTGTCAGCACCCCTTGGTCTAATACTAGGCGTCAAGCAGATAAAATCATCAGAAGTATGAGCATGAATTGCTTCAGCCTCAAATGCAGAACATACTACTCCATCTAAACCAGCTTTTTGAGTAATTTGCGCATAATGTAAAACACTGTCTAATAAGCTCGTAGGGATTAATTGTTCCTGCTGCATTTGCTCTTCATTGGTAGATGTAAGTTGTGTAACAGCAATGAGCAGTGGCTTTTTGTGGACAGTTTGAGTACCTGAAAGCAAACCACGTTGAGCTGCCATCATCATCTCCACTCCACCTGCAGCATGCACAGTGGTAAGAGCTACACCAAGTTTAGCAATCCCCCTCATGGCACGTTCTACGGTGTTAGGGATATCATGAAGCTTCAAATCAAGGAAAATATCGTGCCCTAAACTTTGTAACCATTGAATAATTTCAGGGCCTTCTTGATAAAAAATCTCCATTCCAACCTTAAGGAAAAGCGATTCAGTACTTGGGAACTGCGCGAGAAAATTAGCTATTTCTGACTTCGTCGAAAAATCTAGAGCAATAATTGGTTCGGATATCATCATAGTTGTTGCTCCTTAACTTCCTGAATAAGTTGTGTTAAAGATTCAATACCAAGTTCTTCAAGGCGAGCAGGTAAAGCTTCAATGAGTTGAGGGCAAATAAAAGGCTGAGTGAAATTAGCTGTACCCACAGCTACTGCACTGGCTCCAGCAAGATACATTTCAATGACATCATCAACTGTGGTAACGCCGCCCATACCAATAATTGGCAGATCTGAAACTTGTGAAACCTGTTTGATGAGCCGTATTGCTACAGCTTTAATAGCAGGACCAGATAATCCACCTGTCTGATTAGCTAAAATTGGCTGCCTAGTTCTTAGGTCAATTCGCATACCTAATAAGGTGTTAATCATGGTCAAACCATCTGCCCCACCACGCTCAACGGCTTGGGCAATTGGTACTATGTCAGTCACATTCGGTGATAACTTGACGTATATAGGGACAGCACTGGCTTCTTTAACAGCGCAGGTTAAATCAAAGACAGCTTTTTCATCGGTACCAAAGGCCATACCGCCATGTTTAACATTGGGGCACGAAACGTTTAACTCAATAGCTTTAACATTCTGTGCTTTACTGATTTCTTGGCAAACCTCCACATAGTCTTGCTCTGTATCTCCAGCAACGTTAGCGATGATAGGCAAGTTTGGATGCTGTGCGTGCAAATCAGGAAGTATTTGAGTTAAAACTACTTCCAAACCTGGGTTTTGCAGTCCAATGGCATTGAGCATACCACTTGGTGTTTCAGCTACTCGAGGCGTAGGATTACCAAAACGAGGCTTTGGGGTAGTCGCTTTAATCATAACCGCACCCAGTTGGCTAATATCATAAAGATCAGCGTACTCTTGACCGAAAGCAAAACAACCGCTTGCGGGCATAATTGGATTTTTAAGGGATAAACCCGGAAGCTCTACAGCAATTTTGTTCATGGCAAAACCACCTGACCTGCCTGAAATACTGGACCATCATCACAAATTTTCACACTCTTTACCCCAGTAGGATCATCTGAAAGATGACAAACGCAGGCATAACACGTTCCAATACCACAGGCCATGCGAGCTTCTAAAGAAAGCTGAACATTTGGCACTTTACCCAGAAACTGAGTCTCAACTGCTCGCAGTAACCCCTCGTTGCCACAAGCAAAAACAGCAGTTGGACTATCCGGCTCTAAAGCTACCAGCTGACCAACATTGCCCTTAAAACCGTAGCTACCATCATCAGTTGCAATTTTTACCTCACCTAGAGCGGCGAATTCATTTTCATAGTATTTCACTGCCTTAGATGTAAACCCAAAAAAGTGTTGAGGCTCAATGCCTAAGTTCACTAATTGTCGAGAAAGTTCGTACAGTGGTGGTACGCCAATGCCGCCACCAATAATGAAGACGCGATTGGCTGCTGTTAACCCATCAAGCTTAAAACCTTGCCCTAAAGGACCTAAAACATCCAAGGTATCCCCTGTTGCCAAAGAAGCTAAAACTTTAGTTCCAGCACCTGATACCCGATAAATAAACTGACAGCTTGAAGCACCCTTATCAACACTACTAATGCCCAAGGGTCTGCGCAGTACTAAATCTTTTTGTGGGATTAAAATATTCAAAAACTGCCCCGGTTCTGTGATTTCATGGACCATCTCACCAGTTATTGTCATTTCAAAAATATCAGGGGCAAGCTGACGTTGAGCCACAATTTTCATATCTTCTTGTCGCAACTGCTACACCTACCTTAAATAGCCTGCACAGCAAAAGAGCGAGACTCTAATACTCTTAAGATAGCTTCTGCTGTATCGAGTGAGGTAAACAGTGGCACCCCTTGTTCAACAGCGGAGCGTCTAATGACAAACCCATCTTCAGAGGTATCTTTACGGTTTTTATCAACAGTATTGATAACTGCTTGAATTTCGCCTTCTCGTAAAGCATCAATAATAGTATTCTGGCTATCTTTTTCTCTAATTTTAGCGATTGTTTTGACGCTAATTCCAGCACGAGTAAAGTAATCAGCGGTACCACTAGTTGCTAAGATATTAAAACCAATTTTTTCAAAACGTTGCGCCAATTCTAATGCTTCAGTTTTTGTTTCATCAGCAATAGAAAATAGAATTGTACCGTGTTCTGGAATATGCATCCCAGAAGCTTCAAAAGCTTTGTAAAGAGCCTTCTCAACATTTTCAGCTGAACCCATTACTTCACCTGTTGATTTCATCTCTGGACCAAGATTGGTATCAACTTTTTGTAGTTTACTGAAAGAAAAAGCTGGAGCCTTAAGATGTACTTGACTTGCTGCCGGGTACAATCCATCTTGGTACCCCATATCTGTTAATTTTTCACCAAGGATAGCTCGAGTCGCTAATTGAGCCATTGGGATGCCAGTAACTTTACTTAAGAATGGTACTGTGCGGCTAGCTCGCGGGTTAACTTCAATCACATACACTTGTGAATCATGAACCACGAACTGGACATTCATCAATCCAATACAATTCAAACCAAGGGCTAAACGTTTCGTATAATCTACAATCGTGTCAATAATTTCAGGCGATAAACCCTGAGGTGGGTACACTGCCATTGAATCACCAGAGTGCACACCAGCACGCTCAATGTGCTCCATAATTCCAGGAATGAGCACAGTTTCACCATCACAGATTGCATCAACTTCACATTCTTTACCCACTAAATAGCTATCAACTAGTACTGGGTGCTCAGGTGAAGCTTTGACGGCACTGCGCATATAACCCACAAGATCATTTTCATGAGATACGATTTCCATGGCTCTACCGCCCAAAACGTAACTTGGTCGCACTAGGACTGGATAACCTAATTTTTGGGCAATAGCCACAGCTTCACTTTCATTTGTTGCTGTAGCACCAGGTGGTTGTGGCACGTCTAATTCCTGCAAAGCTTGTTCAAATAAATCTCTATCTTCAGCTCTGTCTAAATCAACAATACTAGTACCTAGAATTCGCACACCAGCATCACTCAGAGGCTTAGCTAGGTTAATGGCTGTCTGTCCACCAAATTGCACGATAACACCGACAGGCTGCTCTACATCAATAACATTGAGAACATCTTCAAGAGTCAGTGGTTCAAAATAAAGTTTGTCAGAGATAGAAAAATCTGTAGAAACAGTTTCAGGGTTACTATTCATAATAATTGCCTGATAACCAGCTGCTTGAATAGCTTTGACTGAATGAACAGTAGCATAATCAAACTCTACACCTTGCCCAATTCTGATTGGCCCAGAACCTAGCACTAAAATTGCAGGTTTCTCATTTTGTATACTTTCATTTTCAGATTCATACGTACTGTAAAAGTAAGGAGTTTTAGAAGCAAACTCAGCAGCACACGTATCAACCATTTTATAAACAGGGACAATATCGTTCTCTTGACGTAACTGGCGAATTTCACCAGAAGATTGCTGCCAGAGCTCTGCGATTTTAGTGTCTCCAAAACCGTTTTGTTTAGCATTTTCTAACACCGTTATATCGTGAGGGTTTGCAGCTAATTCTTGCTCAATTTCAATGATATGTAAAATTTTATCCAAGAAAAATACGTCAATTTTAGTGTAATCAGAAAGTTCTGTAATTGAATACCCTCTGCGAATTGCTTCAGCTACATAAAAGAGCCGATCATCTTGTGGTTTAACAACTTTTTCAAGTAAATCGTCTTCACTCACTGTAGCTAGTTCTGGAAGCTCAAGGTGATCTGCACCAATCTCTAAGGAACGCACTGCTTTAAGTAAAGACTGCTCAATATTGCGTCCGATTGCCATAACCTCACCGGTGGCTTTCATTTGCGTACCAAGGAGCCGTTCACCTGCTTCAAATTTATCGAAAGGCCACCGTGGAATCTTTGCTACCACATAGTCTAAAGCTGGCTCAAAAAGTGCGTAGGTACTTTCCGTTACCGGGTTTTTTACTTCATCCAAAGTTAAACCAACTGCAATTTTTGCTGCCAGTTTAGCAATGGGATACCCTGTTGCTTTGCTGGCTAACGCTGAAGATCTAGAAACACGTGGATTAACTTCAATGACATAGTAATTGAAACTGTCTGGATCTAAAGCTAACTGCACATTACAGCCACCTTCAATTTTCAAAGCACGAATAATTGTTAAAGACGCATCACGTAGCATTTGATACTCGTAATCACTTAAGGTTTGGCTCGGCGCAAAAACAATAGAATCTCCTGTGTGCACACCAACAGGATCAAAATTTTCCATATTACAGACCACGATGGCATTATCTGCAGCATCTCGCATAACTTCGTATTCAATTTCTTTGAAACCTGCAATACTTTTTTCAATCAAACATTGATTGACAGGCGATTGTTTGAGGCCATTATCAACAATATTGCGTAGTTCAGCTTCATCAGCACAAATTCCACCACCAGAACCACCAAGGGTAAAGGCAGGGCGCACGATAATCGGGTAACCAATCTCTTGTGCAAAAGTTACTGCTTGAGCAACCGTATTAACAATCTCAGACTCTGGAACTGGCTGCCCTAGCTCCTCCATCAACTTCTTAAATAAATCACGATCTTCAGCCTGATCAATAGCATCTAATTTAGTACCTAATAACTCAATATCAAGTTCAGCTAAAATCCCAGATTTTGCTAATTCCATTGCCATGTTGAGTCCAGTTTGTCCACCAAGAGTTGGCAACAAAGCATCTGGTCTTTCCTTACGTAAAATCTGTGATACAAACTCAAAAGTAATAGGCTCAATATAGACCTTGTCAGCAATTTCTTTATCCGTCATGATGGTAGCAGGATTAGAATTAACTAAAACTACCTCGTAGCCTTCTTCCTTCAGGGAAAGACACGCTTGGGTTCCAGCATAATCAAACTCTGCAGCTTGACCGATAACAATAGGCCCAGAACCAATAACCATAATTTTTTTAAGATCTACGCGCTTTGGCATTTACTGTTCCTTCTTCCAGTTATCCATCATGTCAATAAATCGATCAAATAAATGCGCGGCATCATGTGGTCCTGGAGCTGCATCTGGATGATACTGCACAGTGAAAGCTGAATCCTTCCGATGCCTGATACCCTCAATTGACTTATCATTTATTTCTTGATGCGTAACGATAAGTTTGGACTCATCAATGGTCTCTGCTGCTACTGCATAGCCATGGTTCTGAGAAGTGAAATCAATCCTACCAGTTTCAAGGTCACGCACCGGATGGTTTAACCCACGATGCCCAAACTTCATTTTGTATGTGTCTGCACCATTTGCGAGCGCAAATAATTGGTGTCCAAGGCAAATACCAAAAAGTGGAATTCGGCCTTGCACACCTTGAATCATTTCAAGTGCTTCTGGCAAGCTTTTAGGGTTTCCTGGCCCGTTAGTAAGCATCACACCATCAGGAGCTATATCAAGGATATCCTCGGCGGTAGCTGTGTAAGGTAAAACAGTTATATTGCACTTGCGTTTAGCAAGCTCACGCAAGATACTGTGCTTTAAACCAAAGTCTACAACTGCTACTTTATAACCAGTTCCAGGACTTGGGTATGCTTTTGTTGTTGAAACTTGAGCCACTTGATTATCGGGTAAGTCAATAGTTTGTAGCTTCGCTAGTACTTCTTCTTTATCACTATCGGCATCAACAATAGCTGCTTTTAAAGTTCCGTGCTCGCGGATTTTTCGAGTTAGTGCTCTTGTGTCAACACCAGAAATTCCTGGAATATCGTGCTTTTCAAGAAATTCTGAGAAGGTCATTTTACTACGCCAATTGCTGGCTACTCGGGCATGCTCTTTAACAACAACACCTTTACAACTGAGCACAATGGATTCGTTGTCATCACGGTTGATGCCGTAATTGCCAACCATTGGATAGGTAAAAGTGATAATTTGACCGTTAAAACTTGGGTCAGTGAGTGTTTCCTGGTAGCCAGTCATGCTTGTAGTAAAGACTACTTCACCAACTGTTGCGCATGATGCCCCAAAACTTTCTCCAGTAAAACATGTGCCATCTGCTAAAATCAACAAGCGCTTCATTTACTTAACCTCATCTTTTTGCCATACGAGCTTTCCTGCTACCCACGTAAACATTGTTTCTGCCCATAATTTCTCCTCAAGAAACGGTGTATTTTTTCCTTTAGATAAGAGATCAGCTGCCTTAAGTGTGTACTCATTATCAAGGTCAAAGACTGCAATATCTGCCACTGCGCCTTCTTCAAGATTTCCAGCATTTAATCCGAAAATCTTTGCAGGGTTAAGCGAAAGCCAAGATATCAACTGTTCCAGAGTGAAAATTCCAGGCTTCACATAATGTGTGTATAACAACTGGAAAGCAAACTCAACGCCCACAATTCCAAATGGCGCCTTGATAAACGATTGCTGTTTTTCTGCAAGAGTGTGTGGAGCATGATCCGTGGCGATACAGTCAATTGTGCCATCGAGCAAAGCAGCTATCAATGCCTCTTGATCTGCTTTGCTACGTAAAGGCGGATTCATTTTCCATAGTCCGGAATCTTCAGGAATATCGCTGTCTGTCAATAGTAAGTGATGCGGTGTAACCTCTGCAGTGACAGAAATACCTGCTTTTTTAGCATCACGTATCAAGCGGACGCTTTCTTTCGTAGAAACATGACACACATGATAGTGAACACCCGTAGCTTGTGCTAACACAAGGTCTCTGGCAATTTGTGCCGATTCTGCAACTACTGGCATTCCTGGAAGATTTAGCTCCTTGGCTTTTG
>JASGFC010000039.1:0-8083 GCA_047605865.1 Micrococcaceae bacterium | reverse complement strand
TAGCAAAAGAGTTGGATGTGCCAGTAGTTGCTCTCAGCCAGTTGAATCGTGCTAGCGAGCAGCGTACAGATAAAAAACCAATGATTTCTGACCTCCGTGAATCTGGCTCTATTGAGCAGGATGCAGATATGGTAATTCTTTTGCATCGCCCTGAAGTATATGAAGGCCCAGAAAGTCCACGAGTTGGTGAAGCAGACCTTATTCTTGCAAAGCACCGTAATGGTCCAACTCGAGATATTGAAGTTGTGTTCCAAGGTAAATATTCACGTTTTGTTAACATGAACAAAAACTTTGGCTAGAATAGTACATATGGGTAAAATTCGTCAGTCTAGTCCTGATTATAAAGGGCCGCTTCTCTTTTCAGCACTTTTAGCTGTGGTTGCTGCTGTCTGCGTTTTCATTGTTGCCACAGGTGGTTGGGTCCATAAGCCACGTTTTGATTTGGCGTTTATTGCTTTCGGTGTTGTTTTTATTATTTCACTCATGATTTCAGCAATTTTGACGATGACTGCTAAAAGCAATGTGGACCCTGATGGTATTGCAGCGCATAAAGAGAAGAAAGATTTAGGCGAATAATTCTCGTAAAGCTTGGCGCATCGGTAGCATTTTGTGCTCTGTTTCTGCGAGCTCTTTGACTGGATCGCTTCCTGGCACGATGCCACATCCTGCGTAGAGGTCAATATTGTTTCCGTTAATAAGTCCACAACGCAAAGCTATTCCAAACTGCCCTTCTCCTTGAGAGTTCATCCACCCTACAGGTCCAGTGTATGGACCACGATCGTAGTTTTCTAACTCGTTGATAAGAGCTACAGCTTTATTTCGTGGCGTTCCTCCTACTGCTGCAGTGGGATGAAGTTTTTTAACTAATTCAAGAATATGAACTGGTGTATTCAAGGTAGCTTTAACATCACTAGCTAGGTGCCACACATTGGGAAGTTCTAAGGTAAATGGGCCTTCAATCTTTAATGTTACAGAAGCAGTCTGCAGAGTTTCTGCTAGAGAGTCAATGGCAAGCTGATGCTCATTGAGTTCTTTTTTGCTTTCTAAGAGTGTTGGTTCTTCTCCTATTGAGCGTGATTGTGTGCCAGCAAGAACCCGAGCTTTAGCAGTTCTATCATGAACTTCAACAAGCATTTCAGGTGTGGCACCTACAAAGCCTTGGTAACCATAAACCCAACATTGCCGATAGTGTTGACGCAGCTTATTGAGAACTTCAGCGGTAGCTATTGGAACATTGGCAGAGTAAGAAACTTTACGAGAAAGCACGATTTTCTCTAGTTCTGTGCTTTTCATTAAGTCTAATGCTTGTGAAACTACATCCATCCAATTCTGATCAGATAAAGATTTTCCTGTTTCTTCGAGAATGCCGGGCTGTTGTTGTTTCGTATCTTTAAGTTGTTGAAGTAATTCCCCCATACTTTCGATGTTGATTCTTTCAAAAGAAAAGAAGGTGATGCTCTTCCCCCTTGCAGTTTGTTCAAAGAGAAATTGAGGGATGCTTGCTTTACATTTCCAAGAAGAAGTTTTATCAAAAGCAATGCTGACAAATGAAGTAAGTTGCGCTGAATTTTCGTCACTAAGGTGCTGCCACCATTGTTGAAGCTCAGAAATAGTAGATGTTTCACGTGAAACAAGTTCACCAAAAGCAAATTTTTGAAAGTTTTCACCTAATGAATCTTCGCGAATCCAAACAAACTCGTGACAAGAATTTTTTGCTATATCAAACCACTCGTCCATATCGTGCAAAGTATGTGAGTAAATTTTCTTCATCTGAGTTAGTTTCCTTCCTTCTTCATCATACATTTACTTAGTTCAAGGTCTCTGATGAATACTCTTCGCATACTGTTTTTGAAAGAATTAGAGTGTGAATAGAATCACGCTAGATATTTATGAGAGAATTGAAGTATGAGTAGCGCCTCTTTAGATAAAAAACCAAGCGAAGTATCGTCAATGTTTGACGGTGTAGCTGAAAAGTATGATGTCACTAACGATATCCTCTCCTTTGGTCAAGATCGTGTATGGCGAAAAAAGGTTGTTAACACTTTAAATATGAAAGCTGGGCAAAAGCTCTTAGATTTAGCTGCTGGAACCGGTGTTTCAAGCGAGCCGTTTGCTGCAGCCGGTGTAGATGTTACAGCATGTGATTTTTCACCTGGCATGATTGCAGTAGGCAAAAAACAGCGCCCCAACATTAATTTTGTTGAAGGTGATGCCATGGATTTACCTTTTAAAGATAATGTTTTTGATGCAGCTACTATTTCTTTTGGTTTGCGTAATGTTCAAGACCCTAAAAAAGCACTCAGCGAAATGTTAAGGGTAACAAAACCAGGTGGCATGTTAGTTGTGTGTGAATTCTCCCACCCCAATGTGCCTATATTCTCATCTTTTTACAAAGAATATTTACTACGGGCATTACCTGCTATTGCTCGTAGTGTTAGCTCAAACCCTGAAGCATACATCTACCTAGCTGAAACAATTCAAGCTTGGCCTGACCAAGCTGAATTAGCTACGTGGATTAAAAACTCTGGTTGGGTTAAGGTCACGTATAAAAACCTCTCTGGAGGTATCGTGGCAATTCATCGTGCCTATAAACCCGTAAAAGATTAATGAAAGATTTTGACGTTGTTGTAATTGGTGCTGGACCAGCTGGTTCAACTGCTTCATATTATTTAGCTGATGCTGGACTCAATGTTGCACTCCTTGAAAAGAGTTCTTTTCCGCGTGAGAAAGTCTGTGGCGATGGTTTAACTCCGCGAGCTGTTCACGAAATGCAATTGATGAATCTACCTCACGATGGCAAAGGATGGAAACGCACTAAAGGATTGAAAATTGTAGCCAACAAACGTAGTGTTGAATATCCTTGGCCACAGGGAGATTTCCCTTCCTACGGACTTATCTCTACACGATACACCTTTGACCACACCTTAGTACAACATGCTGTTAAAGCAGGTGCTCACCTTTATGAAAACCATTCTTTTGCTGAACTGATTGAAGACAAAACTGGCAGAGTCAGCGGAGTAAAGGCAAGTATCCTTGATGAGCGAGGCAGAAAAACCGGCGAATCTGCAACTTTTAATGCCCCTATCGTGTTAGCTTGTGATGGAGTATCTAGTAGAACAGCTTTGGCTCGCGGTCTTGAAAAAAGAGATGATAGACCAATGGGTGTTGCAGTTCGAGCTTATTATGAGAGCCCTATGACCAATGACCCGTGGATGCAAGGTTGGCTTGAACTTAACACTCCAGAGTCAAATAAGCTATTACCTGGCTATGGCTGGATTTTTGGCCTAGGAGACGGTACTTGTAATGTTGGTTTAGGTATTCTTAACTCTTCTCAAGAGTTTGGCAAAATTGATTATAAAAAAGTACTTAATGAATGGGTTTCTGGACTTGACCCAGCTTGGGAATTTACCCCTGAGACGATGCAAGGTAAAATGATGAGTGCAGCATTACCTATGGGATTTAATCGCACGCCTCACTACGATAGTGGCTTGTTGCTCCTAGGGGATGCTGGAGGCATGGTTAGTCCATTTAATGGTGAAGGAATTTCTTACGCAATGGAATCAGCACGATACGCTGCAGCTCGTGTAGTTCAAGCGCACGGTTCACCACGCCAAGATGCCATTTTGCAGCAGTATACTCAAGATTTAGCGCAGGCTTGGGGGGCGCACTTTTCTCAAGGACGGCTTATGGCTGAACTTATTGGTAAACCTCAGGTCATGAAGGCTGCGGTTCGTGCAGGAATCCGTACTCCTGCTTTAATGCGTCTGGTAGTTAAAACAATGGCTAATTTATCTAATACTCAAGATCAACACCTTGATGATAGAGTAATTAAACTGCTGGAGCAACTTACACCGAAGGCTGGGGTGTAAGGTGAAAACACTACCAGCTGCTTTTGGAATCGATCATCTAGACCCTCAGCTCACACAAGAAATATTAGAAGCTATGCAAGAGGTTGAAAAACGCCTCGATACATACCTTACTCAAAAAGATTTATTCACAAGCACAATGTCAAAACACTTGATGTTAGCTGGTGGGAAAAGAATTCGTCCATTTCTTACTCTACTCAGTGCACAATTTGGTCCCGAAGGAATTAATAGCAAGGTTATTGATGCAGCTGTTGTCACTGAGTTAACGCACTTGGCAACTCTTTATCACGATGATGTGATGGACAATGCAGATTTGCGGAGAGGAACAGCAACTGCTCATGCATTATGGGGCAATAATGCAGCAATCTTAACAGGTGACTTGCTACTTGCAAAAGCTTCTTTAATTATTTCTGCCTTGGGCGGTGAAGCACTTGGTATTCAGGCTCAAACCTTTGAGCGACTTTGTTTAGGTCAACTTCACGAAAGTGTAGCTCCTCCTAGTGATGAAGATCCTTATGAGTACCATCTGCAAGTTATTTTAGATAAGACTGGTTCATTGATTGCAACAGCAGGAGAATATGGTGCTATGTTTGCTGGTGCTAATCGTAAGACCAGAGGTATACTTCGTGCTTATGGTGAAAAGGTAGGTACTGCCTTCCAGCTGGTTGATGACATCATCGACGTCACTAGTGACTCTGATCAATCTGGAAAAGTGCGAGGAACTGACCTTAAAGAAGGTATACCAACTTTACCGGTACTTTTACTGGAGAAAAAGGGTAACCCAGCTGAGCTGAAGGTTATTAAGGCAGCAGAAAATGGCACAGATGAACAAGTTCAAGCAGCTATTGCTTTACTTTCAGAAAGTGAAGAAACTCAGCAAGCTTGGAATATTGCCAGAAAATATGCCCAAGAAGCTAAAGATTTACTTGATCCATTGCCAGATAATTCAGCGAAGAAAGCTCTACAAGACTTCGCTATGGCAATGGTAGAGCGTGATAAATAGAAAAGGAAACAATGAAGAAGCTACGTGTAGCAGTCATTGGTGCTGGCCCTGCCGGTGTCTATGCAGCTGATATTTTAACTAAAGCTGAAAAAGATTTTGACGTTAGTATTGATATCTTTGACCGTTATCCAGCACCTTTCGGTCTGATTCGCTATGGAGTGGCACCTGATCATCCACGCATTAAAGGTATCATCACAGCTTTACATAAAGTCATGGATCGTGGTGATATTCGTTTTATCGGTAACGTAGATTACGGTACTGACCTTTCCTTAGAAGAATTACAACAGCGCTATCATGCCATTATTTTTGCTACCGGTGCTATTAAAGACGCAGATTTAGATATTAAAGGAATTGAACTGGAAGGTTCTTTTGGTGCTGCAGATTTTGTTTCTTGGTACGATGGTCACCCTGATGTTTCTCGTAGCTGGCCATTAGAAGCTAAAGAAATTGCTGTTATTGGTAATGGAAATGTTGCACTGGATGTGGCAAGAATGCTAGCTAAGCATGCAGATGATTTACTCTCTACTGAAATCCCTGATAACGTCTACCAAGGGCTTCAACAATCTCCTGTTACTGATGTGCACGTATTTGGTCGTCGTGGCCCAGCAAACATCAAATTTACCCCTCTTGAGTTACGTGAGCTTGGTAATGTTCCTGATGTTGATATCGTGCTCTATCCTGAAGATTTTGATTTAGATGAAGAAGATATGGCAGAGATTGAGTCAAACAATCAGACAAAAACCATGATGAAAACGCTACAGAACTGGCTTCTTGATGATGAAGGTACGGGTGCTAGCAGGCGCTTGCACCTCCATTTTCTTCACAACCCAGTAGAAATCAAAGGCGAAGACGGAAAAGTTACAGGGATTAAATTTGAGCGAAATAAGCTCGCAGGTGCTGGCAAAGTTGAAGCTACCGGTGAGTATCAGGAGTACCCTGTTCAGGCGGTGTATCGTGCTATTGGCTATTTTGGTAGTGAGTTAGACCAGATTCCTTATGATCATCAAAAGGGTGTCATTCTTAATGATGAAGGTCGAGTTATTGATACTGACGGTAAAGCACTAGAAGGTCTTTATTGCACAGGCTGGATTAAGCGCGGTCCTGTTGGGCTCATTGGTCATACAAAGTCGGATGCGATGGAAACTATTAAGCACCTTACTGAAGATGTTGATGCTTCTCGTATGCCAGAGATTGAAGACACCGATGAAGATAGCATCCTTAAACTTCTTGAAGATAAGGGCATTAAGTACACCACTTGGGATGGTTGGTTAGCTCTTGATGAGCACGAAAAATCTTTAGGTGCTGCTTATGAAGGTGTAGAGCGTGAGCGTATTAAAGTAGTGCCTCGAGATGAAATGGTTGAGATTTCTAGGAAAGAGCAATAAAAAATTCCCCTAGCTTGAGGGGAATTTTTAGTGCTACACTTTAGCGCATATTCACAAATTGCAAGTCTACGTCTAGTTTTGCCTTCTTCAACAAGGCAATAGTTGCTTGTAGGTCATCACGACTCTTTGAACTTACACGAACTTCTTCACCTTGAATTGAAGCTTTGACACTTTTTGGGCCATCTTCTTTGATCAACTTAGTGATTTTCTTAGCATTGTCTTTATCAATACCCTCTTTGAGACTAGCCTCAATGATGTACTGCTTACCAGAAGCTTGTGGTTCGCCAGCATCAAGTGATTTCAGTGAAATACCACGCTTTGCTAATTTTGATTGGAAGACATCTAACACTGCTTTAGCACGTTCTTCTGCATTAGCTTTGATGGTGATCTTATCTCCGGATTCTTCAATAGATGCGCCTACTCCTTTGAAGTCATATCGTTGAGAGATCTCTTTTGAAGCCTGATTGAGTGCGTTTGCTACTTCTTGTTTGTCTACTTTGCTGACTACGTCAAATGATGAATCTGCCATGCTAGCTTTCCTTTCTAGTTTTATGTATAGTTTACAGCTTTGACATTGTGCAGCTTTGTGTCCACTCCATGAGTAATGGTTATTTTCGTGAGCTTTTTCTCACGAAGATAACCTTTTCTCCCGAAGAAGTTTTTGTTCACGAAAAGTTATCACGTGGGATTAAGCTCATACACGGGGTAACGTCCGAGAGAATTTGAAGCTAAGTGTTCAGTTTCACGCTTTGTGCCTGAAAGCTGCTGATACCGTTCTTGTCTTAACGCCTCGTGTGCAGTGCACTTCTCATCAAACACGGCCGGACCCCACTGAGCATGAGTTTGCCCAGAATAAAAAGCGCCAGATTGGGTCTTAATGTGGTTATAGTGCCACCATTCACTTTCAAGGACTTGAAAGTTATGGGCTTCCATCGTGTGCGTGAAGAACCTTCGGTTTTTTAAGCATTCTTGTTCTGAGCTGCTCAACTTCCCTTGAATTGCTAGCTCTTCAAAATAAGTAGTCTTAGCTCTGGTGGTTGCATCGTCGAACGGTGTACCAAAGTCAAGTTGTTGTCCTTGAGTAAGTAGCAGTGTAGCTAGTTCTTGTTCAGTTTTTGCACGCTCATCAGCAGTGGGTGCCATCGTGCCAAGAGTGTTAAGGAGTTGCTGGCGTCTGCGTGCTGTTTCAAGGTCCATATGGAAGAGTGCAAGGTCTACAGTTCCCCCAGTGTTGTGTGGGGCTGGTTTACTAAAGTCTATTGATGGATATGCGATGAAAGGTTCTGTTGCGGCTAACAGCTGTGCCTCATCCCACTCAGGGTGTAACTCTTTGAGTAATTTTATGTGTTCTTCGTGCAAAGATTTCTGAACATCGTAATCACGATAAGCATCAAAGAGCACGAAGGCGTACCCTTCGGGTAGCTGACGTTGGATGCTAACTAGTTGTTCTGCTGCTTCTTGCCGCATATACATACCCAAAAGAGCGCCATTGAGTTTTTTCCCGAAGTAAGGAGAATTACTGTATTCGCCATAGTAAACACCCATAGTAAAAAGTTCATGAGAGCCATCAAAAGAGCAAGAGTACGGGCCAAGAGGCACAAGTGGATTATGGTCTTCAACGATAGGCAGCGAATACCATGAACCAGCAGGAATGTTTTTCTCATTAAGTGGTGTAGCAAAAAGGCGCCCTATGTTCCCATTGAATTCTTTACCAACCATGCTCATCTTTCTTCTTTGTGTTTTCAGTTTACTACTCGCAAGCTTTTGTGCTGAGTATACTAAAGTGAGAGATTAAGGAATCAGATATTAAAAAGAATACGTCCAATGAC
>JASGFC010000038.1:0-9104 GCA_047605865.1 Micrococcaceae bacterium | reverse complement strand
AACAGGAAGTGGCTCTCGCAAAGACTTAATGAATTCGTCTACATCTGTAATGGCATGTGGTTGAGCAGGAGTTTGAAATGATTGTGAGGTTTTGGAATTAGTAAACACTTTAGGAGCTTTCTCTGTGAAGTTTTTTTCCGCTATTTGAGCTTGTACATCTGCTGTAGTTAAAGCAGGAATACCTGTTTTTGCAACACGTAATCCAATAGGGGCATTAGCCTCTGGAGCGTGAGCAACTTGTGGAACACTAACTGCTGTGTTCTTACGACGTGCTACTTGATTACCAGCAAGTGAAGCAATACCACCTGCAGCTATCAAACCTTTTAAAGAATTATTTTTAGCGTTACGCATTAGGAAAAAACTAACAATAGTTAATACTGCCAAAATAATTGGAACAATAAAAGATTTTTCAAGTCGAAAAGAGAAAATTGCTGTAATAACCGTAGCGCAAACAAGAGCAAAAGTAACACCAGCAAGTATTTGGGCTGAACTACTTCCCTGCATCTTCTGAGAAACTTGAGACATCCTAAAAGTCACTACTACCTTTTCAATCACACATCAATGTACAAGAGAATTTATCCAAGAAGATGGGAAGTAGATAAATAATCTTCTTAAAGTATATCAGTCAAAGGGTGGCAAAATAAAATTTTTAAACCCTAATTTTACAGCGTATCAACAAGATAACCCTGCACATCTTCTTTGCACAAAGCAAAAGAAATATGGTCTGCCCACTTGCCGTTAATGTGCAAATAGGCCCTGCGGTATCCTTCTTCACGAAAACCTAACTTTTGAACCACGCGCAAACTGTTAAGATTCTCTGGACGAATGTGAACTTCAATTCGATGCAAGAGTAGCTCATGAAAGCAATAATCTACAGCCATTGCCACAGCTAGTGGCACATAGCCTCTGCCAGCAAACTCTTGAGAAATCCAGTAGCCGATATTTGCTGAACTTGCAGAACCATATTGAATGTTTCCCACCGTTAATTGACCTATGAGTTGTCCCTCATGCTCAATGACAAAAGGTAACATTCTACCTTGTTTAGCTTCACGATTTAAAACTTTTCGTAGCACACTAAAAGGCAACTCTGTAGTACCCTCAGGTGTAGTAGCTTCCCATTCTTGAAGCCACTGCTTATTTGCGAACTTTACAGCATAGTATTGTTTTCTATCGTGCCGAGAAATGGGACGCAAAACTATTGGCCCATGACGAAGCGTCACAGGCCAATAATTAAAATACATGTGTTTAGTTCAGTTTAGAAGCGTACTCTTTAAGCCAAGGATTAAGACCAGGACCTAAATCATCACGGTTAGATGCTAACTGGACAATAGCTTTGATGTATTCAAGTTTATCTCCAGTATCATAACGATTACCTTTGAAAACAACACCATACACGCCATGAGAGTTTTTATCTCCAGCCATTTCATTCAAAGCATCAGTTAGCTGAATTTCATTACCTTTACCTGGCTTGGTATTTTCTAAAACAGAAAAAACTTCAGGTGCTAGAACATAGCGACCAATAACAGCAAGATTAGAAGGAGCATCTTTAGCATCTGGCTTTTCAACCATAGTGTTAATTCTAGTCAGACCATCCTCATCAGAAACATCTGCACAGCCATATGCACTAATCTCTTCTGGCGCAACTTCCATGAGACCAATCACTGATCCACCAGTCTTTTCTGCTACAGCAACCATATCTTTAAGAAGGGTATCGTTCTCGTCAATGAGATCATCACCTAAAAGAACTGCGAAAGATTCATTACCAATATGACTCTTTGCCATCAATACTGCATGCCCTAGACCTTTAGGTTCACCTTGACGAATATACTGAATATTTGCAAGTTCTGTAGAATAGTTGACCTTGTCTAACAATTCATCTTTGCCTTTTTCTTTCAAGTTTGCTTCAAGTTCAGGCATGTGGTCAAAGTGATCTTCAAGGCTACCCTTGTTACGACCGTTAATCATTAAGATATCGTCACAACCTGCATTAACTGCTTCTTCAACGACGTATTGAATAGCTGGTTTATCTACAACTGGTAGCATCTCTTTTGGAATCGCTTTTGTGGCTGGTAAGAAACGTGTACCCAAGCCTGCTGCTGGAATCACTGCCTTAGTGATTTTAGGGTTATTTTGTTTATTTTCCATTTATTCAGGATACTATACCTATGAACGCTAACCATGAATTTTTTGCTTTTAGTAATAAAACCGAAACACGAAAATTACTGCGAGCACAACGAAAACATCATGAGCTTCAAACTTCTATAACACCTGCTTTCAGGAAATTACTTTCAGCTCTCCAACTCCAAAAATCCGCTATTGCCCTGTACTATTCTTATGGAACAGAACCAGATACACATTCCTTAATTCAAGATTTACACAACGATGGGCATACCATTTTCTTGCCGTATCGTGCTGGAAAAACTCTTGAATGGAAAACTTTTACATCACAAAAAGAATTGCATCAAGCTGAGATTCCAGGATTTTATGAAATTTCAGAATCAATAGCCAGCACGCCAAGGGAAGCTATAGACCTTTTCGTTGTTCCTGCTCTTGCAGTGAGCAACAATGGTAGCCGTTTGGGGCAAGGCGGCGGATTTTATGATCGTGCGCTTGAAAATTTGGATGCGAAACAAAAAATGGTAGCTCTGGTTTATCCTGAGGAAATAATCCAAGACTTACCCGTTGAAGAGCACGATATTAAAGTTGATTACGCAATCACTTCTGCTGGAGAAATTTACACATTCTAGATTGCAGCTTTTAAGGAACATTTAAGTTTCTCCACAAAGGTTTTACTCGATACTGGGTTTGGTTATGGTGGCTAGATGGAAAAGATTTTAGCACTGGCAGCACGCTATAGAAAACCCTTGCTCATTGTAATAGCAGCTTTATTCTTCACTATCATCATTAATGCTGTAAAACCACCAGAGCAACATTGCCCACAGATTAACACCTTAAACCCTACGGTTAAACCGCCTCAAGCTTTGGCAGCTAAACACCAAGCTGTACCTTTAAGTAACGTTGATGAAAGTATTTTGGCGTCAATTTCTGAAAATGATACTGTTACAGTTACTCTTCTGGCTTCTCAAAAGGACTTTTCAAATCTCAAAGTCCTTTCAAGCTCACCAAGAACTATAGTGTTACAGGTTCCAGAAAAGCAGGCTGTGGAAGTTGCCAAAGCCCAGCATGAAAAGTTTCTCATCAGATTGCAAACTTTTACTCCCAATGAGGAGGGCGCTGCTCCTGGTACCATTGATCCTTCCCAGAGGCATTGACATCGGTGTCTACGTCAGAAGTGGCTTTCTGCTTCAAAACTGACTGAGACAAGCTGACAGCAGGTTTAGGCTTCTTGGTTTCCGGTTTCTTCTGAGCTTGAGGAAAGTCTTTCGAGTTCAGATTCTTTCTCTTCATCTATACCTTTGCTGTGAGCATCATCGGAATTGGTAGTATCTTCTTCAAGCTCAGGGGCTGGAGTTTCATCTGTTGCACCTTGAAGATAGGAGTCAATTGATACAGCACACAAATCTGGGTTTGTGAAAACCTCTGTTGACCATAAAGGCATGTATCGCCATCCATATGTCTCAAACATTTGTGGCCTGATTCTGTTACGCTCGCGAACGCTCATGTAGCGGTACTTAGCTGTTCCATCAGACTCTATGGCAAGTGGACGCACGTCTTCACCAAAGGTGTCTTTAAGCTTTCTACCCTGTACTAGTCCACTAGAGTATGCTGCAACGTCTACTTCTTGCCCATACTTTTGTTGTGTTCTAACGCCACGGTTTTCTAAACGACTGACTAAATCTTGCGTCAATGGGTCAGAAGAATCAGGGGTACCAGAAGTTACTTCTGGTTGTTTAAGCATCAGCTTCTGTCCATAATTTGCAGTTAGTCCGTGTTCTTCAGCGAACTTTAGGAGTTCATAGACACCTTTAGCACCGTACTTTAAACGTGCTTCATCAAGATCTTCAGCTTTGAAACATGAAACAAAAGTTAACGTTTTCTGTCCACGGGTTAAGGCTTGAATGAATAAGTCTTTACCATCAGCTTCAGATAGTGGACCAAAGTTATGAATCACACGTCCGTGTGGAGTTTGTCCATAACCAAGGCTGAAAATAATATTTTCGCGAATCACACCGTAGGCTTGCTCAATCTCTAATGCCACAAAAGGTTCTACATGGTTATGACGCTTGTTAAAGACAGCTAACTCTGGGTATTGGCCCATTGCCGCAATATAAGCATCTGTTAAGCGATCAGCGTGAAGCTTACTAGCAGTAATAACAGCAAGGCTCTCTTCAGGCTTACGGCGAACATGCTGCAAAATCATTTGAATGACATGATCGACTTCGCCATCAACAGATTCAACAGAACCATCAACACCATTAGCCATTCCAGTATTCTTTGCAACATATTGAACACTTAAACCTGGTTCAATGCCTAATAGTGTTGAAGCTAACGGCAGACGTTTCACATCACTGTAATAATCTTGTTCGCGTAAGAATTCAACAAGTTTCTCATCTGCAGTACGGTACATAGTACGTAACTTTAACGGAACTGATACTGCATCTAAAGCTTCTAAAGCAGAGCGAGAATCTTGTCCAGCTCCGTAACGAAGTGGTTCTTGAGAAATTTCTACAGTAAAAGGCTGTGGGCCAGCAAGACTATCATCACCAAAAGCAATCACTTGGCTAGCTCGTGAAATGGCAGGTAAAACTGAAACCACATTAGTTTTTGCCGCATTGAGAATCATAACAGTATCAAAACGAACTCCACGAGGAATATCATTGATTGAGGCTGGTGAAGCAATCCAAATAGGTGTTAAGAAATTCAACAAATCTGGGGCAACTTGCCATACGTGTAGCAGTGGAGCAGCATAAGCACGTAGTAGCTCTCTGAGTTCATTGGCTTGATGAGGGTGGACTTGAACTGCTTCATCCCATCCTTCTTTCATGTGGTAAGCCAAACGCTGTGCACACGATGCAATATGCGCTTTATCGTTGAGGCGATACTCAGCTTGAAGTTTACGCAATGAAGGCCCATCAGCAAGGTTGATGCTGTCTTTTTCGGTCTTAATCATTTCTTCAAGCACTGACTGCCACCAAGCAAGTTCAATCTCTTGAGGTAGTTGACTTGTTGGCACCCTACGAGCAATACAATCTTCAAGTAAATCTTTAAAACCACGATCAGTCAGGCGCTCATCAAGCGCATTGGTGCGTGGCAGATTCTCAAGAACAGTTTCATCGTCTGCTAGAGAGTTTAGCCGACTTTGAAGGTCTTGATACCGCATTTTAGATAGAGAACCACCAGCATAGGTAGTTTCAAGGTATTGAGAGAGTTGACTTAGCTTATCCATAACCTCTAAGTAGTTGTTGTAGACTAACTGAGTGTTTTGATGAACTCGAGGTAAGGAATCATCAACAGCAAACTCATCCCACAGTTGTGACTGCCCTTGAACACTAATCAATGCCTCATGGAGGTCTACTGGAATTGAAGTTTCCTCAAGAATCAAACTCTTTGCTTGTTTCTTCAAACGATTCCTTGCTATTGCACCAATTTGTACATCTTCAGCACGACGCCATGAAGCAGGAGCAGTTGCAGCAATCATTTCGCTGAGTTCCACACCAAAAATATCTGGCTGGAAGGTATCTAAACTTTCTTGCACGGAAATGAGAACTTTAAGTTGGTGACCCCATCCTTGTGGCGTTCTAGCCAAACGGATATTAGAATACTTTGCGATAGCAGTCATTTGTTGCACAAGTTCTGGAAAATCTTTATACGCTAAACCTTGAGCTAGCTTCTTGGCAATCTCAACATCTTTTTTATTGTGAATATCGGCACGATACCATTGGCTATGGTGCGTACCGTCTTGGAAATATCCTAGTTGAGCAATCTCATCAAACATTTTCCGAGTAGTAGTACGGTCTAAAGTCTTTGACAAGGTTGCACGATCCAAACGTACCTGAGTTTGCGGTGGAATTGGAAGCTGATTCATAGCCGCTAGCTTCTTCATTGCATCTAAAGCTGAACAACGCCACTCAGGGCGTAATTCATGCAAAGACTCCACATGTTGTTTCAACTGAGCACGTTGAGAATTAAGAGTTTCATATAGTTCAGCTACATCTTTAGGCTCTGCCTTTTCATGACAAAGCAATGAATTAATAAGCTGTGGCTTAACATCTGGAGCTTGGCTTACATCAAGAACTAGATGATCTAAGTGGAGCTCTTTGAGTTTATCTAGAACATCTGAAATCTCAGCACGACGCTCTGCCACAACCAGAACACGTTTACCAAGAGAAACAAGAGTACCTAGGACATTGACTGCAGTTTGAGTAGCGCCTGAACCTGGAGGCGTGCGAACTGTGACATTTTGCCCTTCGCCAGCAGCATCAATAACAGCTTGTTGTTCAGCATCAGCATCAAGGAGAAGGAATTCTTTTTCCGGTTCACGATCATCTAGCTGAACTACTGGTTTGAAATTGTCTTTATCCTTATACACTTCTAGTGCATCGTCTTCACCAGCAAGAGCTGCAAGTAAGGTCTTTTTCGGATCGATAACATCTTGTGGGTGCACAATTTCAAGGTCTGCGAAAGTACCGATGTAATAACCGATTTCTGTTTTAACGTCTACATGGGTTGAAGAAACAGCTTTAACTCGGTCAAGAGTTGGCAGTACTTCAAGCCTAAAACCAGCGTTTGCCAGCTCTTCAAGGCCTAATGTAGTTAAATCAATACGGTAGTTGGTCCAGAACCAGCGAACCAGTGCTGGATTAATACCTACAGAACGTGAAATTTGGACATCGTAATCTTCTTCACCTTCACGTGGCTCAAATTGAATACGACTCAGGAGTAAAGGAGCATGAATTTCTTTACCATCACGGCCTTTAGCAGAAACGAGACCACAGGCCATAAAAGCACTGTCAATGCCTTGTTCTGCAGCAAGTTCATACATTTTTCGCAATAAAGCATTTGCGGTAATGAGACCTTGACGGAAAGGAGTACGTTCACGTAAAAGATGAGAAAGCCTGGTCTTTCTACCACCTAGTAATTGTGCTAAACCTGAAGAATCTGCGTTCGTAAGGTCTATGTACTTTTCAGGGTTGCTTTCAAAGAATAGTAGGCTTTGTTTACCACCATATTGTTGAAGTTGCTCTTCCCAGATTTGCCAAATATTTGATTGCTTTGGTTTCTCTTTTACTTCTGGTTTAACATCATGGGCAACCAGTTCTTCAACAGTGTAATCTTCAGCTTCTTGAGGTTCATCAGTGCTATCTTCTGTAATGGTGACTACTTGGTCACCTTCTTTTTTGAGCGTAACGTTAACTGTTTTGCTGGCCATATACTCTGATGGCAGCATCGGAGGCTTATCCTCTATTTCAGTTTGAGGATTCGCCTCAGTAGCAATTGGCTCATTCGCATCAGATTCACGACCAGTCACAACTGCTTTGAGAGATAATTTTTCTTCTGATTTTTTCTTTTTTTTAGACACGCACTACCCTCTTTGCCGTCTTGTTTTATTCCCACTCAATAGTTCCAGGTGGCTTACTTGTTACATCTAATACTACACGGTTTACATCTAAAACTTCATTCGTAATCCTATTAGAAATTTTAGCAAGTAAGTCATACGGTAATCTAGTCCAATCTGCAGTCATAGCGTCTTCGCTCGTGACTGGGCGTAGCACGATAGGATGCCCATACGTTCTACCATCACCTTGCACACCAACGCTTCGAACATCAGCTAAAAGCACAACTGGCATCTGCCATACTTGCTCATCTAAACCAGAATTAGTTAGTTCTTCACGAGCAATCGCATCTGCAGCTCGCAGTGTTGCTAAGCGAGATTCTGTTACCTCACCTACGATACGAATAGCTAAACCAGGGCCTGGAAAAGGTTGCCGTTGTACAATTTCTGCCGGCAGACCCAACTCTTTACCTACGGCACGGACTTCGTCTTTAAATAGATCTCTTAAAGGTTCAATCAACTCAAATTGTAAATCATCTGGCAAACCACCTACGTTGTGGTGGCTCTTAATGTTTGCAGCACCTTCTCCGCCACCGGATTCAACAACATCAGGGTATAGAGTACCTTGAACTAAGAATTTAATACTTTCACCTGAAGTTTCAGCAGAGGTAGCAACTTCTCTGACAGCTGTTTCAAAAGAGCGAATAAACTCTCTGCCAATAATTTTGCGTTTTTCTTCTGGTTCACTAACTCCAGCCAAAGCAGAGAGGAATCGTTGCTTTTCATCGGCAACAAAAAGTTTAGCTCCCGTTGAAGCTACAAAGTCTTGCTCCACTTGTTCTGCTTCATCTTGGCGTAATAAACCATGATCTACGAAAACACAATGCAGTTGATCTCCAATAGCCTTTTGAACTAAAGCCGCAGCAACAGCAGAGTCTACACCACCGGACAAAGCACATAACACGTGGGCAGAACCAACTTGTTGACGGATTTTCTCAACTTGAGTATCAATGACATTATCTGTAGTCCAAGTACCTGAAAGACCAGCACCATCGTGCAAAAAATTCTCAATAATCTGTTGACCATTTTCAGAATTATTCACTTCAGGATGCCACTGCACGCCGTAGAGTTTTCGATCTTCATCAGCAAAAGCAGCTACTTTAGCCCCTGAAGTTTCAGCTAGAACCTTAAAACCTTGTGGAGCAGTATGAACACTATCACCATGACTCATCCACGAGTTATGCGAGGAAGGAAAACCTGCTAAAAGGCAGGAATCAGAAGCACTATCAAGTAGCTGTGTTGGTGTTGAACCAAACTCACGTAACCCAGTTTTTGCTACCGTTCCACCAAGAGCATCAGCCATCGCTTGGAAACCGTAACAAATACCAAGGATGGGAATGCCCGCTTCAAAAAGTTGAGGGTCTACTTTTGGGGCTTTATCAGCATAAACACTTGAAGGACCACCTGAAAGGATAATTGCATCTGGCTGCTGCGCAAGAATTTTCTCTACAGACCAAGTGTGTGGAACAACCTCAGAATAAACATGAGCCTCACGCACACGACGAGCAATTAACTGCGCATACTGCGCACCAAAATCAACAACTAAAACTTTCTCCGTCATAGCTACAAGAATACAGCCATTTCAATGGTT
>JASGFC010000037.1:0-9921 GCA_047605865.1 Micrococcaceae bacterium | reverse complement strand
GCTTGTTCGCCTTTGCCGATTCCAGCCATACTAAAAATCAAGGTAGCTTGAATATCAATTGATCCATTTTCCAAAATATAGTCGAGGAGAACCAAGTATTCCTGAAGTGTTACTTTCATCTTTGATTTTTTGACATGTGATAAATACCGTTGTAACTCAAGAAGTACATCATCACCATGCAGAATTCTAGCCTTTTTAACCTCAGGATGTGTTTTGAATACCTTCGGTGCACGCTTGGAAGGTACAAATTTTTTAGGACGTGAAGTTTCAATGCCTTTTTCTCTTAACCAGCTCAACACAGTGTCTTCTGGTAACTTGTTCACACAATTGAAAACAGCTTGATCGAAACCGATATCTCTTGTAACAAATACGTTAGCTACAGCATGATTTAAGCTTGGACTCTCGTCAAAAAAGCTTTCAACCTTGCTATCAGTAGTTTCATTAACTCTTTTGAGAGCTTCACAAAAGTGATATAGCGCTATTAGCCCATCATTGAGATTATGGTCAACTTTATTAGAAAGGAAAGCTCTCAAAATTTCTATCACTAATGCATCTTCAAACCCAAAAGATTTAAGAAGAAAAGCTGCCTCAAGAGATGAAAAGTAATCAGATTTGAATTCCAACCATTGCGGAAAACTCGCACTAAAATCTCTAGCTGCAAAAACTAAAACCTGCTCTGGGATTAATTTCTCAGCTTCTTGCAAATTTTTTATTAATTTCTTTGCTTCATCTCTTGTGCTCACACAATCTAAACATCTCCATGCAACTTCATGAGTAATAGTTTGAGCAATATATAAAAAAGCGTCAAGCTGATTTGTATCAATGTAAAGTTCACGATAATCCTTTGTGAAGGCAGGAACATCCGTTTTCTTGACTACTGAAACAAATGTTTTGAGTTTCTTCTTTGAAATCTCATCTTTCAGATACGGAGCTCTCCTTGCTTTTCTCATTAGCGAAGAAAATACATATAAGTACTTGTATCCCTTTTTATAGGTAGATTCAACAGAAACAGTATTAGGAAATACTACTCCTACTTCGTGAATATACTTAACCACTGCCAGCTCCTAACTTATCTGTTTGATTTCGGTAATACCAACCCTATAAGTTACTACTGACAATTAGCTTACTTCCTTGCTATCATTGGGCATTACCCTTGATCAATTCCAGCCATAGTAAGAATTAAAGAAGGTGGGATATCCAATGTCCCATGTTCAATTCGGAACTCAAGCAAAGCTAAATACTGATTAAAAGTAACTTGTTTCTTCTCTTCAAATTCTGTGGAAACCGAGTAATCTTCAAGGTCTTCCACAATTTTGTCTCCATAAATAATCCTCAGTACTCTGATTTCTCGCCTACTAGCATATTTCTTTCTACTACTTTTACTTCCTTTGCTATTGGTTGAGAATGACATAACACCAACTTTTCTCAGATTTTTGAGCACTTGATGAGAAGGCATAGCTTGAATTGCTTTTACCATTTCGTCATTATAGTCAAGATCACGAATGGCCAATAAACAAGCTATTGCGTTTTCTAAACTTGGACTAACATCAAAAATGCTTTGGATGCTTATAGGTATGTTTCTAACCCATTTCCCGGCTTTATAAGTGCTGAAGTTTTCTATACAATTAGTCAAACAGAATAAATTTTCCACTCCACTTTTCCGACTCTGCCCGTCCTCTCTCTCTAATGTTTTTCTAATGATTTCTTTAACAGATTCAAAAGGTACTCCTCTACTTTCTAAACTTAAAAGAGCTTCTATTGAAGAAAAATACAAATACTCAAACTTTGGGTAATGCTTTAACTGTAGTGCTGTTCCTCCAACATTGACTTTAATAGCAATGCCCGGGTTTGCTATTTCAGCTTCTTCAAGCATTTTGAGACGTTGAGTTATATAATCACAATTGCGCAAGTAAGGAAGGCAACGATAAGCAATTTCGGCTCCCATCTGTTTATAGAGAAACTGAAATGCCAATAGCTGTTCCGAATTGACCTTAATGAGCCCGCCCCACTTATTTAAAATTTCTGGCTCCATGCGAGTCACTAAAGTAAAGAAGAAATCTAATTGTTCCTCGGGAATGTCTTTGTGTAATTGCGGTAAGTGCACCCACTGGAAATCACTAAATAAAATTTTGAAAAGACGGTACTCTCCTTCTTGAGAGTTTCCATAACATTCTACTTCTTCAATATAAGGAAATTGCTTACACTGTTTCCTCAGTATTTTTCAAACGATGTTTTCAACATATCACCTGCCACTTCGATTCTGTCCTTTAACTTCAGCCATGGCATAAAGCAACGAAACTGGGATTTCTATGCCTCCAAATTCTTTCGCATGCTGAAGTAAAATACGATATTTCTCAAGGGTTAATGTAGAATCTTCAACTGGCAATACAGCATTAGCTATACGATACTGTTCTTCAGAATAACGGCTACTGAGCAAAGCATAGATAAACTGCTTGCCATCTTTGGATATTTCGTTCAGCATATCAACTCTAGCTTGCCCTACAGTGTTTTCTGCTTGCAGTAGTTTATTTAAAACGTGCAAACTATAGCTCAAGCGTTCATAGCTATCTTGAAACTTATCGTTGAGAAAATCTTCCTGAACAGGATTATTGCAAAAACATCGGATAATTTGTGGAAAAGGAATTTTCTGATCCAACCCAGCTACAATGAAACCCAACAGAATGTTATGGTCAGCGCTGTTAAAAGAACTCTCAACATCGATGCCGCTTTCAATGAGATAACCATCTAGGACATTAAAGATTTCCTTACCATGTCTTAATCTCAGTAACTTACTTTGACTATCACTTCTGTATTCTGCAAGATTGTTTGGAAACTTATCAAACTTAGAAACACTTTTCGGGAACTCTTTTATACGATCATTTTGCCATATACCAATGTCATTCATACGATAGCGCAGTTCTTTTTCAGGTATAGCTTTAACTGTATCTACTACACGTTGAGAATGCCCCATATCCAAAATGGCAGGTAAAAGGAAAAGCCCGTGTAGTATTGTTGGCATATCGTGAAACATGCGTTGTAAATCTAACGAGTCTTTTCCCGCACTTTCAAATCTCTCATTGAGAGCCATAACATTCTTCCAAAAGACATAAAGAGCATCAAACTTGTCCCTAACAGTAGGCAAAGAATCATCTCTCATAATGTTCTGCATAATATTGATAACAGTCTGCCAATCTAAGCCACAGTGTTTGATACGAAAAGCAAGTTCAATGGTTGAACAATAACCAGCTGGTGTCTCATCTGGCTCACAAGTACAGGGTTCAACTTTTTCTTTCTCCAGCACGAATTCAGGGCATTGAACTTTAAGGAATAAACCTGGCTCTTCTTCCTCTGCTTGTTGCAAAGTATCAAGACCTTCTACAACGCATTCATTGCAACAAAGCCATCGTAATGATCGAACTGCCACTTCGTTACCCACCTGATTCGCTAACAATTCATATGCATCAAGATGTTGTGCATGTAGACAAGTTTCAAAAGTATCTTCCCAAATAGCTCTGGAATCAGTCTGCTGTAGCCTAGCTTTGAAAGAGGCTATCTGCGCATCGTTGATATCATCATGCATACCAGGTCCATCAAATCTAGTTTGTCCAGAACGAACTTGAGTGATTACTTGAAAGTCTGGATGATGCCCTTCAACAGGGGTACGTTCTGATTCAACAATCTTTATAAAATACTCAGGCGCCTGTGCAAGCTTTGCAGATTCGTTAAAAATCTCGTGAATATACATAGCAACTTCCATCTCCTAACATATTTGTTTATTTCCATAAACAAACGCTAAAATTCCTTATGATGTAACGCTACTACTCGGTAAGGACAATAAGGTTTTCTCTTGTGATAAAAAGGAAAGCACTATAGAAGAATCCTAAAATGAAAATAATCTCTGTGTTAGATTTCTGGCTTCTCAATATCTTGCACAGTGTAAATAAGCGTAAAAGGAAGAATATCGTTGGGGTTCTCCTCAGCGAAATCCAAAATTTTACGATACTCCACCAAGCTTGGTAGCCTTTTAGTGCCGTCATTTAATATTAGCTTTTGGGCTTGCAACACTATTGTCCTGTCAAAATTCTTATCTAACAGCCTACATTCTTCCCAATTCTGGCTCGAAAGACCACCCCAACCATGTGTGAAATCAACCTCACCGTACCCAAGACGACCAAAATCTAAACACATGTAATAAAAGTGCAATTGAGTTGGGGCATTTTGTCTATAGGATTCAAGGTCATAAAACAACGCACTCCCTCTTTCTTCGTGGTATTCATAACATAAGCTCAGCTGATTCAAGGCTGAAAAACCATCCGTAAACTCACATAGCTCTTGCACAAGGTGCAGCGCTGCCAAGCTATTCATCCAAGGTGAAAGTTGAAACCACTTTTCAACGTTCGATTCATAAGTAATTTCATCAAACTTTATAAGCTCTTTCGAATCAGACTTAAAACCTTGAGTGCTAGCAAAATACTCAAGATACTCCTTTGTTTCGGGCAAATCGACTAAATACCTCATTGATCTTAATGCGATTTCTCGTCCAAGGTGTTCGGTCAACCATAAATAGGCTACTATTTGATTCATGCTTAAATAAATATGTTCTTCTGAAAACATAAAAGCATACAAGGCCCTAGAATCTGTACGTAAAAGATTGTTAAAGAGTTTTTCCTTCAAAGCTCCCATTGCACTACGCATCGATTCAGTTTTAGGAGCTTTGAACTCGAATACAACTGATAACCCTCCTTCTTCGCCTGTACCGTGAAGTTGCCAAAGTTGAAGATCTTTCATGAGCGAAAAGGGCCAATTCTCAGTACTACCGAGGTTTGCAATCTCAATATAATTCATGATATTTTCCTAGTTAACCTTCACTTCTGCATACGCTTTCAAAATTACGAGAAGTTCTTTCTTGAGTTGATCTTCACGTTTTTTAGTAAGAGGTTTTGCTTCAGCGATTGCCTTCTCCTTAACGACATTCACAATACCTGCAAGATCATAGATGAAAGCACCAGCATGCCCTTCTAAGCCTTGTTCTTTGAGGATACGGAAAATCTCAAACACATTCTCAATGTTTTGATCTTCTGCAGTATCCATAGCAGCACGAAGTACCACGTTAATATCATTGAGCGGAAGCTTCTTCCACCCTTTGTACTTTCGTGGATTGGCTAGTATAGCTTTCACATCCAAAGCTCCATGCAGTGTTAACCATTCGCGCAAGGCAAGAGTTGCTTTGAAACCGATAATTCCTTGTAAGATACTATCTTCTAAAACTGGATCAGTTTCTTCCATCACACCCAATGTTTTAAGAGCATTATCCCAACTACGCCTACTTGGCCACGCATACCTCTTTGCTGTTAAACTTGCGCTATCTTTAGCCCCAGTAAGGATGGCACCTGATTGGGTAGTTTCTTCGTTGTAGGTGTTATCGTGCAACATAGCTGGGTTATCCGCGATGAAACGAGCAATAAGACTACGCCATTTCTTTTCTGACTCAGACAATACCCTACCACTGCCCCAATCATCTTCAACACCAGCAAGCCATTCAACTGCAGTAGGTTGCCAAGGGATGAACATCATACGGTTACTTGTTGCAGGGTCAAGTTCATAACCATCTGCTGCAGTATCAACAGGATTCATAGCACCGCAAATGATGACCTCATCAGGCATTTTCTCGCCATTAGGGAATTGTCTATCTTGAATCAAAGAGAGCATGCTGGCCTTAACCGAAGGTTGCGCATTAGAAAATTCATCAAAAAATAGTACGATATTCTTTTCTTCCATGATTCTCTTCTGCCACTTTTGAGGGGCATAATCTGTGATCTTCATGCCGTCTTTATCACGAGTTTCAATCATTGGGAAACCAGTAACATCTGGAGCTTCAGCACGTGAGAGAATAACAGTTTCAACCTTATACCCCATATCTTGAGCTTCTGCATGGATAGTGGCAGTTTTTGCCATTCCAGGTTCTGAAATCAACATAAAAGGTATACGTGCTTGCATTGCCACACGCATCTTCTTACGTGAAAGTGAAACATTTGTTTCTTTTTGCTTATTTTTAGTTACCATTTTCTTCACTTCTCCTTTTAATCTTGTGAAACGTCTAATAGTGTTGCGTATTCTCTAACAGGGCTCTCATTGAGGTACTCATACCCTTCTTTTTGCGATACAAGAATGGCACAAGGTTTTTTGTATTCCTGTAAAGAACTCATCAATGAATCTGCGCCGGTAAAGCCATCAGTACAAATGACCAACAGGTCTGGTTTCTTTTTCTTCAAGCTGTTCGCGTAATCAACTGCAACAGACATATCAGTGCCACCTCCACCTTGTAAATCAAGGTCTTTAACACTTTTCACAGGTTTTATATTGTGTATTTCAGTATCAACACTGAAGATTTTCACTCCGTCTTTAGGTTTACGAAGCACGTTGCGTAACAAATCTTCAACTTCAAGCAAAGTTCTTTCAAAATCCGGGTTCCCCATAGAACCGGAAGTATCGACTCCCACCATGACGTTGTAATCTTTAGAAACCATGGAAGGCATCACAATATTTCCTATAGAGTACCTACGGTTAGTTCGATTAAATGAGTAGTGCGAAGTACCACGTTTATTGTTTACAACTCCACCAGAAACGATATTTCTTAGTACTTGACGCCAATCGGTTTTAGCAAAACGGTTAATATTATCCAATACATTTTCAAGAAATTCACGCTGCGAGCCTGTACCTACGCCACTTGCTAATGCCTCTTTCAAGTTAGCTTCGGTATTTTTACGAGCAATAGATTTCTCAGTTTCACTCATCTTTTCAATACCAGCTGTATCTGCTGCTTCTTCACGATCTTCAGTAGATTCATCACAGCTAGTACTTTCTGGAGCTAAGGTTACTTCTTGTGCTAGCCCTTCTTGAACCATCAACGACATGTACTGTTCCATTGTTTTACTTTTGGGAAATTTTTCGAAAGGCTCTGTTTTACCTGGCACGATGCCGGACTCGATATTAGCTTCAGGCATAGAATCCAATACTGAGTTGATTTCTAAATCTCCAACCACGTTCCTAAGATCAGCATTTGCTCCAAGCATGTCTCCACGTTCTTTATGTGAATTCAGCACATGCATGCTTTCATGTAACAAAATTGTGGCACGCTCAGTTTCTGAAATATCGTGAAAAAACCAAGGTGAAAGTCCCATTCGGCAATATTGGTCAACATAAGCAGTATGCGCAGTTTCATCAGTATAAGGACTGAGCACAGCTAAAGCATCTCTAAAGCTAGGTAGCCAATGGTTCGCTTGAATAAGTGCCCTGGTAAAGATATCCAGTTCCTCTTCATTCATTGCACGAATGTTTGCCATCGTGGTCTCCAATCTGTTTCTAGATCAACTATTTCTAGACTAGAGATAACCACGGACAAAATGCTTTATTAGCTGTTTTTATAAGGGGTTTAGGGCACAAAAAACTCCCCCGAAAACGAGGGAGTTTCAGTATTGATATTAGTGACTGGCTACAAGCTTCATATCAATACATGGCACATCAAGGCCAGCATTTTCTAGAGCCTTTTTGTACCACGATATCTGCTTCTGATATGTTGCGAGCCTATCCTTACTTGGTGTTGCATCTGTTTTATAGTCAACAATGCACACACTTCCATCTTCACGTTGATAAATCATATCCACAAATCCCTCAAGTAACACTGGCAACTCTGGATTTTTATCGTACTCAAGGTTCAAAAATACCATTGGCTCAGTCCACACCTTTTTATCTTTGTAGGCAACCAAAAAAGCAGGGTCTTTCATCAAATTCTTCACCACACTGAGCACATGCTTCTTCACAACCTCAGCATCGAGTTCAACTTTTTTGGCTTCCAGTTCACATAGCGCATCAAGGTTGCTTGTGCCATCTTCAACTTTGTCGTATTCAAGAAGTTCAAGCACATTGTGAACAGCAGCACCTAGCGCAGTACCACCTGAACCATCAGGAGCACCTAATTCTACCTGCTCAACGAGGTTTGGCTTGAAGTCCGCTGGTGCTGTTGTTTTAGCAAGTCTGGAACCTGTAGCAACCCAGTTGAAAGTGTTATTGCTATTTTTCATTATTTTTACCCTTCTTGGCAGGCGCTATGGGCTCTCTAAATTCTAAAGGTGGTTTTACTTTATAGTGAGTCTGAGCCATAACTGCAGCATTCCTCACTCTATTACCGTTAAGTTTATTTGCCCTAATATAGCCTTTCTTAGCAACACTTTCCACCGTTTTTACTGGCTTCGAAAGTATAAGATCAAAAGCTAAAATCTGTGACAAAGCCATGTTCTTATCATCAATAGAATCTGCACTCAAATCTGCATCCGTTAATTTTGGCACAATCAAGATATCCTCAGCTCTTGTAAAAGCAACATAAAATAATCGTGAAAACTCTTGCTTTGCAGCATCTGAATTCATGATTTTATAGTATTTTTTGCCGAATTCTTTGTCATTGATATTTTCTTCAAGATTGGTTAATGGCTTAAGAATATCCTCAGCATCCCATAAGGGCATATCATTAGCCTTGCTCTTTGCGTGAGTTCCAAAAATGCCTACAATAGGGAACTCTAGACCTTTAGCTTGGTGAATTGTCATCAATTGAACAGCATTAGTTTTCTCTCCTGAAATAGCAGGAGTGTAAATACGATCTCTCTCTTTGTTTAGTAAAACAGTAGAAATAATTTCTAGCAAAGAATTAATGGAATGTGTCCCATCACCCGAACAAATCTGAGCAATCAATAATTTTGCCGATTCAGCCTGTGCAGTTTCTACTTGTTGAAGAACCTTGTTCTCAGTTGAAATATTTCCATCCAGAATAGCTGAGAATGCTTCATATACACTCTTTGTAAGGGCAAGATTATGCAAATGCTCTAGCCATTTTAAGCCAAGATAAACGGGATTCTTTTCAACACCATCTACTTCTTCAAACTTGCTAATAAACTGCCACGATAAACTACGCTTCTTTGAACCATCAGATGGGTAACGCCATTTCACGATATCTTCATACGAGCATCCGATAAAAGGACCTGTAAGCACATTGACAGCAGTAAATTCATCGTGTGGATGGGCTGATGCTTGAAGAACAAGAACTGCCTGATGTATTAACGGCGTATTGAATAACTCTATTGAGTCAGAAACATTATAAGGAATTTTTTCTTCTTGTAATGCTTTGAGTAACAAATTCAATCTTGTTCGTGCAGGGAACAAGATTGCTACATCAGAGTATTGGTATTTGCTTTCTTCGGCATTAACAATCTCGTGAATCTTCCTTGCTAAGTACTTCCCCTCCCAATTGGCAAGTAATGTGCCAGCTTTGTAGTCCCCAAGTATTTGATTAAAATCAAACTCTGGATTAACTTCTAACTGCTCTATTTCCTGATGAAGTTGTTGAATTAGATTATCATCACCTTGCTTCTCGGCTTGTTCAAGTTTCTGCTGAAGCCTTTCACGCCTATAACCTTTTTCGTGTAACTCAACATCAGGATCGCCAATAAGCTCTTGACGCATATCATCTTTGACTTTTAGAGCATCCGTTTCTGTAATTTTATTCTTTACTGCTAGTAAATCAATATAATCAGATTGGTTCTTTTTGACAGATTCCCAGAGATTTTCTTTAGCTTGCTCAACTAGAGTTTTATAAGCTGTTAATGCTTTTTCACCTTTATCTTCTTTCAGTTTTATTTGATCTTTCCCCAACTTTCCAATGGCAGATTCTGTGACATATTTCTTGCTTCCAGCTTCACTGTTTTCTGCAATACCTTCTTCACTCATCAAAAATTCGAAGTGTTCATTGACCCAATCAATAATGGGTTTTTGTGATCTGAAGTTTTTAGTTAGATTTAATAAACCAGTGTCTTCTGAAAAGAAATGCCTCTTTACTTTGTTATAAAGTTTAATATCAGCCTTACGGAAGCG
>JASGFC010000036.1:0-10729 GCA_047605865.1 Micrococcaceae bacterium | reverse complement strand
TTGTCTTCTTTTTCGCCCATTTCTACAAGAGCGCTACCCGATTCTATGCGCAAGAATTGATCAATATTTTTGTGTGCTTCAAGCCCTATCTCCTCGTTGTGTGGAATTGACATGACAGTAACTTGTAACTGCTGCCCAGTCCAGATAGCAGTACGGAAATTACTGTTCGCCAGCGTAGCCTTTTTGATATCAACTGTATAAGGTTTGCGGCCATGATCTGTTTTAGATGTATAGTCTTGTTCCTGAAAACGGAAGTAAAGGTAAAACGCAGCAATGAGAGCCAGCAGTGCTGTCACGATAAATGCCAACTTGGCGCCAAACAGTGCCCATGCACCACCAACCACAAGTGCTCCAATAAACGTTGCCCCGGCTTGCAGTGCAAATAGCAGACCAATACCAGTAGCGCGGTGTTCTTCATCAATGTGGAGTGATATCCAAGCACCAGTTAACCCCTCGTAGACGGACTGGAAGATAGCGTAGATTGCAAACGCTATAAACACGAAAGCAAGCGGAAGCTGATTTTGGCTGAGCAAGGCATATGTGACACTAAGCGAAAGTGCGCCGATGGCAAATGTTTTTGCAAAGCCGATACGGTCACTGAGTGCGCCAAGCCAATAGATAAGCAATGCACCGACAAGATTATATAAAACATATGCGCTGATAATCAGCACATCGCTCAGGCCAAGCTCGCGAGCTCGCAGCAACAGATAGATGTCAGTGCTTTTGAGTAGCGTTAGAATGACGAGGCTCCACAGTACACGCTTGTAACTGGCAGGTGATGAATGCCAGTAAGCTTGCAGTCGTTTGACTACGCCACGAACGCCACCTTTTTCAGCGGTTGGTAGCGTTTGGCGATTCTGCTGCTCTTCGATAAATAGCCCAGCGATGACTGCCAAACCACCAGGAATAACCGTCAATGCGATAATCAGTGGGATATTTTCTCTGTAAAAGTAAAGGATGCCGAGGGTAATCAGTGGGCCGATAGTTGCACCAAGTGTATCCATGGCACGATGAAAGCCAAAGACACGCCCACGTGTTACAGGGGTTGAGACATCAACTAATAGAGCGTCACGGGGTGCTGAGCGGATACCTTTGCCCAAGCGATCCAGTATGCGGAAACCGAAAATTGCCCAATAGGTTGAGAATACGCCCATAAGCGGCTTGGCTAGTGCCGATACCCCGTAACCAAGGTTAACAAGGCCTTTACGCTTTCTTAAATGGTCAGAGTAGACTCCTGAAAAGAGTTTGACAAGACCAGCAACCGCCTGAGTAACACCCTCAATCAATCCGATGAGGACAACACCATAGCCGATATCGCTTAAATACAGCGGCATAATCGGATAGAGCATTTCGGTGGCAATGTCAGTAAAAAAGCTGATACATGACAAAATAATGACATTGCGTGTCAGAAAACTTGGTAAACGAAGGTGAGTTGGTTTATTCATATGCTAGTAAAAAAGCTCCCCCGGCAACTACATGATTCATGTGTTCCAGCTTGGTTTTGACTGGTGTGGAGCGGTAGTCGGTCTTTTCTGTGCCCGGCGCTTGCTGCTGATCGTTGGTGCCCCACGCCCAGACAGTACCGGTTTCATCAAGCGCAAATGAGCTATCGTGGCCTGCCGTGATAGCAGTTATTTTTGGTAGCCCTGCTACTACTTCGGGCTCAAACACGCCCTCAAGATTACCAAGGTTTTTACCCAGTTGCCCGGTGTTGTCTGCACCCCACGCCCAGACATGACCTGAGCTATCGAGTGCTAAGGAGTGTCGTGTATTGGTTGCCAACATCGTGACATGTTTGAGCTCTGGTATTGTCTTGGCTGGCACGATGGCCGATGTCGGGTAGCCCAGCTGGCCATATGCATTGCAGCCTTTTGATTTGACAGTGCCATCTGCTTGCAAGGCAAGAATATGCCCAAATCCAGCCACAATCGAGAGTGAGCCTTTGAGCTCTGGCACTTCAACCGGTGTTAAACTGCTGACAGCGACGAATCCCTGAAATTCACAGAGCTCCTGCGTGGTACTGGAGCTCGGGTCTGCGTTTGCATCAACATAGTAGCTAATACCTGTAGCTGATTCGCCAATGAGCTGCATCAGTTCGGCAAACGTTCTTTTGCTATCTGTGGCACATTTTGCACCCCAGCCATACACTGAGCCGTCAGAGAGTATCGTAAATGAAAACCGGTGTCCAGCGCTTACAGACGTAGCGGCATGTGGCAAACTGATTTTGCTTGGAGTTCGCAAATCGGTACGATTACCAGTACCAAGTTGCCCGGCGATGTTATTGCCCCACACCCAGACAGCACCGTTTTTATCAACGGCTAGTGAATGACGAAAACCGGCACTGATTTGGGTAATACCACTGAGGCTAGGGATTTTCTGCGGTGAGTTCACGATACCCTTGTTGCTATCGATACCCACCTGTCCATAAGTATTATCACCCCAGGCATACACGGTACCATCTTCAGCTAAAGCCAAAACGTGATCGAATCCGGCCGAAACTTGTGTGATTTTCTTTGGTAGCTCAATAGTGCTTGTAACTCCCGAGGTCGAAAAGTTAGCGAGCTGCCCAAGTGCGTTTCGGCCACTGGCATGTAGCACTGTCTCTGATCGGGTATTGTTCGGTAGCAACGATACCACCAATAAGCCAACAGCAATTAGGCTGACTGCAACAAATGAAATGTTGGTAAGAGGTGTCTTCGTAGAGCGAGGCATAGCAGCTACTGGGGGGTGAGACGGTAGATAAAGGCTGTCGTAGGGACATTATTGACTGTTGTAAATTTGACTTGGTTACATACCGGCAGTTCCTGCGCAATAGTGTCAGTTTCCGGGCTCAAGGTATCGCCAGATTTACTTGGAACAATCAGCTGAGTAATGACTTCCCCGTAGCCATCAGCGATAGTATTGGTGTGAATATGGCGGGTACGCCCTTCGTATTCGCCAGGGTAAATGGTGTAGTAATAGTAGTAGCCAGTGGCGTCAGTGGTGACATAACCACGCAGCGATATCTCGCTTGTGCTGAATGAGCTGGCTTCGCCATTGGTATTTGGATGATAGTTTCCAGTGGTATCAGCGTGCCAAATGTCAATCTTCGCACCAGCAACAGGTTTCTTTCCTGTTTCGCCACTATACACGTAGCCTTCTACCTTGATTTTTTCTCCAGCTAAGTTGTCATAGTTGAGATTATTACCCGCTGCCAATTGTTTCGTGCCAGTGACATAGTATGGACCTTGAGTAACTTGAGTGGTGATGCCACAGGTATCATTGGCAGCCACTGATAAGCCTGTTTTTGCAGTAGCTGATGGTGTTGCCTTGCTGGTAGTTGGCATGGTTGTGGCTTTTGCCGTAGCTGTTGTAGCTGTTGATGTGTTACTGGCTGTTGGGGTATTGCTTGCTTCAGCTGTTTGCTTCGAATTATTAAGCATCGACGCGGTAATGATACCCGCAGCAGAAAGGGCAACAGCGGCGGTAGTCGCAGTGAGGGTTAGAGTCTTCTTGCGATTGGAGTCTACCTTAGACGCCATATTTTCTTGTGGTTTATTATCGGTTTCCATTACACTCATCTCGCTAACTTTTATTTCACCTAGTATAACAAACAGACAGTAAAAGTCCTTGATTCCTTGTGTCTACAAGGAAATAGAAGAGGTAGGCATGTATTTTAAAACAACGTTTGCACATCAGCTTGAATTGCTTTCTTTCGAGGTTTTGAAGTTTTTGTTTGTTTTGACTTCTTCACCTTTGAAGCTTCATTCTTTGCAGATTCTTTGGTTTTTATAGCTCGCTCAAGTTTTTGTTTTGACATGCCAATTTTCTGTACAGCTTCTTCCTGTGAAGCCTCAGGGGTCGGCTCAGCACCAATGTTCGGACCTAAGAACGTAACTTCCTCTTGCAGTGGAGTACCAGAAGCATCACGTTTAACAGCTTCTAAAGCATTAGGCAGGGAAGTAGCTTCGCCAGAAGCAAGAGCAGCTAACACTGGCCCATGGCCTGCCCAGGCAAGATTTAAATGGCTTTCACTAGTTAAGAAACGGTGTGCACGAACCCCTGCAGTTGCCCTACCTTTACCAGGGAAATCAGTAAAGTTAGAGACTTTTGCTGAGCCAAAAGGTCTGTCTTTGTTTTCTGGAATTGGGGCAGCAAGAGTGACTACTTCAGCGGAGTTTTGTGGATCAACAGCACCAAAGAAAATCACTTTATCTTTTTCAGTAAGCTTGATGCCAACAACACCACCGCCGCTGCGGCCTTGTGGGCGCACTTTGGTGGCAGGGTAGTGAAGTAGTTGAGCTTGCTCAGTGATGAAGACCAGTTCAAAAGTATCAGTTGGAAGGGATAGGGCGGCAACCACTTCATCTTTTTCACGTAAGGAAATGGCAGACCACTCATCTTCTTTAACAGGCCAGCCAACAGCCACTCGTTTTACAATACCGCCAGCGGTGGCTAGAGCAATACCACCATCATTGTCTTCAAGGTTGACCATTCCTACCACGAATTCGCCAGTTTCTTCATCGAAGTATTCGTTGATATCTGCGCCACCAGCAAGCGAAATATTGTGAGTTACATCTGGAAGTACTGGGAATTCTAGTACATCAAGGCGAATCATGCGCCCATAATTAGTGATAGCAGCAACTTGACCTCGGGCAGTCACTGGCACCATAGAGCGTAAGACGTCATTATTTTCACGATGACCGCAAGGATCCGTTGGTATCGTGCGATCTTGTGTTCTAGCAACAAGCCCCGTAGCTGAAAGAACTACAAAACAAGGTTCATCTTTAATTTCTGCATCTAGTGTGCCAGCTTTTTTGGTGTCTAGGGCAACAGCTGATTCGGCTTCAACTTTATCGCTTGCCATCAAAATGGTTCTGCGGGGTGTTCCGTACTGTTCAGCTACTTCTTTAAGCTCTTCAACCACTACTTCACGAAGGCGAGCATCAGAGTTGAGAATCTCTTCTAAAGCTGCAATTTCTGCCAGCAAATCCTCACGTTCTTTTTCAAGCTCAATACGAGAGAACTTAGTAAGTTGACGCAAACGCAAATCAAGAATATAGCTAGCTTGAACATCGCTTAAATCGAAAGCAATCTGTAGTCTTTCTTTTGCTTGAGCAGATTCATCAGAGGAACGCACAATCTCAATGACTTCATCAATATCTACCATGGCAAGAAGCAGACCATCAATAAGGTGGAGGCGCTCTTTCTTCTTTTGGAAGCGGAAAGAAGTGCGACGATGCACAACCTTTAGCCGATGGTTTACATATACATCTAAGAGTTCACGAAGGCCAAGGGTACGTGGCTGCCCATCAACAAGGGCAACATTATTAATACCAAAGGATTCCTCTAAAGGAGTAAATTTGTAAAGCTGTGCTAAGACTGCTTCAGGCTTGAAACCATTTTTAAGTTCAACAACAAGCTGGGTGCCATTTTTGCGATCAGTGAGGTCAACAATATCTGAGATGCCTTGAATTTTTTTGTTTTGAACAGCAGACTTAACCTTTTCAATAATCTTTTCTGGACCCACCAAATACGGAAGTTCAGTGAAAATTATGCCAGTTTTGCGAGCACTAATTTTAGTAATCTCTGCCTTAGCGCGAGTCTTAAAACTGCCTCGACCAGTTTCATAGGCTTCTTTAACGCCATCTAAGCCAATAATCTTACCACCAGTAGGTAAATCAGGACCAGGAACATAACGCATCAATTGAGCGGTAGTAGCATCCGGGTGCTCAATAAGATAAATAGCAGCAGCAATAACTTCACGAAGGTTATGCGGTGCCATATTGGTTGCCATTCCCACAGCAATTCCACTTGCTCCGTTGACAAGCAAATTAGGGTATGCTGCAGGAAGAACTTCTGGCTGAGTGAGTTGATTATCGTAGTTAGGAACAAAGTTCACTACGTTTTCATCCAGATACTGGGTCATTAAGAGCGCAGCAGCAGCTAGTCGAGCTTCTGTGTATCGTGAAGCAGCTGGTCCATCATCAAGTGAGCCAAAGTTCCCATGCCCATCAATGAGGGGTAAGCGCAAAGAAAAACTTTGAGCCATTCTAACGAGGGCATCATAGATTGCTCCATCACCGTGAGGGTGTAGTTTACCCATTACTTCACCAACAACACGAGCAGACTTTACATGACCTTTATCAGGAGTTAAGCCCATCTGATTCATCATATAAAGGATGCGGCGTTGTACTGGTTTTAAGCCGTCTCTGGCGTCTGGAAGAGCGCGAGCATAAATGACAGAATACGCATACTCAAGGAAAGAATCTTCCATTTCTTGAGCAACATCAATATCGTGAACGTGTTGCGAACTCTCCATAAAATTTACCCTCTAGATGTAAAATATGTATAACTCTACAATAAGCTAAGAACGGTTAAAATATGGCGATGAACGCTACTTACCCACCAGCTTGGGTAAAAGATGTTGTTCTTAAAGATGGTACCGCAGTGCAACTGCGTCCAATCGTGCCAAATGACGCTCAAGCTTTGCAAAAATTTCATATGGAGCAATCCCAAAAATCCACGTATTTGCGTTACTTTACCTACAAAGGCAAACTGACGTTTAAAGAGCTCATTCGCTTTACCTGGGTTGATTATCAAGATCGGGTAGCTTTTGTAGCAGTTCGTGCCGGAAACATTATTGGCACTGCTCAATATGATCGATTAGGAAAAACCAAAACAGCTGAAGTTGCCTTTAACATCGCAGATCATTTCCAAGGCAAAGGCTTGGCCCCACTCTTGCTGGAACAATTAGTTGATGCCGCACGATACAACGGGATTGATAACTTCATGGCTGAACTTCTTCCAGAAAACGAAGCGATGGTTAAAGTTTTTGAAGCCTCCGGGTTCAATTTCAAGCAAACAGTTAAAGATAATTTAATCAATATTCGTTTTAGTATTAAACCAACTAATATTAGTGCTCGCAAGCGTAGAGAACGTGCCAGAACGGCAACTGTTAGCAGTATTCGTGCTTTTATGGAGCCGAATGCAATTGCCATTATTGGGGCAAGTCCGGATAGGAATAGTATTGGTGGTAGACTAGGCTACCAATTAGCAGAATCAAATTTCGATGGTCCTGTGTATCTGGTCTGTGACGATGAACTTGAACTATTTGGAGCCCAAACCTATGAAACCATTCTTAATGTTCCTGCACAGATTGATGTTGCTCTGATAGCCGTGCAAGCTCAAGATGTCCCCAATGCCGTTAAAGAATGTGGCAAAGCTGGTGTGCGCGTTGTTGTAATCTATTCAACAGGTTTTGGAGAATGGGACACGAAAGATGCTAAAGGCCAAGAGTTACAAAGTAAAGTAATGGCTAAGGCTAAAAAATATGGTGTAAGAGTTCTTGGCCCAAGCTCTTTAGGCTTTATCAATAACGATCCACAGCACAGTGTTAATGCCTCCTTTGCTACTGAGATGCTTGATAGTAATGGTGTAAGTGTTTCTGCGCAATCTTTTGCTTATGGTATTGCAATTTACTTTAAGTTTGTTTCAAGACAAATGGGATTTAGGAATATGATTTCCACTGGCAACAGTGCTGATATTGCTATGAGAGATGTAATTACCTACTGGGCAGAAGATGAAAAATGCCACTTAGGGATGGCATATTTTGAAACCTTTGAGAACCTTGAAGAACTTGGCCGCAATGTGGAAGAATTTACCAAAACTAAAGACCTTGTCATTGGAACTCACGCTTTGCTTAAAGCAACAAATAAGAAAGTCTTGCTACCAAACCAACTCATGACAGAGTACCTTGAATCAGCAGGAGCATACGTTGCCCATACTGTTGATGGCATGATAGATATTGCTGATATTTTGCGTAAACAAAAGCTTCCCAAAGCTCAAGGTGTTGCACTTGTGACAAATTTCCCTGGTGCTCCACGTATGGCAGAATATGCCACTTCTGATTATGAACTTAACATTACAGGATATGCAGAAATTCCGATGGTTGAAGGCTTAGAGAATTTTACTGAAAAAGTTGCAACAATTCTTAAAGAAAAAAATGTTGGTGCTGTTGTGTGTGCTGTTATTCCATCACTTGGAATTACTGAAAAAAAGATTATTGAAGCCTTAAATTCAATTTCGCGTGATGATACCCTCTTGCTTGCAACTACAGTTGAAGGTCTTGAAAATTATCATGATGTGAGCGATAAAATGAATTGCTTCCATCAATTAAGGGATGCACTTACTGCACTTGAAGCAGTTTTAAGGAAATCTAAACGCAAAAAAACAAGGACAACAACACTTGCTCTGCCACCAGTATATGTCAGCAAAGCACAAGAAATCATTGACAGGTCAAAGAAAGAATTTGAAGGAAAAGTTGCCGATATTGCAGTGAAAAAAATTACTGATATCTACCACCTTGATTATCTTAATGCTACGCCCTTCACCCGTATTGACAGTGCCTTGAAGCTTGCCAAAGAAATAGCTTATCCTGTCACGGTTCAACCACAGAATCCAGATCTGCAAGTTCACGATAATCAGTCCTTTGTTAAAGCAAATATTAGTGATGCAGCTACGCTAAAAGCAACTATTAAAGAGCTCAGAGCAGAGTTAAAAAAAGTAAAAGATACCAAGGTTGAGATTTATAAAACTCCTAGGCCAGGAGTTTCATGCGCTATTGAAATTCACAGCCATGAAAGCTTAGGTAGTTTCTTAGTCTTTGAGATGGATGAAGAACGTCACTATAAACTCTTACCAATGACGAGAGCTGATTTTGCTGACTTAGTATCTGTGAAAGAAATTGCTCATGAATTACCTAAAGATACTCAAAAACTTGAAGAGTTCATTGCTACTTTAGCTGCTATGAAAGCAGATTTGGAAGATATTGAAAGCATAAAGTGTCCACAAGTGATTGTGAGCAAAAATAAAGTTGAAGCACTGAAGATTGAGATTGACTTGAAAGAAAAGCATGACTGAACTACTTGAACCCTATTACGGTAAAAACTCATTGAAGAATGTTTTTAGTTCAGCATTGGCTGTTCTTGGTGAAGAGTCATTTTCAAATGAACTCAAGCTTCCTGCAGCTCAGCACATTATTGTGCTGCTCATTGATGGATTGGGGATGCACCAGCTTGAACAACTTCGCGGGCACACACCATTCTTTCGAACTCAACAGATACGTCAGATTCGTGCAGGATTCCCTAGCACCACTGCATGTTCATTAGCATCCCTTGGTACCTCTTTGGTACCAGGTCAACATGGACTCATCGGCTACCAGGTCTTTGACCCAGCAAGTCAGAAAGTTATTGGAATGCTAGGAAACTGGGATCAAGCTATCCTAGATCAGCAACAATGGCAACCTTTTCCTTCTGTCTTTGAACAAACAAAGGTCAAAACTTTTAGTATTGGATCTAAAAAGTATGAAGACAGTGATCTCACTCATGCAATTTTAGGTGGCAGTGACTATCGTGCTGCAGAAAGTCTAGAAGAAATTCTTGAAATTTCCCTTGAAATATCTAGCATAGATGAGCCAACGCTGAGCTACGCTTACTGGAATAAGATTGATCACCTCGGGCACTCAAAAGGTTGGCAATCCCACGAATACGCAGATGAACTAGAGAAACTAGATGCGCTATTGCAAACTGCTGTTGCACAATTACCTGAAGATACTGCACTTATTGTAACTGCTGACCATGGCATGATAGACGTTACGATGCAAGATCAACTAATCCTTAACAGCTACCCAGAAATTATGGACATAGTCACTGCAATTTCTGGTGAACCAAGAGTCTGCTACCTTCATACGCAACAAGAAGAAAAACTTTATGAACTCTGCCAAGAACTCTTTGGAGAGTACGCTCAAGTTTTAAAACGTGATGAAGCCATCCAGAATGGATATTTCGGTACAGTACGCCAAGACGTTTATCACAGAATAGCTAATGTTATTCTAGTGGGAAAGCATAACTTTGTGTTCTTCGATATCGATGGTTGGGGGCCTGGTCCACTGAACATGATAGGGCAACATGGCTCCTTGACTGAAGCCGAACAGAACATTCCACTCATGATTTTTAAAGGAGAGTAAATGGCAGAGCTTGTATTTTTCTCAGGCACCATGGATTCTGGAAAATCCACTCTGGCGCTTCAACTTGATTACTCTCGAAGTGCTCGCGGTCGTCGCGGTTTGTTATTTACTCGGCACGATAGGGCTGGAGAGTCTAAAATCTCAAGTAGATTAGGTCTAGAACATGAAGCCATTGAGGTAACAGATAAGACTGATATTTTAGATATTTTTGTGAGGGAGAACAAGAAAAACCCTGTTAACTATGTCATTTGTGACGAAGCTCAGTTCTATACGCCAGCACATATTGAACAAATGGCGCGCATTGTAGATTTATATGGTGTTGATGTCTACGCTTTTGGTATCACTGCAGATTTCCGTACTAAACTTTTTGAAGGTTCAGCTAGATTGCTAGAGTTAGCTGACCGTATTGAGCCATTACCTGTTTCAGCGTTGTGTTGGTGTGGTGAAAAGGCAACCCACAACGCCCGCACTGTCAACGGTAAAATGACTCTTGAAGGCGAGCAGGTTGTAGTTGGTGATGTTGATGACGGTTCCCATGATGAAGTTGGCTATGAAACCTTATGTAGAAAGCATCATATGCAGCAGCGGACCGCGCTTGATCACTAGTAGCTTAATAATAAAGAATTCGAATCCTTAAAACCCTTGCAAATACAGTAGTTTTAGGTCAAGTTTAATTACTATCTTTGGGTCCGAAGACAATGTCGTCCCAAGATGGAATGCGAG
>JASGFC010000035.1:0-11578 GCA_047605865.1 Micrococcaceae bacterium | reverse complement strand
ATATAAGGGGAAACAATAGCTGACGCTGCGTTTGCTGGAACAGCAATAGCTGCTGTAACTGCTGGAACTGACCAAGCAGCACCCTTAGCGATGCTGCGACGTGAAATATTTTCTTTCATAAATCTAAACCTCAAATTAGTGTAGCCTAGCATTACTGATTACTATCAAGAATGCTCCAAGAAAACTTTACCTTATCTCAAGTACTTGTCAAGGATTTCGAAAGACTAATCTTGAAATAAGTTGAACCCCTTGTTTACATCCCTCTACTAGCAAGCTCTGCTTCAGCTTCAGCATGAACCTGTTTCTCAACAATAAAAGAAAGAAACGGTACTACACCACCCAAAGCAATCTTCAAAAGCTTCATCGGATCCCAACGCATCATAGTCCAAAGCCTAAACCCTGAAACAAGATAAACTACATATCCCCAACCATGCACTATAAGCACGCCCATGGAAAGGTTAAGACCACCAATAATAACCTCATAATGGAAGCCATACTTTAAAATCATTTCTAAAACCAGCAAGAGCAGAAAAATACCGGTAAAATATGCCATAAACTTATAAAACTTTAGTGCTGAACGAATTTGTGGCCCAGTACCTGCGAGCTTGCGTTGTCTGTTCAAATTAGTGCTCATCGTGCTCCAATGTATCTAGTAGTAAATCTTCTTGTTCTTTTTCATATTCGTCTCTCACTAGTCTAAACCATAAGAAGATAGCGCATCCAGCAAAGAACACCCACTCTATGGCATAGAAAACATTCAGCCAGCTCGTTTCGCCTACGGCTTGAGACTGCGTATTTAAAGTATCCTCAGCTATAAAGCCAGCGTAAATATTTTCAGTGCCCCAAAGATTTGCAAGTTGCGCTGTTGAAAGGTTTTTAAGTTCTGGAAGTTTCAGTGTTGATTCAACGTCAGATTCTGGCGGTAAAAGCCTACCTTGAATTGTGGTAACTCCTGGTGGTGTTCCCTGAGCTAAGGCTTGCTGGGTATTTTCATACCATCCTCTGGCAACAGGTATAACCGCTTGCGTTGCTTCAACTTTGAACTCTTGCACCAGCCATACTCCACGTTTGCCGTTGTTGAGTCGATCTGGGATAACGACTTTTTCTTGTTCAAAAGTGCCTTGCGTTTTAACTCGTTGGTCTGCTTGGGACTGCAACATCTCAGTATGGGGTTGGAAAACATCTGTTAAGGCTTTGACTACTTCAGATTCTGGGTTGGCCGGTTTTTTTGATTCTGCTGCCCTATCAAATTGCCATTTACTCAAAGCAACAAAAACTCCACACAGTAAAAATGCGAACAACAATGCTGCAATCCATTTGGGGCGGAGGGCTGTTTTTAACATCGTTACTATTATATCTGCTCTAAGAGTAAAGCTTACTGTACTGCATATTTCCGAGCTTGATGAATAAGCTCATCACTAGGGCGCTTGCCAGTGTAGAGTACAAATTGTTCAACAGATTGCATTGTGTGCACTTCATCACCGGAAATATATGGCTTGTCCAGGTGTTGAGCTAGTTTAATCAATGGAGTTTCTGCAGGGAAAGCTACAACGTCAAAGATAAACTGAGCAAGCTGAACAAAATCTTCTTGAAAAGAAAGTTCCCCATTCATACCTTGTGGAGTAACATTAACCAGAACATCGGCAATACTCTGCAATGACGAATACTCATAGCCATACTCACTAGCTAGCTGGCTTCCAGTAGCTTGGTTTCTAGCCACGATAGTAACATTCTTAAAGCCTGTATCTTTAAAAGCTGCTGTGACAGCTTTGGCCATACCTCCGCTACCTTGAATGATGACGCTTAGCTCTTTACCAGTTGCTGGAATCAACTTTTGTTCAAGTAAATTTTTAACAGCAGTGTAATCTGTGTTGTAGCCAGTAAGTTTTCCGGCATCATTAACAATGGTATTCACAGAGCTTATTGCCTGCGCTGAAGGGTTTAGTTGATCAATAAAGTCAATGACTTGCTCTTTGAATGGCATAGAAACAGCAGCGCCACGCATAGGAAGGGCACGAATTGCTTGCACAGCTCCTTGAATATCCACAGGAGAGAAAGCCTTATAAACATAAGGTAAGTCTAATGTTTCATACAAATAATTATGAAAACGAGTTCCCATATTGCTAGGTTTAGCGGCAAAAGAACCGTTAAGAGTTGTGTCTTTTGTAATGTGTTCAAGGCTCATAGGACTATTGTATTACCTGCAGCTGTTATCTCAATAGCATATCCATCGGTGGATTCTGTGTTACCTTAATCTTTAAGGTAACAGCTGTGGCGTGAGTATCGTGAGTTGAAAATGCCCACGAAACTGCTTGTTGCAAAGCAATCTCAGCTGATTCATTCATAGCGCTTAAGTAGCCTGCGAGCATGGTAGCACTTGAAATAGCAATGCCTTTAACCAGGGTTTCAGGGGCAGTTGCGTACCAGGCGTGGTCTTCATCTACCAACACAGCTCCTTTGTCTCCTAAGTTAATGAGAATGCGTTCGTTATTGTACGCAAGTAAATCCCAAGCTTTTTCAATAACTTCGCCTAAAATCTCACACTTTACGCCAGCGAACTTTTCAAGGTCCGCCAGACTTGCTTGTGCAACAGTAAGGCCACCGCGCTCAATAGCGCCTCTGAACGCAAATCCAGAAGTATCGACTGCAAGCTTAATCCGTTCAGCTACCGCAATACGCCTAATTTTCTCGTAGAAGAAACTGCTCAACCCGGGGTTAAGTTCGCCACAGAGTACTAAAATTTTCGCTTGCGTTTCATCAATAACACGGTGCACGGTAGTGTAGAGTTGCTGCAACTCATCTTCTGAGATTCGTGGCCCTTGCTCTTTTAAAGTAGAAACGCTCGACTCATCACAAATAGTGGTATGAACCGCAGTGTTATCTGCCACCAAGGAATATGTAGCAGGAATTCCCTCTGCATTCAGTAGTTCCTGGTATATCGTGCCCTGCAAGCCGCCACATACCACCAACGCTTCAGATTCATACCCGCGAGCAAGCAGAGCTCTTGTCACATTTACGCCCTCACCTGTAGCGGTTTCGGTGGTGTTTTCCACCTGAGTGACATCCCCTACAGCAAAGACCGGAACTCTAAGAGTCCGGTCTATTGCAGGGTTAGTTGTTAAAGTAAGAATCACTTCTTAGTCAATATCAGTTGGAACGATGTTTGGAGCTTTAAGGCGAACCAAATCAGCTGCTTCATCGTTAGGCTGTTGATTTGCCAAGCGTTCAGCTTCAACACGATCAAGGTAATTTTGCACTTCCTTTTCAGTGCGAGTATCATCCCAATCAAGAAGAGCGGCCATAATTTGAGCTACTGTAGGAGCTGCAGAAACACCACGATCCTTTGACTCAATAGAAATACGAGTACGACGAATCAAAACATCCTCAAGGTGTAGCGCACCCTCATGAGAAGCTGCATACGCTGCTTCTGCTAGGATGTAAGCGTCATTACCAGGAATTTTCTCTGCAAGTTTTGGCTCTTGCTTCACGTATTCCAAGACTTCTTCAGTATTTGAACCATAGCGGCCTAGTAGATGATCCATAGTAGTTGGGTGGATATCATACTTTTCAGCAAGGATGTCTTTATTATTCTTCACAGCCTTGAAACCTTCAGCACCAAGTAGTGGAATATGTTGTGTTTCAGAAGGCTTTACTTCTTTATCAAAGTCTTTGACAGCTTCATCAACAGCATCCTTTGCCATCACACGATAAGTAGTCCACTTGCCGCCAGCAATCATCACCAAACCAGGAGCAGGATGGGACACGATATGCTCGCGTGAAAGTTTAGCAGTTGAGTCAGACTCGCCAGCAATGAGTGGACGCAGACCAGCGTACACGCCTTCAATATCGTCACGTGTCAATGGACGCTTAAGTACTTTGTTGACATGATCAAGGATGTAATCAATATCAGCTGCAGAAGCTGCTGGGTGCTTTTTGTTGAATTCATAGTCGGTATCAGTTGTACCAACAATCCAATGGCGATTAAACCAAGGAATAACAAACAATACAGACTTTTCGGTACGAAGAATGAAACCAACTTCAGAGTCGATGCAATCTTTAGGAACAACAATGTGTACGCCCTTAGATGCACGAACACGTAACTTTCCATCTTCATCAAGAAGGTGTTGCATTTCGTCTGTCCACACACCAGTTGCGTTAATGATAGCTTTTGCACGAATAGAGAAGGTATTTCCAGTGCCAAGATCTTTTGCAGTAACACCAACAACACGGTCATCTTCCTTGATGAAGCCTACAACCTCACAACGGTTAACCGCATGTGCACCATAGCGAACAGCTGTACGAACAACTTCCATGTTGTAGCGCGCATCATCAACTTGTCCATCGTAGTAGCGGATAGCTCCAGTGAAAGCATTATCTTTCAATGCAGGTGCAATAGTTTGCACACCTTTACGGCTGTAATGCTTCTGAGCTGGAACACCACGAGAGTTACCAGAAGTCATACCGAGCGTATCGTAAAGAGTGATACCAGAAGTCACATAAGGACGCTCCCACACTTTATGAGTCAATGGGTAAAGGAAAGGAACTGGATTTGTAATATGTGGAGCAATAGTCTGAAGTAGCAGACCACGTTCTTTCAATGCCTCAGTAACAAGCTTAAAATCAAGCATCTCCAAGTAACGTAAACCACCATGAATCAATTTAGAGGAACGAGAAGAAGTACCACTTGCCCAGTCTTGCGCCTCCACAATACCTGTATTAAGTCCACGAGTTACAGCATCAAGTGCAGAACCTGCGCCTACGATACCACCACCAATAACAAGAACATCTAGTTCTTGGTCTTGCATATCTTGAATGGCCTGATGACGAGATTCTTCTGATAGCCTAGCTGACATTATTTAACTTCCTTTTTCGTTAAAATATACTGTTTTCAGTATCAATTTTACTCTTTTTTTACTTTGATTGGTGTGTAGCCCTCCGCAAGTCAGTGCTATTTTCTTGATTTTTGGCACTAAATTCAGTAAACAGCACTGAGAAAGGGTCAGTGGTGGAGCGTGCTACTATTTCTTGCTGACTAATGACCTTGCAAAGAACAGTAAATTGTCTGGTTTTTCAGCTAGTCTACGCATGAAATAGCCATACCATTCATCTCCATACGCCATATAAACACGCATATGGTATTCCTCAAAAGCAAGATTCTCCTGCTCATCAGGGCGAATACCATACAGCATCTGAAATTCCCAGCTATCTCTGTTACCACGGATGCTCTTTGCCAGTTTTTTAACACCGGTAATCATTTTAGGATCATGAGTAGCATACATCGGGTAACCATCACCCTTCATCAAGATTTCTGCACAACGTAAGTAAGCAGCATCAATATCTTCACGATTTTGATATGCAACTGATTCTGGCTCTTGATAGGCACCTTTACAGAGCCGAACTCTAGAACCTTTGCTGGCAAAATCTTTGCAATCTTGCTCAGTACGGTGCAAATATGCTTGCAATACAACACCAATCCAAGGGAACTCTTCACGCAATTCCTTAGCAAGATTCAAAGTACGATCAGTAGTTTTATGATCTTCCATATCGAAAGTAACCGTAGTACCTGCTTTTTGAGCAGCCTGGCAAATCTGACGTGCATTCTTTTTAGCAACACTTTCGCCAATCTTTGGAAGTGCTTGACCCACAGCAGAAAGTTTCACTGAAACCTCGACTTTATCTCCTACTCCAAGCTCATCAAGCTCTGCAAGAAGATCAATATATGCATCAACAGTTTCCTGTGCCTGTGCTTCATCAAGGGTGTCTTCACCCAGATAATCTAAGGTTACAAAGCACCCTTTATCTAAGTATTCTTTAATTTCAGGAATAAGATCCTCACGATTTTGAGCAGGAATGAAACGATTCACCATCGGTTTGGTAAATGGTGAAGCTTCAACAACTTTACGCATGTTATGTGAACCAGCAGCCCACAAAATTGGTTTACGAAGTAGCATGACCAGACCTAACTCATGTGAGGATAACGATGATCTGTAGGTGCAGCCAAGGTTTCTTTTAATGAACGTGGCGAAGTCCAACGCATTAAATTAGCCATAGAACCAGCTTTATCATTAGTACCTGAAGCACGACTACCACCGAAAGGTTGCTGACCCACAACAGAACCAGTTGGCCTGTCATTGATGTAAAAGTTACCAGCTGACATACGCAAAGCTTCAGTAGCTTCATCAACAACAGCACGATCTTTTGCCAATACTGCACCGGTAAGAGCATATGCTGATGCTTCATCAATCACTTTGTACATAGACGTAAAATCTTCGTCATCAAAAACATAAACTGCAAGAATAGGATTAAAGTACTCGTCTTTGAAGAACTCTTCATCATAGTTTTTACACTCAAGAATTGTTGGGCGGATGAAGTACCCTTCGGAATCATCATAAGTACCGCCAGCAACAATTTCTACATCTTTATTTGCCTTTGCCCTATCAATAGCTTCCTTACCTTTTGCGAAAGCACGATCGTCAATAACAGCAGACATAAAGTTCTTATAATCCAATGGAGAACCCATGGCAAGATTATCTACCTCAGTGGCAAGATCATCTTTGATATCTTCCCACACTGATTTTGCGATATAAGCACGACTAGCAGCAGAACATTTTTGACCTTGATACTCAAAAGCTCCACGGATAATAGCCGTCTTGAGGACATCTCTGTCACAGCTAGAATGCGCTAAAATAAAATCTTTTCCGCCAGTTTCACCAACAATACGAGGATAAGAACGATAACGATCAATGTTGCCACCGATTTCTTTCCAAAGCATTTGGAAGGTTTTGGTTGAACCAGTGAAATGCACTCCTGCTAAATCTGGATCAGGGAGGACTACTTCAGAAACCTCAATTCCATGACCAGGTAGCATGTTAATGACACCATCTGGAAGTCCAGCTTCTTCAAGAATTTCCATCGTGATATGAGCTGAAAGCTGCTGCGTAGGAGAAGGTTTCCAAATAACAGTATTTCCCATTAAAGCAGGAGCCGTAGGCAAGTTACCGCCAATAGCAGTAAAGTTAAAAGGACTAATGGCATACACAAAACCATCCAATGGGCGGTAGTCTAACCTGTTCCATTGCCCCTCAGGGTTCAATGGTTGCTGCTCCATCATTTGCTGAGCAAAAGCCACATTAAAGCGCCAGAAATCTGCCAATTCTGCAATAGCATCAATCTCTGACTGCTGAATTGTTTTTGACTGACCAAGCATTGTTGCAGCATTCATTTTTGCACGATACTTAGTGCACAATAAGTCTGCTGCTCGCAACAAAACAGCAGCGCGTTCATCAAAGGGCATTGCTGCCCATGCAGGAGCAGCTGCCTTTGCAGCTTTCACAGCTTCTTTAGCGTCAGTTTTCGTAGCTTCTTTGATAGTGCCAAGGACTTTTTTGTGATCGTGAGGTTGCACAACCTCAATCTTTTCACCAGAACCCATTTTCTTTTCGCCGTCGATAGTCATGGTAAAGTCAAATTTTTTCTTTTGTAATTCTTTTAATGCCGCGTCAAGTTCTTTGCGTTCGTCAGAACCAGGAGCATGTGGAATTGGAGTTTCATTACGAGGCTCCGGAACACGAGTAACACCGTTAATCATATGACATCACTTTCTAGTTTGAGAATTTTAATTGTATAAATTAAGTCTATCAGGAGCGAGGAAAAACAAAGGGTGTGCGTTTATCGTAAATGTGTCCGTTCAAACGCACTGTTTCACGATAAATGCACATGCTCAAGTAGCGTGATGCTACTTATCAGTAAAAACCTCAACCCTTTGGAAAGTCTTCAAATCTAGATAACCATTAGTAGCCACAGACTTACGAAGAGCACCCATCAGATTTGTAGCCCCCTCAGTGTGATGCGTAGGCCCATACAGCAAATTCTTTAAAGGAGAAATAGAGCCTAACTTAATCATGTCACCACGAGGTAGCTTCGGATGTACCGCCTCTGGACCCCAGTGCCACCCCAGACCTGGCGCCTCTTCTGCTCTAGCTAAAGAAGCGCCAAGCATTACCGCATCAGCACCCATAGCAAAAGCTTTAACAATATCTCCTGAATAGCCGAAACCACCATCAGCAATAACATGAACATAGCGCCCGCCTGACTCTTCAAGATAATCTCTACGAGCAGCAGCAACATCAGAAATTGCGGTAGCCATTGGAATATTGATGCCCAACGCTCTTCTGGTGGTAGAAGCAGCACCACCACCAAAGCCAACTAGCACTCCAGCAGCTCCCGTACGCATTAAATGCAAAGCAGGAATGTAGCCTGCAACACCACCAACAATCACTGGAACATCAAGTTCATAAATGAACTTTTTCAGGTTCAATGGTTCTTCTGTTTCAGAAACGTGTTCAGCAGATACCGTAGTTCCACGAATCACAAACATTTCCACACCAGCATCCACTACTGTTTTGTAATACTTCTGACATGCAGAAGGGCTCAAAGAACCTGCAACAGTCACATCAGAATTACGGATTTCTTGTAATCTTTCTTTAATCAATTCTTCTTTAATAGGCTCTGCATATACTTCTTGCATCTGCTGAGTAATCTGACAGATTGTGTGGTCAGAGCGGTCTGTACTTTGATCAACCATTTCTTGAGCCAGTTGCGCAAAACGTTTAAAATACTTTTCAGGATCTTCGTATCGTGTCCATAAGCCCTCCAGGTCTAAAACGCCTAGTCCGCCCTGCTTTCCTAGAGCAATAGCTTGCGCTGGACTCATTGCAGAATCCATAGGAGCACCCATTACTGGGATATCAAAGTGATACGCATCAATGTTCCAGTCTAATTTCACGTCTTTTGGATCTCGCGTACGACGCATAGGTGCTACAGAAATATCATCAAGTTCATAACCACGACGAACTTCCTTGAACTTACCAATGTTAAAAGTTTCCATTATTTCCTTTAATGAGAAGAGTAATTAGGTGCCTCAGCAACCATTTGGATATCGTGAGGATGCGATTCTTTCAAACCTGCAGGTGTAATACGCACAAACTTACCTTTCTGTTGCAATTCAGGAATAGTGCGAGCTCCAACATAAAACATGGTTTGACGTAAACCGCCAGTCAATTGATAGGCTACCGTTGCCAAAGTCCCACGATATGCAACTCGTCCTTCAATACCTTCAGGGATGAGCTGCTCGTCACTAGGAACATCTGCTTGGAAATACCTATCACGAGAATAAGAAGTCTTTTTACCTCTTGTTTGTAATGCCCCAAGTGAACCCATGCCACGATAAGATTTATACTGTTTGCCGTTAACAAAAATGAGCTCGCCAGGGCTCTCTTCACAACCAGCAAGTAACGAACCAAGCATAACTGCATCTGCTCCTGCAACAAGTGCTTTGCCAATATCTCCTGAATATTGGAGACCTCCATCACCAATGACTGGAACACCAGCTTTTTTAGCAACTTGCGATGCCTCATAAATAGCACTGATTTGCGGAACACCAACACCTGCAACTACACGAGTTGTACAGATTGAACCAGGACCAACCCCAACTTTAATACCATCAACGCCTGCATCAATTAAAGCTTGAGCGCCTTCTTTTGTGGCAATGTTCCCACCGATGATATCAACATGCTGCGCTGCTTTATCTTTTTTGAGTTTAGCGATAATATCTAATACTCCAGCACTTTGACCATTTGCTGTATCCACAACAAGAACATCAGCACCGGCTTCAATCAAAGACATTCCGCGTTTCCAAGCATCACCAAAAAATCCAATAGCGCCACCGACCCTGAGGCGATCTTCTTCATCTTTTGCAGCTAGTGGGTATTTCTCTGCTTTAGTGAAATCTTTAATACTCATGACGCCTTTGAGTTTGTTATCTTCGTCAACGAGTGGCAATTTCTCGATTTTGTGCTTCTTAAAAAGCTCTGCTGCTTCATCTTTTGTGGTACCAAACGGTGCAGTGACCAAAGGCATCGGAGTCATGACATCTTTAACAGTCTGAGTTTTAAAATCATCATCACTTAAGAAACGGATATCACGATTCGTGATAATACCAATCACTTTTTCATCTTTATCTACTACAGGTAAACCTGAAGTTTTATAGGTGTGACATAGTTGATCAAATTCTGAAATTTTTGCCTCTGGCCCAACCGTGACAGGGTTCTTAATCATTCCAGATTCACTACGTTTGACCTTATCTATTTCATTAGTTTGATCTTCGATAGACATATTACGGTGCACAATACCCATTCCACCTTGCCTTGCCATAGCAATAGCCATCCTGGAACCAGTCACAGTATCCATAGCTGAAGAAATAAGAGGAATATTTAAACTGATGCGTTTAGTAATTTGAGTTGTAGTATTTGCCTCTGAAGGAATAACTTCCGTATAGCCAGGCAGTAACAGTACATCGTCATAGGTCAAGCCGGTGAAGGCGAATGGATCATGTTCAACCATGAAAAAACCTTTCCACTGTAAAAGCTCTTTACTCTAGTGTAAACGTTTTACAGTGGAAAGGTACTTAACTTATTCAAGCTCTATACAAAGCTCAAGTAAGGATTAGCTTTAGTTGCTTGTAACCTGCTCAGAATCAGCTTCAGCAGCCTTACGCTGGCGCTTGATTTCTTTCTGAGCTTCTTTCTGTGCAGCAATCTTCTCACGTTCCCTCTTACTTGGGAAGAAGATTGATACCGCAGAGAACACAAGGAAACCAGAACCAATGATACTAAATAGGTGGAAAATTCCAGGAATTTTTGTGTTGCTAATATCAGGAAGATTGTTAAGAGTTGCAAGGAAAAGTCCAACAGCAGCAGCAAGATATACAATGCGCATAGCAATACCTTTTGCAGTGTGCTTACGTGCCATGAACATCAAGATGAATGTAACAATAAGCAAAGCAGCAGTGATAGCGGCATTACTAATAAGGTCAAATCTTACGCTACCAATTGAACGGTTATTATTGTTACGTGAAATTTCTTGCACAGTAGAATTACTGTACATAGCTAACAAGATGGCACCTAGCATGAGTGCTGCACCAACTAGCCATGATGGAATAGATAGTCTTTTCATAGTTTCTCCCTATAATAAATTGAACACAATGGTTACACAGTACTATGTCAAGCTGTATATTAGCTGGACAATTCGTGATGATTCACTTGTTTCTTCTCAGCTCCTGGTAACCATAGACTCAAAGTAGCGATACCGCACAGCAGCTGACCTATAATCATCAAAGTTTTAATTCCTAATTGGACAGTTACACCGTTAATCATCAATGGGTTCTGAATAAACATAGCAACTGTTCCAAATACTAAAACAGTAGCAATCACTCTAAAGACAATATTCTTTGCCCCTAACTTTAATAAAAAGAAAAGAATGACCTGCCACACAAAGAACTGAAAAAGCGCACTCAATATTGTTTGTACAACCTCATCTGGAGTACCACTATGACCCTTCAAGTAGTTGCTAGGGTCAGTAAGGCATACTGCAAAAGCTCCCAGCATAATCAGCGAGCCAATAACAAACAATGGAGTACGTCTTTTTGTAATCATCACTCTTATCTTATCCGCAAGTCAGTGCTATTTTCTGAAAATTTCGCCTAAAAATCAGAAAATAGCACTGACTTGCGGAAGGTGGA
>JASGFC010000034.1:0-11737 GCA_047605865.1 Micrococcaceae bacterium | reverse complement strand
CTAAAAATCAGAAAATAGCACTGACTTGCGGAAGGTGGAGAGGGTGAGAGGGTAAAAGAAATTCCCTACTCATTGAAGAATAGGGAATTTCTTTATCGTGAAGGGGAATTACTCTCCCTCTTCCTCCTCAGGTTTTTCCGCTACTAAAGTTTCGGTTGTCAAGACTAAACCGGCAATAGATGCGGCATTTTGCAATGCTGAACGAGTTACCTTAACTGGATCGATAACACCTTCTTCAATAAGGTTTCCGTAATTGCCAGTTGCTGCATTGAAACCATCTCCTGCTTCCATGCCTCGCACTTTATTGACTACAACAGAGCCTTCATAACCGGCGTTTTGTGCAATCCAATACAATGGTTTCTCAAGGGCACGCTTGACCATTTTTACGGCAACGGCTTGGTCACCTTCAGCATCCATCTCATCGAGCACTTGGCTTGCTTGAATCAACGCAGAACCGCCACCGGCCACAATACCTTCTTCTAGTGCAGCACGAGTTGAAGAAACTGCATCTTCAATACGGTGCTTACGTTCTTTAAGCTCAACCTCAGTTGCTGCACCAACTTTAATGACACCTACTCCACCAGCTAGTTTGGCTAGACGTTCTTGGAGTTTTTCACGATCCCATTCAGATTCAGTATGCTCAACTTCAGCTCGTAGGTTATTGACTCGATCTTTGACGGCTGCGTCTTCTCCACCACCATCAACGATAGTTGTACTATCTTTAGTTACAGTAACTCTGCGAGCAGTACCGAGTATGTCAAGGTCTGCAGTATCTAGCGACATTCCTAAATCAGGTGAAACAACCGTTGCACCAGTCAAAACAGCAATATCTTCCATCATTGCCTTACGACGATCACCAAAAGCAGGAGCCTTTACAGCACAAACATTAAGGTTGCCTCGAATCTTATTCACGACAAGAGTTGTAAGGGCTTCTCCTTCAACATCTTCAGCAATGATAAACAAAGGACGTTTTGCATTCATAACCTTTTCCAAAAGTGGAACTAGCTCTTGAATATTGGAAATTTTACCTTGGTTAATGAGGATAAAAGGATTATCCATGACAACTTCTTGGCGATCTGCATCGGTTATGAAATAAGCAGAAAGATACCCTTTATCAAATTGCATACCTTCCGTAAAATCAAGAACAGTATCCGTTGAAGAACCTTCTTCAATAGTGATAACACCATCTTTACCGACTTTGTCAAAGGCTTCAGCTAGGAGTTCCCCAACTTCTGGGTTCTGCGCAGAGATTGTTGCAACATGGGCAACTTCTTTTCCTTCGACTTCACGAGCTTGCCTCACAAGCTCTTTCGATACCGCATCAACTGCTAAATCAATTCCTTTTTTAAGCTGGCCAGGTGCAGCACCTGCGGTTACATTCTGCAAACCTTCTTTGACAAGAGCTTGAGCAAGTACTGTTGCAGTAGTTGTACCATCTCCAGCAACATCGTTGGTTTTGGTAGCTACCTGCTTAGCCAGCTGTGCACCCATGTTTTCATATGGATCTTCTAATTCAATTTCTTGTGCGATAGTAACACCATCATTGGTAATTACTGGAGCACCCCATTGTTTAGCTAATACTACGTTACGACCCTTTGGTCCAAGTGTTACTTTGACTGTATTAGCAAGTTGATCAATGCCACGTTCTAGTGAAGCTCGAGCTGTATCGTTATATTGTAATTCTTTCGCCATTGTGCCCCTACTTTTCAATGATTGCTAGAATATCGTGAGCTGAAAGGACAAGGTATTCCTCGCCACCAACTTTAACTTCATTTCCGCCATATTTAGAGTAAATAACAACATCACCTTCATTGATATCCAGTGGCACACGATTGCCATTCTTATCAATACGGCCAGGACCAAGCGCTACAACTGTACCCTCAGATGGTTTTTCCTTGGCAGAGTCAGGAATTACTAGGCCAGAGGCTGTTGTTTGCTCAGCATCTAGTGGACGCACGACAACGCGGTCTTCAAGGGGTTTAATTGAAACTGACATAGTTTATCTCCTTCAAATAAGTTATTGGAAAACAATACCCTTTAACTCTACTTAAAATTCAACGTACGAGCAACACTATACGTTGCCCGGCTGCACGCGTTATTATCATGGTTGCAGAGTTTTTACCTCTTGGTTTTAGAAGCTTACGAATTTCTTCTGGAGTTTCTTTAATACCCCTCTTTTTAATGGTGAGATTGCCAATTTCATGCTTCTTAACATATTCTTTGAGTACTTTTCTTTTATAGGGCATGATATCAGCGAGCTCATAGCGCCTAAGCCACGGGTTTGAAACCTTGTGTTCACTTGTCAAGTAAGCAATCTGAGTATCAATCTGAGCTAGTTGATACTCAGCAGCAAGCTCATTAAGTAACCCTGCTCTTAACAGAGCACCATCTGGCTCGTAGATATATTTTTGTGGCTGAGTAAGCAAAATATCTGGATTGTCGTCAAAAGCTCGCTGAGTTCCCAACTCATGATACTGACCATTTTTGAACACGATAGCAGAACGTCTGTACTCTTGACGCAGTCCGTTAAACCACAAACACAACTCTGCTGTGTTACCCTCATGGGAAAGCCATTGAGCTTGGCAGTTTTCTGGGATATCCTCATGCTTCATCGCTGGGCTTAACTTCATGGCAACAGCAAAGCCTTGCTGCGCATAAGAATAGGCCAAAGAAAGTGGTGGAGAAAAATCATCTGGGTTGAAAAGGCGTTTCTGTCCAGACCTACGAGCAGGATCAAACCACAGAGCACTGCCCTCGTCAGGCTGATATGCAGCACCATCTTGACATAAAACTTTAGCTTGAGGGAAGCTCGAAAGGTTGTAACGCGCATATTCAGCAGTTTGCTGATCCTGTTCAATAGCTACTACCTCAAGCCCTGCTTGAGCAAAAGCAATACTATCTGCACCAATGCCACAGCCTACATCTACAACGTGATTTATTCCTGCTTGCACAAACCGTTGCGCATGATATTGCGCCAAACTATAACCAGATGCCTGCTCTAAGGCACTCTGGGTGTAAAGGAATTTGGTAGCATCGTGCCCAAATTTACTGTGTGCTGCTGCTTGTAATCGTGATTGGGTAAGAATTTCAGCTACAACTGCAGCATCAAATTTTGTGCGAAGCTGCTCATTCCACTTCAAACTCTGCGTAGCATCGTAGCTAGGAAGTTCTTCAAGCGCAAGGAGCGCATCGTGACCAAGCATGAGCTATGGGGTACAACGTGCAGCGGCATCAATTCCATCAACAGGTGCAGGCAAGACACCCGATGCTTTAGTTTTTCCGGTCAGATAATCAAAGAGGGAATCAAAAGCGCCAGGGTTATTTCCGTAAATTGCAATCTTCGTATCACCTTGATCGGTTGTACCTAGGTACCATGGTGTATCAGTTGAGACAACGATATCACCAGAAACACCACCACTACCAGAATCAAGCGCAACTACTGGCCCTGTATCACCAACTGTTAGACCAGCAGCTTGAGCCGAAGCTGTAGCTGCTGCTTGATCTTCATCGCTACCACCAATGATTTGTACTTGTTTATCGGGTAGAGCATCTGCTTGACACTTTCCAGCAGCAACAGTAAGACCTGCAGCTGAAACCTGTTTAGCAGTTGCAGCTTGAGAGCCAATTAATCCTGGATTAACCGGTTTCTGGCGTTCTTTTTGCCACAGCATCATAGTTACAACCTTAGTTGCTGCATCATCAAGACGATCTTTGCTCAACTGCCCGTTATTCAAAGCATCAATAATAGCCTGATGAGCTTGAGAAGCATCTGGTGGCATGAGTAAAATGTCTGCTCCAGCATTAAGTGCTTTAACAGCACTTGCAGAAGAATCGTATTCGTTAGTGATACCTTCCATATTCAAGGCATCTGTAGTAATAACACCTTGAAAACCAAGGCCACGCAAGGCTTTATAGGCTGGGGCTGATAATGAGCTTGGCACACCATTTTCTAGAGCAGGCACGTCAATGTGTCCCATCATAATCATAGGAACACCAGCTTGGATTGCGCTTTGGAAAGGAACCCAATCACGTTTCTTGAGGTCATCGATGCTGGCGTTTTGTACTGGCAAACTTGTATGCGAATCTGTTGTGACGGAGCCATGCCCTGGGAAGTGCTTCACCGAAGGTAGTACACCCCCATCAAGAATTCCTTGCATGGCAGCAGGTACCATTTTACTTCCAAGCGTTGCATCGCTGCTCATGGAACGAACATTGATAGCTGGGTCATTGGCGCCAATAGTTAAATCTGCATCAGGAGCAAAGTCGATATTAAATCCTAATGCTCCAGTTTCTGTAGCAATACCAGTGTTAGCTTTCTTTGCAATATCAGGGTTCTGAGATGCGCCGTAGGCCATCGCATTGGGCCACAAAGTAGCAGGGGCGGTGATTCTTGCAACATCTCCACCTTCTTGGTCGGTACCAATCATGGCTCCATAAGAACGACCATCTGCAACAGCGGCAGCATTGATAGCTTTAACAGCATCTGCAGTACCTTGAGCATTCAATGTGCCATCATCATTCGTGACAATGTTATCCCCCATAAAGATAGCGCCACCTAGGTGTAGATCTTTAACTTGAGAAACAATGGGAGTTGTATCTGTGCCTTCGTAGAAACCAATAATGACTTGTCCAGCTTTTTGTTCTGGTGTCATTTTGGTAACAATTTGTTTAGCGTCATCTAAGTTCTTTTGTGAAGGTCCCCAAGATAAACGATCAGGGGTGCTTGAGGCGCTATTTTTAGGGTCTGGACCAGTTTTTGTCCATCCAGGAGCTGAGTTGTAACAACCAGTAAGGGTTGTTGTTAAAAGGGTAGCAATAGTAAGTTTTTTTAGATGCCGCACGTAATAATTATGACATAACAAGCACGAAGAATTTGCTAAATGTGTGTCTACTATATACATTTGTATGTAAGAAAAATGGCACTAGCCAATAATCAAAAGGAGAACATTGTGGCTTTAGAATTTCAGAAATCAAAGCCGTCAACTTTAGGCGTTGAGTGGGAATTAGCCCTTGTAGACCCTAAAACTGGTGACTTACTTCAGACTGCAGATGACATCATTAAAAGTGTCAATTCTAAGGCGACAAAGGATCAGACTGTCGTTGAAAACGAACTCATGCTCAACACTATTGAGATTGCCACAGGAGTCTGTGACACTGTTGATGAAGCAATGAAAGATTTAGCTAGTACTGTAGGGCGTATTCTTCCTGTTGCTAAAAAAGATAACACTCGCCTTGCTGCGTTTGGCCTACATCCAACAGCACGTCCAGAAGAACAGGAAATTACTGATCTAAACCGTTACCAAAAAATTCTTAGAGACGTTCAAGTATGGGCTCGTCACTTGATGATTTGGGGTATTCATGTTCATGTTGGTGTAGATAGCAAAGACAAAGTTGTACCTATCATGAATGGTTTAATGACCTACTCTCCTCAGTTTATTGCGCTTTCTGCATCTTCTCCGTACTGGCACGGTGCTGATTCTGGGTACGCATCAAACAGAACTATGCTGTTCCAACAGTTCCCCACAGCAGGTATTCCTCCCCAGATTTATGGCTGGGAAGACTATGCCGTCTGTATGCAAGGTATGCAAGATGCAGGAATTATCGAAGCTCCAAATGACCTACGTTGGGATATTCGACCAGCACCACATTTTGGTACTGTAGAGATTCGTCTTTGTGACGGTATGGCAGATCTTAAAGAAATTGCTGCCATAACTGCTTTAGCCCAGTGTTTGGTTGATGAGATGAGCGAACAACTCGATAACGGTTATGAACCTATTATTTTGCCACAGTGGTTCTTGCGTGAGAACAAATGGCGTGCTGCACGTTACGGCATTGACGCAAAAATGTGTATTGATGGCCGTGGAACAGAACGTCCTATCAAAGATGAGATTCTTGATACTGCTGATCGCCTTAAAGAACGCGCTGAAAAGCTTGGTTGTGCAGATGAATTAGCATACATCAAAACTATGGTTAAAAAGGGTCCAGCTTATAAACGCCAACTTGAAATGCGTGAAAAAGGTGCTGATTTCAGCGAAATCGTGCTAGATAATGCAGATAATCTTGAAGCTAGTTTGAAAAACTTTAGTTAAAGCTTTTGAATATGTGCGTTTATCGTGAAAAAGCACGTTTGAACGGACACATTTGCGATAAACGCGCCACCTCAGAGTGTTAACTCTTTGAAAGCTACGTCAAAATAGGGACGAAGGTGGTGCATTAAAAGAATTGGGCTTTTCGCAATCTCCCACGTAATTCTCTTAACAACGAAACCAGTAGCTTCACGAATGAGATCTTCTCGCCACTTTTCTTTCTCTAAAACAGCAGAGCCAGAACCAAACTCACCACGATACTTTATACGTCCATCGAATTCAAGGAATAAGCCTTGCTGGGGAAATGCGAAATCCACGTAAAATTGATGGCCACCTGCATGCACGGGGAACTGTAGTTCAGGCTTTGGTATACCAATGCTTGCCATATTCCACCGGGTTAACGATTCACCATAGGAGTCTGATTTATCAGTACTAAACTGAAAAACTCGTTGCACTTTATTGCGCCCAGCACGGAATTGTTGCTGTGCGAAGAATTCCATGAGCTCACCCTTTGTTGTTTTAGCAAGGTTTAGTGCATTATCAACAAGGCAAACCGCTGCAACGGGAGCCATTTCCCGAGTAGCATCAACTAAGGTCTGACAAAGTGAAGTAACAGGAATCCCATGAAAGTCACACAACTCTGGCTGAGCTTTATACCTATATAACTTGATGTGTTGTTCTCGAATCCTGGTTCCCGGTTCAGCACGAAACCTTAATTTCTCAGGAATCTCCTGATCAGGCATAAATAGTCCATGAATCAAAGCTGCTGATTCATGGCTTATCTGCAGCTTTTGACTTCGAGACACCATCGCTAATGCTTTAAGACAATGTCTTTCTGCCGAAGACAGTTTCAGGTAAGTCTGTGTATTTACATATCGTCCAACACATAGGCGCGTAATTTTCTCTTGTCGGTGAAGTTTGGCAAGAGTATGACGATCCAAGTGACTTTCTGGGGAATCATCAGCTTGAAAAATAAGTGGTTTGAGCTTAGTAATCATGCTTAAAGTTTTACAGCATTGCAGTGAAACTGCCTTCAGCTATGGATTTCACATGACACGATGTGCATTTGAGCTAATTGTGTGCGTTCAAACGCACTTTTTCACGATAAACGCACACACCCAGCTACATGAAACCGCTTAGAGACTGATAGTAGTCACTGGTAAAGAAGAATCAGGACCAAAATCCAAGGTTGAAGGCGATACGCCATCAACAACAAGCTGTGCACCAAGAGCAGCGACCATAGCACCATTATCAGTACACAAGTCAAGCGGTGGCACTTTCACAGTAATACCAGCATCGTGGCATCGTGCTTGTAACAATTCACGCACACGAGAGTTAGCTGCAACTCCCCCACCCAAAAGTAGATGATCCATGTCATTTTCTTGACACGCTCTAAGAGCTTTGAGCGAAATAACATCAGCGACTGCTTCCTGGAAAGAAGCACAAACATCAGCAACAGGTATTTGCTTGCCATCAAGCTCCTGCTGCTCCACCCATCGTGCTACTGATGTTTTAAGCCCAGAAAAAGAGAAATTATAACGATTGCGTTCAAGATCCTTTGCAGAAGTCAAACCACGAGGAAAACGAATAGCTTTTGGGTTACCAGACCGTGCCGCCTTATCAATGGCTGGCCCGCCAGGATAACTTAAACCAAGAATTCTAGCGACTTTGTCAAAGGCTTCACCTGCTGCATCATCAAGTGTTGCACCGAGTAACTCTACCTGAGATGTCAGTTGGTTAATTTTAAGTATTTCTGTATGCCCACCAGAAATGAGGACAGCACCTAGTTTCTCAGGCAAAGCTTCACTTTCTAGCACACCAACTCCCACATGGGCAGCAAGATGATTAAGTCCATATAATGGTTTTCCTGTAGCAAAAGCAAGCGCCTTAGCCGCAGTAACCCCTACAACAAGTGCCGTAGCAAGACCTGGACCTGCTGTAACAGCAATAGCATCAAGATCTTGAAGTTTGACCCCAGCTTCACTGAGGGCAGCATCTATTGTGGGCTGTATAGCTTGCAGATGTGCACGGGTCGCAATCTCTGGAATGACTCCCCCAAATTTCACGTGCTCTTCCATAGACGAAGAAACAACATTGGCTAGTAGCTGAGTACCATGAACAATACCAACCCCGGTTTCATCACAAGATGTTTCAATACCAAGAACAAGTGGAGCTTTCAAGAGATCTCCTTCATCATGACAAGAGCATCAACCTTGCCAGGATAGTAATTCTTTCGCTGCGCAATCTCAACAAAACCATATAAAGTGTACAAGGAAATTGCAGAGGTATTATCTGCCCTAACTTCAAGAAGAACGTTACTTCTGGCTTGGCGCAACAAAGTTTCAACTAGCTGTTTCCCCACACCTTGTCCACGATATTCTTCAGCGACAGCAAGTGTCATGATGTCACAAAAATCTATAGCAAGCGCAATGCCGCCATAACCTATAATTTGTTGACCATCAAGTGCAACAAAATACTTTCTAGAAGGATCCAGTAACTCTTCACGCAATAGCTGACTACTCCATGCATCATGAGTAAATACTGTATTTTCTAACGAACAGATTTCCGTTAAATCTTCAATACTTGCAGCACGAAGCTTGGTTGCTGTGATATTCACGATATGACTCGCTTTCGTGGACCAGGAACTTTTGCATCAGCTTCACGCAGATAATAAGGCTCGATAGAGCTTAACTCAACACCTTGCTCAAGAAACTCCTGGGCGCGCAAACCCAAAATGCCCGCATTCATATAGTAAGGTTCAGCTTCAAAACCTATAGTAGGAAAATCTGGGAGGCTTTCCCGCTTAGAAACATGTGGACCATCTAAGAGCTGTTGGTCTTTGAAATGACACCAGTACACTTCTTTCCTTCGAGCATCGGAAAGCGTTAAATACTCACCCTTATGAGAAAAACCATAGTGACTCATCAGACCATAAACTGGGATATCCCAGGCATAGGCAATCACACTGCCTGCAGAAATTGCAGCCCTTAACCCAGTAAAAGGTCCAGGGCCAGTACCTACAACAACAGCATCTGGTTTTGTTATATCCGACTTGTGCAACACCTTTTGAGCTAAAGACACGATATACTCAGCATGATATTTCATCGAATCTAGTTGTTCTAGCGCAAGGATGTGACCATCATCCACAACTGCTGCTTGACAGATACTAGAAGTATCAAGAATTAAAAGTTTCATTGCTTATATTTTACTGCTTTGAACTTAAATAAGCTGCGTTTATCTTTGATACTGTCACTGAAGGACCCTCTATTGTAATAATGCGGTCATCTTCGCCATCTGTACTACTACGATCTAATGTGATAGTGAAGTAATCTTCAGCAAGCTCCTCAACGAAACCTTTACCCCATTCGGCAACGACCACAGAATCTTCTAATTCGGATTCAATATCTAAATCGTAAAGTTCATCAACGGAGTTTAAACGATAAGCATCAACATGTACCAAATGAGCACCATTACTTAAACTTGGATGTCTGCGAGCAATCACAAAAGTTGGAGAAATAATTCCTTCTCGAACACCAAGACCTCGAGCAAGACCTTGCGTGAAAGTAGTTTTACCTGCCCCTAAATCACCATGAAGAATGAGTACATCTCCTGCTTGCAGCTGCTTACCCACTATTTCTGCTAAAGCTTGTGTTTGTTCAACGCTATGAACGCTAACTTTCACTTGTTACCACCAGGAGGTGAGCCACGGAAATAAATGCGTGGAACACGAGTACCCATACGCGTTACTATCTCAATATTGAGAGTACCGGCTGCTGCAGCAAGCTCCTCAACAGCTGGGGCATTCTTACTACCATCAGGACCAAAAATAGTAACTTGATCCATTGCTTCATCTGGAATATCTTCAGTATGCATATCAATAACCAGCTGATCCATGGCAATAGTTCCTACCACGGTATATCGCTTACCTTTATAGGCAACTTCAGCGTCTTTAGCAGTGCGTGGAATTCCATCAGCGTAGCCAACAGGAACTAGACCTAGGCTAGTAGCAGAATCAGTAACATACCTGAGACCATACGATACACCTTGACCTGCTGGAGCTGGCCGAATTTTGCTCATGGTTGAAACGAAAGTCATTGCTGGCTTCAAATCAACATCATATAACTTTTGATCCTTTGGAGTAAAAGGACTCAAACCGTATGTAGCCAAGCCTATACGAACCATATCGTATCGTGCCTGTGGAAAAGCTAAAGAACCTGCTGTGCTAGCAAGATGTCTGACTTCAAAGCTTAAGCCTACTTCTTGCGCAATGTGCAAAGCTTCTTCGTACTCATCAATTTGTTGTTGTGTTTCAGGACGTTCTGGCTCATCTGCAACAGCGAAATGTGAAAATAAACCTTTCACTTTCAGTTTCCCAGCTTCTTGTGCAGCAAGGGCTTTCTTAAAAACTTCAGCCCATTGCTCGCGAATGATGCCGTTGCGCCCCAGCCCTGTATCAATTTTGATGTGAACAGTTGGTGCAATTGAAAGGGATGCGCATATGTCCAGTTCTTCTTCACTTCCAACACCAATTTCTATCCCTAAACGAGCAGCATCTTCAAACGGTGAAACTGGTGTATGTAACCATGCAAGTATAGGCAAAGCACAGCCTGCTTGATGTAGCGCAATGGCTTCTTCTAAATGTGCAACACCAACATAGCTAGCACCACCTGCGTGTGCTGCTTCTACTACTTTAGCAACGCCTTCAGCATTCCTTGCGTGCCCATAGGCGTTAGCCTTAACAACAACCATGATGTTGGTCTTGGTGGCCTTTTTCATTGTGCTGATGTTATGTTGAATACTATCTAAATTGATAAGGAGTGCGCGATCCATCGTGAAACTACTTTCCGTTTGGTTTTTTGACAAGCAACAGGGCTGCATTTAAAACTTCATTAAAAATATCCTCACGCTTACCCTTGACGTGAGAGTTTGACATCAAATTAAATATAGTAGCGATAACGGCACGTACTCGCACTTCTACAGCAAGATTTGGTTTAGCTAAACCCCACTCTTTGGCTACTATTGCACGAAGAAGTTTTCCACTCGTTTTTGCTTCTTCAAAGTCTTGGCTGGTAACTTCTTTCACGATACGATAATTACGCAAAATAAAGGCAATGGTTTCTGGCTTCTGATTTTCAGCAAACTTAGCCATGCGTTCAATAAACTCTGTTGAGCTAACGCCTTGAGCATTTTCTACCCAATGCAACATATCTTCCTGATGTTTCATGAAATCTTGTAAATATGTGCGTACAAAATCTTCTTTGCTCTTAAAGTGGTAGTAGAGAGCAGGTTTTGTCATACCAGCTGCTTCTGCAATTTCACGCATAGATACTTTGTCATAGCCTTCTTCCGTGAAGAGCTGAATTGCGGTATCAAGAATCTGTTGTTTACTCATCACTTGCTATTCTATCAAATTTTAGATAAGATTTTACCAATCGGTAAGTAAAGGAGATTATATGGCAAAAAATAAAGCCAACGATTTAGATAAAAATCTGAATCAAGGTGAAGACCTCACTCAAGACGTCGATGACTTTAAAAAAGACGTCACACAAGATCTAGATCAGACTACTGATTTAGATGCTACTGAAAGTGAAAACGATACTACGGATCTAGATGACGCTACGGAACTAGATGATACTAAAGATAAAGTCGAC
>JASGFC010000033.1:0-13487 GCA_047605865.1 Micrococcaceae bacterium | reverse complement strand
GCTTTCACCAGGCTTGAAATTCATATCTACAGTATTCTGTCGGATATAATCGCTCATATTTTCTATACTAAAATCTTTGCTAGCAGCAACAGATTTAGTAATTCCTGAGTAACTTTCTTTTCTTAGGATAAGAATATTTGTATCCACGGTTGCACTATCAAATACACCACCACCAAGATCGATAAGCAGTAAAGGATTCACGTTAGAGATAAAGTAATCACGAAGCGACGAACCATAACCTGCACGCAACCATTTGTTTGAAGTGATAAAAGATAGTATTCCTTTATCTTTTAATTGTTGGCTACCGAATTCGTAAAATAAAGAATAGATATCTCCTCTAGCTTCATAAGTCGAGTATCCAAGTGGTTTATATAACTTCTGTGCAGTATCTTTAATTTTTTCCAAATGGACATAAGGTGGATTTCCAATCACAATATCAAAAGCATCAACCCCGAACATGACTCTGGAATCAAAAAAACTTGCCACTTCCCCTCTCTCAAAAGGGTTATAAGTACTTAGTTGCTGATTTCTCGATCCCTCTGTTTCGAGTAACGAAGAATGACTAGTATATTTTCTGAATTGGGCGATGATTTCTTTCTTCTTCTCTGGACTTCTAGCATTAAAGAACCTTTCTCTGATGTCATTCAATTCGCCTTCAAAAGTTAAGTCTTGGTAGTCGTCGCTTTCGCTCTGAACTTCTTTAAGAGGAATTAAACTGTTTGCACAGACATATTTGAACTCTAGGTTAGGCAGAGGCAAAATTTCTGCGTTACCTTCATACTCCACTACGAGCGACAACCAAGCACGCAATTTAGCAATTTCTATTGCCATAGGTTCAATATCTGATCCATAAATATTATTCTCAATAATGCTCAACTTGCGCTGATAGGCATCGAATGAAGAGCCGTCATGGCGTTTGTAGATTTTCAATAGAAGCTGCTGCATTCCCATAGGAAATGCACCCGAACCACAAGCAGGGTCCAAGATTTTAAGTTGTTTCAAATCATCAATAAGCTTCAGCTCTCTAGGCTTAACAGACTTTTTCTTATCCCACTCAGCATCATTGAAATCTATGATTTGATTGATATATGTTTTGACTTTTTCAGAATCGTATTTCCCATAAAAATGTTGTTTAAGACTTTCTTTACACATATACTCAACAATTTCACGAGGAGTGTAGAAAGTGCCCTTTGATTTTCTTACATCTTTGCCAGTTTCAGTTACCAAAGCCCCCAGCAAACTCTCAAAAACTTTACCTAGCATCTCTGGGTCAATAGCGACTTGTTCAAAGTCTGGACTAGATTCATCAGTTGTAAAGTTATACCCTTTAAAATGTCCGAATAAGTCAGTGAAAAATTCAGGTGGAAAGCTAACCTTGAGGTTACTTACAGAATCTCCACTAAAAAGACCGCCATTTAGATACGGTGTTTTATCATCTCCATACCGAGTTGGTGTAGAGAGTTTATCGAATAAAGGTTTTAATACTTCTTTATAGTATTTATCAGAATCTGCAGTCGCGTCCTCATCAAACTCAGGAATTACTTTTTCTTCACGTACAAACCAAAGGAACAAAAGACGTCCTAACAGTTTGCTCGCAAAGAGTTTGTTAGCCTCTACGTCTTTGTTATCTATACCTAAATGATCCACAAGGTCAGCAAAGAAAGCAACGATGCCTTTGTAAAAGTCGTTATTGACAGTCTGAAGCCTCAAAGCATGCCAAATAGTTTCAAATATTTCTTGGCGGGTGTCTTTTGCAATAACATTCTCAATCTCTGAAAATATAGTTTTCTGCGTGTTGCTGAGACCGCCACCTATTTCTACAAGTCGAATATTGTGCAGTTCGTCCTGCATAGCCATTATGACTGAATTATCAACCGTTATGAAGAAAGAAATGCCAACTTGCTCTCCATTATCCTCATCATCACCTGGAACCCACTTAGTGAGCGAAGACATCGAGGTCTGGATATCCTGTTTGCTACGTTTATTTCTTAAATGGAATAACTCTATAGTTGTTTTGTTATCTTGGTAGACTTCACGTCGATAAGGAGACCCACTAGAGTTCTTTTGGTATATCTTGTTGTAATTTTCGACTGAATCAGTAATTCCCACCTCTAATGGTTTATAAACTTCCTCATATTCACCACCAAGCAAAGCCACAAGTTTTTTTACAAGCATCTCTGCTTCATTGAAACTTTTTTGTTTGGCCAATTGAACGGAAGCATTGTCAACTTCTACTAATTTATTCTGCGACATAATAGTATCCCCCATTATTTTCTGTTGTATTCTCAAGATTTATGTTCTCAGCTTCTGATTTCATATCCTCTATTAGCTCCACAAAATTGTCTTTTTGTCGCTCAGTTGGTTCTCCACCTTTTGCTATTTGTGCAAGTATCTCGCGTATGTCTTCAGCGTAGTAGCTTATATTTGGCAAGTTTCGGAAGTCTTTCATAGCAAAACCTTTCATAGACTTTACGAGTTTCTCTATTTTGCCGGCTTCAGTAGCATTCCAATTTTCCATTTGTTCTTTATGCGCTATTCTCTTAGCGGCAGCACCATTTTTTATTTCCTTTTCTAATACCTGTCTCTCAGCAACTGGTTTAATACTCAAACCGCTAGTTGAATCATCATTACTTTGTACCAGATCAAGAAACTCTTCTCTCAGAAGTTTTGAATACGAGCCTCCTCCAGAAGAGTTATTAAACTTACCATATTCCGATTCCCAATGATTCTGGAATAGAACCAATGTCTCCCTTGAATGCATATCAGCTGTATTGAACCAAGTTCCTGATTTAATACTCAATAAACGTTCAAGTACTTTGTCGTCCTTGTTCTCGTTAAGATATTTTTCGAGATATGCATAGTGGTTAGTTTTTTGTATCTCTTCAGTAGCATTATCTACATCAGCAATTTCTGTTGCTTCATCCTCAAACATCTGCCAAGTAGTTTTGGAGATTTGGCCTTCCTCAGTAATATTTACATCTGCTAAACCTGTGTTGGTCAACATATCAATTTTTGAACCAACAACATCCATCAGTCGCAAGAACAGTTTATAAGAACCTTCTGGTTTCATAAGGTAGATGTAGATATCTTTGTGATCTGACTGCAATCTATTGATACGTCCGTTTCGCTGGACTATTCGTATAGGGTTCCAAGGAACGTCAAAATTAACAATATAATTCGCATCTTGAAGATTTTGGCCTTCGCTCAACGCATCTGTAGCCAAGAGGATATCAGTATGTTTATCATTATTAGCGAGCAACTTCACAATTTCGTGTTGCGAGTTTTCTTCTCTGTATTTTTCGGTATACCCTTTTGAAACAGGTGAAAATAATGCTACTTTTTCTTCAATATCAACATCTCCACCTAGTACATAATTAATGTTGGCCCATATCTTTTTTCGTCCGCTTTCGAAATGAATGTGGTTACCTATCAATTCATTCAAATACGTTATCGTGTCCCTATATTCGCTAAATACGAGAACTTTAGCTATTGGATCATCCTTTTTGATTTGAGTTAAAAACTCGACAAGCGCCTTTACTTTATCATCTTCTTTTTCAAGAAGCGCAATTATCTTTTCTAGAAGAGTAATTAGATTTTTATCACGAGAAATGTCATCAACTAAATCTTGTTTTTCGTAATTAGAAATATCTTCATAAGTTAAAGAATCTTTCCCTTCTTCGTTATCTATCACTTCATCATCTGCGGCATCTAGTGACACATCTGCTTGAAGCTTATCTGTTGAAGAAATTGGAACTTTGTCCATCTTTATTGCTTTCTCCAGTTCTGCTATTTTGCCCTTATAGTGCTCCAGAGTCTTAGATAGTGCACCTAAGCTCGACTCTGCTCTTTTTAAGTAATTTACCCTCAAGATGTTGTGAATGGACGCTTGAGTTTTCACTTTGTGCGAAAGTTTTGAGTCTGTTTCAAGAAGAGCTGAAAGTTGTTCCGAATTGGAATTATAAATGTCTTTTCGGTAAAGCGAAGTTCTATAAGGAACAAACCCAAGCAATAAAATTAATTTAAAAATCTCGGTGAAACTGTCGTCTGTATAATCTTCATCTTGATCTTCTCCAGGCAATGGCTTATCTTCAATTTCATCTTGTTTGATGAGAGTAATCGGATGCTTCAATCTCTTTGTTGCAGCAGCTAGCCCACCTAAGCTAACAGACTCAAGATCTACGCTCTCCAAAACTGCTTTATTCTCAGCAACTAGATCTTTTACATCATTATTCTCTTCTGCAGTAAAGTCATACTTGATTCGCCCAAGGTGGTCCTTAGGGAACTTCAGACCAGACTTTTTATATTCCTCATTAGCCTCGATTTCTTGACGAGTGTTCCTAACCATATAAGCCATGAAGCCTTCTTTTAAAGGTGCTTCATACTTAGCCCAGTCAACAGTTTTCTTCTTTTCTAAGCTCTCATCTAAAGCATCTTGCTTTTTATTCTCTTTGCGAACGTCAGAAACTTCTTTCATTATTTTTTTCAAAAATAACTGAAAGTTCATTGGGTTGCTATCAACTGTTACATTTACAATTGCAGCATCATTTTTGCGACCAAGCTTAAGATAGGAAATAAAGTCGTTCAAGGTATTACTTAAAGGAGTTGCAGTAAGCATAAGAGTTTCACTTTGTTTATTTTTACGCAACAAAGATCGAATGTTTTTCATCCTTGCTCCTTGCTCAGATTTAAGCTTATGAACTTCATCAATAACAAATAAGTCATAATTCTTGCTAGATTCTTTTGCTTTTTTAATCTCATTCATATTTTCCATAGACAAGATCATCACGTCCTGGCATTTCTTACTATCTAGTGAAGTAGGCTTAATAAGATTTAAGTTCTTCTTACAGACCTCAGGCACGTTTGCAGAGCTAATTTTGAGTCCAAATTTATTTGTTTCACTAAGCTCATCAATCCATTGGTTGGTGAGGCCTGAAGGAGCAATAATGCAAACTGATTTACCTTCGTTCAATGCTTTAACAATCACACCTCCGGCAGTGATAGTCTTGCCTAAACCAACTGAGTCAGCCAGAATTGCTAATTTCTTTTCTTTCAGCCTGTACCTTAACCGGCCAACGCTTTCTTTTTGGAAATCATAGAACCAACTACCATTGAAATCTAATTTTTCTCTTGAAGCTTTAACTTCTGGATATGCCTCAAGTAAAGCTTTGATGTAAGCATCCTTTTTTGTAGGAAATAAATCCTTTTCCGGCTCTTGTTCAGTATTAGCTTTTTCACCATCTTTATAGAGCTTTGATTCTCTGACAACCTCTGAAAACTCTCCTGACCAATCTTCGTTGCCAAGGTGAGTCCACATTTCTTCAAACCACTCAAGATAACTCAATGAGTGCTTAGAATTCCCTCTTAAACCAGTAATAAATTGAGTAGTGTCCAGAAAAGTATTAAGCTCTTTACTAGTCTTAAGCCCTGCTCTAGTGAAGTTAGATGATCCCATTGTTGCAAACGCATCTGTTGAAGCGGGATATTCAGGCACTTCAATTCCAGCGAATTCTTGAAGTATTAATCTGTTATCTTCGACCTTATCGAGTTGCTTCTGTTTTAATATTTTCCCTGCAGGTGACTTCTTGTCATTAAGAATCATATCTGCAACATTAATTTGATTTTCAGCGACTTTTTTTACCACTGAATCGTCATAACCAAAAATAAATGCCTTAGCGTGAAGCCGCTCTGTTCCAAACAACTTGTCATAGATTTTTAACTCTAACTTGCCAGCGCCAATAAGCATTAGTAAGCCTTCAATTAGTTTGAAATATTTTATTTTGGCTTTATCTGGATTATCATCAAATTCATCAATTTCTTTTGCTAATTCTTCTAAGTCGTTAGAGAGAGTGTAATCTGCAAAGATCGGATCTGGGAGTTTTTCAATCTCCTCTTTTAGCTCTTCTCGAGTATTACCAGCATGGAAACCTCTTCCGACTTCCTTTTGAATTTCCGTAGGCTCAGGGTCTCGCCCAATCAGGATTCTTATTTTGTCAAAATTTTTAATGAATTTGAACAACAGCTCAATGCCAGGTAGGTCAATATACCCTACGGCAATAGAGAGACACTTCTTCTCTTGTTGTTCTCCAGATTGTTCATTTAGGTCGTATTCAGGATAGTATTCAGTAACAATTTTCTTAAGAACATCGCTTAGGTTGAAACGTTCTTCTCCGTTGTCAATAAGGCAGACATTTCTAAGATTTATCTTTTTAAATTTGTCATCAGGTTGCATCTTCGCTATTATTTTCCTCTGTAGCGTTTGAGGATAATAAACTCAAAGGGCCTCAAACATCTTATGTAGCAATACTAATTATCCTTTATGTCCGACGAGAACGAGGATTATTTTTCACATTTTCAAAAAGAAAGTAGTAAAAATGTTCTTTGGAGTAGGCTGCCACCATTCAAAACAAGATAGGGAAAAGATAAAAGACTCAACAAAAGGCTACTAGATCTTGAGGTCAATACTGACTACGAAAAAATAAATAAATTACCTTATATAAAATTTACTTTTGTAATATTTTTTCTGATGTTCAATAAAAAATTTTCTCGTCTATTTTTATCTGTTATATCGAAAGGGTCAAATGTCATTGCAAACTCTTGATTCAATTCATACTGTGCAAAGATCCTTGTTTGCAGATTTTCTGAGGAATAGTCCTTAATATCCTCATCGGGGTTAAAGAAAAACAATAAATACTCGAGCTCATCAAACCCGTGAAAGTTGAGACTAACCATTTTCTTTCTAATTTCAAGATAATCGGCAAACTGAGTTGAATCTTCTAGTAACAAACATACAAAAGCTAGAGAGTGAATAGGCAGAATAGGAAAGTTTGCCTTTCTATTCCGAACGTTCAATTGAGAAGATTGCCAAACAGTAGACGCATAATTAGACAGCGTTACAATCATGCCTTCTTTCTTTTCTACTTCACGAATAAGCAAGCCTTTTATTCGCCACCCTTCATCCCAAAGTTTAAAAACATTGTGCACTTGATCAGTCGCCTTCTTTAGAATTTTTTGGTAAAAATTGATTCTCGCATTTTTATAATTTTTTGATACTCTATTAGATTTACACTCACCGATAATTAAATTTCTTTGTGATAATCCTACTAAATCCACTTCAACTGGGTTGCTTCTATCGGTTTGAGATTCTGGAGTTAAATACTGTCCAGTACTCCATGAAAAGTCATCAGGTCCGTATTCTTGCAATATTCTCTTTGTAACATACTCAAGCACTTCCCCTTCTTTTTTACGTTTCTCTTCTGCGGTCTTGTTCATTATCAAATTAATAAAAGTAGTTTCACGCTTTATCTGCCAAGATACTCGATCTAAGATAAAATACTTCTCATCGAGAAAGACAATAGGAAAGAGCGTTGAATGTTCATTTTCAAGAGCATCAGTTAATTTTTTATTTGTAGCGTTCTCTTTACTGGCTGTAAGTACTTTTATAAGAGAGGAAGGTACATCTTCTAGTAATAACTGGTTTATATGAATCTGATCTGCTATCTGTCCTTGATTGTGAGCAGCTTGGATATAGTCGCTTGCCATACCATAATTTTTACTAATCAGCCTAGCTGTATCTCCATTTAAACTGTAATCTTCTATTAGATTTTTTTCGGCCCAATCTGCAGCATAAGAACAAAGCTTGTCAATAATTAACCTCATCTTTGATTCTGTAGGGAGAATATTATTTGAGATTGCACTTTCTCTAAAGTTCTCTAAACTATCTGACTTTTCTAAAAATTGTCTAAGAAACCCAAGAACAATTCTAGTAGAACACCATTTCTGATAGTTTGTATAAACCTCTAAGATTGCATTTTTCGAATTGACGGTACCAGCACCAAAAACTCCAATGAGCCAGGCACATTTTGCTTCTGGAAACACCCTATTAAGACCAAAATCTTGGTAGTACATACCAGCAGAACTTGGTAAAACATTTAGTGCAGCTGAAGGGCTAACCTTCTGCAAACTATTTCTAAGGTCTCTGAGACATTGCTCTAAGGAAGCTTCTACTTTAACTATATACTTCAGATTAATATAGGAATTATCTACCCTATTATTGATGATCTGGATTTGCCGCTTATAAATCTCAGCAACTTCGCTAGAGATAAAACTAAACTCTGGTAGCAGCTCCAAAGATAATTCGCCCATGTTGCCATCTCTTCTATTTACAGCCATAAACTGTTTCAACTTTCAATTGTCCCATTCTGAAGTAGTCCATGATTTCCTCTCGTTTATCTTTCTACTCATAGAGTAAACAGTAGGTAGGACAAAATGCTTTGTAGTGCATTATGGCAGGCTAGACAAAAGTTGAAGCATCGTACGGTGAAATAACAACTACCAAAGCACTTTGTCCGAGGTGCTTATTAAAATAGAAACATGAACAAGAAGAACGAAGACATACAAGATGAAGATGAGTTTCATGAACTATGGGCAGACTATGCTGACTATGATGACCAACTATGGGAAGACTATGATGAGCTTGAAGCTTACAACCTTACAGCTACCTGCAGTTGTGTTGCAGCACCGGAGCAATATGATGTGCTTGATGAGAATCAAAAAGAGGTAGGCTACTTACGTCTTAGACATGGTAGATTTACTGCTCAAGCTTGTGAAGAAGGTGAAGATTATGGAAAACATATCGTGTACTTTCATGATCTTAACGATGACTCTGCCTTCTTTTACAAAGATTCTGACCGTGAGAAATACACAAACTTAGGCTTGAAGGCACTTCGTGAATATCTAGATAACCCTAAAGAAAGCTATCCTACATGGGATGAGTGGTACGAAAAAGACAATGAACATCACCCAAGTGTTGATTTTCCAGATCTTTACCGTAATTCACAGAATCCGCTCAATTAACGTGACAGCACAAATTGTCTATCTCTAGAAACCAGCGGAATTATGACAGCTTGACTTGTTCAGGTATTGCGCCTCTGAACCCTTGACTAAATTTTCAATGGACAGTAGGAAATATCAAGAGTATAGTTAAATTATTAGATTCCCGGCAAGCCTATGGATTAGAAATAATTTAAGCTGAAATGATCGGGGACTGTTTTATCTTTGGGTTAAGGAACATTTTGGGGGGATATTTTTCTTTCTGTTCCTTGTTTTAATTGCCTTTTAGGGTTGTGAGCTAATCGTAGAGTTAGCTCATGGGTGCTAATCAGTATGTTTTATGGTGTATATCTTGTGGTGGGAAGCTTGTTAAAAATGGGCGTTTAGGTAGTGGTCGGCAGGGTTGGAAATGCCGTGAATGCCTGAAGAAAACATCTTTCAAGAATGAACCTCATGAAAAAGCTAAGTGGCTTAATCTTTTTGTTCGATGGCTTCTAGGTAAGCTCTCTCGAGGAGAATGTGCGCAGCAGCTTGGCTGCAGCAGACAGCATTTCACCAGAGAAACTGGTTGGTGTTGGGCTGTAGAGCCAAGGATAGTGCGTGCTGAAACAGCAAGATTTGTTAAGCTGCTGAAAATTTCAGCTGCTCTTTTAGCAATAAGCACTATGGATGATGCTATTAAGTGGCAGCAAGAATTCAATGACTGGTTCGTACGATACAAGCCATACCTTGATGAGAAAAGCAGAGTTAAAAATAAAAACAAAGGAAACTATGAAATTCGTTTCACGCACGAGAACACCCGCAAAGCCTATAATTCACTAGCAACAAGGTTACGTAATGAAGAATTATTTGTCTTTCTTGAAACTGGGTGTAGTAAATATACAAACGGCATAGAAGGCGCATTACACGCAAAACTAAGAAGGCGTATAGGCTTTCACAGAGGGCTAAGCTTAGCAAGAATACAACGCTTATGCCAATGGGCAATATTGGAAATAAATGCCGAGAAAACAGGTGCAAAAATCAGGCCAAAAGAGTTCCTGGAGGAATGGCACTACAAAAAAGATCTAGCAAAAGAACTCAAATCAAAACCCAAGAAAAAGAAAACAAAAAGCTACAAAGTCAGCCCAACAAAAAGCGGCTCATACTGGGTAGAAATGTAAAAATATCCCCCCAAAATGTTCCTTAACCCTTATCTTTTTACAAGGATAGTTCTGGCTAAATAGAGAGGCTCCACGGCATCTACAACAGAAAGGAAGCCTATGTCGAAAGTCCCTTTAACTCTAGCGCAGCAAGAAATCCTACTCCGTAATCTTGGGTTGTCTGATGAATGCAATATTGGATTTCAAGAGGTGCTTTGTAAAGACAACTTTTCAAGACTATCTGAATATTTCAAACACTTTCAACATGCTCCCCTGCATGGAGATAACACTTTCAAAACAGGTTCTGATCTCTCACATATAACCAGCATCACAGCTAGCGAAGCGAAGTTAAGGTCGGAAGTTTTAAGTGGAATGTTTCTTTTCGAACTTTATCTTCGTGGCAGGTTCTCTAACTTGTACAGCTTCTACTGCCTACAACAAAATATTCCAATCACTGGTATTCATTTCCTCAAAACTCTCGGCCCTACAAACTCAAAAGCTTCAGAGTATGTAGACGAGTCAAAAATAATTCAGCAGCTAAACCAAAGTAAAGACAAATTCATCCTTAAATGTCGTGACCCTAATCTTCCAAACAGTAAGCAAAACTATGAAGATTTACCCATCTGGGATCTAACAGAAACATTATCTTTTGGTGTTTTAACTAGATGCATAAACGCATCCCATGGCACCAGTATCTTTGACACTATTGCAGATGAGTTATCAGTGCGAACGGGACTTTTAACAAACCATCTCATTGCATTAAACGTACTTCGAAATATGTGCGCACACCCATCAAGACTTTGGAATAAAGACATGAAACTCATGCCAAAATATAAAGCTCGAAACTTTTCTGTTACCTTTGGGAAGTTCAGCCATAAGTCAATTTTTAAAGTGCTAATTGTACTTGACCGGTTCCTAGATAATGCTGGTCTTCAAGACAATTGGCTAGAATATGTTAATGATGAAATTCTTAAGCCAAACACACTATTCCAGCAAGGAATCATGAACCCGCAGCGCTTCCCAAGACCGAAGAAACTGTCCATGACCTAACAGATTCGTATACAGATATGACAGGCTTTTATTTTGTTCAAACTTTATACACCATCGTGTCCTGCAATAACAACTATCAAAGCACTTTGTCAGAGGTGCTTGTTAAAGTAAAACTATGAACAAGAACAGACACAAATGTATCGTAGGCTATCTAAGTACTTTTGATAAGGCAGTCGAGAGCATCTCAACTTTTAAAGGGAATAAAGTAGGCACCTTCTTATATAACCCTGTGAAGATGAATCAGGCACGCTTTAAAAACAGGAAACCAGAAGATATTTTTGATGAAGTAATCTACGATTACGATATCGAAAAGGACGTAAGAATCTTTGATCCACAAATATATATGAATCTTTCGGAAGTTAAGGAACCAACAATATTATATGTTGATGAATGGCTTGAATGCGCTTATCGTGACGATAACCCCTTCAAAGTAAATCCAGATGCTTTGCCAGTGTTAATCAAAACACTTGAAAATGAAAATATCACAATGATTATGTGCTCAGTTGATGAATTTATCCCTGAAGAAATCAGAGACTACTTCACTACAGAGATCATTGAAGGAGATAACCCTACTATTTATAAAATAGACGTCTGATGTTCTTGATATCTGCAATCTTGTTGAACACGTCAATGATGTCCGTGGCTTGGTAATAAATGCCACGTTTTTGGTAGCCTATTTTCTTGAGAATTCCATAGCCTTGTGCTTTCTCAAAGAGATTATTTGTTGCTCTGGGCGTAATTCCTAGCTTTGTTGAAGCAAACTCAGAATTCATTACTGGTTGCTCAACAAGGAGCGGGAGAAGCTTATAAATTGCTGCTGTTTTTGGGTCAGTGAGCTTTTGCTTCCATTCCTCAAGAAGCTTTTCAACATTTTCACAAGTTTTAGCAGCAATCATTAGCGCTAACTCTAGAGCATTTACAAGCTGCTCAACCATTGCAATCGGATTTCCAGCCCTGTAGCTATCCAGAGCAGCATAATAATCATTGACATTGTGTAGCAAGCCTGCAGATATTGGCATTGTTGTAGTGCGAAGGACATCTTCACCCCGTAGAACTTTGTGTAACAATGTGCGCCCTACCCTACCGTTACCATCAATAAATGGATGAATAGTTTCAAACTGGGCATGTACTACCGCGGCTTTCACAATGGCATTGACGTCAGTTCTTTTAGAATACTTAACAAAATCGTTGAGGCTGGTGTTGAGAATATCGTGATGAGGGGGCACAAAATCTGCTCCTGCTGGACATAATCCACTGCCACCAATCCAAACCTGCTCAGCCCGAAACTGACCCGCATGATTTACACTGCTATGCTCAAGCAATGCTTTGTGGATTTTTAAAAGATTTGCCTTAGTGAGGTTATCTGGTAGTTTCAGAGCTTCTTGCATGGCAGAAATGTTTCCTGCAATAAGCTGAGCATTTACCGGAGCATTGGTAGAGAGTTGAGCTAGAGCAATATTTTTAACACTTGATGTTAAGTTTTCTATCTGTGAGCTGGCCGCAGATTCACTTCTTAAAAGCATATTCGGAAAGCTATAAGGTTTTACTGTCATTGTAGTATCAAACCTTGCAAGGCTTAACAGCAAATCATCAATCCTTAATTGCAAATCCCTCGGCAAATCAAGGTTAAGGCTTGAAATCTTTGCAGGAATTGCTGCCTCATAGGTGGGTTTAATACTCTCATACTGCCGTTTAGTGAGCATATCCTTTGGATACTGACTAACCCACTCGTGTGTTTCATACTTCAAAGGTGTCCATTGATTGTGCATCTTCTACTTCCTCAATCACTTCTTAGAGGAAGTCTAGCATGCTTGACTTCCTCTAACTAAATTTTTTGAGAAGTGAAAGACTATCACCTACATCTGATTCGTCCTTCAAATGCTAGTTACGAACTTTTAACTTTGCCAAGCATCTTGCTACTCCTTGCCCACAGTTGATCAACCATATAATCCTCATAAGCCTGCTTATTGGCTTTGCCAACCTTGCCTGGCTTTTCGTAGTACTCCCCTAATTTCCAGTCAATATCTGGCTTACCGTCAATGAAGTAGCGTAAGCGTTCACCGCCTTGTTCAGCAGTAGTGAAAAACTTTCTAAACGTGGTGTGGTAAAACTTACGTAAATAGCTATCGGTATCATGAGCAAAGTTTGTTGCTACAAGTCCTGGATGGAAGGCAACAGCAGAAAGGCCTCTATCGTGGTATTTATTGTGTAGAGCTTTGGTAAAGAGTATATTTGCCAGTTTGGAATTCCCATACGCCCTATTTGGAGTGTAATGATTCCAATTGTTGAGGTCATTGAGGTCTATATCCCCGTAGAGTTTATTGGCAACACTGGATGTGTTAACAACACTGGCTTTGCTTTCCAGAAGATTATCCATGAGCAGATTAGTGAGCAAAAAAGGTGCCAAATGATTCACTTGGAAGGTTGTTTCAAAACCATCTGCTGTGGGAGTTGGGCCAGAAAAGATGC
>JASGFC010000032.1:0-13952 GCA_047605865.1 Micrococcaceae bacterium | reverse complement strand
TTCAAACGCTCCTTTTTGCGATAATTGCACACACTCTCAAGGCTGCGTTATTGTTGGGCTAGCCCTGCTCGCGAATGTGAGGTAATGGTAAAGCCAAAAAGAGTGGAAGTGTGGGTTGTAAGACGTACATCGCTGTCACCAATTTCACAGCGATCAAGGGTGGCTTTTGCTAATTGTGCCGTTGCATTCGAGCAGATATCGCCTTGGATAAACCCTAATAAAGTATCGGCTGCTACAAGTGCTGCATTGTCAGTAGCATTTTGTAACTGATGGCGCTCTAGCAATACTTTAGATAAACAGCCAAGACTTATTACTATAGTGCAGCTAGTGAACAAGATACCTAAAGCGTAAAGGGTGCCTGCGCCGCTTTGGTCATGCTTCATTATTCAACAGTACTTTCAGTAAGGATTTTGCATGATGAATGAAGACGAAGATGAAAAGGGACGATTTTGAATCGGTAATCTTGCCAACTACGGACAACCGTAAACTCTCCTTTATGTTGACTCCATTGTGCATGAGGGGCAAGTGTATTCATGAGAGTTGAGGCCTTTGCTTCGGGCTCATGTCGTGCAAGAATACGTGTTATTTGTGTGGTTGCATCATGTAAGGTTAACTGCTGGTGCATGGCTGCACCTATTTCTAGGGCAAGCCAAAGCACCAAAGTTACGGCAGGTAGTGCAATTGCGCATTCTGCAGTTACAGTACCTTTTTCATCACGATGAAATTTCTTAACCAGCATTAAGAGCTCTTTGGATGATATTAGTGAGAAAACCACGAACTTCGTCGCTTTTCATGATGACAAGCAACATCCCTGCAAAAGCTACAGCAGCTAAAGTTGCAATGGCATACTCAGCGGTAGCCATTCCACGTTCATCTTCTTGGAAGTCCTGTTTTTCTAGTGCTGGAAACTCTTCAGTTACTGCGCTAGGTTCTTCAGTAATTTCTTTACATTTAAGGATAAGGTTTTCGATGGTTTGCATGTAGCATCCTTTCAAAGGGTGAGTGTTTGGACAAGGCAAATGATGGTTGGGATAATTCCTATAGCGATGAATGCCGGCAACGCTAAAAGCCCAAGTGGCATGAGTAACTTGATAGATAATGCCTCAATTTTTTCTAGCATTATAGTGTGTTGCTCTTTTCTGTAAGTTTTTGCTCTTGCATGAAGTATTTGGTGTGTTGAAATTCCCTGCTGGGCAATTTTGATATGACGTCCAAGTTGTTGGAGTTTACCTTCAGTGTGCTGCCAAGCTTGATCCCAATCGCTTCCAAGGTTCAGCAGTGTTAAAACCGTGTTCAGTTCTTTCTGTTCTGAATCATCAAGTGAGGAAGCAATAAGTTCTAAGCTGCGATAGAGCGAGCATCCTATCCGCATTGTTGAAGCAATAAGTTCTAAGCATAAAGACACATCTAAAGGAAAGCTATGGTTAAGTATTTCTGTTTGTGGGGCTATTTTTTTCCAAGAAAGTGGTATTACTTTTAGAAAATAAAGTGAAAGGAAAGTAACGCTTAAGAAGAAAATCATGGACGCACTTCCTTAATCATGACATGCGCCCAAAGATAAGAGACGCCGTTGAGAAATAATCCAATGATGATTGAGATAAGTGCAAAGGGTGAACTGAGAAGAGTTTTTAGATTAACCATTCCCATTGCAAGACTTAAGCCTAAACTGAGCAATGGCAAGAACAATAAAACCTTTGCTGACGCTTGTGGAGCAGCAAGTGCCTGTTTTACGTGGCGTTCTTGTTCTTCACAGTCTTCAAAATATGCTGCAGTTTCTTTCAAGACATCATGTAAAGAGCAACCAGATTCAACTGCTATTTTCCAAGCTCGAGATAACTGAATGAAAGGGGGGCGTAATTCTTCTTGTACGAAGGATATATTTTCTTTTAAGGCTGTATCAACACTTTGTTGGGAAGAAATTGCATGTGTTACTTTATCCAGATAAACCGTAATACTTTGTGGTGGATCAAGCTTACTGAAAACTTCTTGAGGATTTGTTCCACTTTCCAACCAGCTCGTTATCTCGTGTAATAAGGAAGCCATAGAAAAATTCTGCTTTTTAGTTACTTTTTCTTTAACAACTTTGGGTGTAATTTTTTGCCATGATGCTGGTGGAATATAGAACAGCACTACAGCAAAAGTAAAGAGAAACCATAAAGAGAGCATTAGCGTTTCATCAATCTTTTCAACTCTGCATAACCTTCGTGCTCTTTTACGTTTATGCCATCGTAGTGCAACGCAGGGATGATAATAGTTTTACCTTCATCATTTGCAGCAACAAGTGAAATTTGGCTCAGGAAGCGTCTTCCATTTCGATTCTCTAAATGAAGTGCGATATCTAGTGCACTGTTAATTTGAGTCCAGCTTGCTACTTGAGTTAGTCCAGATAGTGCACACAAGGCTTCTAAACGGGCTGGTAGATCATAGGTAGAATTTGCATGGATGGTGCCACAGCCACCGGAATGCCCTGTATTGAAAGCTTGCAGTAGATCCCTAATTTCTGGACCACGGCATTCACCAACAACCAACCTATCTGGACGCATACGTAAGGCATGGCGAACGAGCTGTTGAAGAGTAACCTCTCCTGAATTTTCAATGTTGCTCTGCTGAGCTTCTAAGTGAACAACGTGGGGATGCTGTGGAAAGAGTTCACAAGAATCTTCTACTAGCAACAAGCGATGAGCAGGACTACATTGTTCTAATAAAGCGCAGAGTAGAGCAGTTTTTCCAGAACCAGTTGCTCCTGATATGAGAAAGTTAAGCTTTGCTTCAAGGATATTCAAGAGAATATCTGCCAACTGTGGTGTAAGGGAGCCAGTTTTAATCAGGTGTTCGAAAGTGAGTTTTCGTTGTTGAGGTACGCGAATAGAGAGCAAAGTCTTAGCAGGACTGACAGGAGGAATAACAGCATGAATGCGAACCCCATTGCTTAAGCGTGCATCAACAGCTTGTTGTGAATCATCGAGCCTACGCCCCGTAGAGGTAATTAAACGAGTTGCTATAGAACGTAAGTGTTCTTCGTTACCGAAGTGTAGTGGGTAACGCTCCAGACCATTGCCTCTGTCTATCCAGACTTCTTGAGGCCCATTGACAAAGATATCAGTGATATTTTCAAGATCTAATAAAGGTTTTAGAGGACCTAGCCCACTAAATTCAGCTTCAATTTGTTCTACTACTTCTAGTAAGGTTTCGGAGGAGTATATTTGATGTAAATGATTAAGAGCTCTAGCTACACTTTGGGTACAAATTGACAGCTCATGCTGTAATAAATAACTTCTAACTTTCCCAACGAGACGTTGATCTACCCACTGTTGCACTTTTTATAACTTTTCTATGAAGTGTTGGGCAAACTTAGGGTATTCACTTTTGGCTAAAGCTTTGAGAAATTTTTCTGGTTCAGCAATGGATAATCCTTCACAGTGTTTTTGATGTTTTATATAGAAAAGTTCTTCAAGAGCTACAGTTTCCTTGATGAGTTTTTCATCAACTCCTGTAGGTATTTTTCCCTGCACGATACACAACATTTCAGTTACTTGTTTTCTTAGTTGTTGCGCAATAATTGCTTCATTGGCGGTTGCTCGCATCATGATAACCAGCGTAGCTTCTGGTATCTCAGTTAAGTTTTCAGCTGAACCATCAATGACCACCACATCAAAAGCAGATTGTGCAGTTTCTAAAACCGAAGCGAAGACTCTAGGTTCTAGCAAGAACTGAAGGCTATCAGCTCTAGTCCAGGTTAAACATGGTACCTGTGAAATTTTTGGTAGAGATTGAAAATGGTGCAGGCTAAAAGTTCCTTGTACTGAAAGAAAATCTGACCAATCAACACCATCTTCTTCAATGAAAGCTGAGAGACCTTTATGATATTGATGTGTATCAACAAGAAGACACTTTTTATTCTGTTTTTGATACTGTTGGGCAAGACTTAAGGCTAAACTTGTAGATCCTGCACTACCTGATGTGCCATGGATTAAAATAACTTTGCATTCTGTAGCAGTGAAATGCTCGCGATTTAAAAAGTCAGCTATTTCATTTGTTGCATTTTCGAGGCTATGAATTTCTTCAGCGCCAAGTTCTATTGCTTGTTGATACAGTTCAAGGGTTAAATCCTTGGAAGCAACAAGTGCAACGCCAGCTCTTTTCTGTTGAATTGAAATTTCAGCATCTGCACAGATGAGAATACTAGGAGCATTCTTCCATTTCTGTGCAGGAAAGCAATCGTAGTGCCAGGCATCATGCCCAGTACTTTGGCATAGTGCCAGAAGTTTACTAGAAAGTTCACCTTGAGGGCCAATTACTAAAACAGGGTCTTGTGTTGTCATGGAAACCACCTTTCGTTACAGGTGATTCCATCATGCACAACACTTGAAATTAGCTAAACGAGAAAGGACAGTTTTGTGAAAAACTCATGGGGCACAAAATTTGTGGAGGGTTCTAAAGTACTCCTAGACAAATGAGCAACATTCTACGAAGGGGCTCTGCTGCTCCCCACAGTAGTTGATCTCCAACGGTGAACGCCGTGAAAATTTGAGGGTCAAGGCTTGTTTTACGAATACGCCCGATGGGTACTGTTAAAGTCCCAGAGCATGCAACAGGTGATAAGTCGTGTGAAGATGCTTCTTTTTCATTGGGAATGAGCTTGACCCATTCATTATGCCCAGCAATTAGCTCTTCAATCTCGGCAATTTCCATACTTTCTGTGGTTTTGAAAGTTATGGCCTGAGAGTGCGAACGTAAGGCACCAATACGGACACATAAGCCATCAACAGGCACGGTTTGAGTTGTACCAAGTATTTTATTGGTTTCGGCTTCAGCTTTCCATTCTTCACGTGATTGGCCATTACCAAGATCACTATCAATCCAAGGGATTAAGTTACCACCAAGAGGTTCACCAAATTCAGGGCACGGCATTGTTTTTTGTGTTTCTAAAACTTTTCGATCGATATCAAGAATAGAACTTGCAGGGTTAGCAAGTTCACTAGTAACAGCAGCGTTAATTTCACCAAATTGATTCAGAAGTTCACGCATATGGCGAGCTCCACCACCAGAAGCTGCCTGATAAGTCATGGTACTGAGCCATTGTATTTTTCCTGCCTCAAAGAGGCCAGCTAGTGCCATGAGCATACAACTGACGGTACAATTTCCCCCAGCAAAAGTTTTTACTCCATCTGCTAGAGCCTTGTCAATAACATTTCGATTGACAGGATCAAGCACTATAACAGTATTTTTGTCCATGCGAAGAGTACTGGCCGCATCAATCCAGATACCGTTCCAGCCAGAATCGCGAAGATTTTGGTAGACCTTGGTGGTGTAATCTCCACCTTGGCAGGTCACGATAATATCCATTGCAGAAAGTTTACTTAGGTCAAAGGCATCAAGGAGAGTACCACCTATAGGATCTTGTTGTCCGGCTTGAGATGTTGTGAAAAAGCTTGGTTTAAAATGCTGGAAATCATTTTCTTCGTTCATGCGATTCATGAGGGCTGAGCCTACCATGCCGCGCCAGCCAATTATTCCAACAGTTTTCATAGGGTATCTTTATCCGTAATCATAGGAAGGTTTGTACATTTCTATACTAACAATGCGTCCTGGTTCTTTAACACTCATTTGGCTCACGATAACTTCGCCAGGTTTGAGCCAAGGATCTTCAGTTGGTAGGTAACTTGCTGCATCTTTTGTAGCATGATTCTTCAGTGTCTCAACGATGGTAGGGAAAACAGGACGATGGCTACAGATGGCGATAGGCTCAGCTCTAGCCATGTATTTTTCTAAAACTTTGACTACTTTTTCTGGAGAGCGTTCATGGTTTTTCTCAGTGATAGCGGGTTTTGTTTTAAGTTTGATGCCAGTATCTTTGCTATAACCTTCAAGGGTTGAATAGCAGCGTAACCAAGGGCTTGTAATGAGAGCCGTTGGTGTCCAAGCAGTCAGGAGTGGTCCAACAGCTTCTGCTTGTTTACGTCCAGTGGCAGCTAACGGTCTATCTCCTTCAGCACGTGCCCATGCTGAACGTGGTTTTGCTTTAGCATGTCTGACCATAATAAAGGGCCACGTTTTTAAATAACCTTTTTTATAAGCTCTAATGACTTCCATCACAGGTGGTTGGTCACTAAATTGAGTGAGCCTTTTTAAAGCTTTCCCAGCAGGAAGCCACTTATATTTATCGACTTCTTTGTTATCTACTATTACTTCTTGTCCGCCGGCTTCACAAGCCCAGTAAGAAATATGCTTATAGCCTCTTCCTACTTGGTAGTGGACATCAGGTAATGGAATGCCTAGACGAACTTTTAGTCCGGTTTCTTCCCTGATTTCACGAACAGCGGTTTGTGGCAGTGTTTCACCTTTATCTACTTTTCCTTTAGGCAAAGACCAATCTTTGTAATTAGGTCGATGTATCAGCAGAATCTGAAGATCACCATCTTCGATGCGCCAACACACGCCACCTGCTGCATAGACATTGGTTTTGTCATTTAAGCATCTTTTATTGGAACAATGAGTTTCAACTTTCATTAGCGAATTCGCTCTCGACGCGTCAAATTAGGGCGGTTTACAAGATAAGTTTGTGCATCTACTAATGGTTTACCATTTTCATTCTGAGAATGACGAATCCAAGTGCCTTGTTCTTGTAAAGACCATGATGAAGTTTTCTTAGACATGTAGAGCGTGAAGAGACTGCTGAGGTATTCACGGTGTCCATGATCAGTAATTTTGACTAAAGTTTCAACACGACGATCTAAATTTCGGTGCATCATGTCTGAAGAACCAATATAGAAAATTTCATCGCCATCATTGTGGAATCCAAAAATACGAGAGTGTTCAAGGTAACGACCCAGAATAGAGCGCACTTGGATGTTCTCGCTGAGGCCAGGTACTCCTGGACGTAATCCACAGATACCACGAACAACAATTTCAACTTCAACACCAGCTTGGCTGGCACGATACAATTCATCGATGATGATTTCATCCACCATGGAGTTTACTTTGATTTGAATTCGTGCCTTTTTCCCTGCCTTAGCATTTTCAATCTCATTTTCCATGAGGTTTACAAGGCCAGAACGCAAGGTTCCTGGCGCAACGAGGAGTCGTCGGTAGTTTGTTTTAGGTGCGTAACCAGAAAGTTGGTTAAATAATTTTGCAACATCTTCAGTGATAACAGGATCACAAGTAAGAACACCTAAATCTTCATAAAAGCGAGCAGTTTTAGGGTGATAGTTACCAGTACCAATATGAGCATAACGTTTCAAGCTACCGTCTTTTTCTTTCCTGACTGCTAAGGAAAGTTTACAGTGAGTTTTCAAGCCCACAATACCGTAGACAACGTGCACTCCAGCTTTTTCTAGTTTTCGTGCCCAGGAAATATTAGCTTCTTCATCGAAGCGAGCTTTAATTTCCACGATAGCTAGTACTTGTTTTCCAGATTGTGCTGCGTTAATCAGCGATTGGATGATAGGCGAATCTCCAGAAGTACGATACAGGGTTTGTTTTATCGCACGTACGTTAGGATCTGTTGAAGCTTGCTCAATAAAGGCTTGAACGCTGGTTTGGAAAGCATCATAAGGATGGTGTAGCAGCACTGCATGCTCATTGATTGCGCCAAAGACATCTCCTTCTTCGTTGCTTTCAGTCTCACGGAGCCAACGGTTAGTGTTAGGCGCATGTGGCGGATAATGCAAATCAGGGCGGTTAATACCAGCTATTTCACTCATGCAACGCAAATCTAGGGACGAAAGTTTGTATACTTCTGCTGTGTCAATTTCGAGTTCTTCAAGTAAGTAATGAAGTACTCGATCACTGATATTTTCAAGCACTTCAAGACGTACCGGTGCACCAAACTTACGGCGTAATAGTTCTTTTTCAAGAGCTTTGAGTAAGTTATCTGCTTCGTCTTCTTCAACGGAAACATCTTCGTTACGAGTTACGCGGAACAAATGGTTTTCAACGACATTCATGCCCGGGAATAGTACATCAAGATGGTGCTGAATAATCTGTTCCATTGGTACGAAACGTTGCGGCTGGTTAGCTGTAGGTTGAACTACCTGGTCTACTGCAATAAATCGTTTAATTTCTGTCGGAATTTTCAAACGTGCAAATCGAGTAGATTTAGATTTTGGATTTTCCAATAAGATAGCCAAGTTGAGAGAAAGTCCTGAAATATAAGGGAAAGGGTGGGCTGGGTCTACAGCAAGCGGAGTAAGAATTGGAAAGAGTCTGCGAGTAAAATAATCGGTGAGATAAACCTGTGCTTCTGTATCTAGATCATCCCAGTTGCAAATCTGGATGCCTTCTTGTTTAAGTTTCGGTTGAATATCATCTGTGTATACTGCCACGTGACGTTTTTGCAGTTCATAAGCACGCTTACGAATGTTATCTAGTAGTACTTCTGGCGCTTCACCCGAAGCTGATGGTACTGCAATTCCTGTGGCAATACGGCGTTCAAGTCCTGCGACACGGACCATAAAAAACTCATCGAGGTTAGAGGCAAAGATGGAAAGAAAATTAGCTCGCTCTAAGAGGAAGAGGCTTTGATCTTCGGCAAGTTCAAGCACACGTTCGTTGAAGTCTAGCCAGGAAAGCTCTCGTTCAAGGAAACGGTCAGAACCCCATTCGCCTTCTAATTTTGGAGTCTTGAGTTTGATAGGGCTTGCCACATGATCCTGTGGCGAAGAATCAACCCTTTTTTCTTTTTTAGCTTTTTTAATTTTTGAAGAAGTTTTCGCTTCTTGTTCTGCTACTTTTTCTTTTTCAGTCATGAGTCCTATTCTACCGCTTTTCTTTTCGTCGTTAAAATGTAGCTCACGTTGCAAACAGTGGAAATCATGTATTTGTGATTTAGCCAAGTTTCCAGTTCGGTCTGAGATGTAAGAGTGGTCGAATGGTGGTTTATGAAATCAGCTCGGAACTAGTGTTTAGTTTCGAGCTGATTTTTGTTGCCAAGGTTGAGTAGGGTTTTAATTTTCCCCTTGATTTCTTGACGCTTTTCGTAGCGTTGGCATTTGCGCCACAGTTTCTCTGCGCCTTTATCAATCTTTTCTTGGGTAGTGATACCTTGTCTGATGTGTTCTTCAGTCCATTTATCCGTATCGACTACTTTGTAAGTCATCGCAACTTCCTTTCCTGTAGGTATTGTTCGTACCGCTCTTCTGCAAGTGGAATATTATCTTTGTACCATTTGTTCCACATCCCAAACTTATCTCCAGATGCTAGAAGCACGATGGTATTGTCAGGACCAAACATAAATAAAATACGAATGGTTCTAATTCTTAGTTCCTTCATGCCCACAAGCTGGCTGTGATAGATATGACCAACCAAAGGGCGGCCAATCTTTCGGCCGTGTATCGAAAGGTTTTTCTTTACCTCATCGAAACTAGCCTTGAACCATTTAGCTTGTTTCCTTTCCCATTCATCAACTTCCGGCACGGCTACCACTTTCCAGTAACCTTTAACCATAACAATCCTTCCTGCTTTTAACAAGGCCTTGAGGCTGTCTATCTAGGCAAGTAAGCCTTTAGTGAAGCAGAATCTCAGCGCACGATTGACCAAATCAGGAAAATTGTGGATAACCAGCTTTTCCACATCCATGTGGAGCGACTTTGAAAGCTCGAAGATTTGTTACAATGAAGTTATGAATTTAGTAGCACTTGAAATGTTTTTTGTTGGCTTGCTCGCTGTTGGTAGCCTTGCGATTGCTGGCTTTGCCGGCTATGTTATTTACTCATTATTTAAGGGGACTAAGTAATGGTCACTGAACTTCCAACTGATTTACCACCAGAATTAGTGCCATTATCTTGGCTCGTTGGTGAATGGGAAGGTCGAGGTGCTATTACCCACCACAAAGATAACGCAACAGAAGCTTTAGCTAGCAAAAGCACAGAGTCTGAAGAAAACGACACAGTTTCACAAAAAACTAAGTCAGAAACCACTGACGAAAGTACAGAAGATTCTCATACTGATTTAGGCTTCGAAGAAGAAGAATTCATCCAAGAAATCAGTTTTTCACATCGTGATTTGCCATACCTTGAATACAAATCTGAAACGTGGCTCGTAGATGAAAATGGAGAAAAGGGCCGCCCACTTAGCTATGAATGTGGTGTGTGGCAGCTAGATCGTAATGCTTCGCCTTTAGACGCAGGTCCAGGAATGTTCCCTGGAAGTGAAGAGCCTGCTTTTAAAGATGCTGAAGCTGTGGAGCACTTACGTAATCCACAAGAAGGTTTCGATATTATGGCTAATATTGTTCATCCTGGTGGAATTTCTGAACTTTATGTTGGCGATGTTCAAAAAGGTCGTATCAACCTTCATACAGATATGGTAATGCGCACTAAAGGTGCTAAAGAATATACAGCAGCAACAAGAATGTATGGCTGGGTCAATGGCGATTTACTCTGGGCTTGGGATATCGCTGCTCATGGCAAGCCGTTGAACACTCATGCTTCAGCGCAGCTTAAAAAAGTCTATCGTGGAGATGATGAATAGCCCTATAGCAGGTGCTCATCTTGATGAAGGTGCCATTGCACATTTTGGCTCTTTAACCAGTGAGCAAAAGCAACTGGTAGAACATTCGGATTCAAGCTATGCATTTGTGCCACGAAGTGTTTTAAAAGTTACTGGTAAAGATGCGCTTTCTTGGCTTGATTCTTTAACTTCGCAAAAGATTGACCATCTTAAAGCTGGTGAATCTTCAGAAACTTTGATTTTATCTCCTCAAGGCAGAGTTGAGCACCAACTTAAAGTCATTGTCACGGCTCAAGCTCTATGGCTAGTGATAGAACAGAGTGACGCACAAGTTAGTGAAGACTGGCTTAAATCCATGATTTTCATGAAAGATGTCATCATTGACAATGTTTCTAAGGATTATCGTGTACTTGCCTCGCTTACAAGCGATGGTGGTGAACTTGCTGATAAAGCTATAGGTATATGGGTAGATCAGTGGGGCACAATAGTGCCTGGAGGATACCAGTACGGAGCTGCTCGTGAAGAAGAGCAACAGTGGCAGTATTCTGAACTGCTAGTTCCAGCTACCGTTACCCCAGAGCATGAAGTAGGTGTTGATGCTTTCAATACTTTGCGTATCATGGCTGGACGCCCCCGTTTTGGTGCAGAAACTGATGAAAAAACATTACCTCATGAAGTCAACTGGCTTAAAACAGCAGTTCATCTGAACAAAGGTTGCTATCGTGGGCAAGAAACAGTTGCTAAAGTTCACAATGTGGGCCATCCACCACGTAGATTAACTTTGTTGCACATTGATGGCTCAGAACACGTTATTCCTGAAATTGGTCAAGAAGTTTTATACCAAGATAAACCAGTTGGAAAAATAACGTCTCGAGGTTTCCATCATGAAGCAGGACCTATAGCATTAGCTCTTATAAAAAGGACTGTACCTGTTGATGCTACACTTCAGTTGACAGACGGGATAGCATGCTCGCAAGAAACTATCGTGCCTGCTTCAGCTGGCGCTACTGTTAATATTCCTAGAGGAGAGTTTTTACACTCTGAGGCTCGTAGGCCATTACTATAGGAGAATGCGCATTCGTAGATTATTTGCCATTGGTGGCACCTTGTTGTTAGTTACTGGGTGTGCCTCTAAGCCTGTTCTTGAACCTGTGCCTTCAACAACGTCAAGTAGTACAAGCTCAACAAGCAGTACAAGTGCAACTCCTAGTACTACAGAAACCCACAATCCGAATGCATTTACCCAAGCCAAACTGAAAAAATCCAATGATGCCATCGAAGCAGGGACAGATTTTCTTAAAGCACATAAGTTTGGTATTGCCACTAATGTCTACGAAGGTGATACAAAAATTCAAGCTACAACTGGGCTTGCAGATGTCACGAAGAAAACTTCAATGCCTAGCAATGCACAGTTTCGCATTGGTAGTGTCACAAAAACATTTACAGCAGCTGTTCTCTTGCAATTAGAAGCCGAGGGAAAAGTCTCTATCAATGATTCTGTGCAGAAGTGGTTTCCAGGGCTTTTAAATTCCAATGGTTTTGATGGCAGTAAAATTACGATTAAACAATTACTGAACCATACTTCAGGTCTTGTTGATTTCATCAACATTGAGGGCATTGATTCCAACACGATGACACATGAACAAGTTGTTCAAGCAGCGCAAGCGCAAGGGCCTTTGGGGGCTCCAGGTAAAGTATGGGAATACTCTAATACAAACTACACACTTGTAGCAATGATTATTGAAAAAGCTTCTGGTGATTCTTGGCAAAATCAGATCAAGAAACGTATCATTGATCCTTTACATCTATCCAAGACATATATTCCTGTGGGCAGTGATGAAAACGTTCCAACTGGAACACCACAAGGTTATTCTGTTAGCCTTGATGGATCCGTCATCAATGATACAAAACAGGACATGCGCTGGGCATGGGGCTTAGGTGATATTATCAGCACTCAAGATGATGTCAATACTTTCTTTCAAGCTTTAGTTCAGGGAAAGCTGATTCCACAGAAACAATGGAAAGAAATGTCACAGAACATGGTATCAACAGTGGACTATACTTGGGCTTCTAAGTATGGACTTGGTTTAATGAGTAACGTTTCAAGTTGTGGAAAGCAGTATTACACGCATAGTGGTTCTGTTCTTGGATACCAGACAAGGGTTGCAATTACAGCTGATGGAAAACGTAGCTTCGTTTCTTACTACAACGCTTTTAATTGGGTAGATAACAGGCTATCAACGCCAAAATATCATGATGCTATTAGTGCAGCTTTTTGCGCTCCAAGTATTGAAAAATAAAATACTCTAGCACTTAAAGACTAGAGCCGTAAACATTATAGTGATGTTCACGGCTCTTTGTTGAACAGGGAAATTAAACGCGGCTCTAAAGTGGTGAGTATATTCCCTAACGATGTAGCGATAGAAAGATTGATAGGCACGATACTACTTGGGTAGCACGAGCAATGGTGGTCCTTAAGACACAACAGTAATAAATTGTATAATTGCAAACGTATAAATTAATAATTATGCCTTATAGGCCATAATTATCACAAAGATTGGCTTAGTTAAGTAAGTAGATAAAATGAATGACGCAAAGTTTGATGGTTTAGCTGAATATTATGATAACAGCAGACCACGTTACCCACAAGAATTATTTCAAGAGATTTTTAAGGAAATAAATCTCCCGTTTCCGTGGAAAGTACTAGATGTTGGCTCAGGTACAGGCATTGTTTTAGAAGCTATAGTTCCGTTGTTATCTTCAGACTCTTCAATTGAGGCCTGCGATATTTCAGAAGATATGGTTAGTATTGGCAGAAAGAAATTTCCTGAAGCCAAATGGCATGTAGGTCGAGTAGAAGAGTATCTTCAACGACATTCAGACTACGCCTTAATCGTCGCAGGGCAATCTTATCAATGGTTATCGCGCAAAGATTTTTTAACAAAAGCAAAGAAAGCTCTAATCCATCAAGGATGTTTAATAATTATTCAAAATAATCGTAACTACAATGCTGGTGGTTTTGCTGAAGAGTATGAAACTCTACTTGAAACTTATTCTCCGGGATATTCTAGGCATTATCGTGATATTGATGTTGAGGAAGAACTGAAAGAATATTTTCCAAAGGTTATAGCTAAGGATGCTAAATGGGTACGAGAAATGAGCGCTAAAGATTTTTTGACCATGAGTTTTTCTTCCACACAAGCTCAAAGAGCTATAGAAAGTAATGAAAATGATTTTAAACACAATTTAGATGAACTCATTAAACGTTATAGTACAAAAAATCAGCTTAACTTACCGTATAAAACAGAGCTTTTCCTAGCAGCTAAGTAACAAAGATGTGGATAACAACTAGACATGCATCTATAAACGATGTGAATAGCTACTAAATAAGACTGAGAATTTCTAGCCGAAGAGTACCGCAGCTTCTTCGTAGCGATGGCGAGGCACTGTTTTGATTTTTCCAACAGTATCAGCAAAGTGTGCAGAAGAAATATCTGTTC
>JASGFC010000031.1:0-14194 GCA_047605865.1 Micrococcaceae bacterium | reverse complement strand
AAGATTTAGATGATCTTGACAATGCTACGGATACAGACCAAGAAGATCAAACGGCTACTACATCTTCTAAAAATTCATCTTCTACAAAAGATAAGAAATCTAAAAAAGTCAAAAAGTCCACAAAAGATAAAGTCAAGAAGAAAAAAGAAGAAGCTCCTCTAGACCTTCAAAAAGATTCATCAGGTAACGTGGTGTACACACACCAACAGCGCCTTGTCATCATTGCTTCCTTGATGATTGCCATGACTCTTGCCATGTTGGATCAAACAATCGTTGGACCTGCACTTCCAACAATTGTAGGTGACCTCGGTGGCCTAGAACACTTGAGCTGGGTGACAACAGCATACGTGCTTGCTTCCACAGTTTCAACACCACTTTTTGGTAAACTCGGCGATATTTACAGCCGTAAGATAATCTTCATGACTTCCATTATCATTTTCTTGATAGGCTCAATGGCTGCAGGTTTATCTAATACAATGGGTGAACTCATTGCGGCTCGTGCCTTCCAAGGCCTCGGTGGTGGTGGCCTCATGGTTAACATTATGGCTACTATGGCTGCTATTGTGCCACCTCGTGAGCGTGGTAAATACTCTGGTTACATGATGGCTGTTATGCCTGCTGCCATGATTGGTGGACCACTCATCGGTGGTTACATTACTGACCACTACAGCTGGCACTGGATTTTCTATATCAACCTACCTCTAGGTCTTATCGCAATTACAGTAATTGCTAAAACGCTTAAGCTTGCGCCTTCAGAAAAGGCAGGAGCTTCTGTGGACTGGCTTGGTGCGTTCCTTCTCAGCGTGTGGATTACCTGCCTAGTACTAATGACAAGCTGGGGTGGCAGTGAATACGACTGGAACTCTGCAATGATTTGGGTTCTTGGAATTGGAATCGTGGTGTTCTTCTCAATGTTTGTTTACTCACAAACCATTGCCAAAGAACCTGTGATGCCACTATATGTGTTTAAAAACGCTAACTATACCCTTGCAGTAATTCTGAGCTTCCTTGTAGGTTTCGGTTTACTTGGAGCCATGACCTTCTTGCCTCAGTACCAGCAGTTCGTCCAAGGTCAAAGTGCAACAAACTCTGGTTTCCTTATGATGCCAATGATGTTGACTGCAATGGCGATGAGCCTTATCTCTGGACAGGTTGTTGCTCGAACAGGTAAATACAAGATATTCCCTATCTTAGGTACACTTTTCATGGTAGGTGGACTTTACCTCTTCAGTACAATGGACATCAATACTTCTCGTTTCACAACAGGTCTATATATGGCAATACTTGGTTTGGGTATGGGTATGTTGATGCAAATTACCACAACCATTGCACAGAACTCTGTCAAGTCTGAAGACTTAGGTGCTGCAACCGGAGCTTCAACCTTCATGCGTAACATGGGAAGCTCACTAGGTCTATCAATCCTAGGTTCTGTATACACGCAGCACATGGTTCACTACTTACAAGATCATTTGAAAGCACTTGGACCAGCAGCAACTGCGCAAATGAATATGCCTGGCGGAAGCGGACTAGCAATGACACCAAAGATGCTAGATAAAATGCCTCCACCAATGCAAACCTTGTTCAAAGATGCTGTAGTGAACGGTTCTCACAATATCTACTTGTGGGCAGCTGCCATCATGGTCGTTGGTTTTGTAGTTTCGCTCTTCATTAAACAAATTCCACTTCGTGGAACTGGAGATGCTAAAGACGAAGCTGAAATAGAAATGGCTCTTGCTGACGAAGGTAAGCTATAAGCTAACTTTCACAGAGCACAATGTGCCTGCACTCTTGTAAAGAGGGTGTAGGCACATTTTTATTTCAGAAAATCCTACTTCATCCCACTTATCAAAGCTGCTCTAGCGCTGTATCATTAAGAATCCATCCCAGCCCTTTGCGCCTACTGTTTGCAAAGCAGTAACGTTGAGCTCGGGATGTTCTTTAATCTTTTGATATAACTTTTTAAGTCCATGAATACTTACCTTACGCTCAGGCACATCCTCTAAAAAACTACCTTGGCGAATAGTATTATCCATCACGATAATTGAACCATCATGAGTTAGTTCAAGGGCAAGTTCTAAATACTGTGGATAGCTAGCTTTATCTGCATCAATAAAAACAAAATCAAAAGGAACAACGTGCTCTGAAACCATCTGCTGGAGTACTTGTGTGGCACGTCCATGATGCAGTATCACTTTATCTTTAAGATCAGGATGTTGAAAAGATTTCTGTGCAATATCGACGTGCGCTTGACGAGATTCCACCGTGTGGACTACCCCAGATTCTTTAAGGGCATCAGCAAGCCAAGCGGTACTATATCCAGCAAGAGTACCTAGTTCAAGCACACGTTTGGAGCTAATACTCTGAACGAGCATCGCTAAGAATTTGCCTTGCAACGCAGTGACTTCGATGGGAGGCATCCCCTCTTTGTGTGCGATCTGACGCACCCAGCGACAAGCTGCAGGCTCTACAATAAGTTGTTGCTCAAGGAACTCATCAACTGCTTTCCACCGTTCGTCCACCTTTGTGCAATATCACTATTCTACTGTGACGCTCTTAGCCAAGTTTCGAGGCTGATCAACATCATAGCCTTTCGCTGAAGCAAGATCACAGGCAAAAAGCTGCAGCGGAACGGTTGTTAGAAGTGGCATGAGAAGAGACTGTGTTTTTGGCACGTAGATAATCTCATCAGCTTGGTCTTTCACTTCTTCATCGCCTTCTTCAGCGATCACGATAGTTCTAGCACCGCGAGCACGAATCTCTTGAATATTAGAAACTACTTTAGAGTGCAGTGAATCACGCCCCAGTGGCGAAGGAACAACGATGATTACATTCTGTCCTTCTTCAATCAGTGCGATTGGCCCATGCTTGAGTTCACCTGCGGCAAAACCCTCAGCATGAATGTAGGCAATCTCTTTAAGCTTCAAAGCACCTTCCATTGCTACTGGATAGCCAACATGGCGTCCTAAGAATAATACTGATTTAGTATCTTTAAGCTTTAATGCTAGGTCATTGATTTGCTCTGACGAGTTATCAAGGATTTGTTGAACATCTTCACCAGCTTTTTCAATATCCTCTAGAATGCCCTTAATTTCATCTGGGAATTTGTTTCCACGAACTTGTGCAAGATACAAGCCAAGTAGATAAGCAGCAGCAATCTGAGCTGTAAAAGCTTTAGTAGAAGCAACAGCAATCTCAGGGCCAGCGTGAGTATAAAGTACAGCATCTGCTTCACGAGGGATAGTAGAACCTACTGTGTTACAAATTGCCAGCACTTTGGCGCCTTGCTCTTGAGCATGCCTCACAGCCATAGCAGTATCCATGGTTTCACCAGATTGAGAGATAGCAACTACTAGAGTTTTATCATTGACAATTGGGTCACGATAGCGGAACTCATGAGCTAGTTCAACCTCTACCGGTATGCGGCACCAATGCTCAATGGCATATCGTGCTACTTGTCCGGCATAAGCTGCAGTACCACAAGCAATCACAATGATTTTGTCGATTGAACGCAATACTGATTCATCGATGCGAAGTTCATCCAAAGAAATCTTACCTTGACTATTGATACGTCCACGAACTGTCTGAGCGATGGCTGCAGGCTGTTCATTGATTTCTTTTTCCATGAAGGAATCATAACCGTCTTTTTGGGCGCTCTTAGCATCCCAGTCAACTTTATATTCTTTACCCTCGGCTGGTTTTCCATAGAAATCAGTAATTTCTACATCGTCAGGAGTGATAGTAACTACTTGATCTTGTCCAAGTTCTACAGCTCTGCGAGTGTGATCAATAAATGCGGCAACGTCTGAACCAAGGAAATTTTCACCGTCACCAAGCCCTAGAACAAGTGGTGAATTTTTACGACTTGCCACAATCTTGTGTGGTTCATCTTCATGGATTGCCAAGAGTGTAAAAGCACCTTTAAATTTTTGACTAGCTTTTTGCATTGCCTGAGTTAAATCGCCTACCTCATCGTAAATACGGGCAAGGTACCAAGCAGCAACTTCTGAGTCAGTTTCAGATTTGAACTTAACGCCTTCGCCAATGAGTTCTTGTTTAAGTTCAGCAAAGTTTTCAATAATTCCATTGTGAATCAGTGCTAGTTTCTCCTTATTAACAATATGAGGATGAGCATTCTCATCAGTTGGCGCACCGTGCGTTGCCCAACGTGTGTGGCCAATTCCTGTCACAGATTTTTTCAGTGGATGTTTTTTAATCTCTGCTTCGAGATTCTTTAATTTTCCAGCTTTTTTACGATATTCAATACCATCGTCACAAATAAGCGCCACACCAGCTGAATCATAACCACGATATTCTAGCCTACGTAGCCCTTCTATGAGAACATTTAAAGCAGGGTTATCTGACGCACCAACACCTTGTTTGCCGTTACCGACATAACCAACAATTCCGCACATATACACACCTTAGGATTGGGAAGTATTCTTATAATATGAACTTTAGCACTAATCAAGACCTTGAGGAATCATCCCTTAGTCCTTTCGTGTCTTTTACAAGGGAAGACTGGGCAAAACTTGCGCCCGATGTTGACGTGCAATTAACCCAGCACGATATTGATGAGCTTAGAGGTATTGGAGATCCTGTAGATTTAGAGGAAGTTGAAAAAATTTATATGCCTCTTTGTCGTTTGATTAACCTCTACGTAGAATCAAAGTCAGTGCTCTATGAGAAAACTTCAGATTTTCTCCACGATAGTAGCAAAAAAACACCCTTTATTATTGGCCTTGCTGGTTCAGTTGCAGTTGGTAAATCAACGACAGCACGTTTATTGCGCGAACTTCTATCACGATGGCCTTCAACACCTAAAGTGCAATTAGTAACAACGGACGGCTTTCTCTATCCTAATAAGGTTCTTGAAGAAAAAGGTCTCATGGAACGAAAAGGCTTCCCTGAATCCTACGATCAACGAGCACTTTTAACCTTTATCGCAGCTATTAAAAGCGGAGATACCCGAGTCACAGCACCATACTATTCGCACGTGGTTTACGATATCGTGCCTGATAAAGAAGTGGTTGTTGAAAACCCAGATATCCTTATTGTGGAAGGTCTTAACGTTCTTGCCCCTCCTACAACTGATCTTGAAGACCGCCCTTTAGCCATTAGTGATTTCTTTGATCTGAAACTTTATGTCCATGCTAAAACTGAAGACATTACCCAGTGGTATCTGGATAGATTTATGAAATTACGTGAATCTGCTTTTACTAATCCACAAAGTTATTTCAAGTCGATTACCCAACTATCAACTCAACAAGCTAAAAATCTTGCCCTAGAAATCTGGGAGACTATTAACGAAAAAAACCTTATTGAAAACGTGCTTCCCACTCGTGGTCGGGCACATATCATTTTAAATAAAGGTAAAAATCATAAAATTGAATCCATACTACTAAGGAAAAGATAGTGGAAGAGCAACACAAACCTGACAGACGTGGAGTTATTATTGGCGCACTCTCTGCCCTAGGTGTTGCTGCTGTTGGTATCCCGATGCTCCAAAAAGAACCAACACTATCTGCACCGACACCAACTGCCACGCCAACACCTAAGCCAACGCGTAACCTACGGCTTGCCTCCCACGACCCTACCAGTACCTCAGTCTTTGTGAATAAACACAATCCACTGCAACCAGAATCTTACGCTCCTACTGATTTACGCAATCCGAACATACTCCTTGATGGAGACCCAACAGCTGAAAATATGCATTTGCGTAATGTTTCAGCCACTGCACTCGAGAAGATGGCTGCTGCAAGTGCAGCTGCTGGAATAACATTGAAGGTTGTCAGTGGATACCGTTCCTATCAGACACAAATTGATGTTTATAATCAGTGGGTAGCAAGTTATGGGCAAGAAGATGCCGATAATCGTTCTGCTAGGCCAGGGTTTAGCGAGCACCAAACAGGTCTTGCTGTGGATGTAGGACAGGCTGACGGCACAGATGATCTCAACCAAGATTTTAGTACCACTCCTGCTGGCCAATGGCTTGCAAGCCATTGTAATGATTATGGGTTTATTATCAGGTTTCCTGCAGGAAAAGAAGCTATAACTGGTTATATGTACGAACCGTGGCACCTTCGTTATCTTGGTGTAGAAATTTCTAAAGATATGAAAGCTAAAGGCATTCAAACTTTAGAAGAATACTTCAAGCAAGGTGCCGCAACTACTTATCTAGGAGCTTGAATGACAACAATTGTGGAAAATGACGAATCAATAAGTTTCACACAACGGTTTGGTCGTTTCTTATTACCACTTGGTATGGTCGCTATCATGTGGATTATCCAACTATTCAATATTGGTGGCTGGATGAACAGATCACTAGGTCTAGTGTCTCGTGATGTGGGAAGTCTATGGAATATCTTTACTTTCCCTTTTGTACATGCTGGCTGGTGGCACATTAGCGCTAATAGCGTACCACTGCTTGTTCTTGGCTGTATCGTGGCTATGAGTGGTTCTCGAGCTTTTATTCAAGCAACAGCGTTGATTATCACTATGGGCGGTGCCCTACTTTGGCTCTTTGGCCCATCTAATACATTAACAGTAGGTGCTTCAGGTTTAATTTTTGGCTATATGACCTATCTGATTGCTCGAGCAATCTTCTACCCTAGTAGCTTTAAAAAGATTTGGTACATTGCTGTTGCTATTGGTGTTGGCTTCTTCTACAGTGCTACTTTCTTCACAGGAGTTATCCCACATGTTGGTTCTGGTATTTCATGGCAAGCTCACCTCTTCGGAGCTGTTGCTGGTGTTATTACCGCTTGGATTATGGGTAACTTTGCTGAAATTGGTAAAGAGCATGAATCTTCAACAGACGAATTACAAGATTTAACTAAAGTATAAGTGACGTAAAAAATTGCCCCTACTTACTGAGGGGCAATTTTTTTTACTTTGAAAGTGAAAGTTCTTTCTCTACCACTTCAGCTAAGTGGTTAGCGTACTTTTGCGCTTCTTGATCCGAAGGAGCTTCCACCATAACGCGAACTAAAGGCTCAGTTCCCGATGGCCTGAGCAACACGCGACCAGTATCACCTAATTCTGCTTCAACTTCTTCAATAGCCTCTAAAAGCATCTCATTAGTATCTGAGGCAGCTTTATCTACATTTGGTACATTCACAAGTACCTGAGGTAAACGATTCATTTGAGCGGCAAGTTCTTGGAGAGTTTTTCCGGTGCGTTTAATTTCTGCAGCAAGATGTAGACCAGTCAAGACGCCATCACCAGTAGTGGCAAATTCGCTCATGATGACATGTCCAGATTGTTCTCCACCTAAGGAGTATTCGCCACTACGTAATGCTTCTAGAACGTAACGATCTCCAACTCCAGTTTGGACAAGTTCAATGCCGTGCTCTTTCAGAGCAATCTTTAAACCAAGATTACTCATGACAGTTGCCACCAAAACATTATCTTTAAGTTTATGCTGTTCTTTCAGTGAAAGGGCAAGGATTAGCATAATTTGATCACCATCAATGACATTACCTTCATGATCAACCGCAAGACAACGGTCTGCATCACCATCGTGAGCTATACCAAGGTCTGCACCGGTTTCAATAACCTTTTTTTGAAGTTTTTCAAGATGAGTAGAGCCACACCCTTCATTAATATTTAAACCATCAGGACTAGCTCCGATGACAGTAACCTGAGCACCTGCAAGGTGGAAGGCTTCTGGAGAGCAGCCACTGGCTGCACCATTAGCGCAATCGAGAACTACCTTAAGGCCATCAAGTTTTTGCCCCTTCAATGATTCTATGAGATGCAAGACATAACGATCTTCGGCATCTGAAAACCTCGAAATGCGGCCTACATCAGCCCCGGTAGGCAAAGTGAGGTCTTGCTTCATTTTGCTTTCAATAGCATCTTCAATAGCATCGTGAAGCTTTTGTCCACCACGAGCTAAAAACTTAATGCCATTATCTGGGGCAGGATTGTGTGAAGCAGAAATCATGACACCAAAGTCTGCGTCATCATCGGCGACTAAAAAGGCTGCAGCTGGTGTCGGTATGATACCAGCATCATTTACATCAACTCCGGCACTGGCAAGACCAGCTGCTACAGCTTTCGAGATAAACTCTCCACTAGCACGAGGGTCTCGTGCTAGAACAGCTCGAGGCCTATGTCCTTTTTCTGAAGCACCTAAGATAAAAGCTGCTGCTTGGGAAACTTTCAATGATAAATCTGCTGTAACAACAGGTCCATTTGCCAGACCACGAATACCGTCTGTTCCGAAATATTTAGCCATAGTTACTATGATACAGCGTGAGCGCTAAAGAGAGGTACTTAAAGCTTTCACGCATAAAAATATCCCACACCATAAAGTGTGGGATATTTTGTTCGTATAAAGATTAACGCTTTGAGAACTGTGGAGCCTTACGCGCTTTCTTAAGACCAGCCTTCTTACGTTCTTTAACACGTGCATCACGAGTTAAAAAACCAGCTTTTTTGAGTTCAGGACGATTATTGTCTTGATCAATGTCATTAAGAGCACGAGCGATAGCTAGACGCAATGCGCCAGCCTGACCGCTTGGGCCACCACCAGAAATACGTGCAGAAACATCGTAGCTGTCTTCTAGTTCTAGAAGTTTGAATGGATCATTTGCTTCTTGCTGATGAAGTTTATTTGGAAAATATTCTTCTAGCTTTCTACCATTGATAATCCATTCACCTGAACCAGGAGTCAAACGAACGCGAGCAATTGCTTGCTTACGACGACCAACAGCAGAACCATCTTGAGTTAGCGCTGGGCGATCTTTTTTCGTTTTTACTTCAGCTTGAGGTGTTTCACTTGTGTATTCAGTGAGTTCTTCAGCATCATCTTGCTGATCTTGTGCTGTATCAGGTGTATCAGGAGTGATTTCCTGATCCTGATCTTCAGCAGTGATCTGCTCTTCGTTATTTAGAGCCACATTTCTCCTTGAGATGTTAATTTTATTGGGCTACCTGTGTAATCTCAAAAGTTTCTGGATTCTGTGCAGCATGTGGATGCTCAGAACCAGCGTATACCTTAAGTTTAGAGGCAGTTTGTGCTCCTAGAGAGTTTTTAGGAAGCATTCCCTTGACAGCTTTTTCAACAGCACGAACTGGGTTTTTCTCCAAAAGTTCTGCATAGCTTGTAGAGCGTAATCCACCTGGGTAACCAGAGTGGTGGTACGCCATCTTTTGCTGAAGTTTAGAACCTGTTAGAGCAACTTTGTCTGCGTTGATGATGATGACGAAGTCCCCAGTATCTTGATGGGGTGCAAAAATTGTCTTGTGCTTACCGCGTAGAAGTGTTGCGGCTTGGCTTGCAAGACGTCCAAGTACGACATCAGTAGCATCAATAATATGCCACTGGCGTGTTACGTCACCTGGCTTCGGAGTATAAGTACGCACGAGTATTGCCTTCGTTTCTAGTTTATTGTTTTCACATGTAATGCTTTTTAAGGCACTACGCCTGGAATGCAGGCACAGTCTTTATAGACTGACATTTAATTGTATCGTGATATAAAAATCCAGTCAAACCGATTATTGTGAGAAATTTCGCTTTGCTCTTGTTAAATCAGCTCTCATAGCCCATTCTTTTTCTTCTGGGTAACCAATCTCTTCTAAAACGAGAGCATGTCCAGGCGCAATATTAGCTTCTGCATTACGTTGCTGTAATTGAAGTCTTTCATAGAGCCACTTAGGCTCTCTTTCACCACTGCCCACCATCAATGTAGCACCCACTAAAGACCGAACCATATGATGACAAAAGGCATCTGCTTTGAGATGTACTGTCAATAATCCATCGTGACGTTTCCAATACATCTCTTGTAAAGTTCTAATGGTTGTTGCCCCCTGACGAGGCTTACAAAATGCAATAAAATTGTGTTCGCCAAGAAGGAGCTGAGAAGCTACATTCATGGCATTTTCATCAAGCTGTCCACGATAATGCAAAACACAGTGTCTGTTTAGCGGATTCCAGCCAGTGGTTTTATCTTCAATAGTATAGCTATATCTACGCCATAAGGCTGAGAATCGTGCATCAAAAGATTCAGCCACTGGCTCAACCGATTTGATTTGAATGGCACCCTTTGCAAGTTTCGTGCCAGTTACTTGCATGGTAATAAGTTGTAACAGGCCATTTACTCTGCGGATAAATGCTTCAGAAGAGTCTTGATAGTCTGACACAAAGGTATACCACTCCGCCTCGCTCATATCGCAATGAACCACTTGTCCTTGAGCATGAACGCCAGTATCAGTTCTTCCAGCCACTGTAGTTCTGATTAACCTACCGGTTATAGTTTGTAGCGTTTGTTCTAAAACACCTTGGATTGTTGGAGCATCTGGTTGAATACCCCAGCCTTGAAACCAAGCACCATCATAGGCAAGAATAATTTTAACCCGCATACATCAATCTTACCTTTAGTGAAGAATGAGAATATAAAATCCCCTTAACGTCAAATAAGTTAAGGGGATTTTAGAATCTATATACTGCAAGAAGTTATTTTGTATCTTCCTCAGCTGTAGCTTCTTCGTTTGCTAGTGTGTTTTCATCTGCAGATGCAACAGCATCTTTGATGTCACCTTCAGCTGAAGCCGCATCCGGAGTTGCAGGAGCATCAGTATCACTTGGAAGTGCCTGATCCTGGCTTTCACTAGCTGTTTCCTGTGTATCAGACTTTTTACCAGCTGGAGTAGCTTTCTTAGCAGTGGTTTTCTTAGAAGAAGATTTTGGTGCAACAGTTTCAGTCACAAGTTCAATAACAGCCATTGGAGCTGCATCTCCCTTACGGTTGCCAATCTTAGTGATACGAGTGTAACCACCTTCACGGTTGGCCATTGTTTCAGCAATATCAGTGAAAAGCTCATGAACAGTAGTCTTGTCGCTAATCATTGAAGCAACTTTACGACGTGAGCTCAAATCACCTTTCTTCGCTAGAGTAATCAGGCTTTCAGCAAATGGTTGGAGTCGTTTTGCTTTAGTTTCTGTAGTTTTAATACGTTTGTGTTCAAAAAGTGAAGCAGAAAGGTTCTGCAACATTAGCTTCTGGTGAGAAGAACTTCCACCAAGCCGGCGTCCTTTAGTTGGAGTTGGCATTCTTTATATCTCCTTATTCTTCGTCTGCTTCAGAGTCAGAGAATAGTGCTGTGTCGTCATTTTCATCAGATTCGTTCATGGCAGCTGCAAGATCAAATCCTGGAGGAGAGTCTTTAAGAGCAAGACCCATTTCCTGTAGTTTAGCTTTAACCTCAACAATTGACTTAGAGCCAAAGTTACGAATTTCCATTAGATCTGCTTCTGAGCGAGCAACAAGCTCACCTACAGTGTGAATACCTTCACGCTTTAAGCAGTTGTAAGAACGGACAGTTAAGTCCATATCTTCAATTGGTACCGCAAGGTCTTGTGCCAGTGCTGCATCCGTAGGAGAAGGTCCAATTTCAATACCTTCAGCTTCTGGATTAAGCTCTCGTGCTAAACCAAAGAGTTCAACGAGTGTAGAACCAGCAGAAGACAATGCATCAGCTGGCTTCATTGAGCTTTTAGTTTCAACATCAATGATGAGGCGGTCAAAGTCAGTACGCTGTTCAACACGAGTTGCTTCAACACGATAGTTAACTTTAAGCACTGGAGAGTAAATAGAGTCTACAGGGATACGTCCTACTTCAGCTTCCATAGCTTTATTCTGAGCAGCTGAAACGTAACCACGGCCACGCTCAATAGTAAGTTCAAGCTCAAAATTTGCTTTGGAATTCAAAGTTGCAATATGAAGTTCAGGGTTGTAAATCTCAATTCCTGCATGTTCTGTGATATCTGCAGCTGTAACTTCGCCAGGGCCAGATTTGCGTAGGTAAACTACAACTGGTTCATCGTGCTCCGATGAAACTACAAGATTTTTAAGGTTGAGAATGATTTCTGTTACATCTTCTTTGACGCCAGAGATTGTAGTAAACTCATGAAGAACGCCTTCAATTCGAATACTAGTTACTGCAGCACCTGGGATAGATGACAAAAGGGTACGACGCATTGAGTTTCCAAGCGTGTATCCGAAGCCAGGTTCAAGCGGTTCAATAACGAACTGTGAACGGTTATCAGCAATTACTTTTTCAGACAGAGTTGGTCGCTGTGCAATTAGCACTTAACATTCCTTTCAGCGAAATCATCGAGTCCGATATTTCGCCTGACTAGTCTAGTGGATGGGGTGACGGTTTGTTATAAGTTTAATAAGTTGTGCATTACACGCGGCGGCGTTTTGGAGGACGGCATCCGTTGAAAGCAACTGGTGTTACATCTTGGATTGATCCAACCTCTAGTCCCGAAGCCTGCAGTGAACGAATAGCAAGTTCACGACCAGATCCTGGGCCTTTAACAAAAACATCAACTTTACGCATACCATGTTCTTGGGCACGCTTAGCTGCAGCTTCAGCAGCAAGTTGAGCTGCGAAAGGTGTAGATTTACGAGAACCTTTGAAACCTACCCCACCAGCTGATGACCAAGAAATCACCGCTCCATTAGGGTCTGTAATTGAAATAATAGTATTGTTGAATGTACTCTTAATGTGCGCTTGTCCAACCGCAACATTCTTTTTATCTCTACGACGTGGCTTCCGTGCCGCGCCTGCTCCTGCCTTCATGGCCATATAAATACTCCTAGATTGTGGAAAAGTTTAGCGTTAAACTGCCTTTTTCTTACCAGCAACTGTACGAGCTGGTCCCTTACGGGTGCGGGCATTTGTCTTTGTACGCTGTCCACGTACAGGAAGTCCACGACGGTGGCGAATTCCTTGATAACTACCGATTTCCACCTTACGACGAATATCTGCAGCCACTTCGCGGCGAAGGTCACCTTCAACCTTAAAGTTCTGCTCAATGTAATCTCTAAGTTTACCTAGCTCTTCATCAGAAAGGTCTTTAACGCGAGTATCTGGGTTGACACCAGTTTCTTTGAGTGATTTTTGGGCACTTGATTTACCCACTCCATAAATGTATGTTAGTGCAATTTCAACGCGTTTTTCGCGTGGAATATCTACACCTGCAAGACGTGCCATATGGTACGTTGCTCCTTATTTCTAAGTGAAGGTCTTAAACGTTCTTGTTCCATTTAATGGACTCTGGCCTTCATCCAGAGGCGGCATAACATAGGTTATGAAGAACGCTTCTTATCTTTTTTGTTAGCCTTGGCGTTGTTTGTGACGTGGGTTTTCGCAAATCACCATGACGCGGCGATTGCGGCGAATAACACGACATTTCTCGCACATCGGCTTCACACTTGGTTTGACTTTCATTGCCAGTCCTTATGATCGATAGCGATATACGATACGGCCACGATTGAGGTCATATGGACTCATTTCAACCGCTACCCTATCTTCAGGGATAATCTTGATGTAATTTTGACGTACTTTACCGGAAATTGTAGCCAGAACAATATGCTCATTCTCAAGTTGTACGCGGAACATAGCATTAGGAAGTGCCTCTACAACAGTTCCCTCTACCTCAATAACGCCTTCTTTAGCCATGATTTCCAATCTCGTAAAAATTACACATGATTATTTGAAATTATACTTCAAACACATGGTAATAAGCAAATGAGCTCATAAAGTGCTGATTATCAACCCTTGATGCCAAAAACCGCCCCAGCTTGGGACGGCTTTTGAACAAAAGTATAGTTTATGAAAACTATTGTTCTTATGATTGAACGTTTGGAGTCAAATTAACTACAGCAGGAGTTGGATTGCCCATAGCATCCCAACGCTCAGGTGTTAGATGTGTGTCAACACCATTTGTACGCTCGTAAACTGCGTCAGCATTTGGAGCTTTCCATAGCAAAATTTCTGCACCAGTATCTGGGTCTGTAGCATTAGCAGCAGGCTCTGAAACGGCATTTGCAGCGTCAGATGCAGCAGTAGAAGCAGCACCAGCAGCGTCAGAAGCAGCAGCAGAAGCTGAACCAGCAGCATTGCTAGCAGCAGCAGAAGCATCAGTAGCAGCAGCTGAAACTGAAGCAGAAGCATCAGTAGAGTCATGGTTACCACGATTAGCAGCCCAAATACCTCCACCAAGAAGACCTAGTGCAGCAAGACCAGCGATCCAAGGTAGAAGACCGCCCTTCTTCTCGCTGTGTTCTTCAGTAGTGTAAGTAGTTGTATGTGCAGTAGTACCAGTAGTTCCATAAGTATTATGGTGCGTAGTAGTATCTGCATCAAGATTTGTACCAGTAGTAGTTGTGTAATCAGTACC
>JASGFC010000030.1:0-14950 GCA_047605865.1 Micrococcaceae bacterium | reverse complement strand
TATGAAACTTATTTTTATACAGCGATAAATCGCTGTATAATCACTTTAATAAGAAAGGTTCAGGAGAGAATACATGCATGAAGATTTAGTAGTTATTGGTCTTGGTTACGTTGGTTTACCTGTAGTCAAAGAGGCAATCAATTCCGGATTAAACGTTGTTGGTCTTGATTTAAATCAGAAAATTGTCGATAACCTAAATGCGGGTCAATCACATATAGATGATATTTCAGATGATGAAATATCTGAAATGATTAAAAAAGGTTTCACAGCAACTAGCGACATTTCTTGTTTAGCTGATACTTCTAATATCGTTATTTGCGTTCCAACTCCGCTTAGCAAAGAAGGGCTTCCTGACCTTACTGCTGTGAAGGGTGCTGTTAAAGCTATTGCAGATCATGTGCAACCTGGTACTTTAGTTTCTTTGGAATCTACTACATACCCAGGTACTACAGAAGAAATAGTTGTACCAATACTTGAGGAATCAGGCCATAAAATTGGTAAAGATATCTTTGTTGTTTTCTCTCCTGAACGTATTGACCCAGGTAATCCTAAGTATGGTCTAAAAAATACTACTAAGATTGTTGGTGGTGTGAATGAGAAATCTACGCAAAAAGGTGTTGAGCTTTATTCACAATTTATTGATAATGTCTATCCTGTTTCAGGGACAAAAGAGGCAGAGCTTACTAAGCTATTAGAAAATACTTATCGACACATTAACATTGCATTAGTCAATGAAATGGCTAAATTTTGTCATGATCTTGATATCAATATCTGGGATGTTATCCAAGCAGCTTCAACAAAGCCTTTTGGTTTCCAACCCTTTTTCCCTGGTGCTGGAGTAGGTGGGCACTGTATTCCTATTGATCCGAACTACCTATCTCACGCTGTTAAAGCAAAGCTCGGATATCCGTTCCGTTTCGTTGAATTAGCGCAAGAAATCAATGATTCTATGCCTGAATACGTAGCTAGTAGAATACAGAACCTATTGAAGGCAGATGGCCTTCCATTAAAGAACTCTAAAGTGCTGTTGGTGGGTGTGACATATAAACCTAACATTGCAGATCAACGAGAATCTCCAGCTTTGCCTTTAGCTAATATACTTCTCAAGAAAGAGGTCAAAATTTCTTATTTTGATCCTTACGTGGAAAAGTGGAATGTTAATGAAGATTATTCGCTTAAAGGCGAGAGTAATTTACAAGATGCTTGTGAAAAAGCTGATATTGTAGTGTTGCTTCAAAAACACGATCAAGTTGACGAGGCAATCTTACTTGATCATTCAAAGCAAGTCTTTGATACAACAGGTAAACTTAAAGAAACAAAGAACGTAACTCAACTCTAACCGTTAAGGCTTTTACAAATATGAAGATACTCATTACTGGTGGCGCTGGATTTATTGGCTCTAATCTTGCAAAATATATCCTTAAACAAGATCCTAAAACAGAAATTGTCATTCTTGATGACCTTTCTACTGGGTTTAAAGAAAATATCGAAGGCTTAGACGTTAAATTTATTGAAGGTACTATCCTTGATGAAAAAGTTGTTGAAGAAGCTTGCGCAGGAGTAGATAGTGTCGTGCATCTTGCTGCTATTGGATCTGTACCACGTTCTATTGACAAGCCTAAGCCAAGTAATGATGCCAACACTCGTGGAACCTTAAATATTCTTGATGCAGCAAGGCTTGAAGGAGTTGAGCAAGTGATTGTTGCTTCTTCCAGTGCTGTGTATGGAGCAAATCCTAAGTTACCAAGGGAAGAAAGTGATTGGACTCGACCAATCAGTCCTTATGGAGTATCTAAACTTGCTACAGAAGGTTATGCCATTGCGTACCAGCACTCTTATGGCATGAAAACAGTAGCTTTCCGTTTCTTCAATGTTTACGGTCCAGCTCAGTCAGCGAACCATGCTTATGCTGCAGTTATTCCTCAGTTCGTCCATGCAGCTTTGCATAAGAAGCCATTGCCACTTAACGGTGATGGAACTCAGTCTAGGGACTTCACTTATGTGGAAACCTTGTGTGAGGTTGTTTGGGAAGCGATTGTCAATAAACTTTCTTACCCTTCACCTATTAACCTAGCTTTCGGCGATCGAATTGATTTGAATGGTGTCATTGACCTGATTCAAAAAGATGTTGGATATGAACTTGACGTTGAAAGGCGTCCAGATCGACCAGGTGATATTAAAGCTTCACAAGCAAATGCTACTATCTTGAAATCTCTTTTCCCTGATGTAAAGGCTACGCCTATTGAAGACGGTTTAACTGAAACTATTGAATGGTATAAGAAGAGCAACAACTAGTTGAAGAGCTAGCTCTTAAAAGTATGGAAAAAGATATAACTTCTACGACAAAGAAGAAAGTAGTCTACTTTACGGACGTTCGTCTTGGCTTAACGTCAGATGGCGCATTAGGCAGTGATATTAGAACTGCGTTAGGTGACAACTGGAAAAAGTACATCATTAACTTAGACCCAGAAAAATTTGATTTAGGTCTTGCCGCTCGCTTTTTTCCTGACCTTACTGTGAAACATGAAATTTCGGGAAATGTATACAAATTACCCAACTATTCACAGTTCAAAGGTTTAGCTTCAAGTCTCCCTAAACTCAATAAAGCTGTAGCTAAAGTAGTAGCAGAAAATGATGTCATTATTGCTACTGTTCCTACTACACCTATTCAGTATGCTGCAATTATCAACTGTTTACGTTTAAAGAAAAAGCTTGTTATTGCTGTTGTAGGAGATACCAGAACTGGAATTAAGTACAATCTACCAAAACCTTTATCGTACCTTTCTTTACCACTGACTTATGTGTCAAAAGGAATTGTGAAGCAAGCTGATGGTGTTAAATACGTTACTGATTCGGTGTTGCAAGAAGAATACCCAGCCAAGAGTAATGCACCTACTATTGGCTTAAGTAATGTTGTTATTCCGGAATTAAAGACTCATCATGAGAAGAATTTGCCCGACAAGTTACGCCTGGTTTCTGTAGCTTGGGCGGCTAGTTATAAAGGGCATCAATTCGTGATTAAAGCCCTACCAGATATCATGAAGCAATATCCAGATACGGTGTACACTATTGCTGGCGAAGGGCAATACCTTCAGACGCTCAAAGATTTATCTAAAGAATTAGACGTTGAAGATCACGTGAACTTCCTAGGCTACGTGTCAGATAAGAAGAGGCTAGATGAGCTGATTGATGATTCAAGTATCTTCCTCCTCCCATCCTTGACCGAAGGCTTGCCTAGGTCACTTATTGAAGCAATGGCACGTGGTATTCCATGTATTGGTGCTGAAACAGTTGGAATTAAAGAGTTGCTAGACGAATCAGCTATGGTGAAACCTGGTTCTGTCAACGAACTTAAAGATACCATCTTAAAATTTGCCAATGATCCTGAATTCGCTACTGAACAAGGGCGAAGGAATGCAGAAGTAGCAGCACGCTATACTGAAGAGCACAAAGAACAACGAATTGCTCGCTGGGAAGATTTAATCAACAATCTGTAGGTCTTTTTTCACTTACATTAATTTGAGGAAATGAGAAATGAATGAAACAAGTATATGCCTGTAATATTGATTTTACTTCGTGGAATTCTTCAAGTTTAAGCTTCAGTAAGAGAGAGATTATTAAACAGTCTCAGCGTAATTTCTCTCCTAGTATAAAATTCCAGAATTTTATTTTTGGTGAAGTATGAAACAAGAAATCAGTAACTACTTGACTTTAGATGAGGCGAATCAACTTGTCTATGCGCTCGTAGCTGATATCGCCCATAGAAATAATTTATCTTATGTTGCTGTCAAAGGTCCAGTTCTTGCCGAACAGCAGCTCCGTCCAGCTAAGACTTCCTGCGATGTTGACATCATCGTTACTGGAACAGATTTTAAAGTATTTTCGGAAAAGCTTGCTGAACTTGGCTGGAAAATTATGGCTGATCTGTTAGACGATGCTTACCAAACGCTAGTTTCGCCTCACTCTAGAACGTTTTACCATGATTCATGGCCAAATCAGATTGATGTGCATGTCAAGTTCCCAGGGGTTGAGATTTCAACGAAAAAAGCTTTAGACCTTTTGTTAGAGGAACCATTTATTAAGGTTTGTGCTCATAAAGAAGTGTTGTTTCCTTCAAAGATAAAACATGCTTATCTTCATCTAGTTCATATATTGCGTCATACTTCATCAGTCGAAGAAGAAAAATTTGAATATCTAGCAGAGCATCTGAATAAATACGAACAAAAACAGCTTTTAGAATTTGCGGAACAGGTCAATGGTCTTGCCATCATTAAGAAATTCTACGTCCATTATTTTGGTGATATTGAAGGATTTGAGTGGGGTCAAAAACCGAAACAGTGGAAGATGATTACCTCTACAACCTCGCCTGGAGCACTTCATTTTATTTCTATAATGGAAGCTCCGCTCACGCAGAAGCCAGTACTTTTGTTTAGAGCAGTCTTCCCCAAGCAAAGTGCAGTTTTTAATGGTACCTTGCAAGAGTCGCAGTCACCAGAATCCCTGAGAAAACTTAGAAAAGATCGATTAAAGCGTTTTAGAACTTCTTTGAAGTCTACCTTGAGAGAACTTATTGCTTACTATGGAAATAGAGAGTAGATTATCAAATACTGTGTTGGGAACGGTTTCCTAACTATAGTTCAGCGCTTGATGTGAGTTTATCGTGCTAGTTTGAACCAAGAGAGTTTTCATTGCTATAGTGGAAATATGGAAAAAATAACAAAAACTGCTACAATTCATACAAATCTAGGCGATATAAAAGTTAATCTCTTCGGTAATTCTGCACCAAACACGGTCAATAACTTTATTGGTCTTGCTACTGGAGATAAATCATGGACTCACCCTGCAACAGGTGCAGACATGACAGGAGAACCACTGTACAAAGACGTTACTTTTCACCGTGTTATTCCTAACTTCATGATTCAAGGTGGAGATCCTCTAGGGCAAGGTATTGGCGGTCCAGGTTATCAATTTAATGACGAAATTGATTCGGATTTGAACTTTAACGAACCATACGTCCTAGCTATGGCTAATGCTGGTACACAAAATGGAAAAGGGACAAACGGTTCCCAGTTCTTCATCACTACTGCTGCCACGCCACATCTTCAAGGTAAACATACTATCTTTGGTTCTGTAACAGATCCAGAAAGTCAGCAAGTTGTTGACAAGATTGGTAATACAGAAACTGGTGCTATGGATCGTCCAGTTGATGACGTTGTCATTAAGTCTATTGATGTTGACTAAAATACTTTAAGGAAAGACCTCTGCTGTACTTGTAGGGGTCTTTTTCTATCTCCTCTTTATCTTTAACTCAAGTACAGTAAACTTAAGAGTATGCAAGAAACTTCTCCACAAAGCATTCCAGAAAACACTCTAGATGCTCCAGTGTGTTATCGACACCCTGACCATGTCTCTTACGTATCATGTCAAAGGTGCGGGCAACATATCTGCCCACAGTGCCAAACGAGTTCCTCAGTGGGTGTCCTTTGTCCAGATGATGCAAAAGCTACTTCAAAAGCGCCTATCTCTAAAACAGTTTTCGGAGGAAGTTTCCGTCAAGGACCACCACTTGTAACATATACAATTATTGCTTTGTGCGTTCTTGTTTTCATTGGCGAGCACATACCATCCCTTAAGCTTGTTGAACTATGGACTTTAGTACCTGCACTTGCACAGTCGCAACCTTGGCGCATGATAACCAGCATCTTTTTGCATGACCCAAGTAATATATTCCACATCGGCCTGAACATGTATATGCTTTACATTATTGGTAAAGCCTTAGAGCCAATGCTTGGGCGTACTCGCTTTGCAATTACTTTCCTCTTAAGTGGTCTTGGAGGCTCTGTTGCTGTTGTATTGCTTGCTAGTGGCCAAGCTTGGATAACAAGCACATTAGGGGCTTCTGGTGCACTCTTTGGTTTATTTGGTACCTTACTTCTTGTACAAAAGAAACTAGGTATAGATGTTCAACAGATTGTTTTGCTTATCGTGATTAACTTAGCCTTTGGCTTCATGGTTTCTGGAGTATCGTGGCAAGCACATGTGGGTGGTCTCATAGTTGGCATGACACTAGGGGCTATCGTGGCTTATGCTCCACGAGATAAGCAAGCTATGTATCAAATCATTGGAGCTATTGCGGTGCTCTTGGTTCTAATGTTAGCTACATACTTGAAAATACGAAACGGAATAACTGTATAAAAGCTTCTTAGCTTTACAATGGTAAAGATATGACTGAAGAAAAATTTCCTACATCAAAACCAGCTTTTAAACCTAAAAGGTTGGCTCGGCATTTAAATGCCGAAAACGCTATAGATATTGATGAGATAGAACTTCCACGTGTTGATACGATTCCAGCTGATTCGTCTGTACCTGCAGAAGCAGGAGAGTACAGCTTTGATGCTGAACAAGTTGCGCAAGCAGAGATCGGGGAAACAGGCTCTGGTAAAAAAGCTGTTGTTTCCATGGCTGTTGGTACTTTGATTTCTCGTGCTCTTGGGTTTGTGAAACTTGGACTTACTCTGTGGGTTTTAGGTTCTGCAACAGATATTTCAGACTCTTTTGCTTTTGCGAATCAGGCACCTAATGTGCTTTACATTCTCATTGGTGGTGGTGCTCTAAACTCCATCCTGGTGCCACAGATTATTAAAGCTTCAAAGGTTAAAGACGGCGGTGTCTTGTACATTCAGAAGCTGGTTACTTTGGTTACTTTGGTATCTGCAGGAGTTACGTTACTGCTTGTTGTCTTATCGCCGTTGATTATAGATCTCTTTGGTAATGAGTGGAGTAAAGATAGAAGTCGCTTAACTTTAATTTTCTTACTTTGGTGTTTGCCACAGATTTTCTTCTATGTGATTTACACAATCTTTGGTCAAATTTTGAATGCTCGTAGCGTTTTCCAACCTTATATGTGGGCGCCTATTCTTAACAATATTGTTGCTATCGCTGGTTTACTTGCTTTTGCTCATATATTTGGCATTGTTGGCAATGATCCTAATGCTATACACGATTGGAACAATAATAAAACATTATTGCTTCTAGGAACCACAACACTAGGTATCGTGGTTCAAGCTTTGATTTTAATTCGCCCTATCTTGAAGCTTGGCTACTCCTTGAAGCCATCGTGGGGTTGGCGTGGAATGGGATTCCGTGAAACAGCTAATGTGGCTGTGTGGGCTATTGCCTTAGTGCTTATCAACCAACTTTCTTATCTCGTCATTTTCTGGGTTGCGGTTCAGGCAGGTGGTATGCGTGAGCACTATGCTGGTAATCCTTCTGAAATTGCTGGTAACGCTACCTATGATGCTGCCAGTATGCTAATTACTTTCCCGCATGGAATTATTGCAGTTTCAATTGCAACGTTGATGTTTACTAGAATGTCTAAAGCTGCTGACCAAGGTGACATGAAGAGCCTCATTACTAGTATGTCTTATGCGCAGCGAGTTATTGCCTTGTTAACCTTCTTTGCCTGTGCAATCTTTGTTGTGCTCAATGGGCAGATTGGTATGGCTGTTGGTGGTGAAAACGCAGTTGCTGGGCAGACCATGGGCTTTGTGATCTTATCGCTGTGTGCAAATATCCCACTTTTAAGTATGAACTACGTATTCCAGCGCGTTTTCTACTCCTTAAACGATTCAAAAACTCCGTTCTTAATTCAGATTCCTGTTACTGCTTTGGTAGCTGTTTTGGCTCTTGCTGCTTTATTGCTACCTGTACGATGGATCGTGATTGGTCTTGGACTTAACGGTGCTGTTACCTTGGCTTTGAGTATTTGGCTTGATGTTATTCTCATTCGTAAGCGAACTGGTGATGATATCGATGGTGCTCATATGATGAATTCTTTCATGCGTATTGCGGTAGCTGCTATCGTGTCAGGTATTGCTGGAGCTCTTGTTTTGTGGCCATTAGGTGGTTTTAACCTTTCTGCGTGGCCGTGGAAGGGTAGTTTTGAGGCAATTGTGACAGCAGTTCCAGTGGTTGCTGTCATGGGTATTGTGTATTTCATCATGCTGAAGGTTCTCAAAGTGGAAGAGCTTGATGAGCTTCTTGGTAGTGTAAAAGCGAAGTTACCTGCACGTATTGCCAAGTTCCTGTAGTTTTTCCTTTGAAGTGACCCTAAAGTGTTAAAGTACGTTGCTATAGGGGAGTACCTCAACACTTTAGTGTCACTTAGTTGAAACAGCAATCCTCCACATAGCTATTAGCTCAAACTAATATATGCCAATCTGGCTATATGGATGAATTACAGCAGTTACTTCTTACTCCACAAGTTGAGGGTATGACTCCTCAACGAATTAGGACCCTCAAAAAACGTAGAGTCATTATGGGCATAAGGCATGGTATTTATGTGGAGCGTCAACGATACGAATCCCTTAACGAAATTCAACGGCGAGTTCTATTCATTATGGCCACAGCAACAAAGATGCCAAGATATGCGGTAAGCCATACATCTGCTGCTCTACTATGGGGTTTGGATACATACCAGCTTAGTTGGACCGTTCATTTTAGAGTACCGTCTAAACGAAGCTCAAAGCTTAGCAGTGTTTCTTTGCATCATTACAAAGGTAAGTTAGAGGCTACAGTGCTTTATGGCATTAAAGTAACAGACGTTGAGGATACTGTTTTTGATTCAGCACAGCATTTGAAATTTCACGAAGCACTTGTTATTGCAGATTCATCTCTTCGAGAAAAGAAAACCACTAAAGAAAAGTTGTTTGCTCGATTCAAACAGTTAGCTGCACGCCGCCAAACTGACAAGATTAAGCAGGTACTTCAGTCTTGTACGGATCTTTCTGGTTCAGTTGGAGAAACACTATGTCGTTTAGCATTAGCAAAAGCAGGGTTGGATGCTCCATTTTTACAGCATAAATTTGATACGAACAATGGCATTTTCTATGTGGACTTTTATTTTCCTGAACTTAAGCTCATCGTGGAATTTGATGGAGATGTAAAATATACCGGCAAGTACAATTCTCCTATTACAGCTATCAAGCAAGAGAAACGTAGAGAGGAAGCTTTACGTAATCTTGGCTTAGCTATTGTGCGCTTTGATTGGCGCGAAATTCATCAGCCGCTTATAGTCATGAACAAGTTGCAAGATTTCTTTCCGGAGATGAGAACTCGTGTTGTTGATGCTTCAAAATACTTTGCTGCACCTTTTAGTTGAAGTCAGCAGCACGATAGCTAACCCTAAAGTGTTGAAGTGTGCTGTTATAGGGGTGCACTTCAACACTTTGGGAGCACCTAAGCCCACGAGAGCCCAGCAGAGGACTAACGAGTGCGCAAGTTTGAAGTTAGACTTTTTGCCTTGCGTGTACCCGTTAAAGTCTTTACAGCTAGTTTGTATTTCATCGTGTTAAGTGGAATGTCATAGACAATTGGTAATTGAGTAACGTCTTTAGAGAAACGTAGCTTAAACTGTGTGACATCTTTAAGGCTAGGATAGTCAGGTGATTCAACGCCAGTAAGGTTATAGAGTTTATTTCCTTTTTCTGCCATATCAAGCATAGATTTATACATCATGACGGATGAAGCGTGAGCTTTGCGAGCTTTTGCAGTGCTAGCACCGAAAAGGTAAGTAGAGAAGCCATGGTAATACGTATTGATTGCCCATGCTTCAGGCTCATTATCGACATAGCAAATAACTAGTTGACTGTTATCTGGCATTCCCTTTAAGGTAGCTTGATAAATTTCTTGCGGATGGGCATCAAAGCCATTACGTGTACTGGTTTCATCCATGATATCCATAAGACCATCGCTAAACATGGCAGCAGCTTTTTCTTGGTCTTCAATGATGCGGAAATCAACAGTACCTTCACGGTCAGCTTTGCGAATGTAACGGCGAGTTGTAGAAGAAAAAGACTGTAGCAAATCTTCTGGACTTTTATCAATATCAATCCATATTTCACGATCAGCTAGGACATCTTCAAAAGGTTTAACTGTTACGCCATCTTGTGGGTACTTAACCCACATACGGATAAAAGTAATAGCTAGCTTTTCTGTGCCCGCAAAATGGGTTTTCATCGTGTCAATCAATTCAGCTTCAAGTTCAGGTGTTGCATCAACATACCACACAGGACCTTTGGTAGAGAAAAGGATATTACGCATAGGTAGTGAATAATAATTGAGACGAGTAGTAGCTATAAGTTGCGAGTTTTTATAGTAGCCGTAGATCCCTAAAATTTTTCGACCACCCATCAGCTCATCGTAGCCACCCCAAACAGAAGACTGCTCAAGGGGGATGTATAAATCAGGATGTTCTGCGGCGATTTTTTCAAACTCTTCATCGCTTAATTTCTTGACAGTCAACATAATTGTATTGTTTCACAGCTTGCCGTTTATTACACGTAACGTCAAAGGGTATCAGGGTAAAATAGTTCAGTAGTATCTAGGAGGAAAGCTAAGTGTTAACGGTCAAAGAAATTACAGCTGAAGAACTTGAAGAGATCATGGATCAGCATCCTGACATTCTGCTTCCTATAGAACAAACACCTCAGTGGCACAAGTACGATGAAGCCTTTGACAACCGTTCACCTGTTGGCACTTTTTCCTATTCTAAAGACGGCAAAGCGGTTGCCGTTGCCACAATAGCTTACTACTCAAAAAAGGGTCGGCCATCGTTTGTTATTACGCGTGGGCCAGTTTGGCTGGTGCCAAATACAGCACGATTAGAAGCACAGTTCGTTGATACCGTTGAGAAGCAGGCAAGAGAATACAGTAAGCCAGTGCTGTTTGTTCGTACTCATCTAGACTTTGAGCAGACTAAAGCAGTACCAACTTTTGAACCTGCTTTTTACGATCGTAGTATCTGGGTAGATCTTACCCCTAGTGAAGAAGACTTAATGCTTAGTTTTTCTTCAACAACACGCCGCTATATTCGTAAAGCTCAGAAACTTGGAGTAGAGATACATCAGATACCTGCTCAAGATGCTTTGAAATTTTTCTCCACCGACCTGATGCCAATTATGGAAGAGACAATGCAACGTAATGGTTTCCGAGGTTTTGATAGCGAAATTTACGAGAACATGCTTGAAAAATTACCTGATACTGCCAAACTTTGGGTTGCAAGTTATGAGGGGCAACCTTTGTGCTGGCTTATTTCAACAGAGTATCGTGAAGAAGGAATTTATTACTTTGGTGCAGGTAATGATCAAGCACGAAAATTGCATGCTGCATTTTTATTACAGTATCGTGCCATGCTAGAGGCTAAGAAAAACGGGTGTAAGCATTGGAACATGACCGGTATCGTTTCTGATACTTTCCCAGGGTTAGAAGATGTTACCGAGTTTAAGAAACGTTTTTCTAAAGATGTCAAAATATTACCATCAATGTACGATATTCCACTGAGTCCACTGCGTTATAAGGCAGTAACAGGCCTTATAAATGCTCGCAGGAACAAGTTCTTTACTGGTGCTCCAGGTGAGGAAGCAAAGAACAACTTATACAACGTCAAAAAGTTAAGTGGTGAAGAATTCAACAAGATTGTTGCTGAACATCCTGATACATACTTTCCGCTAGAACAAACCCCCCTCTGGGATAACGTTGATGCAAAAATGCAGATTCCACGCACAGTGCAAGGCCTTTTTGGATACTACGATGGCAAAAAACTTATTGCCACAGCTCGTTTAGTCACCTTCAGCTCCAGAATTAGGAGCATGACGCTTATTAACCAAGGTCCAGTAGTCTTTGACACGATAACGCAAGAACAAGAAGAAAAACTCCTTGATACTATCATTGATCAATGCAAAGGTTATTCACTTTTTGTGCGAATGCAAGTTCGTACAAATCAAGCAAAAGCTCAACCAGCTCTAGAGCAGTTTATGTATGATCGTGCCATTTGGCTAGACTTAACACCAAGTGAAGACGAACTTTTAGCAAGCTTCTCTTCGACTACAAGGCGCCGTATTCGCCAGGCAGTTAAAGCAGGTGTAGAGGTTAAGAAGATAGACCCTGCGCAGGCTCCTGAAGTGATGGAAAAAGAGATGCTGCCTATCTTGCGTGAAACAACTGCGCGTAATGATTTTACTGCTCGCAGTGAAGATACTTATGTTGCAATGTTAGAAGGTCTAGATGAGAAGTATGTTGGCTTGTATGTAGCTTATGTAGAAGATCGTCCTGTGTGTTGGTTGATGTCAACAGAGTTTAATGGTCATGCCCAGTATCCTTATGCAGCAGGTAATGAAGAAGGACGTAAAACATATGCCAGTTTCTTGTTGCAATGGGATGTTATTAAGGAAATGAAGAAACGTGGCAATAAAGTATGGGATATGACAGGCATTGCCACAGATGAGTTCCCACAGTTTAAGAATGTGACGCAGTTCAAGAAAGGCTTCTCAAAAAATGAAGCTGAACTGCCAGTGCATCGTGATGTGCCAACAAGCACTGTGAAGTACAAAGCAGTAGCGAAAGGCCTTGAAGTTAAGAGAAGCTTGCGTAAATAGATATCTTCTGTGTATAATGAATTCTGTTGTTCACTTCGGTGAACAACACTTAGGGGGGGCGCACTCGATTGGGAGCTGCTATAACTGGTTCAACTCCAGTCTCCTCCACTAGACTCCCTACTTTTGTAGGGAGTCTTTTAATTTGGGTTAAGGAGTATAAAACTCCTTATTAAAATATCTGTAAAGTTTCACTTACATAAAAATAAACTGTGCTAAGATTTTATCGATGTTAGTACATCGTTCATAATTTAATTATTGGGGAGATGGGTGGAATAACTAAGATGATGTCTCGATATCGTCCAAGACGTCCTAGCGATAAGGTGAGTTTTCCAACTTCTAGGGCCGAGTACACTCAGGCTAAGAGAGATGAAGAAGTGCGAATCTGGCCTTTTGGGAAGTTTATTGAATTCGATTGGGCTCATTTTGAACATACTGGTTTAAAGAGGTACATAACCACTGTTGATGTCGTTACTAAAAGGCATATTGAGTACCCTGAGGAGTGGTTTGATGAAAATGGTAAGCCAATCCCATTGGCACAGCGTAAGGACCCTTATTCTAAAGAGTTGGTGAGGATACAAGAGAAGTACCCTCATCCTGAGCAGTGGTTTGATGCGGATGCGGAGTACGATGCACTCTTTGAAAAATATCTACCAATCTTCAAAACCAGAGACTAGTTTTGCTTAACTGAGTCAGTGTTTGAACTTAAGTTACAAGAGCAATAAAGTGCTTTGGCTACTTCCATTGGGTGGCTAGGATAAATCCAAGGATTACTAAGGCGAAACCTATAAAGATGTTGTACCCACCCCAAGCTACAACTGGATAGAGACCATCAGAGAGTGTATAAATAATAAGCCAAGCAAAGCCAAGCAAAAGAGCAGCGAACATTGCTGGTTTCAGCCATTTTGGATTTTCATCTAATCCTTCAAAAGCGATATCTTTCGTGTCTCGAAGAGGATTTTTTGCTAGTCGCATCAATTTACGGCGCTCATTTTTTTCTTTAGGCATACTAGCCATTTTACTATGGCGTCTGAAGATGTGACTTGATATTCTTGTAAGAGAATTACAAGGAGTTTTAGTGCCACAACGAAAAAAATCGAACCCTATCTGGGTTTTTATTCAAATCCTTGGAGAACTAGTTCTCACAGCAGGGCTTGTGGCAATGCTCTATGTAGCATGGCAGCTGTATTATACAGATTTCACTGCAGATAAAGCTCAAACAAAAATAGTGAAAGATATTTCACAAGAATTCAAGACAGCTCCAGCTGAAAACTCTAAGGATACGTCTAATGATATGTCCAGCTTTGGTGACCCGATAGTTCCACCAGTTCCTGCAGCTGATGGAGATAAGTTTGGTATTGTTTATATTCCTAGATTCGGTGCAGAATATGCCCGTCCGCTCATTCAAGGTACAACAATACCTATCTTAGATACTTTAGGTATTGGTCACTATAATGAGACTCAAATGCCAGGAGAAGTAGGAAACTTTGCTGTTGCAGGGCATAGAAACACAAATGGTTCAGTGCTGGACTTAATCGGTGAACTTCAACCTGGGGATCATATTTATGTTCAGACAAAAGAAGGTTTTTATCAATATACTTATCGAAATACCATTTATGTTTCACCAAGTCAGCCTGACGTTTTAGATGAAGTACCACTGTCGCCTAAAACTAAGCCAACAGATCGAATTATGACTTTAACAAGTTGCCACCCTCGATACACAGATCATGAACGCGTTATTGCCTTCGCTCAGTTCTCAGGCTGGCGCCCAGCAGACAAAGGCGCACCTGCAGAAATAGCACAAGCAGTTGCAGCTAATCAATAAGGAGAAGTAATGTACGGATTCATATGGAAATTGTTGCCTGGCCCGCGCTGGATGAAGTTCTTGTTGGCTTTGCTTCTTCTTGTAGCAGTTTTATGGTTCCTGATGAATGTATTTTTCCCTTGGTTGAGCACTGTTTATCCACTATCTAACCCACAAGTAGAAACTGGCACACAATGAAAGTTCTTGTAATTGATAACTACGATAGTTTTGTCTATACCTTGGTTGGCTATGTGCAAGAGTTAGGTGCAGAAACTAAGGTAATACGCAACGATACTCTACCATTAGATGAAGTATTGCAGCTTGTTGATGAAGCTGATGCTGTCTTAATCTCACCTGGTCCAGGTAATCCTGCTGGGGCAGGGGTGTGTATTGATGTTATTAAACACTGTGGTGAAACCAACAAAGCAATGTTTGGTGTATGTCTCGGACATCAGGCTCTCACAGAAGCATATGGTGGTAAAGTTTCATATGCAGACCAGCTCATGCATGGGAAAACCTCTGAAATTGTGCATGAAGGAAAAGACGTTTTTAAAGGATTACCTAACGGTTTCAAAGCTACACGGTATCACTCACTAGCTTCAAAAAATGACACGATACCTGATGTACTAGATGTAACTGCCCAAACTCACGATGGCACTATTATGGGTATTGCTCATAAAACAGCACCACTTTCAGGAGTACAGTTTCACCCTGA
>JASGFC010000029.1:0-16328 GCA_047605865.1 Micrococcaceae bacterium | reverse complement strand
CTCCACGGTTTGCAAGAGTAGTTGGCATGATATCTATTGCTTGTCCAATGAGAGTGCCATCGTGGCGATGAATAGGATTAACAATAATCCCTAGTTGCTGTTGTTTGCATTTCTGGTAGCTTTTGTGATGAGTTTGATGCAGCCTATCAATGGTCTCGGTGAAACAAATAGCAATATTTCCTTCATGCATAAGTTCCAGCAGTTGCTCATCTGCTTTAAAGCTGAGTTCTTTACACTGCTCAATAATTAAGATTTCAGTGTGCTTTGGGCATATTAAATCTTCTTGGGTGCTTGCATCATAACTTTGAATTGCTTCAGAGTGAACACTAGCCATGATGCATTCTGTCAGGTGAGCAAGGCTTGGTAGGGAGGGTGCAGTTAAAATAATAGATTTATCAGAGCGAAAGTTCCAGATAAACTCCCTTCGTTTTAAGCCGTAGATTATTTTTCCGGCCGAACTCTGAGGAAGGCAAGTTAGCGATTGAAAATCTCTAGGCATTGCTTCTAAGGCAGGCAATTCTTCATCTTCTACATTGTAAAAGTAGTTGTATTCTGAAATATCAGGGAAATCCAGGACTGCTATATCAGCTGGTAGATGTTTAAGATGATCTTTAAAATGTGGACTTGAACTCAGCTGAGCCAGTGTATTTTTGGCGTAGAGTACTTTGTGCGTAAAAAGGTGATTGAGGTTCCAGTTCATAAACTTTTCAGAAGCCTTAAGCATAATACCTTGGTGATGATGAATATAGTGTTCAAACTCTTGCAAATACTGTGGATGATGTGAATTCTTAAGCAAGTTGTAAAGTTTGTCCCAATCAAGAATCAAAACAGCAGTCAATTCTTCACGTAAGAGCAGTGATAGATTTTCAAGTTCGGTAATTTCTCCATGAAAATACAAGCATTGGGCTATTTCTTTATCTGCTATCGTACCTATGACAGCACACCTTTTAGCTTGATGAAGTAACTGCGCAAGCACGGCATGAAAGAAAGAATCTGGGATTGTATCGCTTAGCACTGCAAGTTTACTTGTTTGCGCGCTCCACGAGATAGCGCTAGTTTTACCTTGCTCAGGTAGCTCAATTTCCCCAAGCACGATGCTTTCACTGTCTGGGTGATCTGCAATACTAGCTTTTTTACAAAAAGCTGCTGGAAATAAATGAAACTGTTGTTGCTGGTATATCTTCTCTCTTAAAGAAGAGTAGTAGACAGTATCTGGAATAGTAGTTGTGATGTTGTAGTCTTGCGTTGTAGTGTGACCATAGGCGAGCAAGCATTTCTTCTGTGAAGACAAATGCTGCAACATCAAAGGCCTAAAACATAATTCTTGAAGATTTTGAAAGGTGATAGTAGCTGTTCCAGCTTGCTTGAGCGTAATAGTACTGCCAATATTCGTACTTATGGCAGGTGGCATGATACCTTGCATTGTTTGTGCTGAAATGAAAAGATGAAGTCCAAGAGACCTGCCAATGCTAGCAATTTTACTCAATGTTGTGAGATGCTCAGGTAATTCTTCATACAGAATTCTATATTCATCAATCACAATAAGCAGAGCAGGAATTTTTGATGCTTCATTACGCTGATTGTATTCTTTCAACGTTAGTACATGATGTTCTACCAGTATTTTTTCCCTGCGTTGTATTTCATAGGCTAGCAGCCGGAGAGCTTTTGAAGATTCAAAGATATCGTGGTCACTGAGAAAGAAACTGGTATGTGGAAAATCTTTAAGACTGGTTAGTCCACTGCCTCCTTTAAAATCACAGATAAAAAAAGAAAGCTCATCGGTTGCATAATGAGCAGCTAAAGAATGCAAGGCAGTAATAAGAAACTCAGTTTTCCCTGTTCCAGTTGCTCCACTCAAACAAAAATGAGGGCCATGTTGCTCTAAACTCAACCATAAAGGTGAATTATTCTCTACAGTTAAACCAGCAAAGAAAGAATAACCATGTGGTTCAAGGCAGTAGTAAGCTCCTGATTGAGTTAAGGCAGGGTTCAATTGCTGGAAATCCACTAATTGCTGTAAAAAAGTTTGCCACGATAAGCCATAGACACTGTATTGAAGATCAAAAAGATCAATATCAATATTATCTTTTGCTTTTTTCTGCGTAGGATGGGGGCAATTGTAATGCAAAGTTGCTCCAGTATGAGTACACAAAGGTGTTGTACAGAGTAATAAATTAAGGTTAAAAGCCTCAACAAGTACAGGTAACCAAGCAGGTAAACTACCATGACAATGAACTTTATGATTTTGCGGCAAAACCCATGCAACAATGAGCCATCGTAAAAGTTTTTCTCCATAGTGATCTGGCGCGAAGAGATAAATCTGAGAGACTTCCTGCGGAAAGAAAAGAAGCTCTTGAGCTTTGCCATAGGCTATAGCAGAACTACGAATTTTTGCTGGTGTTATCGTGGGCAACTGAACTCTTATTGTTTCAGCTTCTTGTGTACCGAATAATTTTGTATAGAGCGCCGTTGCGCCCTGAGCTAACAATGGCAAGGTAGCAAAGAGCATAAAATAGGGAGAGTTAAAGATCATAGCTGCACTAGTTGCCCCAAGCAAAGAAACAAGAGTGTAGATGAACTGATGATGATTCTTTTTCGTGGCAACGCTAGTCTGAGAAACTACTTCACTTTCCTTACAACAGTTAGCAGGAGAGTTTGTGACAACAAATTTTAAATGCCCGAATACAAAGACGAAGCCTAAGCCAATACGACCAGTATTCTCTATTTTCTGCGTCAAGCTTGAGTCAGCATAAGCTTTAACAAGATCGTTCTTTACCCGATAATACAGATGCTGTTCTTGTTCGCAGATAAAGAGTGCTTCTTGCGGGCAGTAAACATCATCTAGTTGAGTATCACAATTTTTTCCTCTACCAATAGTGACGCCTGAAGTTAGCGCAATAGTACGACCAAAATCATGACCTTCGTAACAAAAAAGAACCAGTTGACTTTTAGTGTTAGAGTTAAGGTTATTTCCTTGTGAGTAGAGGTATAAAGCTGTCTTGCCAAAGAGTAAAGAGGGGTTCATTCTTGGTACCCTAACAAGCAAAAATCAAAAAGTGAAGTGCTGTTGAATTTTGTGGATAACTCCTGAAAGTATCGCCTATAAACTTAAAATATATAGAAGCGTAGGGGAATTATATACTTACTGGACACAACATTTACCACTCACATCAGAGTATGAGTTCTGTACTGGTCGTAAGAGTGATTTTATTAAACTCAAGTCTAGTGATGTGCCTGAACTTTATGCTTTAACTAATCTTACCCATTCACAGTATCAGAGTGTTCAGCGTCAAGCTATGGAAACCTATAAATCGTTTACAGCGATACTGGTTAAGGCTGTTCATAATGAAATATATAAGGTTAAATCAGTTGATGAGGATAGCGAAGCTAAAGAGGACTATTACAAGGAACTCTACACAGCTAATCTAAAGCAAGAATAGACCAACACAAGCAAGCTTTAAGTGCTTGCATTGTGGTTATAAACTTAACGCTGACGTAAACGCCAGCAGAGTGATACTCAATAGACGTTCTATTGACGAACTACACGCTAGTTCACGCCCTGCTGGTAAGAAACAGCGTGAAGAAACTCTTGACTACCTGTGTAACCAATTCCACCAAAGATTTGGTTACACTTTTAGTCAAGCGACAAACACGCCTCATAAGAATAGGCTAAGTTCTACTCATGGCAGTAATGCTGTGAGTACAGCTAAAATATCTTGCTAGACTTATGTCCAGTAAATATATAATTCCCAAGCGTAGTAAAATAAAGTTGATGAAAGCAAAGCAAGAAGAAGCCAAAATTACTGCTGTAGTGGTTTCGTATAATCGACGTGATTTACTACAGCAGACACTTGAAGGTATCTTGCAAGGAAGCTTGAAACCAAACAACATTGTTATTGTGGATAATGCTTCTACAGATAATACTGCAGAATTTCTTGAAAATTTTAAATCTGATATTCCTCACAAGGTGATTCAACTTAAAGAAAATACTGGTGGTGCTGGAGGTTTCACTGTTGGAATGGCAGAAGCTCTTAAAGGTAATCCAGATCTTTTATGGCTTATGGATGATGACACCATTCCGCAAGCAGAAACTCTTACAGAAGCTGTAGCTGCTTGGCAGGGTTATTCTAAGATTCCTGCTGGTAGACCTGCTTTTGTTGCTAGCAAGGTGGTGTGGAATGATGGCCGCGAGCATCCTATGAATACTCCTCGCCAACGTCCACATGTTACGGCAAGTGCTGTTGAAGCAGCGCAGAGGGTTGATGCTATCCCAGTGCGTAGTGCTTCTTTTGTGTCACTTTTAGTAGATGTGAAAGATGTACGGCGTGTAGGTTTACCTGTTGCTGCTTACTTCTTGTGGAATGATGATTTTGAGTACACTACACGTTTAGCGAAGCATGCTACTGGACTTTTTGCTCCGAAGAGTGAAGTCTTACACTTAACAAAGAAATTTGGCTCAACTGATGCTGACCCTGGTGAACGCTTTGTCTGGGAAGTACGCAATAAAGCATGGATGTTTAAAAATTCAACCTCGCTTTCTCCTGCTGAAAAGATGCTCTATGGTGGTTCTTCTGCTTTGCGTTGGGGTAAAACCATTGCAAAGTCAAAACAACCTGTTCAGCTGGTCAAACATTTAGGAACAGGACTAAAAGAAGGCTTGTTGACAAAGCCAGCATCAAACCAAGATGTTCTCGAAGGTATTTATGAAATACCAGAAACAACAGAAAACGATGTTGAAGAGTTAGCTTCCCAATTTTCTGTTTTACTACCACTGTATAAAAATGATCGTGCAGATTATTTTCAACGTGCCTTTGCTTCAATTACCGAAGATCAAACGCTCAAACCTGATGAGATTGTGATTGTGCAAGATGGTCCAATTGGTCAAGAACTTGCAGATGTTTTAGCACGATGTATGCAACAGACAGATATTGAAGTTAAACATCATGTCTTAAGTGAGAATAAAGGTCTTGCTGAAGCGTTAGATATTGGTTTGAATCAGTGCTCTTATGAGATTGTTGCCAGGATGGATGCCGATGATATATCCTTGCCACAACGTTTTGAGAAGCAACTTCCTATTATTCTTGGTGGTGCAGACATTGTTGGAAGTTCATTACTGGAGTTCAATGGGAATGAAGACAACATTGTTGCAGAGCGAATTGTTAAAGCAGATCCACAAGATATTGCTCACCAAGCAAAGTTCTCTACTCCTTTTTACCACCCAACAGTGATGTACCGTACTTCAAAAATTGCTGCTGCTGGTGGATACCGTAAACTGGCACTTCTAGAAGATTATTGGTTGTGGACGCGACTTATTGCAGCTGGTGCTAAAGTAGCAAATGTTGTAGAACCTTTAGTGCTGTATCGTGTCAGTGATGGTGCTTATAAACGCCGTGGGGGTGCCCAAGTTTTTGCCTCTGAAATCAAATTACAAAACCATCTTCTTTCTGAGGGGTTCACAACACCACTGCAGTGGCTTAGGAACGTTGGTGTCAGGGGTGGATATCGCTTCGTGCCGGAGCAAGTGCGCAGGAAACTATATCGCTCTACTTTTACAGAGGAAAAATAAATGGTATTGTTACGGATTTTAGCTTAGACTGCAGAGTGTCCAGTAGTGTTTACTCAGAATATAAGGCATCATTAAGGATAGAAAATTTTAGTATCGAGGGTTGGAATATGAACGCTGATCTAGTAGTAGTAGGTTCTGGACTATTCGGTTTAACAATTGCTGAGCAAGCAGCAACGAAGCTTGGACTCAAAGTTGTTATTCTGGATCGTAGACATCACATAGGTGGGAATGCTTATAGTGAGAAAGAAAAGCAAACAGGTATTGAAGTACACCGATATGGTGCACACCTCTTCCATACATCCAATGATCGCGTGTGGGATTATGTGAATCAGTTTACTGATTTCACCAACTATGTACACCGTGTCTACACTAACCATAAGGGTATTGTTTACCCAATGCCTATTAACCTAGGTACTATTAACCAGTTCTTCAATGCAGCATACGGACCTGAAGATGCAAAGAAACTTATTCAAGAACAAGCTGCAGAGCTTGCCGGAACTGACCCAGAAAACCTCAATGACAAAGGTATTTCTCTGATTGGGCGTCCGCTTTATGAAGCTTTTATTAAGGAATACACTGGAAAGCAGTGGCAAACAGACCCTAAAGATTTGCCTGCTAGCATTATCAGTCGTTTACCTGTTCGCTACAACTACGATAGTCGTTATTTCAACGATAAGTATGAAGGTCTTCCTGTAGATGGTTACACTGCTTGGCTAGAGCGCATGGCGGATCATCCAAATATTGAAGTACAACTAAACACTGATTTCTTCGATGAAGACGGTGAATATTCAAAATCAAAAGTGGTAGGCCAGATTCCTGTTATTTACACAGGTCCTGTTGATCGCTATTTTGATTATTCTGAAGGCGATCTTTCCTGGAGAACTATCGATTTGGAAGAGGAAGTCCTTCCTATTGAAGATTTCCAAGGATGTTCAGTGATGAACTACGCAGATGCAGATGTTCCATACACTCGTATTCATGAATTCCGTCACTTCCACCCTGAACGTGATTACACTAAAGATGCAACAGTTATCATGCGTGAATTTTCTCGTTTCGCAGAAAAAGATGATGAGCCATATTACCCTGTGAATACTGAAACAGATCGAAAAGGTTTGCTATCTTATCGTGATCTTGCAAAAGGTGAAGATAAGGTTCTTTTCGGAGGACGTTTAGGAACCTATAAATATTTAGATATGCACATGGCCATTGGTGCAGCTCTCTCAATGTTTGATAATAAACTAACGCCGTATTTTGAAGGTAAAGCAAAACTTGAAAGTGGAGGGATAGACGCATAATGACCACTGAAAAGAAAACAGAGGATAAGCAAAATAACACTGAAGTAGACAACACTCACCTGACAAAAGTTACCTCAAAAGAAGATACTCAGTGGCGTATAATTCAGAAAGTTATTATCCCTGAATCAAAAAACACTGACAGCTTTGCTTTATATATTGATTCTGGAGCAGGAATCTCAGCAGAAAACGCAATTGACTCACAAGATTTTTCTGATGCGGGTAAATCAGATTCTTATGCAGAATCTATTATTGACCGTAGGAGCTTTATTGTTCCTTTGGGTGAGAGAATTTCTTTTGCAACATACTTTAATGCGTTCCCTGCCAGTTATTGGCGTCGCTGGACAACAGTATCTAATATTCAATTAGTTGTCACAACTGAGGGTAGCGGAACTTTGATTGTTAATCGTTCAAACGCAAAAGGCGCACAGCAACGTGTTGACTCAGTTAAAGTATCTGGTACCACAACATCTACCTTTGATTTGTCACTGAAACCATTCGGTGATGGTGGCTGGTATTGGTTCGATATGGTTGCTAAAAGCAAAGGCTTTAAACTCGTTGAAGCGTATTGGCAAGCTCCTGATAACCATAAAACTGGTTCTTACTCTATTGGTATTACTACCTTCAACCGCCCTGATTACTGTGCAGAAACTGCGAAGGCAATTGCAGATAACTCTGAGGTGCGTGAACAACTCAGGGAGCTAATCATCGTAGATCAGGGTAATGAAAAAGTTCAAGATGAAGAAGGCTTTGATGAAATCGCTCAAGAGCTTGGCAGTCAGTTAAAAATTGTAAACCAGGCTAACGTTGGTGGTTCCGGTGGTTTCTCACGATGCATGTATGAAGCTAGCGAGAATTCTGATGCTGATTATGTAGTTCTCCTCGATGATGACATCGTCTTAGAGCCAGAGAGCTTCCTGCGTCTGTGTGCCTTTGCAGATTATGCTCGTACCCCAACTCTTGTTGGCGGGCACATGTTCGATATGTACAACCGTTCTTCTTTGCATACTTTTGGTGAGGTAGTGAATCAGTATCGTTTCCAGCCAGGTCTTCCAAATGACCAAATGTGGATGAACCATGATTTCAATGGTGGCTCATTACGTAAAACAAGCTGGCTACATCGCCGAATCGACGTAGATTACAACGGTTGGTGGATGTGTTTGATTCCAACATCAATCATTAAAGAAATTGGTTTATCACTTCCAATCTTTATTAAATGGGACGATGTAGAGTATGGTCTTCGCGCTAAAGAAGCAGGTTACCCTACGGTTTCTCTTCCAGGTGCTGCAGTCTGGCATGTTTCGTGGGGAGATAAAGATGACCTTGTGGGTTGGCAAGCATACTTCCATATCCGTAACCGCATGATTGCTTCACTCATTCATTCAGGTTTTGATATGGGTGGTCGTTTAATTCGTGAATCACAATATGAAGACATCAAGCACTTGGCTTCAATGCAATACTATACTCAAGCAGGTCGTATCATGGCTATGCAAGACCTCTTAGATGGTCCTGATGTGTTGCATGATCGTCTTGACACAAGGCTTCCTGAGATCCGTGGTATGGCTAAAGATTATTCAGATTCAGTATTTGAATCTGATCCGGATGCTTTCCCTGCAGCAAAGGAAAAGAAGCCTCGCAAAAAGGCGCAGAGCACTAAGCCAGTCTGGGGTGTCAAAGCTGTTCCAGCTATGGCTAAGGCGCTCATGCGTCAAACAGGTAGTGCTTTTAAGAAAGGCTCAACTGATTCGCCTGAAGCTATGATTGCTCATCAAGATGCAAAATGGTACCGTTTATCTAATTATGATTCAGTTGTTGTTTCAAATGCTGAAGGTACAGCTGCTTCATGGTATCGCCGTGACCCTGAACTGTTGAGGAAACAACTCAGTAAGTCTGGTGCTTTGCACGCGAAATTGGTTAAAGACTGGCCTAAATTGCGTAAGCAATTTAAAACAGCTTTGCCAGATATTACTTCTGCAGAGCAATGGAAGAAAACATTTGATCGTATCACCGATGATCCAGAAGATACATCAGAGAGTAACGATTTAAAGTTCGCAGACACGAAGAAAGTTAACCATAACAACGAAAGTTAGTTATTAGCTAATGAGTACATCAACTGTTACCACCACTGACGGAAAAATTCCTGCTGGATTCGTAACCCCTGGAAAGGGCGCAGGACTACTTGACGTGTGGCGACGGAGGCAACTTCTTAGACTTCTCGTTAAAAAAGAAATTAGTGTTCGGTATCGTAACTCTGTTCTAGGTTTGTTGTGGTCTTACTTCAAACCTATGGTGATTTTCGTTGTTCAGTACATTGCCTTAGGCGTTATTCTTGACCGAGGCGGCGCTGTGCAAAACTACGCACTGTACATGTTCTGTGGTAACGCAATCATTACGTACTTTTCTGAAGCATTTGGTAATGCAGCCAGATCCATCGTGGGTAATGCTGATTTGGTGAAGAAGATTTACCTACCCAGAGAGCTTTTCCCCATAGCCTGTACTTGGGTTTCTGCTGTGCACTTCCTGCCTGCACTTGTAGTGCTACTGGTTGGTGCTGTATACAGCGGCTGGAAACCTTCATTCCAAGCTCTATATGCTTCTGTTTTTGCTTTTATTATTGTGACAATTTTTGCCATAGGCCTAGGTTTAATTGCAGCATGTTTGAATGTCTTCTTTAGAGATGTGGAGAACTTTGTTGACCTTTTGCTTTCTATTTTGATGTGGTTATCACCAGTTATTTACACCTGGGACCTCGTTGCAAAACAAATGCCAAACTGGGCTTTCCAGATTTATATGTCCAATCCCATTACAGCAGCAATAGAGCTCTTTCATTGGGCATTTTGGTACCCAACCATCGACCATAACCCTTCTAATCCTGCACTCGCTCATACTTTAGCGCCTCATTTGATTCATCATGGAATCGTGGCTTTTATTATCAGCTGTGCAACACTGGCAGTTGGAGCTTTCATGTTCCGCAGGCTAGAAGGTAAATTCGCACAGGAGCTTTAATGTCCGAGGAACATTTTTCTAAGGAAAAACTTAGCATTGACCGTCTTCAGCAAACCATTGACCGTTTGCATGAACCAAAAGAGCTTGGCGAAGAAACTATCATTATTGATGATATCTTTAAACGTTTCACCCTGCGTAATACTCGATCTATCAAAGAAGCTTTGGTATGGCTAGTTAGAGGACGTAAAGAAGATTTGAAAGAGACTTTTTTAGCCATAGATGGGGTCTCCTATAGCGTTCGAGAAGGCGAATCTGTTGCACTCTTAGGTTTTAATGGTTCAGGTAAATCAACATCACTGAAAATGATTTCAGGAGTGATGCAACCAGATTCCGGCAATATTTACACGAAGGGTCGTATTGCAGGACTCATCGAGGTCGGTGCTGGTTTTCACCATGACTTAACAGGCCGAGAAAATGTATACCTCAACGGTTCAATTTTGGGAATGAGCATTGAAGAAATTGATGAGAAGTTCGATGATATCGTGGCCTTTTCTGAAATTGAACAATTCATTGACACTGAAGTAAAATTCTATTCTTCTGGTATGTTCTTACGTTTGGCTTTTTCTGTAGCCATTCATACTGACCCTGATATTTTCTTAGTTGATGAAATTCTGGCAGTAGGCGATGAGCCATTCCAGGAAAAATGTAAAAACCGTATTCTTGAATTAAAAGAAGAAGGCAAAACTCTCGTTGTTGTTTCTCACGATTTAGGAATGATTGAGAAAATTTGCGAGCGAGGAATCGTAATGCAAAAGGGTAAGAAAATCTTTGATGGACCAATTCTCAATGCTGTTCGCACTCTTCGTGAAGAACCTCAACTAAGCCATGAAGACCAAATTGACCTATTAAATAAGCGACTTGCACAAGAAAAGAAAGATCTTGAGGCTAAACAAGACGAATTAGCCGATGAGAAACTTTCTCAAGATGTTGATTACTAGATTATGGCACAGTACGATTTTGCTAACCAGCTTAAAGATATTAAAAATCTTTATGCATCCATCCTTGAAGTAAGTGATACTCCTGCCTTGGAAGCTGAAGTTGCAAAACTGAATGAGGAGGCAGCAGCACCAGATATTTGGGATAATCCTGAAAATGCGCAACGCATAACCTCCAAACTTTCAGCATCTCAAAATGAACTAAAGAATCTCAACAATTTGCAAAGTCGTATTGACGATGTAGAAGTCCTCATTGACCTTGCAGAAGGCGAAGACGATGCCCAAGAACTTAAAGAAGCAGAAAATGAGCTGAATAAGTTAGAAGCAGATCTCAAAGAATTGGAAGTTATCACGCTCCTTTCTGAAAAATACGATAAACGTGATGCCGTAGTTACTATCCGCAGTGGTGTCGGAGGAGATGACGCCTGCGATTTTGCTGATATGCTATTACGCATGTATTTAAGGTGGGCAGAAAGACACGGCTACCCAACTAAAGTTTTAGACACCTCCTATGGCAAAATTGCAGGAATTAAGTCAGCTACCTTTGAAGTAAATGCCCCATATGCTTTTGGGCGCCTAAGCATGGAAGCCGGTACACATCGTTTAGTACGCATTAGCCCATTTGGTGGTAAAGGTACCCGAGAGACTTCTTTCGCAGCTGTTGAAGTGATTCCATTGATTGAACAAACAGACCATATTGAGATTCCTGATTCAGAAATTAAAGTAGACGTCTTCCGTTCGTCTGGACCAGGCGGGCAGTCAGTGAACACAACGGACTCAGCAGTGCGTTTAACTCACATCCCTACCGGTACTGTGGTTTCAATGCAAAATGAAAAGTCACAGATTCAAAATAAAGCAGCAGCTCTGAAAGTATTACAATCTAGGTTGTTGCTTGTGAAACAAGAAGAAGAACGTGCAGAAAAGAAAGAATTATCTGGAGATGTGAAAGCTAGCTGGGGAGATCAAATTCGTTCATATGTTCTTAATCCATATCAAATGATTAAAGACCTACGCACCGGCTACGAGGTTGGTAGTACCCAAGCAGTTTTTGACGGTGACCTTGACCAGTTTATTGATGCTGGTGTACGCTGGCGAAAGCAACAAGAAAGCAAGAAAGATGCCTAGGGAACAAGGTAAGAAAAGTATTACACTAAACCGTAAAGCACGACACGATTATGCCATTTCTGATACCTATGAAGCAGGTATCGTACTCTATGGGACTGAAGTGAAGTCCCTACGTCATGGAAAAGGCTCACTTGTTGATGGCTTTGCCCAGATTGAAAATGGGGAGATGTGGCTAGAGAACGTTTACATCCCTGAATATAGCAACGGGACATGGACTAATCATAGTGCTCGCAGAAAGCGTAAATTGTTACTTCATCGAGAAGAAATTATGAAAATCCAGCGCAAAACGCAAGAAGCTGGTTTTACTTTAATACCACTTGAATTATATTTTCTGGATGGGAAAGTGAAAGTAAATCTTGGGGTTGCTAAAGGTAAACGTGAGTACGATAAACGTCAAACTCTCCGTGAGAAACAAGACCAACGAGAAGCACAACGTGCCATGAGGTTAAAGAGGTTGTAATGGCTGAGATCAAAGGAGAAGAAAAAGCGCTGCACCACCTGATGTATCGTGTTTTAAAACTTTTTATTCCTTTATTTACGATGGTTATAGCTATCACAGGATGTGGCAGTTCTGTTCAAAACAGTGCTCCTTCGGTAGCTCAGCCTTCACCAACTATTGTAGAGAATTCAACTGAACCAACTTATACGCACTCGGCAGATTCAAAGTCAGAATATACGCACACTTATAGTCCAACTCATCACAGCGAAAGTACTTCACACTATACTTCTAGTGCTTCTCATCACAGTGCTGAGCCTTCAAAAGTTGCTACTAGCACTCAGACTACCTCCCAAGAAGATGCTGCAAAAGAGCAGAAGTACGCTAGTGAGGATGCTGAAGCTGCTGCTAAATGTGCAGCGGTACCAACTACACATGCAGCTATCCCTAAGCAGCCATCAGCTCAAACTCCACTTCCTAGTAAAGTTGATGCTATAGCTCAACTTAATGGTCTGCAGATAGGGAAGCGAGAAGGATACGATACCTATTGCCGTGAAGCCTTTGGTGAGGCTCTTGAAGGTGATTTCGACCAAAATGGTTGCTCAGCGCGACAGGATGCGCTAAAAAGAACTGCAACTGATATGAAGACTATACCGGTTAAACGGCAATATGGCACTTGTCAAGAAGTTCTATCAGCAACATGGACTGACCCTTACGGAGGTAAAGTCATTCATATAGATAATATGAAGGGTGCGGATTCAGATAAGATTCAGATTGATCATGTGGTTCCCTTATATAATGCTTGGGTTTCTGGAGCAGATAAATGGACTCCAGAAGAACGGGCAATTTTTGCTGCTGATGTCAGTGATTGGGAATTACTTGCAGTTGATGCTGATCAGAACCAAGCAAAGGGAAACAGCTCTCCAGATAAATGGAAACCAGCAGATAACCAATGTCAGTATGCTAAGCAGTACACTCAGGTGAAATCAAAGTATAAGCTTCTTGTCACTACAAATGAGAAAGCTGCTTTAGCTCAAATGTTGAATAGCTGTCAAAGTTAGACAAAAGGCTAGTTGCCCATGGGGCGACCTTCTATCCAGTAAGCTTTATAGTGCGTATTTGCTTTTGTAAATCCAAACTCTTTTTTCAACCTAGTTCGAATAGCTTTGAAAGTACCAGATTCAGTAGCACCCCAAGCAATCCAGTTAGACCAATCTCGGGCTTCAAGCGCATTAGCTAGAGATTCTTTTCCTTCACGCGGCACCCATGTGACGTTCATATTTGGGTGGTGAGCTAGGGGGATTAGCTGGTCTGTAGCCGTATGTTCTTCAAGATAGAGTTCAATAGATGTATTTTCTGGCACGATGGGGATAATCGTATTAATTGCAGGCAGAGATGCTGAATCACCTATGAGTAGAAATCCTGAAGGCATTTGTTGTGGTAGTTCAAAATCTTTTGACCCAAGGGATGTGAAAGAAATAGTATCTCCAGTTTGTGCAGATACTGCCCATATGGAGGCAGGACCTGCAGGTTCATGTAACACGAAATCTACAGCGAAGTCACCAGTGCTTACGTTAGCGTCACTGATGGTGTAGGCTCTTTGATGTTCAATATTGCTACCTTCTGGGTTGGGAAACCAGAAGCGTAGCCACGCTGTAGGGTGTGGTGTGATGTCTGGAAATATCGTGTCACTATGAAAGTGGATTCTTAGCATATGTGGAGCTAAAGACTCGGTTTTTACCACTGTTGCCTCGTGGTCTCGAGCGCCAAGACTTCGAAGCAACATCCCTGACATACCTCTTTTTCCACGGTTCTTAACTTGCCTAGGTGACATGAGTGATTGAGGTTCTCGGGTTTTTGTAAGTGCTTGTTTCATAGTTGTTTTACCAGTAGCCTTGTGAATTAGAAAAGATTTTTATGTCCTAATTATATCGTGGTGTATACCGTGCTGCAATAGCTTGTAGTGCCGAGTATACACTCACGACATGTAGGCAATTCTACCCCTGTAACACCTCTGTAATTAGTCGCCAAGAATCTTAGTTGATTTTCGTTTTTTACCCTTTGGTTCTGATTTTATTTTCTTTGGTTTTTTGGTAGGTTTTGGCTCTGGTTTCGGTGTTGGTGGTTTCTCTGGCTCTACGTACTTTGTTGCAAAGGTAGTTCGTGAGTGTTCTATGACAGCAGCGATCAAGCATACCGTTGCGTTCACGGTTTCGTAAAGTCAAAGTGAGTGCCCGTTGTGTGATGTTTAGCAAGGCCTTTTCAACTGCGCTATAACGCAATGTTTCGTGCCGCAGAGTGCAAATTACGGGCATTGTCCACTTACTTGAAAATACTGCCCGTATAAGGCTGTGACGTTGTACTATATCTGCTTTGTTCCTATCCATGATTTTATCAATGCCGATTTTGTAGCCTCAACAAAATGTAGAATAAGCTCAAGCTCTTCAAGCGAATAGCTATTGAGTTCTTTTTGCATTTCTTGGTCAAGTGTTTGAAAGCACTCTTTTAGTTGTCCACTGGTCGGACTTGGTATCGGTTTAATAAGTATCTTGCGTCGATCGGTTGAGCTTGCGATACGCTGCACCATATGTTTTTTCTCAAGACGATCAGCCATGAATGTTGCTGCACTCTTACTAAGGCCTAATCGTTTAGCTAATTCCGATATGGGTAGTGGGCCAGTTCGCCCTAATATAGTGAGGCATTTATGGTCAGTAATGTGAATACCAAGTGCATTGGCAACGGCCTCATGAAATAGGATTGTTTCTTCACTGAGTTCTTGCAGTTGCTGGTTGAGAATCGCAACCATTGATACCTTGTCCATAGTTGACAGTGTATCACATTTGGTTTAATCTTCAAATAGTACAATGATAAAACTAAATGGAGGACGTACATGAATTCACTAGAAGTCAATAAATTACTTGCAAGAACCATTAATGTTGGCTTAGACCTTGGTGAACAAGGTGCCGATAAATGGTGTATACGCCCAGATGACATAACCTGGAAAAATATTCGAGACGCCAACTTCACTGCAGTACGGCTTTGTATCACGTGGGTAGATCACTGCGAAAAACAAACACCATTCACAATAGACCCATCGGTATTTACACAAGTGGATGCAGCGGTAAAAGGTGCGGTGAAACACGGACTTGCAGTGGTTGTGAGTAACTTCTTAGACCCTGAGCTTATGAAAGATCCGGTAAAATGGAAGGCTCGTTTTTTGTCTATATCACGGCAAGTAGCAGAACATTATGAGACTGCCCCAGAGTCGGTTGTCATCGAACTACTGGCTGAACCACGCGAAAAAATGGATGCTGTATGGAACGACTATTTAGCTGCTGGCCTGGCGGAGATACGCACCTCAAACCCTACTCGTACCATAGTGATTGGGCCAGCGTCCTACAATAATGCTCGCAAGCTATCGCAATTACAATTACCCGAAGATGATCGAAATATTATCGTAACGATACACCACTATTGGCCACTCAAGTTCACCATCCAAGGTGAAACGTTCTATTACGAGGAATGGGCAAAAATGCCCCTGCCCATGAAATTGTTCTTAGGCAATCCACGAAAATGGCCAGGAACAACCTGGAAGGGAACGCCTCGCCAAAAGGCAATCTTAAAGAGTATGTTCGATAAGGCGGAAAGCTGGGCAAAAGCTCATGATCGGCCACTATTCGTGGGCGAGTTCGGTACAAGCAACACAGCCGATATGACGTCGCGCGTTCGTTGGGCACACTACATCACAACGCTTTGCCGTGAACGATCAATGAGCTGGGGCTACTGGTCATATGGCCCAGCGTTTGCGTTGTATGATGCGACGAAGAAGCAGTGGCACACCGAGCTGCTAGACGCATTGAAATAATATTTCTAGGCATAGACGAAGTCTGGGGATTATGAACCTCTTGTAGTAGCTTGCCAAAGAAGAGTTCTTCTAGTATCCTGAAATGTCAGGCAGATAAAAATGC
>JASGFC010000028.1:0-17980 GCA_047605865.1 Micrococcaceae bacterium | reverse complement strand
CTAAAACCACTTCAAACTCCCTTTAACACTTAAGTTCTACACAAATAGAACATTTCCATAGCCCTTTCCACCATAAACTACGGGGGGGGGGGATATTCAAGGGCTTCGAGGACGGAGTCAGTTTATGGTTGTATCAAACTAAAAAAGGTTGACCTGTCGAATTCGACAGGTCAACCTTTTACTTTCATAAAGAAAGAGTAAAAATGAGCTACTTTAAAGGTTGTTCTCCTTCTGAGCCACCTTTAAGCTGACCTTCAGCAAAGTTTTCTACACTTTGGAAAGCATTTTTAGCCATTTTCTTTTCAGCATACTGCTCGCTCTTTTGCTTAGCAGTATTTTTCACAGTTTTTGCTGCTTCAGCAGCAGCCAAACCTTCTAGAGCTTCTTTTCCGCCAACCATTTTATTCACATCCTCGTAGTAATTTAATGTCCTGACTTTAATATTCTACTGAGTGTTACAGAGTATTTGCTGAGAGTTTACACAATGTTTCAAATCTTAATTTCTGTATCTTGGGTCAATAAACTAATCTGTGTAAAACAAAAATTTAGGTGAGTTTCAAAGTCGTTGGGCAAGCTATCGTGCTATAAATAGCTTGATAGTAAAAGAATTTTCCTTAGGTTGTTATGCATTTTTCAGATATTTTTAACCCTGAACTTTTTTTGCAAGGTCTTGGCCCATGGGCTGTTGTGGGTCTGGTAGCAATTATTTTTGCTGAAACAGGTTTACTTATCGGCTTCTTTTTTCCAGGAGATTCATTACTTTTTACTGCTGGAATGTTTTGTGCAACTGGGGCAATGAATATTCATATCTTAATCCTCATAGCGCTAATCTTTCTGGCTGCTTTTGTGGGAAATCAAGTAGGCTACTATATAGGACAAAAAGCTGGACCTGCAATTTTCAATAAAAAAGATTCCAAACTTTTTAAAAAAGAGTACGTGGATAAAACTTATGCTTTCTTCGACAAGTATGGAGCGAGGTCTATCGTGCTGGCGCGCTTCGTGCCGATAGTGCGAACCTTTATTCCAGTTGCGGCTGGAGTCTCGAAAATGAACTACAGAAGCTTCACAATCTTCAACGCAGTTGGGGCTTTTCTCTGGAGTACTATAGTCATTACTATGGGCTATCTTCTTGGTGGTATTCCATGGGTTGGGGCAAATATTGATAAAATCTTCCTAGGAATAGTCTTTGTATCTATCCTTCCCATCATCTCTGAGCTGTATAAAGCAAACAAAGAAAAAAATACAACTGACAAGCCCTTGGAATAGCACGATTGTGTATTTCTCATAGTTTTATTCAGTAAATTTTAGGAATATCTAGTTACAGTAAAGGCTATGGATGAAGAGCGTAAACGCCCCAAAGCAAAACTAAAAGATTTATGGCGGCACTTAGCTGTACGCAAAAAGACAATTTGGCTTATTGTATTCCTTTCTTTAATTGGTGCAGTTGCTTCGCTTGCGCAACCACTTTTAGTTCAAAAAGCCATTGACCAAGTGCAACAAAATGGAGACAAAACCCATAGTTATATCATTGCTCTTTCCATTTCGGTAATTGTTGCTGGTTTATTACAGGCATATCAAGCTTATTTATTGAACGTAACTGCTGAAGATGTTGTGTATGACGCTCGAAAAGAGCTTGTGAGAAAACTCCTGTTCTTACCTATCAATCAGTACGATGCTCGGCGTAAAGGTGATCTTGTTTCACGTGTTGGTTCAGACACAACAATGCTGCGCTCGGTAGTGACTTCAGGTGCACTTGAAGCAATAAGTGCCATCATGGTTTTCATTGGTGCAGTCTTAGGTATGCTTTACCTTGATCCAATATTGACAATTGCCGTTGCAATCATAATGAGCATTTCTACTTTTATTACCGAACGTATTGGTAAAAAAATTAAGCCACTTTCTGAATACAACCAAGAAAAAGTTGGTGATGTGGCTGCAGGGGTTGATAGGTCCATCTCTGCTATTCGTACGCTACGGTCAACTGGTGCGCATCCTCAAGAAACTGAACGCATTGTTGAATCTGCTGATGAGGCTAGGAATACTGGGTATAAGTTAGCTTTCTTTAACTCCATGATGTATCCCTTAACGACCTTCGCAACGCAGCTATCTTTCCTTACCGTTATTGGTTTAGGTGGCTATCGTGTTGCAGAAGGGCAGTTAAAGATTAGTTCACTGGTGTCTTTCGTGCTGTTTTTGTTTATGTGTATTACGCCATTAAACCAGGCAATTGGTGGTTATTATGCGGTGCAGACAGCTCTAGGTGCCTTAGGGCGAATCAACGAAATTATGGATATCCCTGATGAAGAACAGCACGATAAAGTCACCAGCGAACTACCAACACGATACGATGTATGTTTTGATAACGTTGTGTTTGATTATGGAGATCAAAAAGTTCTTCAAGGATTAAGTTTTACCGCACACAACGGACAAACCACAGCATTTGTTGGGCCTTCTGGAGCTGGAAAAACAACACTATTTTCTCTTATCGAGAGGTTCTATGACCCTAGCTCAGGTAGCGTCAGTATTGGCGGAGTTGATATTCGCACGATACCTCGTACAGATTTGCGTAATATGATTTCGTACGTGGAGCAAAGCTCACCAGCTTTATCAGGCTCTATTAGAGAGAACCTGAATCTGGGCAGCACTGCTTCTACGGATGAAGATTGCATTGAAGTACTGAATATGGTCAAGTTAGGGCATATCGTCACAACAGGGAAAGGGCTCGATAATCCTATCGGTGAAAATGGTACAAAACTTTCCGGAGGTGAGCGGCAACGTCTGGCCATCGCTCGTGCACTGGTTACCAAGAAGCCAATCTTGTTACTGGATGAACCCACTGCAAGCCTTGACTCTAGAAATGAACGCTACTTGAAGGAAGCGATTGAGAGCATTAAAGGTGAGCGCACGATTATGATTATTGCGCACCGACTTGCAACAGTGATGGATGCAGATCAGATTGTTGTAGTTAAGGCAGGGCAAGTCGATGCGACAGGTACTCATACGTCTTTATATCGTAAGAATGAGCTCTACAGATCATTAGTTGACGAGCAGTTAATTGCGACTACACCGCAGTTGTAGCATGCTAAAATCCTTTTGTTGTTTAACAGTTTCTTTGTTATACTTGATGAGTTGTTATGCAACATGCGCCCTTAGCTCAGCTGGATAGAGCGTCTGACTACGGATCAGAAGGCCAGGGGTTCGAATCCCTTAGGGCGCACTTACCTTTATTAACAAGGAATTAACCACCTCACTAGGGGTGGTTTTATGGTTCTATGAAGCTGCTTTGAAATCTTGTAAACTAAGGGAGTGAAGTCTTTCAACCCAATCAATTTAAACATCATGGATGCCCCTATTTCTTTAACAATGGGGTCTGGATTTAGTGAAGAAAGATGGAAAGCGCTAGCAGCTAAGTGGTCGCGTGCTACTAGCTCGCAGCTTAAAGATGCTGAACAGCTCGAATTAAAGTGCAGCAAGGAAGTTCCTGAAGATGTCACCGGCAGAACTGATATTTTGTGGAATTCAAACCTTGATCGTTTAGAAGAACAATTGAGTACAAATTTAACTCTCAGAGGAATAAACTTCAATAAAGGTAAAAAGTTTATGTTGCATGCCTGCGGTTTCAGTAATGAAGAAGGCAAAGTTATTGCTTTTGTTGCAGCATCAGGTACTGGTAAAACTACCTTAGCTAAAACGCTTGGAGTGCATTTTGGCTATGTTTCAGATGAAACCGTTGTAGTTGATTTTGATTTAAATGTCACCGCTTACCCTAAGCCGCTGTCTATTATTGTTGCTTCTGGCCAAGCTAAAAAACAAGTTTCGCCTGATGATATAGCTTTGCAAAAACCTGTCAAGGGTCTCAAGCTACATAAGCTAGTGCTTTTAGCGCGAGATAAAGACCCTGAAGATCCTAAGGCTGATGCATCAGTTGAGCCAGTGGGTCTCATAGATGCCATTATCAAACTTACTCCAGAATTTTCTTATTTAAGTGAGCTAGATACTCCACTACAACAGCTACGAGATCTGATTGAAACAACTGATGGAGTTTTGCAAATGAATTACGTTGAGGCAGAAACTTTGTTGCCACATATTCAACGTATCTTTGATGCGTAGGTTTTGTGGTCAGAGCACAAAGCCGCTATCAATACAATTCCTTTCCGTTTACTGTAAATGAATGCAACAAACAGAAAGTAATTCTTTACAAAGACATATCACTGGTTTTGGTCTCTATATTTTTATTGTTGGAGACACGCTTGGTGCTGGTATATATGCATTAGTTGGCATCATGATTGAACGATCAGGTGGTGCTGTATGGATTCCATTATTGTGTGCGCTGTGTGTGGCTTTACTTACTGCAACAAGTTATGGAGAATTAGTATCCAAGTATCCTAGTGCTGCTGGAGTTTCTGGTTTTGTACAGCGAGCTTTTAAAAATGATTGGCTAACTTTCATCATTGGATTTATCCTAGTGTGCTCAACAATTTCTTGTGCGGCCTCACTTATCAGCGCCTTTTCAGGAAGGTATTTGCAAGAGATTGTTGTACTTGAACACCATGTGGTAATTCCAGCAGTTTTAGTTCTTATAGCTTTCTTTACTATTACTTGTATTGATTACCTTGAGAAAGCAAATTTCGTCATGTTAAGCATTAAAGTATTAGGTTTAAGCATTATTGTTGCACTTGCCATTGTGGTGTTGTGTAAAGGAGAAGGCAATCCTGAACAATTAATGTCTTGGCGTACCGATGATGCTCCTATCTCAGTACTCCTTTCTTCAACTGCTGTAGCCATCTTTGCTTTTATGGGTTTCGAAGGATCAGCAAGTATGGCTGATGAAATCCAAGATGTTCGCAGGAATTATCCTTGGGCTCTTGTGGCAGGGCTACTTTCAGTGGGGTTAATGTATATTGTTTTTGCATCCTGTGTCACATCGGTACTGCCTGTTGATACTGTGGGGAATTCGGATGGTCCTCTTCTTGAAATTTTGAGTATGTCAAAAACCACTTTATCTTCAAGCTTATTTAGTTTTATTGCTTTAATTGCTGTTTTGAATGCTGCCACTTTAAGTATCATCATGGCTTCTCGTATGATTTTTGGGTTATCGCAACAAGGAAGACTACCAGCTATTATTGCGCAGAAAGTCAATAGGCATGGATCTCCATGGCTTGCACTTGTTATTACATGCGCAGTAGTTTATGTGATGTGTTTGACAGCTGATTTGAAAATCATTGTTGAAACTGTTGTTATTTTAGTACTTTTAGTTTTTATCATTGTTAACTTCTGCTGCATACTTATGCGTGAAGAAAAAGTAGCTGAGCAAGTGTTTTTCGCTAAGCCTTGGATGGCTCCTTGTGCAATAGCTGGCTCATTGCTGCTCTTATTTCAACAACAAGGACAAACTTTCGCTAGAGCTGGAATCATGATTGCCATTGGTTGTTTTATCAATCTAGCTATGGTGAAGTTTAGTCAGAATAAGAATGGCATTGAGGTAGAACTAAGTGGCTGATGGGTTAAGATTCCAGTCAATAGCTGTAGCTCCTTGTTGTTCCAGTAAGGCATTACATTTACTGAAAGGTTTCGAACCAAAAAAGCCTCGGTATGCTGATAGTGGAGAAGGATGAACGGACTGAATGGTAGGGTAGGGGGCTAAACTTGAGGCATAGTTTTGAGCATTTTTACCCCACAATATAGCAACCAAAGGTTTGTTTCGTGATGCGAGAACCTCTACAACAGCTTGACTGAACTGCGCCCATAGATTTTTGTGGCTACCAGCATTGCCTGCTTCAACGCTCAGAGCAGTATTAAGTAACATAACTCCTTGCTTTTCCCATGCAGTTAAATCGCCATGAGGGGCTATAGGTATATTGAGGTCATCGTGCAATTCTTGATAAATATTAATCAGGCTTTTGGGGATAGGTTTAACATGAGGGTCGGCAGAAAAAGCAAGACCAACAGGATGCCCTGGGGTTGGGTAAGGATCTTGCCCAAGAATAAGTAATTTAGTGTCATTGATGTTCTGGCTCAAAGCTCTGTAAGTTTTATCGGGATAAGGAAGAATCTTCTTGCCCGTGAGAGCTTCTTGCCGTAAGTATTGCTCAATTTTTTTGATATTTCCTAATTGTGCTTGTAATGCTTCAACCCAACTTGGGTGTGCGTATTGCTCAAACATACTGGTTCCCATAATTTAAGTATAATCATTTCCTTGGCTGTGTTTATTTGAAGTTAGTAGATTTAAAAGGGTAGACTAATAGTTTAGAAAGAGAAGTATTTTGCATGGATGAAATAACTAAGAGAGTTTTGGAATTTGAGGCTCAGCCGTGGAAGTATTCCACTGAAAAAGAGTTGAAAATCCAAAGTGAACTTGAAATTTCTCCTACCGAATACTATTTGTTGCTAAGCAGAGCACTTGAAACCCCTGAAGCATTGGCACATTCACCAGCTTTGGTTAAAAGGTTAAAAAAGTTACAGGAGAGTAGAGTATCTCTACGAACAGGAGCACCATCATGAATCTGCACGATGAATTTGAAGATATTATTGAGGAACCCAATTACATTGGGCAACATAGGGCTGGTCGTTTCCCTTCAACAGCTAAATCACAACAGGTTAAAACATCTGATATTACTAAACAAGACACGATGCTCTATAAGATTGGTGCTATTGCTTTCGCACTAGGCTTGGCACTTTTTGGTGCTTCAATATGGAATCAACATCACAAGAGCGTCAGTGCAACAGATTCAGCAGATGTTGCTTCAAGAGAGCAGGCCGATGCTAAAGCTAGTGCTTCTGCAACTACTGCACCATCATCAGCAGCACCTTCTATCAGTAAGTCAACTCCAGTTACTGTCTTTGATGTTGGTGCCTCTAATGGAGATGCTGCAACTACTGCGGCTAAAAAACTGACTGATGCTGGTTATACCACTGATTCAGTAGGAGTTTACCCAGATATGGATAACCCTTATGCAGAGGGAGTTTATTACACAACTCCAGCACTTAAAGCACCTGCTGAAGATATCGCCAAAAAGCTAGGTTTAACCGCAACTCAGACTTCTGATTTTCCACAAGACATGACTGTTGTGGTTAGCTAAGAAAATTAATTTTTCGTGCAGTAGTACTGCTTGTTCTACAATTTTTTAGTAGTTGAAAATAACAGTTCTGTACGTCAAAATTGAAGTAGCGTTTATAGCTAAAAAGCACTAGATTAATTGCTTTTTACTTCGTTTATAAGAAAGGCATTATCACACTATGGCAAAAATTATTAGCTTTGATGAAGAGGCTCGTCGTGGTCTTGAAAACGGACTGAACACACTTGCTGATGCAGTAAAAGTGACTCTTGGTCCTCGCGGACGTAATGTAGTTCTTGAAAAGAAGTGGGGTGCACCTACTATAACTAATGATGGTGTATCCATTGCTCGAGAGATTGAGCTTGAAGATCCTTATGAAAAAATTGGTGCCGAGCTAGTTAAAGAAGTTGCTAAGAAAACAGATGACGTAGCAGGTGATGGCACTACTACTGCAACAGTACTTGCTCAGGCATTAGTTAAAGAAGGGCTCCGTAACGTTGCTGCTGGAGCAGATCCAATGGCAATCAAGCGTGGTATTGATAAGGCAGTTAGTGCGGTTTCAGATCAATTACTTGATTCTGCTAAAGAAATTGAAACTAAAGACCAAATTGCGGCTACTGCTTCTATCTCAGCTGGAGATTCTGATATTGGTGAACTTATTGCTGAAGCAATGGATAAAGCAGGAAAAGAAGGCGTTATCACTGTTGAAGATTCAAATACAATGGGTCTTGATTTAGAATTTACTGAAGGTATGCGTTTTGATAAAGGTTATTTATCTGCTTACTTCATGACAGACACCGAACGCCAGGAAGCTGTTCTTGAAGACCCATACATCCTTATTGTTAACTCAAAAATTTCTACAGCAAAAGATCTCATTGGGATTCTTGAAAAAGTAATGCAAACTTCAAAACCTCTTCTTATTATTGCTGAAGATGTAGAAAGTGAGCCTTTAGCAGCGCTTGTCTTGAATAAGATTCGTGGTATTTTCAAGTCTTGTGCAGTTAAAGCTCCTGGTTTTGGTGATCGCCGTAAAGCGCAATTATCTGATATTGCTACTCTTACTGGTGGTCAAGTTATTTCAGAAGAAGTAGGATTAACTTTAGAAAATGCTGATCTTTCCCTTCTTGGTAAAGCTCGTAAAGTTGTTGTTACTAAAGATGAAACTACCATTGTTGAAGGTGCTGGAGATGCAGATCAAATTGCAGGGCGTGTGACTCAAATTCGCTCAGAACTTGAAAATTCAGATTCAGATTACGATCGTGAAAAACTACAAGAGCGTTTAGCTAAACTGGCCGGTGGTGTTGCAATTATCAAGGCTGGAGCAGCTACAGAAGTTGAACTAACTGAACGTAAACACCGTATTGAAGATGCTGTGCGTAATGCTAAAGCAGCTGTTGAAGAAGGCATCGTCCCTGGTGGTGGTGTGGCACTCATTCAAGCAGGAAATAAAGCTTTCGAAACTCTTGATCTTGAAGGCGATGAAGCTACTGGCGCTAACATCGTGAAAGTTGCCATTCAAGCTCCTCTTAAACAAATTGCGTTCAATGCCGGTGAAGAACCAGGCGTGGTTGCAGATAAAGTTGCTAGCCTTCCAGATGGCCATGGTTTGAATGCTGCTACAGGAGAGTATGAAGATCTTCTAGACGCTGGCGTTAATGATCCTGTTAAAGTTACTCGTTCTGCACTGCAAAATGCGGCATCTATTGCTGGGCTCTTCCTTACTACAGAGGCTGTTGTCGCTGATAAACCTGAGAAAGCTGCTCCTGCAGTTCCTGGCGCTGAAGATATGGGTGGCATGGGAGGAATGGGCGGCTTCTAAACAAAGTTGTTATCTCTTTTAAGTGGGTTGTCAATAAGGTGATGGCCCACTTTTTAGTTGTTTTGAAAGAGATAATTCTCTTAGTTTGCAGTTGAGCGACAATAACTCAAAGTAAAGTTCATGGAGAGAAAGTGGAAGAAGACTAACTTGTTATTCCTCCACTTGAGTATTTTAAGCAGAATTATGCACAGCTATACCAAAAAGATCTAATTCATATTTCTTCTTGTGGTTGACTGATAGGACGAGGCAATAGCCTCCTCAAATTATCAGAAAGGAAGTGCGAAGAAATGGCGCAATATCAAGTAGATTCAGAAGCGGTACAACAGGCAAGTCAGAAAGTTAGGGCTTCAATTGAAGGAGTCAGAGGAGAGATTCAGTCAATGGGTCATCAGCTCACTCAACTGCAAAGCACATGGACTGGTCAAGCTTCTCAAGCGTTTCAATCTGTGATTTCACAATGGCAAACTACACAAAAATCTGTGGAAAATGATTTAGAAGCAATAAATCAAGCGCTTAATACAGCTGGAGTGCAATATGCTAGCACTGAAGCTCAGAACGCTATGATGTTTTCTAGCTAACTAACTCCTCAGAGGAAGATGTTTCAAGTGACTTTGTTTCCAAAGGAAAACTAACTCTAAAGGTTGCTCCACCGCCAGGAGTATCAAGCAGTGTAACGTTTCCATGATGAGCTTGGACAATAGAAGAGACAATAGCAAGGCCTAAACCGTTTCCTCCTTGAGTGCGTACACGAGAAGTATCAGTACGATAGAAACGGTTGAAGATTTTCTCTTTTTCTTCTGTAGCTATTCCTGGACCATGGTCTCGAATTTCAAGAATAGCTTGAGGGTTTTCTTCTGAAAGGTCTTTGCCAAGAGCAATTTCAACACTGGTGTCTTCAGGAGTATAACGGAAAGCATTAGTGAGAAGATTTAAGAGAACTTGACGTAACCGTTGGTTGTCTGCTTGAACTACTAATTCTTCTGGTGCTTTATCGTCTAGTGAAATAACTCTAACTATTCTGTCAGGATGGCTTGCCTTTGAATCTGCAACAATTTCAAGGGCAAGCTCTCTTAAATCGACATCAGTGAGGTTGAAAGTTCGTTTCTCATCAAGTCTTGCTAGGTCAAGTAAGTCTTCAACAAGAGCCTTCATACGAGTTGCTTCGCTGCTGACCCTTGTGACAGCTTCGTCAATTTGCGAATCCTCTGTGAGCCAACCTTTTTGGAACATCTCTGAGTACCCAATAATAGTAGTCAAAGGAGTACGGAGTTCATGGCTGGCATCAGAAACAAATTGACGCATTTTTTCCTCAGAATTCTTTCGAGCTTCAAAAGAAGTTTCAATCTTGTCCAACATGGTGTTAAGAGTTTCTTCAAGCTGTTTAATTTCCTGAGGCGTTTCATCATCAGTTTCCAAACGTTCAGAAAAATCTCCGTTAGTAATTTCTTTAGCAGTAGCTTCAATCCTTTGCAGCGGGCGGAAACTTCGTGTAATGAGCAGATAGGCACTAACAATGGCTAAGAGTACAACTAGGCTAGAAACACTAAAAATTGCTATTGCAGATTGGCTAATCAACGATTGCACGCCGTCAAGTTTTTGGGCTACTAAGTAAGTGTTATAACTTCCCGGGATTTGCACCACAGTAGCTCGCCAGCCATAACTTTCAGGTCCAGTTCCTGCCACGGTAAATGTTTGACCACGCAAGTTAGATAGATTTTTATTTTCAAGCGATTTCGGATCAGGGTGATCAGAAGAATCTATACTTGAAGCATAGTAGCGTACGTATTCATTAGTGCCATCGTAAACTAGGATTGAGTAGTTAGACGGCAGGCTTCTAATTGCAGCATCAGTACGTGTTGTTTGAGAGTCTTGAACAATTTGATTGACAAGATCTCGAGAAGAGGTAGTTAACTCACTATCTACTCGGCTAATGAGAGTATTCTTCAGGATAAAGATTGTGCCAATTCCAGTACTTAAAAGCGAAACGATCAGTAGAACTGTTGTAATGCTAAGAAGCTGACCACGTAGTGACCAGCTTCTTGTTTTTTCGGTACTCATACTGCTTTGTCGGGTGTGCGAAGCAAATAGCCCACACCTCGTTTAGTTTGGATTAAAGGGGTCTTATCTGGGTCATTGTCTATTTTGCGACGAAGATAGGAAATGTAAGATTCAACGATGGAAGCATCTCCATTAAAATCGTATTCCCATACATGATCGAGAATCTGTGATTTAGAAAGGACACGATTAGGATTTAGCATCAAGTAACGTAGCAGTTTAAATTCCGTTGGTGATAAATCAATGAGCTTTCCATCACGGAGCACTTCATGAGCATCATCATTGAGCTCAAGATCTGCAACTTTAAGGAGTGCATCATCATTATCGTCAGGTTGGGTGCGTCGAAGTACTGCTCGAATACGAGCTACAACTTCATCAAGGCTAAAAGGTTTAGTGACGTAATCATCTCCACCAACCGTTAAACCTGTTACTTTATCTTCATTGTCATCACGTGCAGTGAGGAAGAGTACAGGAAAGTGGCGTCCAGCTGCACGAAGTCGGCGAGTAACTGTGAAACCGTCCATATCAGGAAGCATGACATCAAGAACAGCAAGATCTGGAGAATGCGACTCTGCAATTTCCAAGGCTTCACGTCCGTTGCTCGCTGAAATTACTTCAAAACCAGCGAAACGGAGACTAGTAGCTAATAATTCACGAATGTTTGGTTCATCGTCTACTACAAGTAAACGAGCTTCAGGTGTTGTATTATTCATAGCTCAATTTTATCAAATAATCTGGAAACTCTCTGTGAGAACTACGAATTCTTATTGTGCAAATGCTCATCTTTAGCTGTATTTTAAGGACAAAGTACTTTGAGTTCGTTACAATGAAAGTAAATAAGAGAAAGGGTTTACCATGCCAGTAGGTAAAGTTAAATGGTATAGCAGTGAAAAGGGATTTGGTTTTGTAACAACCGATGACGGGCAAGAAATTTTCTTGCATGCAACTGCTTTGCCACAAGGCATGAATGATGTTAAACCTGGAACTAAGCTAGATTTCAGTATTGTCGATGGTCGTAGAGGTGCTCAAGTATTATCGTCAGAACTCATCGATACACCGCCTTCTGTAGTTAAAGCTAATAGAAAACCAGCAGATGACATGGTAGTTATTGTAGAAGATGTTATTAAACTTCTGGATGGCGTTTCAGAAAGTCTGCGCCGCGGTAAATACCCAGATGATCAACATGCCCAAAGAACTGCAAAAGTCTTGCGTGCTGTTGCAGATGATTTAGATGTTTAGAATATATGGCTAGTAAAAAACAAGACGCTCTATTAGAAAGTGCCGTAGATTACGCACGAGCAGTTTTAGAGACAACCACTGCCAAAGTAAATATTGGTAAGCACCTTTCTTCTAAATCAGAAGGTAAAAGAACTGTCACTCATTTCTTTGAATGTTTACTTCCAGGTTACCCAGGTTGGAATTGGGTAGTGGTGCTTTCGCGTCACTCAAGGTCAAAAGAAGTTTTAGTAACGGAAACTGATCTTGTGGCTGGAGATACAGCTTTAATTGCACCTCCTTGGGTTCCTTGGTCAGAGCGAGAAGAAATGCAAGAAATTAAGAGCAGTAAACCAGTGCAAGCTGAAATTGTAACTGACAATGCAGAAAATCTTAGTGGTGAAATCAGTGAAGATCTTCATCAGGAAGAAACAGTATCGCAAGAAATAACTGCAACTGACCTTTGACTTTCAGCAAGTAAGTGGCGCACAACTATTGAACAGATTTGCGTTGACGACACGCACTACTAGTTCAAGCTATGCAGCTACACCCCTTGTTTTTACTGGGGTATAGCGTGAAATTTTTAATATTTAGTAAAAGGGTGTTATAACCTTGTTTCTTTATTTATCCTATGTGTATAATTAACCTATCTGCGGGATAAATCCTGTAGATATCGTAGATAGATCGCCGAGTCTTATCACTATCTTCGATTTAATAACTGATAAGAGCGGGGGAACCACTTGGTTCTTCTGAAGAGGAATCCGGCTTTGACTTTTGTTAAAGCCTAGGGGTGAAGACAAGGAAACTTGTCCGGGTGTACTCCCATCCGAATCCGACAGCTTACTTCGCAGGCGTGGGGAGGGAAATAAAATCGTGTCTTACACGTTTGAATACAAAGTAACAACCGTTGCTCGTCGTGTTCAAATAACTCCTTCTGATGTTCTTGTAGTATCAGAGGCGTAAATGAAAGACGCATTCTCTGTTTCAGAGGAAAACGATTACACTCCCAGAGTTAATGTCAATGTTGTTGAAAACATGGATTTTGATTCAAACCCTGAGGGTGGAGCCTCAGAAACCACACAGAAACTTCCTGTTTCAACCATGCGAGATGTTGTTGCTCAAACTGCATTAGCTGGTTTAGGCGGTGAATATGTGTGGGGTGGTGCAACATGGAAATCTTGGGACTGTTCAGGTTTCGTGCAGCAAGTATATAAAACTGCTGGAATTTCCATACCACGTGTACATCAGTGGTTAGCAGCAAATCCTGTGAAGGAACCGCAGCTAGGTGACTTGGTTGTTCAAAACGGTGGAAGTCATGTCGGTATCTATGTTGGTAACGATGAAATGGTTTCAGCTTTGAATCCAAGCCAAGGAACTATCCGCCATTCAATTGACTGGATGTCAATTGACGGATACTACTCTTTCCTTTAAACGCGAATGTGGCACTACGCTTCGTCGCACACAACTTATTCAGAAAGAATCGGTATTAAACGAATGAAAAATAATTCTGTTCGCAAAATTGTACTAATGGCAACTGCTGCATCTGGTTTAGTAGCTCCTGCTGCTCAAGCATCTGAAGCATCTACAGTAGAGGCTCAAAACGGTAACGTAGCTCAAGCTGCACCACAGTCTGTTGTAAATGTAGCATCTAACATTGTTGTTGACGTAGCCCGTGCTCCATACACTTCATGGTCTTCACCACAGAATGGTCAAGGTGTTCAGGCTACAGCTGCTCCATCTTACAACTACAGCACAACTGATTACTCTAACTACAACTCAAGTGATTACTGGGCACAGCAAGCTGCATCTAACGGCTGGACTTCTTACTGGTACTATGATGCAAATGGTAACTACCAGACTGGTGGAACTAACACTTCTACAAACACTGGTGGAACTACAGCAACTAATACTAATTACAACAACACTGGGTACAACACTAACACTGCTAGCAATACCACAACTACTGGTACCACTACTGGTACTACAACTACAGGGACTACCACTACTGGTACAACTACTACAGGAACAACTACAGATACAACTAGTTCTGACGTAGGTGCTAATGCAGCTAGCATTGCTTCTCAATACATGGGATTGTACAACTACGGTTACGGTAACACTCCTGCTGCGTGGAACTGTACTGGTTTCACAAGCTATGTTTACAACCAAGCTGGTGTGTCTCTTCCTTGGGGTATGCCTTATGACCAAGCAAACTGGGCATTGGCAAATGGCGCTCGCCAGGTATACACTCCTATTGCAGGAGACCTTGTAATTCAAGCTGACGGTGGTACAGGTCAAGCTCACGCTGGTATCTACGCTGGTGACGGTTACATGTATGCTGCAATCAGCTCTTCTTACGGTACAAACCTTCAGCCAGTAAGCTGGGGTTCTGGTACTTCTTACTACCGCTTCTAATAAAAGCTAGTTTGAGTTCTATCACATAGATAAGCTCTTAAAACTCTTATACTAAAAAACTCGGCGAATGCCGAGTTTTTTAGTATTTTTTGTTCCTCTATTTTTACAGAATTTCAAGTGACATTTTATTGCAAGATGTGCAAAAGTGTGTAATAAATCAACTATTTTTGGTGACGTGATAGTTGCTTACAAAGTGGTAATTTTCTCCCGTTATCGGATCTGTAAATTCTAAAGTTTTGGCAACAAGTCCAAGTGGTTTTGAAAAGTCATCTTCTTGCATAGGAAGAACTTCAGGATAAAAAGGATCGTTTTTAAGAGGTAAATCTAGAGCAGAAAAGTGTGCTCTAATTTGATGAAATTTTCCTGTTAAAGGTCTTACGGTATAGATACTCAAGCCATCTCCAAGTTTTGTTTCTTGATGAATTTCAGTAATAGCATTGGGTTGTAACTGTGGAAAACATGTAACCTGTAGTGAATCTTGTTTTTTCTTAAGGTGACTTTTAATAACATGAGGAATTTCTAGAGCAGAACTTGGTGCTAATGCTAAATATGTCTTGGTAATTTGTTGTTCTTGAAACAATTTCTGGTAAGTTCCCCGTTCACTAGGTCTTTTTGAAAGTGCAAGTACACCAGCAGTTAAACGGTCCAAACGATGTAGCGGAGCAATGTCATCGTAGCCAAGAAGCCTTAGCTTTGTTACTACAGTTTCTGTGAGATGTTTTCCTCGTGGCATCGTGGCTAGAAAGTGTGGTTTGTCAATAACAAGTAAATGTTCATTCTCAAAGAGTGTGGTCAAATTTCCTGGAATTGCTCTTTCGTGGGGTGTTTCAAGGTAGACGTAGAGTTTCCTATCAGCAGGCACAGCATCGTGAACATTAAGGTGTTGCCCCTGGGAATTTAGCAAAAGTTTTATGGGGGCACTATTCGGGTATGTGCTGGAGAGAAAAAGGTCAATAGAGTTAAATGCGGCTGGAACATTTAATGAAAAAGGTTTCAGACCGTTTAAGTGTTTTCTTAGATCAACCATTTTCGCTCCAAAAAATTATAAAATTAAGTAACAATTTCATTACGATTTCATTGTATACTTAAAGTTATGTCTGCTACGGATAATGAATTCATAAAAAGAATTTTGCGCGCGCTTACCCCTGATTCTGAAAATACTTTTAGAACTGCCAAAGAAGCTCCAAAACTACCACAGTTCCCTCAAGGTACTCATGTTACCCCTACTCAATCAGGAAAGAGAACGAGGGCAGAAACAAATGTACCCATGCGCAAGTTCAAAATGGGCGAGGAGCCACCGCAATTTGTGCTTTTTTCTTTCGATGGGGGAGCGTATCACAAGAAATGGGATGAATTCCGTAAGAAAGCAAAAGAAACCAATTCACGAGTTGCAGGTTTCCTTTCAGGTGTTTACTTGGTTACTGATGATAGTAGTGATAAATTTACTCCGCCTCCACCATCTCCACAGGGGCAGTCAGGTATTGGTTTTGGTGGCTCTAAAGATGATGTAAAGCTTGCCATTGAAGACCTCAACAATGCTTATTATGAAGGTCACGAAATAGGAACTCATTACAATGCTCATATGTGTGGTGGAATCGGAAACACATGGACTACGGATCAATGGGTTGAAGAATTGACTGAGTTCTTCCGCTGGTGGGATAATTGGGCGCAACTTGATGGGATGCCCTCAAATGCTCCAAGGTTGGAAGTCCCTAAGTCTGAGGTTACTGGTGGGCGTACTCCTTGTCTAGAAGGTCAGGTGGATCAACTTTTCCCAGCTTTACAAAAGTTCAAATTCCAGTATGATTCTTCAATGCCTAGTCCTGAGTCTGGAATTTCATGGCCAATTAAGTTGAACGGCTTGTGGGAATTTTACATGCCTTTTGTTCAGTCTGATGCTTTTGGGCAACGCATCACCATGATGGACTACAACTTCTGGTATACCTTTAACGATGCAGTCGATGATCCATCTTCCCAGCCCGAACTGACACAGAAAGTATTGGCTACTTATCATCAGGTGTATAAGGCAGTTAATGCTGGTAATAAAGCCCCAATTGTTATTGCTAATCACTTCAATGATTGGAATAATAACTCCTTTAATCCTGCAGCGTTGCAGTTTATGGAAGATGTTTGTGGAAAGAATAATACAATTTGCGCTACATATCAAGACGTTATTAAGTGGATGGAAATGCAAGATCCTGCATATTTGAAGGCTTTACAAGATCGTCCCGCCGCTGGCTAGAAGAGAGAAACTATGAAAATGAATTTTGATGTAGACCGTCGCAATTTTTCTAAAGGTCTTGCAGGAACTGCTGTTGTAACAGGTTTTATGACACATGCGCCTATAGCTAATGCCGATAAAGCCATTCAAACAGACAGTGTTGGAGCGCCACAATTAGTATCAGCCTTGCCTATCACGCCACATACTTTTGCTGATGTTCGCCGTACAGAGGGGAAGAACACCACAATCGCTGTAACCAGTTCAAGAGCAATTGGTTCTGCGCGAGTAACATTAAGTAATGCGGACAAGCTAACACCAGTTACTCACGATGAATTTTTCGTTATCAAAAACGTTTCTACACAAGCAGATCTCACTTTTGATATTTCTTGTTTATCTCCAGGGCTGAGTGGCACGATAACCTTGACACAAGGCAGTCATATAGTAGATGCATTAAACATCATTTGTGCTGATGGACTTTTTGGAGTAGCAAGTTTTAAAGATGGCTTGCCAGTATATGCAAGTCACGATGAAGCACTTAAAATGCGCCCCTCTCTTAATTAAGCATAGATCTTTGATAAGATTGATTTTTTAAGGAATAAGTAGGAGATAAGCTAATGTCTTATGAAATATCACGAAGGAATATCACAAAATCTGCTGTGTGGAGTATGCCTGTAGTTGTAGCAGCTGTTTCAACACCAGCACAAGCAGCAAGTGTAGTCGGGGTTGCTCCAGCAAATATTAGCTCTGCTAATCCCTTTTCGTATAATTCAAGGTATGTTAAATTAACGTTAGCAAGCACTGTTACTATTCCTACTGGTGAAACATGGTATGTCCTCATGTCTAATAATTCTGGGAATTGGATTAATATTCCTTTTACGGGTACTACTACTTCTGGTACAGTAACGGGGTGGGCTACTACAGGTAACAATACCTGTTGGACTTTTACTAATACTGATTCAACTAAGCCCATTTTGAATAATGTTTACCACTCAACCTCTGTAACTCAAGGAAACCCAACAACATGGAATCCTACCGTGCCAGCAGTAGGAGCTTGCGCATAAAAATTTCATGTAAATAATTGGTAAAGTTGAAGTCAAGCGCTTGTAGCTCAGTAGGATAGAGCGTCCCTCTCCTAAAGGGAAGGCCGTGGGTTCGATTCCCGCCAAGCGCACCAAAATCCCTTTGCCTTATTTCGAGTCC
>JASGFC010000027.1:0-19636 GCA_047605865.1 Micrococcaceae bacterium | reverse complement strand
GGGTTATATACAATTGGCAAACCGAAGATAATTGGCTCGTTAATGTTGAATATTGACGGTACTATAGCTGCCTTACCTAGCACTTTAAGTTGTGAGGATTTAGCCATTGTTGCAATAAAAATGGTAAGACCAAGCGTTGCACCTGAACCACCTAAAATTGCGAATGAGTTATTAAACTCTCCTGCGAATGGAATATTTGCTCCATGCTGGTTCAACTGCATATTAGTCAAAGTGATTGGAGTAATGAATGCACTAATAATGTTTGCACCGTGAATACCTACAATCCACAAAGCACTAATTAAGAACATGATTACCATGATGCCTAACCAGCTATTGGTAATGTACTGCACGAAGGCGAATGGGATGGAGATGATTTCATAAATATCGGTACCCATGAGGTTCAAAATACCGTTAATAATCAGTACTGTAAACGCAATGATAAAAGCTGGAATCAATGCTGTGAATGAACGTGCTACACCAGGAGGTACAGTATCAGGCATCTTAATGACCCAATTACGACGCACACAAAGAATGTATAGGTTTGTAGCTACAATTGCCATAATAATAGCCGTGAAGATACCAGCAGTACCGAGGCGAGTAATGCCACTTCCAGCAAATTGGATACCTTCAACCAGCATATTGCCTGAATCTTTTGTATCATTTGCTAATGTAATCTTTCCGCTACCCTTAGTAAACTGTGGTAGACACATGAAGAATGCGAAGAGAGAAAGTAGTGCACCATTTAATGGGTTTACATTCAATTTTTCTTCGTCTTGAGCAATACGAGTTAACTCATAGCCAATAACCAGACAGAAATAAATTGCCAAAATACCCACAGTTGCAAAGTTCGCAACCATATATAGATCGCTAAAGTTAGCAAATGTTTTGTTGTAGAATCCTTGTAGTCCTGGGAATGTTAACGGCAAAATATTGAATACCAAGAACATGGAACCTACAATGGTGAAGGGGATGCTAGCCATGCCGGCTGCCATAACAGCCCTTACAATTTTAAATTGAGAAATCTTGCCCATCGGCTTCATTAAAGAATTCTCTAAGATTCCAAAGACCTTTTCCATAGTAATAACCTTTCTATTCTTTTATAAAGTTTTAAATTCTGATAGCTTTTTTGTATTCTTCAATACGATAAAACTGTTTATCTTGGTTTGACTGAATCAGATAAATTTTTCTGATGAGTACACCACTGAGAAAAATTCCAAGTAGAAGTAGCACCAAGATGAAGGTTTTTCCGCTTGAATCATTTGCAGCAAAAGGAAAAAGCTTAGTAAAAAGTGATGTTGATAAAGTAGGCAACAAACAGGTATTGAGGAATAACTGCAAGTAAGAGTACGCTTTGAGTTGCGGAACTTGATTTGAATGTTGAGTATAAATTCTTATTTGTTCAGCTAAAACCAGGACTAAAAAGGCCAGCATGCCGAAAGGTAGTATAGCCCAAATAGTCCCAGCAGCTGATAAAAATATCACCCAGTATAGATTCGCAAAGAAGAGCGTTGCAACTATATATCTGATGAGAAGATAACGATTAAAGTACATGTTTTTCAAGCCAGCTTCTTTCTGACTTTTTTCTAATGCTCTTTTTTCACTATCTTTCATGAGGGTTCTAGTTTTTCTTAGCTAGTTCCTGATAAATAAACATCATTTCAACAGCAACTTCTCGTAGTGTCATCGTTGTCATGAGGTGATCTTGTGCATGCACTAAGATAATTTCCATCTCAATTTTTTTACCACCAGCGTATTCCTGAAGTAACTTTGTTTGAGATTTATGCGCATCAAGAAGTTCTTCTTCAGCCTCATCAAGATATTTCTGGGCTTCGTCAAAGTCTCCTGCTCGCATAGATTTCATTGCTTTATGCACTAAAGTGCGCGCTTGACCGCTATGAACGATAAGATCGAAAGAAACTACCTGAATTTCTTCACTGGTACTGCTATTTTGCTGTGCTTTTTCAGTGTTTTTAGTATTGTCAGACATTTAAAGTCCAAATTAACCGTTGATATTTTCTTCAACAAGAGTAGCTAGCTTTTCGATTCCAGTTGGTACTGGTACATAAGCTGGGAAAGGGATGCTCACAACAGGAGCTCCAACTTCAGCACCAATTTCTTTGAATTTATCTAGATGCATAGTAGTCTGAGGGCTAATAAGGTAGAGGTCGTATTCCTTATTGCGCATTTTTTCTTCACCTTCAGAAACTGAAACTGCGTCTAGTTCGATATCTTCACCTTTACCCTGTAGGTATTCAGTTACTTTTTTGGCCATCATTGATGATGACATACCTGCTGCACAAATTATTAATGCTTTTTTCATTTTTATATCCTTTTTTGTGTAAACAACCACTATTGGTCTGCTTTTAGTTTATCACTGATGTAATGATTAGAGCTTGGTATTGAGTTCAGGATTTGAGAATTTTAGTTCTTATAGCCTAGACCATGACCATGTTGGAATAACGGGTCTTTTGTATCGAAGGGCACATCTGCTTTGTTAGCTTTAACTGCCTGCATTGAACTTGGCATATCAAAAGGCAATGAACCTTTAGGCTCTGCTTTACCAAACATGACCTCAAAGATTGCTTCATCAGAAGCACCATAATTACAGATAATTGCATTAACATTGTCTGCAAACTTTGTCAGAATCGCTGGACGATCTAAATAAAGATCAACAATGGTAGGAACTTTTGCTGCAATCTCGTTGATATGATTTGCAACATCATCAGAGAAGTCAATTGAGCCAGCATGGAACATCGACTCAAGGAATCCCTCCCGTGGTTCATAAGGTGCTTTCTGGCGCAAAATGGCAACATCGGCATCCTCTGGTTTATCCACGACTGTTGCATAATCTTGAAGAGATTCTGCTGGAATATCTTCAAGATACACTTTGATGCCGTCTTGTAATGGCAAAATTGCTTCGCCATTGCTACCTTTATTAGTTAAAAGAGTTAGGGATGCTTTTTGAGCTTCTAGACCTGCAGCTTTGAATTTATCATTACCAACAATTTTTTCAGCAGCTGTAACATCAAGTTGACGTTTATCATCAAAGAGTCCCAACAGGAATTTTTCTTTGAGTAATCGTGCAACAGACTCATCAAGACGAGCTTCACTTGTTTTACCTGATTTAACAAGTTCAACAAGAACTTCAGGGCAGTGCTCGCCGCCGAACTGGTCTGCGCCAGCTTCAAGTGATTTCAACATTCGTGCAGAACGATCAAGTTTTTCTACGCCCCATGCACGTGCTGGAAGCGGTTTACCCATAATATCGCTATCAGTAAATAAGCCCCAGTCAGTACAGACAATACCATCGTACCCAAGCTGTTTACGGAGTAAATCAGTGATAATGCCCTTATTAAACCCGAAGCCAACTTCTTCATACTTTGTTCCAACAGGCATACCGTAGTAGGGCATCACTTGGCGAGCTCCAACCTTGAATACAGCTTTGAAAGGTTCTAGGTGCTCATCGAAGTTATTTCCTGGATAAATTTGCTCTTTACCATAGGAAAAATGAGGGTCTTCACCGTCTTTTTGTGGTCCACCACCAGGGAAGTGCTTAACCATTGTTGACACTGATTCTTCACCAAAATTTTCACCTTGGAAACCTTTAACGTAAGCAACACCAAGCTTTGTCACGCGCTTGGGATCTTCACCAAATGTACCGTTAGTGCGACCCCATCGTGGATCTGTTGCAATGTCAATTTGTGGGTGTAGTGCAACGCGGATACCTACAGCATTATATTCTTGCCGTGCAATATCGCCGAACTCTTCCATAACATCTTCACTGTTAATTGCAGACATGCCAAGGGGTTCTGGCCATTGGCTAAATTCTGCTGTCATGAGAGCTGACAAGGGGTTGTCAGTAAAGCTATGACGTGGATCCGAGGAGATTGAAACAGGTATAGCTAGTTCATTTGCGCCTGCAATTTCTTGCACCTTGTTGTACCACTCAACCATTTGTCGAGTAGAACCAGGATTACCAATAACATTAAAATGATTAATCTTTTTAGTGGTAATTAAGCTATCCATTGCAGGTAACGCAAATTGTTCATTAGCAACTGTAGGATCATCATAGCCAATCATGGAGTGAAACATCATGCCAGCTTTGTCTTCAAGAGTCATGCGTGACAAGAGGTCAGATACTCGCTTTTCAACAGGCAAAGTAGAATCTTGATATGGAAGATTTCTTTGAGTTGAATCCTGATGTTGAGCCATGTTAGTTGAGCCTACTTTCTAGGTAGTCTAGTTTACGCCCTTAACTCGCATAACTGTGACTCCACCAAGGATAGCTAATACTGCACCGATTACAAACCATAGAGTGTAGCCGTTAGCACCAGCTGCCAAAATGATTGGACCGGCAATAAAAGGCGCAATTGACTGTGGTAGAGCATTTGCAATGTTGAGTACACCTAAATCTTTGGCAGTATCATCTTTATGTGGAAGTACTTCTGTACAAAGTGCCATATCTACAGCACCGAAAGTACCAATACCAACACCCAAAATGAGTTCACCAATGATAATTACTGCAAGACCAGTACTATGACCAAATAGTGGAGAAAGTGCAATCAGAAGAATTCCCACTCCTGCAATAACACCTCCAGAAAGTACGAAAGCCTTACGTTTTCCAATACGGTCTGACATCTTACCAAAGAATAGTGAGCAAACTACCATGCTAGCAACAGAAGCCATAGTTGCATACATGTTGAATTTAGTTTGTTCTTCAGTGTTCATACCAAATTTAGAAGCAAGCAAAAGAACTAGGTAAGTACCTACAGAAGCATAGCCGAACATTACTAAGAACTTTGAAAGCCAAGCCCAACCGAAATCTGGGTGTTCTTTTGGATTGAATGTGAAAGAAGAGAAGAATTCTTTAGCACTAAATGGTTCTTTAACGCCAGGCTTAAGTACACGGTCTTTAAGTGTCAAAGCAAACCATAGAGAACAAACGATACCAATAACACCTGGTACAGCAAATTTCATAGTATCGCTTGGCATCATGCCCAGTAGAACAGCACCTGTCAAAATAGCAAGTGGGGTACATGCGCCATAGAAACCTGAAACAACACCACGTCGAGACTCAGGAACCTGATCTGGAAGAGTTGCTGTAATAGTAGCCTGTGCGATATTACTGAAGAACTGAGCCAGACACCACACAATGAAGATTGTGGCGAAATTTGGTGCAAAACCAAGAGCAATGACGGCAAGACCACCAAGGACTGAACCAATCACAATCCATACTTTACGCATTCCGAACTTACTAGTAGTTCTATCTGAAATGCGACCAGCAAGTGGCTGTGTAAGGAGAGCTACAAGACCACCGATACCTGAAACAAGGGCAAGTTGTGCCGTAGCTTTTTTAATATCTCCATCATTAATATGCTGCAACCTAACGGCAAGACCACCAAGGACAGGCATTAAAATTGCTAACAGAACACCATATGCAGCTGTCGCATATTTAAAAGCGAAGCCTTTAGGTTCACGTTCTGGGTTCAGAGAAAGAGAATCTTTATCTAGGGTTGTATCCTCATTGAGAATAGATGTGGACATTGTGTCTCCTTGTTGTATTTAAATTAATTTAAGGTATTCAATTTTATTTCTTAGTAATAGTACCATTCGATAATTTAATATTTCGGTATAAACAGCGAAAAATTCTTACAAAATCAAAATTAGCTATTCATACTATCAATAATTTCTTGTACTTTTTGTTCTTCGAGTTTTCCGCCACTGAAATTAATCAAGGTTCTAAATGGCGTTGCCAGCATGAATTCCATCATCAACCCTTCAGAAAATTCTGATGGCATACTCTCTTGAATTTTTTTAATTCCTAGAGTCACATTGTCATTCTTGCCTGTGCTCTTTGTGCGAGCTTGTAAGATTGTAGAGTTCATGTCAAGTTTTGCATTTGGATCCCAGTTAGGGCTTGGTGGCTGGTAGCCTAGCAAAGCATGGAATTCTTTGTCTGGAACATCAGTTACTTCAGCTTTTGCATAACTTGGGTACTTTTCAACGCTGTACTCTTCAGTGTCAGCATCGCCATCAACTGTGATAGTTTCATGTAAAGTGATGTCTTGGCTTGAGCTACCAACAAGAAGTTCGTATTCTCCAGCTTCGATAACCCAATCTTTGCTAGTTACGCTATAGTGTGCAAAATCTCGTTCGCTCAGTTCAAGGCTCACTGTCTTGCTTTCACCTGGTTTTAAGAACACTTTCTCAAAACCACGAAGCTCTTTGGCAGCACGGAAGATTTTTGAATCTTTCTTTGCAACATAGAGTTGAGCTACTTCAGCACCAGCAACATCACCAGTATTAGTGATGGTAAAAGTAACACCATCTTTGTTAGCTTTCAAGTCGCTGTACTTGAAGGTAGTGTATGAAAGACCGAAACCAAAAGGGAACTGGACAGCAACGTCAGCTGTATCGTAGTAACGATAACCTACAAACAAAGCCTCACGATGCTCAGCAGTCTGTTCTTGTCCAGGATAGTAACTTGCGTTGGGAGTATCGTCATATTTTATCGGGAAAGTTTCACTCAATTTTCCACTAGGGTTAACTGCGCCAGTCAAAACGTTGGTAACAGCTTCACCTACACCTTGTCCTGATAGATAAGTATTAACAATAGCATCTACAGTGTCAGTAAAAGGCATTTCTATTGCTCCTCCACCAGCAAGAATCACTATAATCTTTTTATCTAGCTTGGTGAGTTTATCGAGCAGTTCTAGCTGATTGTGCGCTAATAACAAATCTTTGCGATCGAAACCTTCTGATTCTTTAGATTCATCAAGCCCAATGAAAACAAGGAGAGTGTCAGCTTTCTTAGCTAAATCCACAGCTTCAAGTTGTAATTTTTCATCGTCACTATCAGTGCGTTGGAATCCTTGAGCATAACCAACAACATCCAGATTTGATTCTTTTAAGGCATCAAGTGGTGTTGAAACTTTATAGGCATTAACTAAAGAACTTCCTGCGCCTTGGAAACGTGGCTTTTCAGCGAAATCTCCAATAACAGCTACTTTTTCTTTCTCAGCTAAAGGCAAAGCTTCATCTTTGTTTTTCATGAGCACGATAGCCTGCTCAGCTGTCTTGATAGCTGTTTCATGGTTTGTATCGAGGTCAACAGAAGGTAAATCTTTGCCGGCAGGTTTAGTATTTTCAATTAAAGTCAGTAACTGATCTACAGCTTCATCAAGTACAGATTCGTCAAGGCTACCATCTTTTACTGCTGCAACTATTTGTGCATCTGAGACTCCACCTGAAGAAGGCATCTCTAGATTATCACCGGCAATCAAACCTTTGATACGGTCATTGTTGCCACCCCAGTCCGTGGTAACAGTAGCATCGTAGCCCCATTCATCACGTAAGATTTCGTTGTTGATGTGAGTATTCTCGTTAGCGTATTCACCGTTGACTCTATTGTATGAAGTCATAATCATTTGTGGTTTTGAGCTCTTGATTACTTTTTCAAAAGCGCTTAAATAGATTTCGCGTAGGCTTCGTTCATCAACAACCTCATCAATGGTCATACGCAAGTGTTCTTGGCTATTGACGGCATAGTGCTTAGGGCACGCAGAAATACCATTGCTTTGAATACCTTCTACCATTGCTGATGCTAATTCACCAGCTAAATGTGGATCTTCAGAGAAATACTCGAAGCTACGTCCTCCCAGTGGATTACGCTTAATGTTTAAACCTGGTCCTAGAAGTACACTTACTTCTTCTGCTGTGGCTTCTTCGCCAATTGTTTTTCCAACGTTGTGTGCAAGTTCTTTATCCCAACTATTAGCGATAGTTGCAGCAGTTGGAAAACATGTTGCAGGAACACTGTCGTTCAAGCCAAGATGATCTCCTTCGCCAGCTTGTTTACGTAGACCGTGTGGCCCATCGGTAAGCATAATTTGTGGAATATCAAGTCTTTCTATTCCTTTAGTGTTCCAAAAGTTTGCTCCAGATGTTAAGGAAGCTTTTTCTTCCAGGGTCATTTTTTTGATCATATCTTGGTGCTTCATATTTTCCTCAATTATTTATTTTCAGTATTTACATATCACTCTTTATAGTACTAGATATTGACGTTAGTAGTACTTTTTAGCTCAGTTCTTTTTAATTTTCTTTTGAATTAAGGTGCTGTAAAAAAGAGGCTCTGTAAAAACAGAACCTCTAGAAGATTATTTCTTATTGCGACGCTGGTGGCGCGTCTTACGAAGCAATTTGCGGTGCTTCTTTTTCGCCATACGCTTACGGCGTTTTTTAATAACCGAACCCATGAATGACCTCTTAAAAATCTTAGGGGATATTTCTTAGTACTAAACCAGTCTACAACAAATATCAGTCTTTACGTAATTTTCCAATGAGAGGAAAATTAAACCTTGGTAGAGACTTTTTCTTTTCTTTATCAATTTTTTCTTCAGTAGTAGAAGTGGTCTTTTCTGCAGTGCTATCAAGAGAGTTTAAAAAACCTTCTAAGGGCAACAAAGAAGGGCTATGCAAATGGTAATATCGATGTCGGCCTTTTGTTTCTTTTGTAACTACCCCTGCTTCTCTCAACGTTTTAAGGTGTTTAGAAACAGTTGGTTGGGTAACTCCTAAACGATCTACCAGAGTATTGACCGATTGCTTTTCATCTTTGATAAGCAACAAGATATCCCGACGAGTGCTGTCGCCTATGACAGTGAAAATATCATGGGTTTTCATACATTTAAGACTACAGGTAGTACTGAGGTTATAAGCAGTCAAAAAGGGGGCGACATTAAACTGTAATCATTGCGTTATTTAGTCTAGCCAAGGGTCTAGATTGTAGTAGGGAAAAATGTTTTGTCTAAGCTTTGAGATCATTCGATCAACTGGACGAGTTAAATCTTGGGCTATTTCCCACGATCTAAACCAAACATCTTCGCCATCCCCTAGTTTTTCAGGGGCTTGGCCAAGCTGAGCTTCACGCAGTTCATCTTGCCATATTTGAGGTAGTGGTGAATCTAATGGAAGTTCTTGATCTGCCATAACTGAAAGAAGACTGGTCCATGTTCGTGGAACTACATCAATCACGTTGTAGCCGCCGCCTCCAGTAGCAAGCCATTTTCCGTCGCAATATGTTTGAGCTAAATCCCTAATTTTTAGGTTTGCCATACGCATCCCCTCAATGGAAAGTTGCAGATGAGTTAAAGGGTCGCAGCGATGGGTGTCACAACCATGTTGGCTCACGATAACTTCTGGCTTCCATGCTTCGATAAGAGGAGGTACAACGGCATAAAAAGCACGTAACCATTCAGCATCTGCAGTACCAGCAGGAAGCGGAATATTTACTGCCTTGCCTAAAGCGTTTTTTGCACCAATTTCGTCAATAGTGCCAGTTCCTGGGAAGAGTGATTCTCCTGATTCGTGGATTGAGATAGTTAATACTCGAGGATCTTGCCAGAATATGCTCTGTACTCCATCACCATGGTGGGCATCAAGATCAAGGTAAAGTATTTTAGAGTATCCAGCATCAAGAAATCTGTGAATTGCAACCGCTGGATCATTATAGACGCAAAAGCCAGATGCTTTATTTTTACTGGCATGATGCATACCACCTGAAAAGTTGAAAGCTCGTACCGCCTCACCTGAAATGATAGAGTCTGCTGCGAGCATTGAAGCACCACAAATGAGAGCACTGGTATTGTGCATACTAGGGAAGAGCGGCACATCGTCACTACCTAGACCACGACGTAAATCTTTTTGCCCCTGTGCTGCCCTGCGAACAGCAGAGATATATTCATAAGCATGCGTATCTGAAAGTTCATCATTGCTAGCCATTCTCGGTTTCAACAATGAGACATGTGGGAGGTCAAAAAGCCCAAAACCACTCATCAATTTTGTTGTTAATTCCAAGCGTAATGGTTTCATGGGGTGAGAAGGGCCAAAGTCATGTTTAAGTAGGGCTTCATCCCAGACTACTTTGGTAGCTGGCTTTGCGTGAGATGTTTCCAGAAAATTCATGTTGTTTTTATCTTTGCCTAGCTTTCATTATAAAATGAAAGAAAAGCTTTTCAATGTGTAGCTGAAGGATTCATGAGTACAACAGTCCCTGAACAAAAGACTTACAGTGGTAAGTTTCGAGCTGCTTTTAATGAATTTATTTATAAGTCGCCAGCACGCATTGCCTTATTTGCTTTTGCAGCGGTCACGATTTTTTTTACACTTTTGTTGATGCAACCTTGGGCTAGCCACGGTAATGGCCATGTTCCCTTTCACCATGCGCTCTTTGTTGCAACATCTGCAACCACTGTGACAGGTTTAACAAGTGTTGATACTGCTAAGGTCTGGACAGCTGAAGGGCAAGCGGTTATCATGGCAGCTATTCAAACAGGTGGTCTGGGAATTATGACCATCGCTGCTTTGCTTTTGCTTTTTGTTTCAAAAGGTTTAGGTGTTGGCGGAAAAGTTATGGCCATGAATGCTACAGCTGCAAATCACTTGGGAGATGTTGGTCACTTACTTCGTTTAATTATTACTCGTGCGTTAGCAATAGAAGCAATCATAGCTGTATTACTCTTCCCTCGTTTTTTAATGCGGGGTTTGAGTTTTCAAGATTCACTGTGGAAATCAATTTTTTATTCAATTTCTGCTTTCAATAATGCTGGTTTTTGTATTGATGAAGGTGGCTTAGACCTCTACACAAATGATTATTGGATTTGCACCGTTATCATGGCTGCTGTTTTTGTAGGTAGTCTTGGTTTCCCTGTGTTCATGGTTATCAGGATTCATCGTTTCAGGTGGAAAGAGTGGAATCTACACGCTAAATTGACTATGGTTACCACGGTTGCACTAGTGATAGTTGGCACTATTCTTTACTACTTTTTTGAGGGTCGAAATACAATGACCTTTGGTAATATGGCATGGCCAGAAAGGCTATTCAATGCATTATTCGCTTCAGTTAATACCCGTTCAGGGGGTTTTAACCTAGTCGATATTGATTCCATGCGAGAATCTTCTCATGTGGTTTCAGATATGCTTATGTTCATTGGTGGAGGTTCTTCCTCCACGGCAGGAGGTATTAAGGTTACTACCTTCGCTGTTTTAATGCTTGCAGTGGTTGCTGAAGCTAAAGGTAATGATGATATTCAAGCTTTCAAGAGGCGTATTCCAGAAACTGTGCTTCGTCAGGCAATTTCGGTACTAGTTTTGGGTGCAACGTTGGTTGCAGTATCTGTAGCGTGGATTTCTCTTGTTACAGCTATCAGTCTAGATCGAGTCTTGTTTGAAGTAATTTCTGCCTTTGGAACCTGTGGGCTAACCGTTGGTGTTAGTGCCGAATTACCTCCAGAAGGTCTCTATATCTTGTCTGCTTTAATGTTTGCTGGCCGTGTAGGTTCTGTTACACTAGCGGCAGCTTTGGCATTAAGACAGAGTAAACAATTCTACCGTAACGCAGAAGAAAGGCCGGCAATTGGCTGATAAAAAAGAAGATCAAGTACTTATTATAGGATTAGGTCGTTTTGGTGCAGCAACTGCACTCGAAACCATGATGCTTGGGCGCGAAGTCATGGGCATTGAAAGAAAACTTGAACTTGTTGATAAGTATTCTTCTAAATTAACGTACGTAGTGCAGGCTGATGCAACAAATATGGAAGCACTTGAACAGCTTGGTGCTGGAGATTTCAGGTATGCCATTGTTGGTGTTGCTACCTCTGTTGAGGCAAGTGTTTTGATTACTGCAAACCTTGTGGATCTAGGTATTCCTAATATTTGGGCTAAAGCTTTGACCCCGTCACACGGAAAAATTCTTGAAAGAATTGGGGCTCATCACGTCATCTATCCAGAAGCAGATGCAGGCGAACGTGTAGCTCACTTGCTTTCTGGGCGCCTACTGGACTTTATCGAATTTGATGATGGTTTCTCTATCGCGAAGATGTACCCGCCTAAAGGAATTGTTGGTTTAACGTACTCTCAAGCTGGAATCCGTAATACTCAAGGAGTTACCATTGTGGGTACAAAAAAACCTGGCCAAGCTTTTGAATTTGCTGTTGACGATAGTGTCATTGATGAAAATGAAGTCATGATTCTTTCCGGTCAAGTAGAAGACCTTGAAAAGTTCTCTGAACGTTCTTAATGTTTGAACTGCGTAAGTTTTCAGCTAAGTAGCTTTCAAACTAGCTGAAGCAACAGCACAGTAAAACTGCTATTTCTTCGTTGTTGATTTCTTTGTAGTACGTGACCTTGCTGCTGTTGTTTTCTTTGCATTAGCTTTTTTGGCTGTAGTCTTTTTCCTTGTGGTTTTGCGCTGAGTTGGCCCTTTTGCTCGTTTCTCCGCTAAGAGTTCAATGGCGCGTCCCTCAGTAAGACTTTCGATAGTTTCAGTCTTAGGAACAGTAATATTAGTGATTCCATCAGTAATATACGCACCAAAGCGACCATCTTTAACTACAATTTTCTTCTCGCTAGAAGGGTCAATACCAAATTCTTTCAATGGTGGTTTAGCTGCCCCTCTTCTACGAGTTTTAGGCTGTTCGTAAATTTTTACGGCTTCATCCAAAGTTATGTTAAAAATTTGCTCTTCAGATTCTAAGGTGCGAGAATCTTTGTCCTTTTTAAGATAGGGACCAAAGCGACCATTTTGTGCCGTAATTTCAATTCCATCATGAGGATCTTTACCTAAAACACGCGGTAAGCTCAAGAGTTTTAAAGCCTCTTCAAAAGTAACAGTATCTAAGCTCATTGTCTTGAAGAGTGAAGCAGTGCGAGCTTTTGATTTACTATCTTCAGGCATAATTTCTGTAATGTATGGCCCGAAGCGACCTGATTTGGCTACAATCATGTTGCCACTTTCTGGGTCTTTACCTAGCTCTTTATCTCCTTCAGGTTGAGTCTTAAAGAGTTCTTCAGCTTTTTCAACTGTTAATTCATCAGGTGCAACAGTGTCAGGAACACTTGCTCGTACCAGTTCTCCGGTTTCTGTATCAAGCTTTTCGATATAAGGGCCGTATCGTCCAACACGTAAATCAATGGTGTCAGAAATTGGAATTGTATTGATATCTTTGGCGTCAATTTCACCAAGGTTATCTACAATGTTTCTCAGTCCGCGAGTTTCAGTGAGTGAATCGTTATCGTATTTACCAAGATAGAAATGCGAGAGCCAATCGACCTTGTTTTCTTCACCACTTGCGATACGGTCAAGATCTGCCTCCATGGCTGCAGAGAAATCATATTCAACAATGTTTTCAAAGTGATCTTCAAGGAGTCTCACTACAGCAAATGCAAGCCACGAAGGCACCAGTGCAGTATTGCGCTTGTAGACATAGCCTCTGTCCATGATGGTTGAAATGATGGAGGTATACGTTGATGGACGGCCAATGTCTTTTTCATCAAGGGTTTTAATTAAACTTGCTTCAGTGTATCGAGCAGGTGGGGTAGTATCGTGGCCTTCAGCGTTCACAGTGAGAAGATCTGCTGTATCTCCTTCTTTAAGTTGAGGGAGTCGATTTTCTTTTGAATCTTTAGTAGATTCTTTGTCGTTGCCTTCTTCATAGGCTGCAAGGAAGCCACGGAAAGTGATAACGGTACCACTGGTACTGAAAACTGCAGTATCGTTGTTTGTGCTAGTTGCGTAAAGTTTCATAGTAGCTGTTGAACCTTTTGCGTCAGCCATTTGTGAAGCAACTGTGCGTTTCCAAATGAGCTCATATAAGCGTATTTGATCATTATTCAACTTGGCTCTAAGTTCCTTAGGCGTGCGGAACGTTTCACCTGCTGGCCTGATTGCTTCATGGGCTTCTTGAGCATTTGAAGACTTAGAGCTGTACTTTCGTGGCTTTGGTGCCAGTGACTCTTTACCAAACATTTGACTAGCTTGTTCCCGAGCCGCTTTAGTGGCTTGTGATGAAAGCGCGGGAGAGTCAGTACGCATATAAGTGATATAACCTTGTTCATATAAGGTCTGTGCCACCATCATCGTGACACGAGAGCTGAAACGAAGTTTTCGTGCTGCTTCCTGCTGAAGTGTTGATGTTGTAAAAGGTGCTGCCGGTTTTCTGCTGTACGGCTTAGTTTCAAGGCTAGAAACAGTAAAAGTGCTTTTCTGTAGACCATCAGCAAGAGCTTGTGCTGCTTCTTCGTCAAGATGGGTAGTGTTACTGGTCAGTTTCCCCTTTTCATTAAAGTCTTTACCAGTAGCAACTTTTAAAGTGTTCAGTTCAGTTAGTTTAGCCGTAAATTCTTGATTTGCGCCCTTTAAATGTGCAACAAGATCCCAGTAGTTAGCAGTAACGTAAGCCATACGCTCACGTTCACGCTGAACAATAAGCCTGGTAGCAACAGACTGTACACGTCCAGCAGAAATACCACTGCGTACTTTGCGCCAAAGCACAGGAGATACCTCATAGCCGTACAGGCGGTCAAGCACACGACGAGTTTCTTGAGCATTGACTAAATCAATATCAATATCGCGAGTATTTTCTAAGGCTTCATTGATAGATTCTGGGGTAATATCACCAAAGACCATTCGCTTTACTGGAACTTTTGGTTTTAAAACTTCTTTCAAGTGCCATGCAATAGCTTCACCTTCACGGTCCCGGTCAGTTGCAAGGTAGAGTTCATCTGCTTCTTTGAGTGCTTTTTTCAGTTCTGCGACTTTTTTCTTCTTATCAGGAGAAACTACATAGTAAGGTTCAAACTTGTTCTCTACATTGACAGCAAATTTACCGAACGGTCCCTTTTTCTCCTTGGCAGGTAACTCACTGGGTTGGGGTAAGTCACGGATATGCCCATAAGAGGAGTCAACTTCAAATTCGTCGCCAAGAATTTTTTTGATGCTTTTGATTTTGCTCGGTGACTCTACAATCACAAGCTTTTTCTTTGGCACGATATTGCTCCTTTAATGGCTTGGTACAAATTACTACTTTAAGATACTCTAACGCATTCAGGCTGGATTTCGTCAAGCTGACTTATGTTACAAGTAGTTTAATAAGTGAAATAAACTCTCTGGAAGGCTGTGGTTTAGCTACTTTAACGTTATAAAACTTAAGCTGAGTGAGAAACTTTGTTTTTCTTCTGAACTAGTAACTGATCACACTCAGGTGAACAACATTGAGTGTGATGATCACGGCACTCTTCACATAGGAGTACCAATTTGTGACACTCTGGGCGTGCACAGTTTTCAAAGTTCCAGGTTTTGCCGGCGCAACGTGTACAGGTACCAAGAACAGCAGTGTTTTCACCGAATTGTTGGTTCATACGCTTATCAAAAATGTATAAAGAACCCTCCCAGAGCCCTTTATTACCATAAGTTTCACCGTATCGTACAACTCCACCATCTACCTGATAGACATCTTTGAAACCACGGTTTTTCATGAGAGAAGAAAGGATTTCGCAACGCACACCACCGGTACAGTAGGTTACAACTTTTTTGTCTTTGAGGTGGTCATACTTTCCACTTTCAATTTCGTTGATGAAATCGTGAGTTGTTTCTACATTAGGCACAATGGCATCTTTGAATCTACCAATTTCCGCTTCATAAGAATTGCGTCCATCGAAAAAGACAACATCGTCATTTTCTTCCACAAGTTTGTGAAGTTTGCCAGGGCTTAAATGCTTACCAGTGTTAACTACACCGCGTTCATCAACCTCAATTTCCTCAGGAACACCAAAGGCAACAATCTCTTTGCGATGCTTAACACTTAAGCGTGGGAAATCATCAGCGCTGCCCTCACTCCATTTAATATCTGTGCCTTTGAAAGGTTTGTAATTTTTTGTTTCTCGCACATACTCCTTGACCTTGTCAATAGGGCCACCAAGAGTACCGTTTATACCATGTTTAGAGATAAGAATACGACCTTTAAGACCAAGGCGTTTGCACAGTTCTTTTTGCCAGAGTTTGATGGCTTCTGGATCTGAAAGGGGAGTAAAACGATAGTATAAAATTACTTTTTCCATATTTTCGATTTTACTATCTCATTTATAAACAGTAAACCAAGTTGCACGATACAATATAGAATGGTGTGACGTTAGAACATCATGTTCCAACGGGCAATGATTCAAAAGGGGCACCTTCTTTATGGAATGGATTCACAATATACATATTCCACCGGCAACACTGCTGATGATTGCAATAACCGCTGTTATCATTCTTCAAGAAAAAGAATTGAACTGGTCGTTTAAAACGCTTGAAATTGTTGGAATTCTTGCTGTTTACGTACTGTGGGAGCACTGTAGGCAATTAAGCTTCACTACAGAGGTTATTGTATATCTCATTATTTCAGTAGCAACTGGTGCTTTTTTTGGCGCCCTGCGTTCATCGACTAACAAAATTTATTACTCAAAGTCGCGTAAAACTACTTTCGCTAAAGGTACGTGGATATCGGTTCTGGTATTTATTATCGGCTTTGCTCTTAACACTGCTATCAAATTTACCTTTGAAAAGTTGTATCACGATGAAGTTGCTGTCATTGCTGCTGCATCAGTGTTGCACGTTGCTGTATCTATGGTTTCAGTCAAAGCAGCTTTGTTTTACATAAAAAACCATGAAAAACACCCAACTGTCGTTGAGTAGAAGTATAAAGAAATTATGAGCACCTGGATTAGTAGTATTCATATACCACCTATCACGCTAGTGTTGCTGGCTATTACCATTATCACTATCTTGCAAGAAACAGAATTAAAATGGTCATTTAAAGGTCTTGAGATTATATTCCTTGTTGGCATTTTTACCCTGTGGGAGCATGGTAGAAACCTTCAATTCAACGCTGAAGTCATCAGCTATCTTTTAATTTCAGTATTTACCGGACTATTCTTTGGTACATTACGTTCTTATGCTGCCAAAATATATTATTCAGATAGCAGACAAAAATGGTACGCCAAAGGAACATGGCTATCCGTTGCAATCTTTCTTTTGGGTTTCGCAGTCAACACAGCCATTAAGTTTACTTTCTCCTCTCTCTATCATGATGAAGCAGCCATTATTGCAGCAGCTTCCGTGTTGCATGTCGCCTTTGCAATGCTTGCAGTAAAACTGACGTTCTTCTACAAAGAAAAACATGGCATTGCCGAAGAAAGAAAATGATGAGGGTCAAGTAAGGGTCATTAGTGCTGAGCTTAAAAACAATCATTCAAGCTGATCACAAAGAACAACTGAGACATGAACATGTAGTGCCTGCTCGCAAGGCTGAGTATGCACAGTGGCCATCATGGCTGTCAGATTCAATCAAGGAAGCTTTCAAACAGCAAGGTATCTCAAAACCCTATAGCCACCAGATAAAAACGGCTGAAATTTCCCATGCTGGATCACATGTGATAATTGCAACAGGAACAGCTTCAGGTAAATCTCTAGGCTATGGACTTCCAGCTCTTCAGTCAGTTCTTGAAGAACAGAATGTGTTGTATGTATCTCCAACAAAAGCTTTGGCAGTCGATCAGGCACAGTGGCTAAATTCACTCAATGTACAAGAACTTCGAGCTGAAGTTTATGATGGTGACACAGAACAAGATACTCGTAAATGGATTCGTGAACATGCGAACTATATTTTGACAAATCCTGATATGCTCCACCATGGAATGCTTCCACATCATGAACTATGGTCAAGATTTTTCAAGAATTTAGAGTACGTGATTATTGACGAAGCTCATCATTATCGTGGCGTCTTTGGCTCTCATGTTGCAAATGTACTGCGACGCTTGAAAAGAATTTGCCAACATTACGGAGCTGATCCTGTTTTTATTGGAGCAAGTGCAACGTCTGCAGATCCAGCAGCTTCTTTTTCTAAATTAATTGGCCAAGAGGCTACTGCTGTGACAAAAGATTCAAGCGCCAAAGCCCAGCAAACCATTTGTTTATGGGAACCTGCTCTGTTACCTGGATCGGCCGGAGAAAATGGTGCTCCAATACGCAGGAGTGCAGTGTATGAATGTGCAGATTTACTCACTGATCTTGTCTGTGGCAGTGTTAAAACTCTGGCTTTTGTAAGATCACGTAGGTCAACTGAAGTTATTATTCGCAACTCGCACCGACTATTAGAAGCGATAGATCCACACTTGATAGATAAAGTGGTGGCGTATCGTTCAGGATATTTAAAAGAGGAACGCAGAGAAATTGAGCACAAAATTGCTACTGGTGAAATTTTAGCTGTGGCAAGCACAAACGCTCTTGAACTTGGTGTAGATATTAATAGTCTTGATGCTGTTATCATGACTGGCTGGCCAGGAACTCGTGCTTCATTTTGGCAACAAGCAGGCAGAGCTGGGCGTGGCACTAAAGAATCCATTGCGATATTTATTGCTCAAGATGACCCACTTGATACGTATATGGTAAACCACCCTGAAGCTCTCTTCGGTAAGGATGTGGAAGAAACAGTTTTTGACCCGGAAAATCCTTACATCCTTGCTGCGCATTTATGTGCAGCAGCAGCGGAGATTCCTCTGGGTTTTGATGAGGTTGATGTTTTTGGTTCTTCCGCACGTGAGGTAGTACACGATATCGTGGATCAAGGTATCTTAAAGCGCAGGGCAACTGGTTGGTTCTGGACCGACAAATCCAGTCCTACTGAGTATGTGAGTTTGCGTAATACTGGTGGCGAGCCACTGAAAATTATTGATGAAACAGATGGTTCAATCATTGGAACCATTGATGCTGCTAGCTCTCATACTATGGTGCATCATGATGCTGTTTATTTGCATCAGGGACGTTCATATATCGTGTCAATGTTAGATGAAATGGACGGTATTGTTCTAGTTCGTGCAGAGAATACGAGCTATTTTACTCATGCTCGAGATGTCACTGATATTGAGATTGAACAGCAGTTCCTGAATGCTAGGCAAGGTCAAGGCCAGAAGTTTTTCGGTGCAGTTCGTGTAGAGAATCAGGTGGTTTCTTTTCAAAAGAAAGATCAAGTTAGTAGAGAAACTTTGGGTGAATACCCCTTAGATTTACAAGCTAGGCAGTTATACACACAAGCTGTTTGGTTTACTGTAGACACTGCTACTTTAGAAGCTGGTGGTGTTGCTAAAGGCGATATTCCTGGGGCTACTCATGCTGCAGAGCATGCCATGATAGCTTTGCTACCTTTAGTTGCTACCAGTGATCGTTGGGATATTGGTGGAGTTTCTATTGCTGTTCACCCTGATACTGGTTTACCAACAATCTTTGTTTATGATGGGCATCAAGGTGGTGCAGGTTTTGCAGAGCGTGGTTATCATGCTGCACAAACGTGGATTAAGGCCACTTTAGATACAATCTTATCTTGTGAATGTGAAGGTGGTTGCCCTTCTTGCGTGCAATCGCCTAAGTGTGGGAATCGTAATGAGCCTTTGGATAAAGCAAAGGCTGCTGTTTTGCTGAAGTTGCTGCTCTAGCACTTTTCACGGGAGGTCACGAAGAGCACGAAGAGCAGGTGTGCTTACAAGTTAAACAATAATTACTCACTGTGTGCGTTTATCGTGATTGTGTGCGTTCAAACGCTCCTTTTTGCGATAATTGCACACACTCCCGAAGCCGAGTTATTGTTCAGCTAGTCCTGCTCAAGAGCAAGTTTGACAATATGCGGGGGGGGGGTACTGTTGGTAGGTAAACTGAACCTTTTACGGTTGCTTCATCTCTTTGATTAAGAGTTTAAAGTGTCAAAGCAGCAAGTGAATTCCAGAGGTGGAGATATGTTAACGAAGTTGTTGACAGCAAAAACTATAC
>JASGFC010000026.1:0-19808 GCA_047605865.1 Micrococcaceae bacterium | reverse complement strand
ATCAATTCTTTCTTGGGCAGGATGAAAAGAATCTCACTAATTTCTTTATTGAACGTTTTGTGCCACACGCTCGTCATATTGAAACACAATGTGGAAGAGACCAACACGGAAACTTTGTTGTCTATTCAACTCGTGATTGCAGCGTTCAACGTCGAAATCAAAAATTGATTGAAGAAGCCCCTGCACCACATTTAAGCACAAAGACCATAGATACCATTGCAGATAGCTCACAAAGCCTCTTTGAAGCTGTAGATTATGTAGGCTTAGGAACTTGTGAATTCTTGTTAGCAGAAGATGGTTCAGTGTATTTTCTGGAAGTTAATCCACGTCTTCAAGTTGAGCACACTGTAACTGAAGAAGTTTCAGGAATAGATTTAGTACGTCAACAACTGCTCATTGCAGAAGGCAAAGAAATCAATGAAACCACACCTCGTGGGCACTCTTTTGAGTTTAGAATTACCAGCGAAGATCCTTATGAAAATCTTACTCCAACTTTGGGAAGTCTTGAAGAAATAGTATGGCCAACGGGGCCTGGAATTCGCGTTGATACTGGGGTTCGTGTTGGAGATAAGATTACCCCTGATTTTGATTCCATGATTGCAAAACTTATCGTGACTGGAGAAGACCGCTCTCATGCACTTGCAAGAGCTAAACGTGCTTTAGCAGAAATCAAAATTTCAGGAGTTAATACACCTATACCCCTCTACCAAGCAATCCTAGAACACGAAAAATTTAATGATGAAGACCTTCAAGTCTATACAAACTGGCTCGAAGAAGAATTCTTAGACGATTTCGTAGCTCAAGCCCCCAACACCACAACTCTTACTCATAAAGCAGCTACAGCTTTAATTGAAAAAGCTAAAGAAATGATGAGCTTTATCGTTGAACTTAACGGTCAACGTCATGAATTAGCACTACCGAGTAATATTTTTAGCAATCGTTCTCAAGATGCTGAACACGCTAATAGACCAACTCAACCCATCCGATCTTCACGCAGATTAAGTAAAAAAGCAGTAATCGCTAGTGATCCAAATGTTATTAGTTCAGATATGCAAGCAATGGTAGTACGAATACCTGTCAAAACTGGTGAAACTGTCAATGAAGGCGACCTCGTTATGGTACTTGAATCTATGAAGATGGAAAAATATGTACACTCTCCTCGTGCTGGCGTCATTGAAGAAATCAAAGTTTCTGCAGGTGACCAAGTCGCTAAAGATCAAGCTCTTATAAGGCTAGTAACTGAAGAATCTGAAGATAAGGAATCGTAATGAGCATGAACGTGACTGAATCAACAACAGCTACCAAGGACACAAGCAAAACTGCTAATCCAAAATTATCAGTTCAAGAACGCCTTACGGAATTGCTTGATGACGGCTCTTTCAGAGAAATTGGTCAATTTGCTGGAGGCAGCATGAAAAGTGGTTTTCAAGGTGCTGCAGTTATTACCGGTTATGGCACAATTTCTGGACGTAAAGTTGCAGTCTACGCACAAAACTTCTCAGTTCGTGGTGGAACTCTTGGACGTGCAGAAGGCGATAAAATTCTCAAGCTCATGGACTTAGCACTAAAACTGAAAATTCCCGTTATTTCTCTCATTGATTCTGGTGGAGCAAGGATTCAAGAAGGAGTTGTAGCCCTCAGCCAATATGCTCGAATTTTTCGTAAAAACTGTGAGGCTTCAGGTGTTATTCCACAAATTTCTCTTATCTTGGGCCCCTGTGCTGGTGGCGCTGTCTACTCTCCTGCTCTCACAGATTTTATTATTATGCCTAGAGAAAACTCACATATGTTTGTTACTGGGCCAGATGTTGTTAAAGCAGTAACTGGAGAAGATGTTTCACTCGGTGAATTAGGCGGTGGTGAGTTGCACAACTTAAAATCTGGTGTAGCACACTATTTAGCTGACTCTGAAATTGATGCTATTGAATACACTAGGGCGCTACTTTCTTATCTACCATCAAACTGTAACGAAGAAACACCAAAATATGCCTACTCAACAATAGATGCAGAACTTGATATTTCAGAAATAGCTAGCATCGTGCCTAGTTCAGCAAACCAGCCTTATGACATGATTGATGTTATTGAGTCTTTGGTAGATCACCATGAATTTTTAGAGATTCAAGAACTCTTTGCTCAAAATATTGTGATTGGATTTGCATGTTTTGAAGGAACGCCAGTTGGTATAGTAGCAAATCAGCCGATGCATGATGCTGGAACACTCGATGTAGATGCTGCTGAAAAAGCAAGTCGTTTTGTGAGATTTTGTGATGCCTTTAATATTCCAATAGTAACTTTGGTTGACGTTCCAGGGTATCGTCCGGGAACAGAACAAGAGCAATCAGGAATTATCCGCCGTGGTGCAAAAATGATTCATGCTTATGGTAACGCTTCTACCCCCTTAATCACGATAGTTCTACGTAAAGCCTACGGTGGTGCCTATATTGTTATGGGTTCAAAAGCACTGGGAGCAGATTTCAACTTTGCTTGGCCACAGGCTGAAGTTGCCGTCATGGGTGCTGAAGGCGCCGTTTCCATCGTGCATCGAAAAAAACTAGCAGAAGCTGCCAAAAATGGCGAAGATGTAGAAAAACTGCACCAAGAACTCATCAATCAATATACCGAAGAAACTATCAATGTTGATTTATCGGTGGCCGAAGGAGAATTTGATGCAGTCATTTCTCCTGCAGAAACAAGAAAATCAATTATTGATTCCTTACATATTACCCAGACCAAAAATTCTACTTTCTCAGGATCTAAACGCCACGATAATGGTCCACTGTAAAAACCGTCCCTACTACCACCTTCAGAAAGTCTTTTCATGTCACACTCATCACGCTTAACCTCACTTTTCCACCAGACACTAGGTGCAGATTCAGATAATCCTTTTGCTATTACTTTTGCTGGCCAATCTTCTCCTTGGCTTGCTGAAATTACTGAATTACTCAAAGATGATTCTATAGCAGCTGTACTGACAGATTTGGTAGAAAAAACTGATGAACTACTAGCCCCAGTTCATAAAGAACTCACCCTCATTGGTAATGGAAAATTTACCTTAACACCTCAAGCTGATGCCGAAAGTTCACCTTTCTATTCAGTTCCTGGAATTCTGGCTACTCAACTAGCAAGCTTAGAAGTTCTAGCTGAAGATGGCTTTGATTTACGTCACAATGCCCCAAGTTCAGTCCAAGGCCACTCACAAGGAATTTTAGCTGCAGAGTTTTTTTCAGCATGGGCTGGTCATGATACAAAAAAGCAAGCTGAAATCTTTGCCACAAGTCGTTTAATTGGTGCAGCAACTTCATCCCAAGTTGTTAACGATGCTTTATACGCTATTGGCGCAGCAACACCAATGTTGTCAGTACAAGAAGTTTCCCATAAAGCTTTAACAGAACTTCTTGATTCTGCGAGCCTTGAATCAGTTAATGTGAGTCTAGTCAATAGCCCAACTCGTTTTGTCCTTTCAGGTAATCCTGCACATTTACAACAACTTATTGCAGCAGGTAAAGAACGTGAAGCTACTGAAGCACAAGCAATTGAGAAGAAAACCCATGGTGGTAAAGGCTTTAAAGCACGCTATGATTTCCTTCATCTAGGTGCCCCATATCATTCGCAGCTTTTGAAGCAGGCTTACCAACAAGTTCTAGCATGGGCAAAAGCTACTGGAATAGATCACAAGATTGTTGAACCACTGGCTAAAAAAATTCTGTTAGAGCCTGTAGATTGGCCAATACAATTAGGCGAAATCATTGAATCTGGCGCTCACTGGGTTCTTGATTTAGGGCCAGGCGAAAGCCTTGATCAGATCAATGCAGAAAACCTTAATGGAACAGGCATTGGCACTATTGCACTTGGAACTGCGGCATCTCGCGATAAGTTCATGACTCTAGGCAACACCCCAGCAAAAACTATTGATTGGGCAAAGTTTGCCCCAACTACCATCGAACTGCCAAATGGTAAGACAGTTGTGGATACTAAATTCTCACGATTAACTGGGCGTTCTCCTGTTTTGTTACCAGGCATGACCCCTACTACCGTAGATGCAAAAATTGTTGCAGCTGCAGCAAATGCTGGATACTGGGCTGAACTTGCCGGTGGCGGTCAAGTTACTGAAGAAGTGTATACACAAAATCTAAAATCATTGCGCAAACAGTTAAAACCTGGTCATACAGCACAGTTTAATGCCATGTTCCTTGACCGTTATCTTTGGAATCTACAATTTGGCACTCAGAGTATCGTCTTAAAATCTCGTGCAGCTGGAGCTCCTCTTGACGGAGTAACTATCTCAGCAGGTATCCCTGAACTTGATGAGGCTGATGCACTTATCGAAGAACTTAAAACTGCTGGCATGCCCTATATTGCTTTCAAACCAGGAACCGTTGCTCAAATTCGTCAAGTTCTTGCCATTGCTCGCGAAGTTGAAGGTACAGACATTATCATGCACGTTGAAGATGGCCATGCTGGTGGCCACCACTCTTGGGAAAACCTTGATGATCTACTTCTTTCAACATACACACAAATTCGGGAACATGAAAACGTTGTCCTATGTGTTGGTGGTGGTATTGGTACGCCAGAACGTGCTGCTGACTACATCAGTGGTGAATGGTCACTACCTTATAATAATCGTAAAATGCCGGTTGATGGAGTACTCATCGGTACTGCAGCAATGACAGCTAAAGAGGCAAAAACTACTGAAGAAGTTAAACAACTACTTCTCAAAACTAAAGGTGTTCCTCCTGCAGTTGAAGATACCCAGGGTGGTTGGATTGGTGAAGGCCAGACTCGTAATGGTATGGCTTCAAGCTTGTCACACTTGCGTGCTGACATTCATGAAATTGATAACTCTGCTTCTGCCTGCGCTCGTCTCATTGCTGAAGTTACTGGTGATGCCAAAGCTATTGCTGCTCGCAAAGATGAAATTGTTGAAGCATTAAATAAGACTGCAAAACCATATTTTGGTGATTTAGATACCATGACGTATTTAGAGTGGGCGACTCGTTTTGCAAAGTTATCGTACCCTTGGGTTGATGAAACCTGGATTGATCGTTTCCTCGACTTATTGCACAGAATTGAAGGTCGACTTAACGAGGCTGAATACGGTGAAATTGAGACTTTGTTCCCTGATATTGATTCAGTTCGTGAACCTTTTGCAGCTATTGATAAGCTCGTTGAAAAATATCCAACAGCAAAAACGCTACTGGTTACCCCTCGTGATGCAGCATGGTTCACTGAACTTATCCGTAAACACCCTAAACCAATGCCATTTGTGCCAGTATTAGATGATGATATCCTTCGTTGGTGGGGTCAAGATAACCTCTGGCAATCACAAGATGATCGATACTCTGCTGATCAGGTTCGTATTATTCCTGGCCCTGTCTCTGTTGCTGGTATTGATAGAATCAATGAACCAATTGGTGAATTACTAGCTCGTTTTGAAGCTGCTTGTGCTGCTCGTATTACTGGAGAAACTACAAAAGCCTATGCTCGACTTGCAAGAGCTAAAGATGCTGCTGAGTTCATCACTCAGGCACCACATATTATGTGGAATGGAAACCTGATTGAAAACCCTGCCCATATTCTTCAGCCAGATACTTTTACCATCACTGAGCAAGAAGATAACACTGATGTGTATGATGTGACAATTAATTTTGATACCTATTGGGATGAAGATCCGAAAGGAGCAGATCATCATGCTGTCCGCTCGCTGACCATTCCTCTTCGTGCTGGTAAAGAAGCTGTTCTTGGTGCAATGCCAGTGGTTGATCGTGATACTCTGCCAGAAAATATGTATGCACTATTAGCAGCAACTGCTGGTGTGGGTGGTTCTACAATTACTGGAGACCCAATTGACAAGCTACCAGTGATGAAGCCGTCTAAAGATTCTGAGTTTGGCGAAGCTACATGGGCCTTTACTGTTAACCCTTCTCTTGCTGCTTTGCACCGTACTGCAACTGCAGCTGCGCTTCCTGCTGAATATCAACCAGTTGAGTGGGTGCCAGATGCACTGCTAGGAATGTGCTGGCCAGCAATTTATGCAGCGCTGGGTTCAGCTATGGTTGATGATTACCCTGTTATTGAAGGTTTACTCTCTGCGGTACACCTTGATCATACTGCTCGTTTAGACGTTAATCTTGCTGAATTACTTGCTGATGGTCCTGTTGAGTTGACTGTAGTTGCTCGTACTGTTGAGCTTCTTGAATCTTCTGCTGGACGCATCGTGGTTGTCAAAGAGACTTTGCTGCACGATGGTGAAGAAATTGGTGAGTTTAGCGAACGTTTCGCAATTCGTGGCCGTATAGGAGCTACTACCCCACCTCCTGCTGTCGCAGATGCTGGTGGTAATGCACATGACATGATTGACACTCCTCGTTCTACATTGCGTCATGTTAGAGTTACTGCTCCAGCAGATATGACACCTTTTGCAAATGTTTCAGGTGACTTTAACCCTATCCACACTTCAACGAATGCATCAATTGTGGCTGGCCTTCGTGTTCCACTTGTTCATGGAATGTGGCTATCTGCTGTAGCTCAAAACCTAGTTTCTGCAAGCGGAAGTGATGGAGTTGGGAATCAGATTACTGGCTGGTCTTACAATATGTACGGTTTAGTTAATCTTAATGATGAGATTGATCTTACTGCAGAACGTATCGGTCGCTTGCCCGATGGCGGTCAGGTCATAGAAGTTACTTCTAAAATCAATGGTCAGGTTGTCTCACGTGGTACAGCAGCAACTTTACCCGTTCGCACTGCCTATGTTTATCCTGGTCAAGGTATCCAAGCTCAAGGTATGGGACTTGACGAAATGGAAAGTTCAGCCGCAGCAAAAGAAGTATGGGAAAAAGCTGATCAAGTCACTAAAGATAAACTTGGTTTCTCCATTATCAATGTTGTGCGTGATAACCCTACGGAAATTGTTTCCGAAGAACAAACATGGCGTCACCCTGAAGGCTTGTTGAACTTAACTCAATTCACCCAAGTGGCAATGGCTACTATGGCTTTTGCCCAGACTGAACGACTTAGAGAACAAAACGCTCTTGTTTCAGGTGCTTACTTTGCAGGTCACTCACTGGGTGAATACACGGCTCTTTCCTCATATGGTGAAGTAATTCCACTAGAAACAGTCTTGGAAATTGTGTTCCATCGTGGTTCAACAATGCACAATTTAGTAGAACGTGATGAGCAAGGGCGTTCAAATTATCGGATGGGAGCTTTGCGTCCAAATCAATTTGGTATTTCAGATGCTCAAGTCATTGATTATATTGAATCTGTTGCTGAAAAATCTGGTGAGTTTCTACAAATTGTTAACTTCAATCTTGCTGGTCAGCAATACGCTATTGCTGGTACTATAGCTGGACTTAAAGCTCTAGAGGCTGATGTTGAAGAACGTACTACAGCCTTCGGAGGTAGGAATGCGTTTATGTATATTCCTGGGCTTGATGTGCCATTCCACTCTAAAGTACTGCGCGATGGTGTTGAAGAGTTCCGTGAAAAACTCTTAAAGCTCTTACCTGAAAAGATTGATTACAAGCATTTAGCGCATAGTTATATTCCTAACCTCGTAGCTATACCCTTTGAATTAACTCGTTCATTTGCAGAAACTATCGTAGAAGAAGTTGATTCGCAAACACTTCGTGAGCTTCTGGAAAAACCTGAGGCATGGGAAAAGGCAGCCAAAAAACCAGAGAAACTAGCTCGTCTGCTGCTTGTGGAGTTATTGTGCTGGCAATTTGCTTCTCCAGTGCGCTGGATTGAAACTCAAGAGTTACTCTTAACTCCACGAGAAGCTGGTGGCTTGGGCGTAGAACGGCTGATTGAAATTGGACTAGCAGCATCGCCTACCTTGACTTCTTTAGGTGAAAAGACTTTGAAACTACCTGAATTTAGTGGAACACGATGCGCAGTCCTTAACGTTCAACGTGATGAAAAAGTAGTAACTCATAACGATGTTCGTTCCATTGAAGTTGAACCGGAAGAAGAAACACCAACTGAAACAAAAGCTGAAAGCGAAACTCCAGTTGAAGAAGCTCCCACTGTTGCTCCTGCTGAACCTGTTACAGAAGTTGTTGAAACCGCGCCAGCACCTGCTGCCCCAGTAGCTTCTGGAGAACGCCCTGCAGACATACCCTTTACTGCTTCTGCAGCTATTAAAACTTTGATGGCATATACCAATAAATTACGTCTAGATCAGATTACAAATGATGACACCACTGATACTTTAACCAACGGTGCCTCTGCTAGACGTAACCAATTGTTAATGGACTTATCTGCAGAATTAGGCTTAGCCTCCATTGACGGAGCAGCTGATGCAAACGTGGCAGAGCTGAGTGTGAGCGTGGATCGTCTTGCTCATAACTACCAAGCTTTTGGTCCTGTTCTTGGTGAAGCAATTCGTGATAGGATTCGTAAACTCTTTGGTAGTGCTGGTGTTAAAGCTACTCGTATTTCAGAGCGTGTGAAAGATACTTGGCTCTTAGGAGAGGGCTGGGTTCATGCAGTTACTGCTGAAATTTTGCTCGGCAGCCGTGATGGAGATTCATCTCGAGGTGGCTCATTGAGTACACTACCGTTGCTTGTTTCTTCAGCTGCCGAAGCTGATGATCTCATTGACCAAGCAGTACAAGCTGTAGCAACGGCTCATGGAGTTTCTGTTTCCCTTCCACAAGCAACAGGCTCTAGCACTGGTGGTGCTGTTGTTGATTCAGCTGCTCTTGACCAGTTCAAAGAAGATTTACTTGGCAGTAATGGTCTGCTTGCTGATTCAGCAAAGTCAATGCTGGAAGCTCTTGGCTTAGCTGGAGTTTCAAAATTAGAAGAAGGAACACCAGAAGCTGATGAAGAGGCAGAATTAGCTCAAAAAGTTGCTGATGCTGTTAGCGCAGAGCTTGGTAGCACGTGGCTTGATCAGGTAAGCCCTGTCTTTGATGAGAAGAAAGCTGTTCTCCTTGATGATCGTTGGGCTTCTGCTCGTGAAGATTTAGCGCGTCTATGGAATGATCCAAAACTTAAGATATCATTCAAAGGTACTGGTGAAGCTATTGCTGAACAAGCGAAATGGTGGTCAGAAAAAGCTAAAAAAGCAGGCAATGCAAGCTTGTCTAAAAAATACACTACTATAGCTCAAGAAGCTACAGATCAAAAGCCTGGTAAATTTGCTGAAGATGTAGCCCTTGTAACAGGTGCAGCACCAACATCTATTGCCGGTGCTGTCACTGCTAAGCTACTTTCTGGTGGAGCTACAGTTATCATGACTGCTTCTCGCATTGATGCAAAGCGTTTAGATTTTGCTAAGCAACTCTATCGTGAAAATGCTAGTGCTGGAGCTAAATTATGGGTTGTCCCTGCTAATCTATCAAGCTATCGTGATGTTGATGCACTCATTGATTGGGTTGGACATGAACAAGTTAAAGTTGTAGGTCCCGTTACCACGGTATTAAAACCTGCTTTAACTCCTACGCTCTTCTTGCCATTTGCTGCACCTTCAGTGATGGGTACGCTTGCAGATGCAGGCGAGAACTTCGAAGCACAAAGTCGACTACTCCTCTGGAGTGTTGAACGTGCAATTGCTGGCTTAGCTCAACAAAATAGTTCTACAACTAAAGTCAACAAAAAAGTGCACGTCATTTTGCCAGGTTCTCCAAACCGTGGAATCTTCGGAGGTGACGGTGCTTATGGTGAAACTAAATCAGCATTTGATGCACTTCTCAATCGTTGGTCTGTTGAGAAAGCATGGGCCAAGAGCGTAACTCTTGCCCACCCTAAGATTGGTTGGGTTCGTGGCACAGGCTTGATGGGAGGAAATGATCCTCTTGTTAATGCTGCTGAAAAGGCAGGTATTCAAACCTACTCAACAACTGAAATTGCAGATGAACTCATTAAACTGTGTTCTAACACTACTCGCAAGCAAGCTCTCACTAAGCCAGTTCTTGCAGATTTAACAGGTGGTTTAGATGATGGCGTTGACTTAGTAGCCTTAAAAGAATCAGCTATGGCAGATTTAGTCACTGAAGAAGAAACTGTAAGCGAAGAAAGTACAGATGAAATACCTGCGCTATCTGCTCCAGCAAATCCTGATTTAATCCCATACGAAGCTAAACTCTGGAAAGATGTGACTGCTCGAGCTGAAGATATGGTTGTTATTGTTGGTATTGGCGAAGTCAGTACCTGGGGATCTGCCCGTACCCGACACCAAGCAGAACTTGGCATCCACACTGATGGAACAGTAGATTTAACTCCAGCTGGTGTTTTAGAATTAGCTTGGATGATGGGCTTACTTCGTTGGAAAGACTCTCCTAACGCTGGATGGTACAACGCTGAAGATGAACTCATTCCTGAAAACGAAATCTTCACTCGTTATCGTGACGAAGTCATTGCACGCTCTGGTGTCAGGTCTTTTGTTAACGAAGGGGCTATTGAAGATCGAGGTAGCGAAGAAGATGCAACCGTATTCCTTTCTCACGATGTAACATTCACTGTGCCCGATAAGGAAACAGCTGAATCTTATGTGGTAGAAGATCCTCGTTTAACGCGCATTCAAGCAACTGAAGATGGTGAATGGGAAGTAACACGCTTAGCCGGTGCTAGAGCACAATTACCACGCCGTGCAACCTTAACTCGTACAGTTGGTGGTCAATTGCCTACAGACTTTGATGCTAGTAAATGGGGTATTCCGCAAAGTGTTATGGAAGGTATGGACCGCATGACAGCGTGGAATTTGGTAACAACTGTCGATGCATTCTTATCAGCTGGCTTTACTCCTGCCGAGTTGCTCCAGGCAATACATCCAACTGAGGTTGCCTCAACTCAAGGAACAGGTTTTGGTGGCATGACCTCCATGCGCAAGCTATTCGTTGACCGTTTCCTTGGCGAAGATTACCCATCTGATATTTTGCAAGAAACATTGCCAAACGTTATGGCAGCTCATGTTATGCAAACATATGTTGGTGGTTATGGTTCAATGATTCACCCTGTAGGTGCTTGTGCTACTGCAGCTGTCTCAATTGAAGAAGGTGTAGACAAGATTACTTGTGGTAAAGCTTCTTTCGTTGTTGCTGGAGCTATTGATGATATGGCAGTAGAAAGTATCGTGGGATTTGGTTCCATGAATGCCACTGCCAACTCACAAAATATGGCAGATAAAGGCATCAATGAACGCTTCTACTCTCGAGCAAATGACCGCAGACGTGACGGCTTCATTGAAGCTCAAGGTGGCGGTACTGTACTGCTAGCTCGTGGTGATGTTGCAGCTCAAATGGGATTACCCGTATTAGCTGTTGTTGGTTTTGCACAAAGTTTTGCAGACGGTATTCACACTTCAATTCCAGCTCCTGGAATTGGTGCATTAGGTGCTGCTCGTGGTGGAAAGAAGTCACTACTGAGCAAATCCATTGCAAAACTCGGTGTAACAGCAGATGATATCGCAGTAATTTCTAAGCACGATACCTCTACTAATGCTAATGATCCTAACGAATCTGACCTACACACTCGCTTAGCTAAAGCTCTTGATAGAACACCAGGAAACCCTATGTTCGTGATTTCGCAGAAGACGCTGACTGGACATGCTAAAGGTGGAGCTGCAGTGTTCCAAGTTTCTGGTATTTGTCAGTTGTTTGCAGATCACCACATTCCAGGTAATATTTCACTGGATTGCGTTGATGATGCACTAGCTGAAGAACCATGGTTGGTCTGGTTACGTCAACCGCTTGATGTAAGCTCCATGGGTACTTTCAAAGCTGCTATGCTAACTTCTCTTGGCTTTGGTCACGTTTCTTCATTAGTTGTTCTAGTACACCCTGGTGCTTTTGAAGCAGCATTACGTCATTCAGAAGGTAATCATGTAGCTGATCAATGGCGTAAGCAAGCAGAAACTCGCATCAGGCAAGGTGCTCGCCGCCTTGAGGCTGGAATGATTGGTCATGCAGAATTGTTTGAGCAAGCTCCGAATCGTCGTTTCTCAAGCGATGTTGATGCTCACGAAGCTGAAGCAGCAATGCTACTTGACCCTCATGCTCGTCTGAACACAGATGGAATATACTAATGACTACCTTAGGAATTGGGGTTGACTTAGTTGACATTCATGCATTTTCTGAACAGATAGCTCTGCCTGGCTCGTCTCTTCCTGCTATTTTTACAGCAAGAGAAAGGCGACGAGCCGAGGCAAAAACTATTCAAAATGCTCTGCATGAATCTGCACAACATCTAGCTGGGATATGGGCGGCTAAAGAAGCACTTATCAAAGCTTGGTCAAATGCCATGTTAGGTAAGCCACCTATCATTTCTCCAGATAAAGTTAACTGGCAAGAAATTGAAGTGCGCCATGATAATTGGGACCGTCCTTATATGGCATTGTCTGGAACAATAGCTAAGGCCGTTACTACATCTTTAGGGAAGAAAATTTTTATTCATTGTTCCATTAGCCACGATGGTGATAGCGCTATTGCTTTTGTAACCATATCGCACAGTAGCTCAACGAGTTCCTAGCGCAAGAATAAAGTTGGGCACTACCCGAACTTCTCTGTTTTTCCTTTGCTAATAACTTGAGGTTCTGCCTTTTCCAGTAAAACATCAGCATTAACAATAATTTCTTCGATGTCGTCCCTGCTTGGAATTTCAAACATGATATCTTGTAGTGCGTCTTCAAGAATTGAGCGAAGTCCACGTGCACCGGTTTCTCGTTCAATTGCTAAATCAGCAATTGCTTCCAAGGCATCTGGGGTAAAACTAAGCTGCACACCATCCATGTCAAACATCTTTTGGAACTGTTTAACCAGTGAATTCTTTGGCTCTTTAAGGATTCGTAATAAGTCCTCTTTATCAAGTTCATCCACTGAAGTAATAATTGGCAAACGACCAATAAACTCTGAAATGAGACCAAACTTTGAGAGGTCTTCTGACAAAATATCAGAACTGGTGTTGAATTGATGGATTTGAGCCATATCAGAACCAAAACCAAGTGATTTCTCTCCTGATCGTTTTTCAACAATTTCATCAATACCATTAAATGCGCCAGCAACAATAAAAAGTACGTTTTTAGTATCAAACTGAACATACTCTTGATGTGGGTGCTTCCTACCTCCACCTTGTGGCGGAACTGCAACAACAGAGCCTTCAAGAATCTTCAGTAGAGCTTGCTGCACACCTTCACCTGAAACATCACGATTGAGTGAACCACCTGCATCTTTACGAGAAATTTTGTCAATTTCATCGATATAGATTATTCCCTTTTCTGCGCGATCTTTATCGTAATCTGCAGCTTGAAGGAGCTTATTTAAGATGCTTTCTACGTCTTCTCCAACATAACCAGCTTCCGTTAAAGAAGTTGCATCAACAGAAACAAAAGGCACATTGAGCTTCTTAGCTAAGGTTTGCGCAAGGTAAGTTTTACCACAACCAGTTGGACCTATCATTAAAATATTAGACTTTGCCAACTCAACTTCAGAGTAATCATTATTGCCATATAACACTTTTTCAGTAAAAATACGTTTGTAATGGTTATACACTGCAACAGAGAGAGTGCGTTTAGCGTTCTCTTGACCAATAACGTATTCTTGCAAGAAGTTAAAGATTTCCTGTGGCTTTGGAAGTTCGTGATCTTGTACTATATTTTCAGTACCTAATTCTTGCTGTAAGATCTCATTACAGACATTAATACAATCATCACAAATGCACACTGATGCGCCAGCTACCAACTTTTTAACTTGATTTTGGCTTTTGCCACAAAAAGAACAACGTTTAAGAGAGTCTGAAGAGTTTTTGCGGATACTAGACATGTTCCTATCTTACAATGTAGCTGCTTAATTATTTTTAATCAGGACACGATGCGAGTTACTGCTATCAACGAGGTCAAAGTGCACGAAGGTCTCATGGAAACTCAAGAGGTCACTTTACCGTAATAAAGTGACCTCTTAAAAGAAAGTTATTTATTTGCCCTTACCCTTTTTTCGTGGTTCTAGGACGTGGTCTATCAGTCCATACTCTAAGGCTTCTTGAGCTGTCAAAATTTTATCGCGCTCAATGTCAGCATTAATCTGTTCTTTTGTACGATTAGAGTGCTGTGCGTAAGCCTCTTCAAGCCATTCACGCATTCTCATAACTTCATTTGCCTGAATTTCAATATCTGAAGCTTGACCGCGAGTACCCTCTGTTGCAGGCTGGTGAATAAGAATTCTAGCATTTGGTAGAGCCAAACGCTTGCCAGGTGAACCTGCTGCAAGAATGGTAGCTGCAGCAGAGGCTGCTTGGCCAAGGCATACAGTCTGAACTTCAGGTTTAATGTACTGAATGGTATCGTAGATGGCTGTCATCGCTGTGAAAGAACCACCAGGAGAGTTAATATACAGCGTAATCATGCGTTCTGGATCCATTGATTCCAGAACCAATAATTGGGACATGATGTCATTAGCTGAGGTATCGTCTACCTGAACTCCCATGAAGATGATTCGCTCTTCAAAGAGCTTTCCATAAGGATCTTGGGTCTTGATGCCAGTAGGTGTACGTTCGGTAAATTGAGGAACAACGTAACGACCTTCATTTGTAGGCATTGCAACGCTTTGTGGTATCTGTAAATCCATTATTAGCCTCTCCTACCTTTTGGTTTAAGGTTTGCCGAAGTTCCGCCACCGCCAGAAACTTGTCCAGCTTTTTCAGCGATATGATCGAAGAAGCCATATTCTAAGCCTTCTTCAGCAGAGAACCAACGGTCTCGATCTGCGTCTTTAAGAATTTTTTCAACTGGCTGACCAGTCTGTTCTGCTGTCAGTGCTGATAAACGTTTCTTCATATCAAGAATGAGCTCTGCTTGAATACGGATATCTGAAGCAGTACCACCCATACCACCAGAAGGCTGGTGCATCAAGATTCGTGCATTAGGTGTAGCATAACGCTTACCTTTAGTGCCTGAGCTAAGGAGGAATTGTCCCATAGAGGCAGCCATACCCATAGCTACTGTAGCAACATCATTAGGAATGAAATGCATGGTGTCATAGATAGCCATACCTGCAGTAATAGAACCACCAGGAGAGTTAATGTAGAGCCAAATATCTTTTTCAGGATCTTCTGCTGCTAACAGCAACATTTGAGCACAAATTTGATTTGCATTGTCATCACGCACATCTGAACCTAGCCAGATAATACGTTCTTTGAGCAATTTATTGAAGATGTAATCATCCTGTGGATTTGCAGTTGCACCTTCTTCAGCTCGGGGCATACCGATATCAGTCATGTGTATTTATCTTTCTGTTAATAAATGTTCCTCTTAACTAAAATATACAGTTAAGAGGAACATTTATTAAGGACTTCATGAAGCTGTTCGCTCATGGCTCATTTTATTTGCCCTGAGAGAACAATAGCTTGGAAAGACTACTTGTCTTTGTCTTTTGTAGACTTTGTAGACCCTTTGTCTTTCTTACCTTTTGTGTCTTTTGTGGACTTTTTGTCTTTAGACTTTTTATCTTTGCTTTTTGTTTCTTTTTTAGACTTTTTATCTTTATCTTTTGTGTCTTTAGATTTCTTATCCTTTTTGGATTTTTTATCTTTCTTCTGAGAGTCTTTAGTTTCAGACTTTGATGTTGAATCTGTATCAGTTGTCTCGTCAGTAGAATCAGCTGTAGTTTCATCACTAGAATCTTCGTCTTCTTGTGGAGTTGTTTCTACAAGATTACCTTGTGTATCTTTAACAGTTGCTGACTCTACAACCTTTGCAAGAGCTTTTTTACGGCCAACTTCACCGATCAATGCAGAAGTTTGACCAGTTTGATCAAGCATTTGTGCAAACTGGTTTGGATCCATTCCATATTGCTGTGCAGTTGCCATGATGTAATCAATGATTTCCTGCTGGTCTAGCTGGATGTTTTCTTTCTCAGCGATAGTATCGAGAAGGAGTTGTGAACGGAATGCTTTTTCTGCATCTGCACGAACTTCTTTTTCATGTTTTTTATCATTTGGGTCTTCTTGAGATTGCTCAAAGTGACGCTTAACTTCTTCATCAATCAAAGACTGAGGAACAGGAATGTCAGTCTTTTCTAGCAAAACATCAAGAGTGCGCTCATGGGCTTGCACTTGCTGCTGGAAGCCTTTATCTTCTGTTACCTGTTTCTTCAAGCTATCTTTGAGCTCATCAACAGTATCGAATTCACTGGCCATCTGTACGAAATCATCATCAACTTCTGGAAGTTCGCGTTCCTTGACAGCATTGACCTTAACTTTAACTTCAGCATCCTTACCAGCGTGTTCGCCACCGGCAAGTTTAGTGTTAAAAGTAGCATCTTCATCAGCGCTTAGACCATCAAGTGCTTCATCCATACCTTCAAGCATGTTGCCTGAACCAATTTGGTAGTTAATGCCTTTAGCTGAATCTACTTCTTTACCATCAACTTTAGCTACCATGTCAAGAGAAACATGATCATCATGAGAAGCTGGGCGATCTACACTTTTCAAAGAACCAAAACGTGCTTGAAGATCTGTAAGAGCATCGTTAACATCATCGTCAGAAGCCTCTACAGGATCAACCTCAACATTGAGATTAGAATAATCTGGAAGTTCAACATCAGGACGAATATCCATTTCAAGATTAACTTTAACGTTCCCTTCCAAAGAATCTGGGTCAGGAAGAGAAACAACTTCAACCTCAGGTTGAGAAAGTGGGAAAATCTTATTTTCTTCAATAGCTTGTTGGTAGAAACCGTTCAGTGATTCATTAACAGCTTGCTCTAGGATGTAAGGACCACCTACACGCTGTTTCAACATAGCTTGAGGCACCTTACCTTTACGAAACCCTGGAATTGCAACTTGTTCAGCTAGTTCTTTATAAACCTTATCTAGTGCTGGCTGTAGTTCTTCTGGGGTTGCTTCAATTTCAAGTTTTGCATGAGTAGGGCTGATTTTCTCAACGTTTGATTTCACATTTACTCCATTAGTAGTCTTAAAGGGCAATAAGTACAAGTATAAACGAGTAATTCAATAACTCATAACGAGAGTATCCTTTGATTATGGATACTTTTTACAGCACATTAAATACTCCAGATGGACCTTTCACAATGGTGGTCCATCAAAATAAAGTGGTTGCTTCGGGCTGGACAAATGATTTCAATGAACTCATGAAATATCTTCCTGGATATGAAACACCTTCAAAGAAGAAAATGCATGATATTGAAACTGCTGTCCTTGATTATTACTCTGGAAACTTTGACAAAATACTTCAAGTATCCGTTCATACCACTAGCACTCCTTTCACTCTCCGTATCTGGGAAGCATTACGGAAAATTCCAGCAGGAACTGTTCTAAGTTATACACAATTAGCTAAAGAAGCAGGTAACGAGCGCGCAACTCGTGCAGCAGGCACTGCTTGTGGAAAGAATCCTGTCTCATTGTTTATCCCCTGCCATCGTGCGCTAAGAAGCGATGGAACACTTGGAGGATTCGGTTGGGGACTAAATATCAAAGAAAGTCTCTTAAGCAGAGAAAAGCAAGCAAACTAAAGCATTAACCTTCGTAGAACTAGCTACTGCTGGAGTTCTGATGCAATGGGTTCTTCAAGATCTTCTGGTTGCACTATAGTTGCAAACCTGTCAATCACTTCGCCTTCAGAACTAATAAGGAATTTTGTAAAATTCCATTTAATAGAACCAGGTTCTTGAACATAAGGATTCATTGGAGTAATTCGCTCAACGAAAGTTTTCACTTCGCTTGCATTGCCAGAATCATTAGGCTGTTCTTGACGTAACCACTGATATAGTGGGTCAGCATTTGGTCCATTGACATTAATTTTTGCAAAGCGAGGAAACTCAGTTCCATAGTTAACTCTGCAGAAATTGTCTATTTCTGCAATATCTTCCGGAGCTTGCTCATTAAATTGATTGCATGGAAAATCTAAGATTTCAAAACCCTCGTCTTTATACTTTTTATACAGTGTTTCCAAGCCATCATACTGTAGTGTTGAGCCACATTGTGTTGCTGTATTAACCACTAACAACACTTTCCCACGATATTGCCCAAGCGAAACATCCTTACCTTGCTGGTCTGTAACTGTAAAATCATAAATAGTAGTCATGTCTACCTCCACAACAATCTTAACTGAACAAGATTACAGCGTACGTACTCTGTAATATTTTACGAAAACCATATTTTCTGGATTGTAGTGTTATCCCCTATACTTTGGAATTAGTTTGGAGAAAAGAAAATATGTTTAATTTTAAGCAAATACTGACCATAATCAAGAATTGTGGAATTAGTGTGGAGAAAAGCAAAATCATTATTTTAAGTTGATTTGACAAGAATAGTATGAAAATATGGTGTTTAATCATTGGAATTAGTTTAGCGAAAAGAATTTTCGTTGAAATGACAGGAATCATAACCTGTTTTGAGTTTTTAAGGAATTAGTTTGGCGAATAAGAAAAAGATGACTGAAGAAGACGTACTTGAGCTTCTTAAGGAAGACGAGTCTGAATTCCTTGAGTTTAAGGTAAATAACACTCACTGTGAGCTTATAGGAGAATACATTTCTGCCCTAGCTAATTCTGCTCAGATTCACGGACGTAGATGTTCATACATGCTCTGGGGCATCAACGATGATAAAAAGGTGGTTGGAACAACCTTCAAGCCAAAGAGCCAGAAGCATAAAAGCCAGCCATTTATTACTTGGCTAGAAAGAAATATAGACCCAGAGCTAATTGTTGATTTTCATGAAGTAAAGGTGACGGGACTTAATGTAGTAGTTATGCAAATTCACATGAATGCAAACAGGCCAGTTTCTTTCCAAGGAAAACGCTGGATTAGGAGTGGGTCTTCCAAAAAACCTTTGAAAGATCACCCTGAAAAAGAACGTGAGTTATGGTTATCTTTTGTCAGTTCGAACTTTGAAAGTGAAATAGCTAAACACGACTGTTCAGTAGCTGATGTATCGGAGCTTCTGGATACCGATAGTTACAAAAAGCACTTTGGACATCCTATCGGATTAAGCGAAAATAAAACTCTTGATGAGATGGAAAAAGATGGATTAGTTGTAAAGAGCAGTCGAAAATACAACATCACAAACCTTGGTGCTTATACTTTTGCCAAGTCTTTTTCAGATTTTCCACGTCTACACTGGCATGCTCCACAAGTGGTTAAATACAAAGGGAATAACCAAATACAAACCCTCAAAGAAGCAAGCCTTGAACAAGGTGTAGCAGTTGGTTTCGAAGCATTTTTGAAACAAACAAGAGACCTGCTTCCAGAATCTCTTGAGAGACTTGTAGGGGCAAAAATGGTGTCAGCAGCTTTCCCAGATATTGCTATACGTGAGCTCTTAGCTAACCAGTTGGTTCATCAAGACTTTAGCGTAAAAGGCAGCAGGCCAACGGTAAGTATTTGTGACAATCGTGTAGAATTCTCAAATGCTGGTGCTCCCCTGAATAATGCAGACAGGTTATTGGACATGAAAGAAATATCAAGGAATCCACAATTGGCCGATTTATTCAAGAAAATGGGATTTGTTGAGGCAAGAGGCTGTGGGATTGACAGAGCAATACTCTCACTTGAAGAAGACCACCTCCCTGCTCCAAGCATTAAAGCTGAAGGGAACACTACAGTTGTGAAGCTTTACCCATACAAAAACATCAATGAATACACTCCGAAACAAACCATCAATACTGTGTATTGGCATGCAGCTAGGCTTTACGCATATGAAGAGTTAATGTCAAATACAACTTTGCGTGAACGGTTAGGTCTTGGCCCGAAGGAAGGTAAATTCGTTTACAAAATTATTAAGCTAGCTCTGCGAGGTAATAAAATCAAAGAATTTGATGAGGAAGCAGGACCAAAATATAAAAGGTACGTGC
>JASGFC010000025.1:0-21848 GCA_047605865.1 Micrococcaceae bacterium | reverse complement strand
TAGCATTCGTTATATACTTCCCATTCATTAAAGTATATGATGCAAAACTTGTAGCTGAAGAAGAAGAACAAGCTGCAAAACTAGAAAAAGAAACAGCAGAGAAAACAACATCAGGAACATCTTCTCAAGAAAAAGTTCTGAAGGAAGATAAAAACGAAAAGGAAAAAGATCTTGATGGAGAAAAAGATGCAGTTGAAGATTTAGTGGAAACTTCAACTGCAGATAAAGAAGAAGATATACGTTAATCCAAGGAGAAAGTTATGGGATTCCCTGAAGGGTTCTTATGGGGTGGTGCTACAGCTGCTAACCAATGTGAAGGTGGCTATGATGAAGATGGCCGAGGCCTAGCTAATGTAGATGTCTCGCCGGTCGGTGAAGACCGACGGGCAGTCATCACTGGTGAAATGAAAATGTATGACTTTGATGATAAACATTTTTATCCAGCTAAAGTGGCCATTGACATGTATCATCGCTATAAAGAAGATATCGCTCTCTTTGCTGAGATGGGCTTTAAAACCTATAGACTTTCTCTTGCGTGGAGCCGTATTTTTCCACAAGGTGATGAAAAAGAACCTAATGAGGCTGGCCTTCAGTTCTATGAAAATATTTTCAAGGAATGTAAAAAATATAACATTGAACCTCTCGTTACCATTACCCATTTTGATTGCCCTATGCACCTTGTGGAAAAATACGGCTCCTGGAGAAATCGTAAATTAGTAGAGTTCTATGAAAACCTATGTAACGTTATCTTCAATCGTTATAAAGGCTTAGTTAAATATTGGTTAACGTTCAACGAAATTAACATGTTAATGCATGCACCATTTATGGGTGCAGGTCTTTACCTTGGAGACGTTGAAAACAAAGAAGAAGTAAAATACCAAGCTGCCCATCATGAACTTTTAGCAAGCGCCATAGCTACTAAGATAGCTCACGAAGTAGATCCAGATAATAAAGTTGGATGTATGCTGGCTGCTGGTACCTACTATCCTTATACACCTAATCCGAAGGACATCTTTGAGGCATTACAAAATGACCGTAAAAGCTACTTCTTCATTGATGTTCAATCTCGTGGTGAATATCCAAATTATGTGAAGAAGTACTGGGAAAACAATAATATTGAGGTAAAGATAGAAGATGGTGATTTAGATATCCTTCGCGAACACACGGTGGACTTCATCTCCTTTTCTTATTATTCTTCTCGAATCGCTACAGTAGATCCAGAAGTTCTCGGTAATCTTACTAGTGGTAATATTTTTGACTCTGTTAAGAATCCCTATTTGAAATCTAGCGAGTGGGGTTGGCAAATTGACCCCTTGGGCTTCCGCATTACCATGAACCAAATCTATGACCGTTATCAAAAACCTTTATTTGTTGTTGAAAATGGTTTAGGAGCAATTGATACGCCAGATGAAAATGGCAAAATTGAAGATGACTACCGTATCGAATACCTAGCAGAACACATTGCAGCAATGCGTGATGCCATTGACCTTGATGGCGTAGAAGTACTCGGCTACACCACGTGGGGTTGCATTGACCTAATTTCAGCAGGAACTGGTGAAATGAAGAAACGCTATGGTTTTATTTATGTTGATCGTGATAATGAAGGGCATGGCACGTTAAATCGTAGCAAGAAAAAATCATTTGATTGGTACAAAAAAGTGATTGCCACTAATGGCGAAGATCTCTCAAATACTTAATTCTCACGATTAAAACAAATGAGGGTAACGCTCAACAATTATAGTGAGCCTACCCTCATTTACTTTTAAGTATTGGCCAGCCAAGATGCTGTGCATACTGAAATAAATCTTTATCAGGATCAACGGCTACCGGATTACCAACAGTTTTTAAAAGAGGGATATCATTCACTGAGTCGCTATAGGCGTAGGAAGAATCCAGGTTATAGCCTGATGTTTCAGCAATCTTTTGTGCACAGCTTGATTTATTCTTGGCATGCATCAGTTTACCTGCCACAACACCAGTAAAGTTACCATCAACAATCTCTCCTTGAGTACCAACGGCTCCAGTTGCACCTAATTTTTCTGCAAAAGTATCAGCTACTATTTGTGGTGCTGCCGTGATAAGCCATACATCGTGGCCTTGTTGTTGGTGATCTTTAAGAGTCTCAACTACTTTATTTTTCAATCTGGGTTGAATCCTATATTCATAAATTTCAGATAAAAATTCCTGCAACCACTCCACTTGTATAGGTTTACTTAAGGGAAGTCCTTGTTTCATTTTGTCAAGAAAATTCATATTTTCTCCACGAAATTTAAAACTAAGACCATGGTAAAGCTGGTAGGCCAGGGCTTTCTTACTGAAGAAACCTTCACCTAAAAGTGACCTCATGAAAAGAACCACTGATGAACCTTTAACTAAGGTATTATCAATGTCAAAAAACGCAACAACTTTTTCAGTCATATCAATATCTTACTAAGCATCTAGCGTCAGAGGCTAGAAAAGCGAGTATTCTAATACTATGAGCCATACAATAACTCTCTTAACAACTCCACACTGTAGCCTGTGCACCACGGCACGAGAAACCATTAAAGACGTAACACGAAAGCATACTGCCGAAGTGCATGAAATTGATATTACGCAAGATGCAAAACTGCAACAAAAATATTCAACCCAAGTACCAGTAGTTCTTGTAGATGGTAAACCACATGACTTTTGGAGAGTAAACCCAGAACGCTTAGCTGCTGTTCTCAGACAAGAGTAACTATTTCATTATTCTTTTATATTTCTGCTGAATATAAAAGTTGTGCATAGCTGCAAAGTAATCTTGTGCGGGTTTACACCACATCCAAAACATAATTGCGATGGCAATAGCTGCTGAAATAAGGGTTAAGAGTGCAGCTGGAATATCGTGTGAAAACCCGGTAAAAACGTTAAGAATGCTAGTAATCTGGTAAACCAAAAAGAACGTCAAAAGTATGCGAGCCCAACTCTTACCTTGGAACATTCTATAACCCCAGAAAATTGATAGCGCTAAAGCCAAGAGTGAAATCACAATAAACAGCGGTTTCATAGAATTAAGTGTATGTCCAAGTTGATCAAGAGAAACATTTTCTCCAGAAGAAACAAGTTCTTGCTGGATAGTTGCTTTATTTTGCTCAATAAATTGAGGGAACTTATCTAAATAAAAATACAACATTGAAATAGCTGAAACTACTTGAGTTACTAACCATGCCCACCAAGCCCACTTGACCTGTTGCGGAGGTGTTGCTTTTTCCGTAACTGGAGTTGCAAAATCATTATCTTTTGGTTTAAGGACAACTTTGTTAGACTCTGGCAGTGGCAAAACACCATATTGCTCTTTGTCTTCTGACGTTTGCTGTGCTGTAGCTTGCTGCGCCTGTTCTGCTTGATGCTGTTTGAGCTCTTCGCCTTCTAAACGAACACCATACTGCGGTTTGTTTTCGGGCATCTATCTACTTGACGGGACTCTCAACACTCTTCAACGGCTGTTCAACTTTAGTATTTTGATCTTCGCTTTTTACTTCAGCAAAATATGCCTTAGATTGATCTGCACGAATGAAATACAAAATTGCAACACTGCTCAGTACACTTAAAATTCGAATAACGGCACCTACTGGAGCGTATTTAAATTCAATAGGTAATTGCCCAATAGAAACTACGTAGAAAACAATGTTAAGAAGAGCAACGAGACTCACAACAATACGTCCAGCATTTTTACCTTGATGCATCAAATAAGCAAAAATACCAAAAAGTATCAGCCAAAAACCAGAGAAAAAAGTAGTAATCCAGGAAGCATGTCTATAGCCTTCCAAGGTGAAATCTTGCACAGAACCAGTTGCGGTTTCTAGCGCAATGTTGAAGTAGTCCTTCACAAAGAATTGTTGATGGATCAGATGCAAGATACCCAAAACAAGCACTAACAATGCTGCATACCAGGTATACAATATAGTTTGGGGAATTTTTTTATGTGCTAAATTTACTGTATTCATATTCTTATTGAAACATAGATTTACCTTGATTCATAGGTTTAAGCAAGCTATGAGAGAATATAATCATGACAATAGTGAAAGTACATCTACTTCGTCACGGTGAGGTCTATAACCCTGATAAAGTTCTCTATGGCAGACTTCCAGGTTTTGGTCTTTCAAAACTTGGCCACGAAATGGCACAAATGGCCTACGATAACTTTTTAAAAGACCAAGATATCTCTTACATTGCAAGCTCTCCCCTTGAACGTACGCGTGAAACTGCAGCTCCAACAGCTCAAGGTTTCGACCTTGGCGTTACTCTTGATGATCGACTCATTGAAGCAGAAAATCATCTTCAAGGCCTACAAGTTTCAAAAGAACTTTTCAAAAAACCCAAGTACTGGAAATATCTACGAAACCCTTTTGCCCCATCGTGGGGAGAAAATTATAACCATATTGCCGCAAGAATGCTCGCTGCAATTGACGATGCTGCCCATAAAACGCACGGGCACGATGCACTCTTAGTTTCTCATCAACTACCTATCTGGATTACGCGCCTTGAGGCTGAAGGGAAACGTAAATTTCATAACCCTACTCAGCGAGAATGTTCTCTAGCATCAGTAACAAGCTTGACCTACAATACTAAGAGCGGAGTCATTGAAAAAGTTGAGTATCATGAGCCAGCTAAATCGCTCTTAGCTCAAGCAACAACAATTCCAGGAGCCTAATCAAGGATGAAGAAAGTCGCAACTCTTGCCCTCTTGGGCGCTTTAGTATCTCCTCTTGCTGCATGTAGCTCGCAAGATAGTTTGAGTAAACAAGCAAATTCTGGAGATCAAAAGAATTACATTGCAGGAGATGGGACTGTTGCTGAATATGCGCCAGGAAATAGAATCGCAGCAGTTGACTTTACGGGCAAAACTTTTGAAGGACAAGAAATTAATGCCTCTCAGTTACGTGGAAAACCAACTATTTTAAATTTCTGGTATGCATCGTGCGCTCCTTGTCGTAAAGAAGCTCCTGCCCTTGAACAAGTTAACAAAGGCCTTACTGGAAAAGTTAACTTCTATGGTGTCAACATGAGGGACACTAAAGAAAATGTGGATGCTTTTAATCGAACTTTTAACATCAGCTATCCAAGTTTTGACGATAGAAACGGTAAAATCATGCTTGCCTTTAACGCGTCAGTTTCTCCACAAGCAGTACCTACTACGCTAGTTCTTGATAAACAAGGTCGTGTTGCAGCACGCGTCCTTGGTGTAACCGATAAATCAACCCTGAATGCCCTTGTCAATAAAGTCTTGAGTGAATAATGGGAGAAGAGTTTAAGCAGATTATCCTTTCAGGATCTATGGCAGCAAGTGTACCTATTGCCTTTATCGCCGGGATTATCTCTTTTCTTTCTCCTTGTGTTTTACCGCTAGTACCTGGGTATCTTGCCTATGTGACTGGCCTTTCAGGAACAAAGGTGGAACAGCAAAGCAAAAAAGTACTTCTTCTTGGAGTATCACTTTTTGTGCTTGGCTTTTCAGTGATCTTTGTTGCCTATGGTGTTTTAGCAGGTTCTTTAAGCCATTGGATTTTGCAGTATAAAGATATCATTACCAGGGTTTTAGGATTCCTTGTCATCATGATGGGCATTGTTTTTCTTGGTGGTTTTAAATCCCTTCAGCAAGAAAAGAAATTACACCCTGCTATACCAACTGGTCTGGCAGGAGCACCCTTGTTGGGTATTGTCTTTGGCTTAGGTTGGGCGCCTTGTATGGGTCCAACCCTAAGTGCTGTGCTAAGCCTTGCCATGACCAACACAAGTCCACATGCAGCAACTCAAGGAGCAGTTCTTGCATTTATATATTGTCTTGGACTTGGAGTACCTTTCCTCTTAGTTGCAGCAGGAATTCAACATGGCTTGAGGACTGTTAAGTTTTTAAGCAGTAAAATGAATGTTATTGTAAAAATTGGTGGCATAATGCTAATCATCTTAGGCTTGCTACTCATCACTGGCTTATGGACACAATGGACAAATGACTTACAACTTAAACTCGTGGGAACTGGGGTACTAGTATGAGCACAGCTTCCCAATTGAACACTCGCGAATTTCTACGATGGATGTGGCGTCAGCTTACTAGCATGCGCACTGCCCTTATTCTATTGCTCTTATTGGCTGTAGCAGCAGTTCCTGGTTCTTTGTTCCCGCAACGTTCAAGTGCTCCAGCAGCTGTAACTGATTACCTTGCAAACAATCCAACGCTTGGTCCAATTTTAGATAAATTGCAGATGTTTAATGTTTTCTCATCTGTCTGGTTTTCTTCCATCTATCTTTTGCTGTTCATCTCACTTATTGGTTGTATTATTCCGCGTATCAAAGCGCATTGGAAATCATGGCGAACTCCACCACCACGAACACCAGCCAATCTTAATAGATTGCCTCAGTATCGTGTCATTGACCTTACTGAGAATGCAGATAGCAAAAAAATTCTGAGCGAAACACAAGAAATCTTGAAGAAAAACCGTTATCGCACAGAACTGCGCTCTGATAGTGTTGCTGCTGAACGTGGCATGCTTAAAGAAGCGGGAAATATTGCCTTCCACTTATCTTTGATTGGTGTGCTTATTGGCGTTGCAGTTGGAAGCTTATTCGGATATACCGGTCAAAAAGCAGTAGTTGAAGGAGAAACTTTTGTTAATAACCTCTCCAGCTATGATTCTTTCACACCAGGTAGCTACTTTAAGCAGGATAAACTCCAACCTTATTCTATTCGCCTTAATAAATTTACAGTGAAATATGATCTGGAAAGCCAGAACCATATTGGACAGCCTCTGGACTTCACTGCTGATGTAACAACTCAGGAAGGCCCTGGAGCACCAGAAAAGAAACAGACTATTAAAGTTAATGAACCTTTAAAAATCGGTGGAACTAACGTTTATCTTGTTGGTAACGGGTATGCACCCCATATTACCGTTCGAGATGGTCAAGGCAATATTGCCTACTCACAAAATACTATTTCTTTAGCTACAGATGCAAACAATACTTCAACAACAGTAGTAAAAGTACCCGATGCTAAACCAGATCAACTTGCTTTCGTTGGATTCTTACTGCCCACAACTGAACGTTCAACAGACAATATTTCTTTTTCAAACTTTCCAGATTTGTTGAACCCAACACTTACCCTAGATTCCTATACCGGAGATCTAGGCCTCGATAGTGGAACACCACAGAATGTTTTTGTACTCGATACCGATAAACTCAAGCAACTGAATGGTCGTAAACTTCCTGCAGGCGGTATCGTGCTCAAACCAGGGCAAACGTATCAACTGCCAGAAGGAAAAGGCAGCATTACTCTTGATGCTATCCCTCGTTATGTTGGTTTCGATGTTCACCATGACCCTGGTCAATTACCTGTCTTAATTTTCAGTTTTATTGGTCTTGGTACACTTGCAATGTCACTCTTTATACCTCGAAGAAGGGCATGGGCTAAAATCAAAGAAGGAAAACTAGAACTCGGACTCCTTGCTCGTGGTGAAGATTTCACTCTCGAACGAGAAGCAAATACTCTTGAAGAACAGTTAAGGAACCGTTTTGCAAATTAATGAAACTCTTGCTCAGTGGAGCGAAATTCTGATGTTATCTGCAGCACTTGTCTACACAATTGCGTTTATTTACTTCACTTATGACCTAGCTTCAGCTTCAAAAACTGCTCCGATGCTAGTAAAACAAAAGGCACAGGATACTTCTGCTACTAGTGGTCCTGAAGAATTAAGAGACCGCACTGGTGCAGGAAGTCACATTGCCATCCCTTATAGCGAAACGAGCCGTAAGTACGCAAAAGTTGGTGTAGCCCTGACCGTTCTTGGCTTTATTATTGAATTTGCTGCCGTGCTCTTCCGTGGTCTTGCTGCTAAGAGGGTTCCTTGGGGCAATATGTACGAGTTTTGTACTACTGGTTCATTGATCGTTGTAGGTGTCTTCTTGTTGATGCTTATTAAACGCGACTTACGCTTCCTCGGCACTTTCGTGCTTGGACTCGCCTTGATTATGATGTGTGCAGCTACAATAGGTTTCCCAACTCCAGTAGGACACCTTGTACCTGCTTTGCAAAGTTATTGGCTAGTAATCCACGTATCTGTTGCTGTTCTTGCTTCATCAATTTTCACACTAACCTTTGCCATGTCCTGTCTACAATTACTGCAAGAACGCCGAACTAAACTTGCTGAATCTGGTAAAGAAACAATGCCTTGGCTAGCTAGAGTACCTGATGCAAAAACTCTTGAAAACCTTTCGTACCGTTTCAACACCATTGGTTTCGTCTTCTGGACTTTCACCCTCATGGCTGGTGCTATCTGGGCAGAAAAAGCTTGGGGACGTTACTGGGGCTGGGACGTTAAAGAAACGTGGACTTTCATTATCTGGGTCGTTTATGCTGGATATCTTCATGCTAGAGCTACAAGAGGCTGGACAGGTGCACGTTCTGCTTGGCTCTCAATTCTAGGTTACGCTTGCATCATCTTTAACTTCACAGTTGTCAATATTTATTTCTCTGGCTTGCATTCGTATTCTGGATTGAAATAGGAAAACAAACGTAGAAGTCAATCCATATTTATAAACTAGCGCACGATAGTTTTAGCAAAAAGTTTATCGTACACAACATCATAATAGTTTCGCACTAACCACCAAGCTAAGACAGCTGAAACAAAGCCCACAAGAGCCCCAACTATAACATCAGAGAGGTAATGGACTCCCAGGTAAGTACGGCTCCAGAGCATTAAAAGTGTAAAAATAACACCAACAATTTTCACCCATTTTTGGCGGAAAATTAGAATACAAACAGTAACAAAACAGGTAGTAACAGCAGAATGGCCAGAAGGAAATGAATACCCAGTTTCGTGAATCACTTGAAGTGCTTGATCAGGGCGTGGACGGCGCACCATGTGCTTGATTCCTTCAGAAATAGCAGTAACAAAGAGTACCGCCAAAATAGCAAAAGTAGCAACCCTGAAACAGCTACGATACAAAAAATAGCCAATCAGAAAAGCAAAAGCAATAAACATGCCTTTCATGCCAACAAACTGCAAAACCTCAGCAAATCCATTCAAAAAAGGATTTCTATCTTTAGTGATAAAAACCGTAAAGCCGCTATCAACATTTTGTATTGCTTCCATTAGTCCTCTTCGTTTGTAGTGTGTAGCCCATTTTCTATTCTAGAGCTTTCTTTTTCAATATTTGCATCTTCAGCAGCATTCACTTCTGAAATACGCTCATTCGTACCCTTGTTTTTGCTCTTAATCCATTCGACAATTTGAACGCGGTACTTACCCAGCCACAAATAGGACAAAGAGAAGGAAATAAGTGCTGCAAAAATTGCTGAGGCAAAAATTCCCAAACCTAAATAAAGGAAAACAAAAAAAGGAACCCCGAACAGCAGAAAACGAAGAACTGAATATATAACAATTGGCATTAAACACCTGCTTTACTAATAACTGAAAGTACTGCGTACGCTACACTGACAAATCCTGTATATTTTAAGACTGGAATGAGGCTTAAACCTTTTGCCCCACTCATAACAGTTTGGCATGGTTTATACGCTAATGGAAGTGAAAGATACACAAAAAGTAAATTGGAATCACGCCACACATAAGGAAGGATAATAATGTATGGGATAAGCATCAAAGCTAAATAAAACTTTCTAGAATTCTCTTCACCCATACGCACCGCAAGTGTATTTTTACCACTAACTTTGTCTGTATATACATCTCGAAGATTATTAGCAACAAGAACTGCGCAAGCAAAGCACCCAATGCCAAAAGCCAAAACAAGACCAAACAATGAAATTCGCCCAACTTGGACGTATTCCGTACCAAGCGTTGCTACTAAACCAAAGAAAATAAAAACATAAATTTCACCTTGACCACGATAACCATAAGGATTTTTCCCACCTGTGTAACCCCACGCAGCAATGACTGCGAACACGCCAACAAAGATGAGCCACCAGCTCTGGGTGATGTTCATGATAAGAATTCCAAGAGCACAAGCTAATCCAAAAGAAATAAAAGCTGCTGTTTTAACTTGCTCGGGAGTTGCTACGCCTGAAGCAGTTAAGCGTAGCGGACCAACTCTATCGTCATCGGTACCACGAATACCATCTGAGTAGTCATTGGAATAGTTAACACCAATTTGTAGAAGTAATGCTACTAAGAAACACAAGAGTGCTTTAAGAAGATTCCATGAATGCTCTCCTGTAGCAATAGCAGCTGTAGTTCCAGCAACAATAGGAGAAAGTGACAGAGGAAAAGTACGTAGCCTGGCTCCTTCAATCCATTGTAAGACAGTTGGTTTTGGCATAGTTTCAGTGTACCAATGGGTTAACTGTTGCCTGTCAGGTTTACCGTTAGTTAAGTAAGGAATTTTTTCAACGTTTTTGATATGTTTTGGTACAGCTGCTTTACCCAGAGGAGCTGTAACCTTTTTAATATCAGTAGCTAGGGCATCCCCTTGGACAAAAGCAACTAAACGTTGTCCCCATTCTTTGTCTTTAACTCCCACAACACAAGCGTCCTTAACACCAGGAAGTGTTTTTATTTTTTCGGCAACATCTTGAGCTGAAATTTTTACTCCGCCGCTATTAATAACATCACCTACTCGACCAAGCACCTTAAGAATTCCGTCTTTTGAAATTTCGCCTTTGTCTTTCGTAGTGAGAGCTGGAGCAAAACCACGTGCGAGCATTGGGCCAGCTAGAACAATACGCCCAGTATCTGAAAGCGAAACATCAACTCCAGGAAGTGGCTGTCCATTGTATACACAACCTCCTGCAGTTTCTGTCATGCCATAGGTGTAGTACGTTTTTAAACCAAGTTCTTTAGCCTGGTGCTGTGTTTCTTGCCAAGTAGCTGCACCGCCAACTAATATTGCATCAAAAGTACGTAAAGCTTGAACTGCTTGGGCATCGTGTAATAACCGCGTTAACTGGGTTGGCACCAGAGATACTCTGCGGTGTCCCTGTGGCATTCGGGCCACAGCCTGACAAAACTTTTCAGGAGTAAAGTTGGATAAATCTTCCATGATTGTTGGCTCAGTTCCTGAAAGAAAGGAACGTATAAGCACGCTCATCCCAGCGATTTTGTCAGGCACAAGGGTTAAAAGCCACTGTGGGTTTTCGGGGTTGCCAAAGAAACTTTCCACCATATCGTGTGAAGCAATCAAAGCGTCTTGACTCAAGAGGATAGTTTTCGCAGTACCTGTAGAACCTGAAGTTTTAAGTTCTAAAAGAGAACCAGGAACACCAGGTTTTATAGCTGCTTCATGTTCAGTGGTGGGGAAAATGGAGTGTTTTTCTGCGAAAGCAGAGCTTAAAGTAGCTTTGATATTTTCCCAGCGAAATCCTTGCCCTACAAAGAGTGGAACACAATGATATGGGGACATTTTAGTAATACCAAGGGAAACTAGACCAGTCAGCAGAGCGTTTTTCTAAGAATGCGCTCTTACCTTCCGCAGCTTCCTTTGTCATATAGGCAAGGCGCGTTGCTTCACCAGCAAAAACTTGCTGACCTGCAATACCATCATCGGGAAGATTAAAGGCAAACTTGAGCATCCGGATAGCTTGAGGTGATTGTTTTAGGATGTGTTCAGCATATTCTAAGGCTTTTTCTTCAAGTTCATGATGTGGAACAACATCATTAACAGCGCCCATTTCATACATCCGTTGTGCTGAATATTCTTTCGCTAGGAAGAAAATTTCTCGAGCAAATTTTTGGCCAACTTGGCGTGCTAAAAGCGCTGAGCCATAACCAGCATCAAAAGAAGCTACTGTTGCATCAGTTTGTTTAAATTTGCCATATTCTGCTGAAGCAATAGATAAGTCTGAAACCACGTGCAAACTATGCCCACCACCAGCAGCCCAACCAGAGACAGCAGCAATAACTACTTTAGGCATAGTACGAATGAGCCTTTGGACTTCTAAAATATGAAGACGCCCTAGCTTTGCTTGATCTGTTTCGCCTTCATATTCGTACCCTTCTTTACCACGAACACGCTGGTCTCCACCAGAACAAAAAGCCCAGCCACCGTCTTGAGGACTTGGGCCATTTCCAGTCAGAATTACCACGCCAACATCTGAACTCATGCGAGCATGATCTAAAACTTGGTATAGCTCATCAACAGTATGTGGACGAAAAGCGTTGCGAACTTTTGGACGATTAAAAGCAACACGTACTACACCCATTGTGTTGTGACGATGGTAGGTAATATCAGTTAAATTTTCGTAACCGTCAACATCGTGCCATAGCGATGCATCAAAAAGCTCTGAAACAAATTTGCTCATACACCCATGCTATCAAAGCACTTCAGCAAAGAGCCTTGTAGAATATAGCGTGTGAGTCAAGTAGATGAAGAGTTTAGTTTACGTAAAATTGCAGTCCCTGCATTTGGGCCATCTATCCTGTTTGGAATCGCTGAAGGTGCTCTTTTTCCTGTTATCCCGGCAACGTCCACAAGCTTAGGTGCCTCTCTTGCTCTATCATCTTTAATTGTTTCCATTATTGGTATTGGCTCTATGCTTGCAAATATTCCAGCAAGTATCTTTACTCACAAGTTTGGCGAGAAAATTGCCATTATTGGCGCTTCTCTTATAAGTGCTCTAGCATGTGCCATCATGTATTTCATCCCTCATTTAGCGGTGTTTATGCTTGCCAATGTTCTTATTGGTATTGCGCAAGCAGTCTTCAACCTTGCTAGGCAGGCGTACTTAACTGAAATGACACCTATTAGTAAGAGGGCAACCGCCCTCTCAACTTTGGGTGGTTCTTATCGAGTTGGTGTTTTTCTTGGTCCATTCTTGGGTGCTGCCGTGATGCACTTTATGGGTGTAAAAGGTGCTTACATTGTTGGTTTTATAGCTTCTCTTGTCGCACTTCTTATCGCAGTAACTCTGCCAGATTTGGTCATAAAGCAAAAGCCAATCAATGAAAGTACTGACTTTAAATACATTCTGCACAAAAACTGGAAAGTTTTCTCCACTATCGGTGTGGGAATTATGTGTATCAGTGCGATGCGTGCCTGCCGTCAGGTTATCATCCCACTTTGGGGTCACTATATTGGTCTTAACCCGGAAACTGTTTCCATTATCTATGGTGTTTCAGCTTCCATTGACATGCTGCTGTTCTACCCTGCAGGCATTGTTATGGATCGTTTTGGTAGGGCTTGGGTTACCTTCCCATCGATGATTGTGATGGCCCTTGGATTTTTAATCATGCCTTTTACTCATGGTGTGGTCAGTTTAAGTATCGTGGCATTCATGCTGGGTCTTGGAAATGGAATTAGCTCTGGGCTTATTATGACTCTGGGATCAGATTATTCACCAGTTGCCGGAAGAGCAAAGTTCCTTGGTATTTGGCGTTTCATGCAAGATCTTGGTTCCAGTAGTGGACCTTTCCTTGTTTCAGTCCTAACTTCAGTTGCAAGTTTGACGCTTGGCGTTAGTTCAGTTGGAGTTTTAGGTTTAGTTGCTATTGCTATGATTGGTTATTGGACGCCACGTTTGCCACGGAAGTAGCTTACCCGTAGCTAGAACGCGCAAAGCAGCCATAGTCAAAATATGGAGCAAGCAACCACCAGCGAAGATCAGTGACATAGCATCATATGATACAAGTTGATTATAGCGTTGTACTCCCATAGATTCTTTATCTGCACGAATGATAATTACTGATAGAACAAGACACACAAGTAAAAAAATCATAAGAGCTACACCAGAAATAATATCTGGAAAAGGGCTCCACCTATTGTCTTCAGGCAAATCAATACTGAGCTTTGCCAAGATGATTAAAGACAACACCATCCAGAATCCCACAACCATAAAGGCTCCCACCACATCGCTGGCACGATGAAAGTTACCCAAGAAGAGCAAAGTAGCTATTCCGGTATAGAAGAATATTCCTAAGAAACTCACAAGGTTTCTTTTCTCTATAGGTACCATGATGACAACTGCCATAACTAAAGTTGCTGCAACTGTAGTATGCCCAGATGGCATACTGTTAATCTCTTGACCAGTTACCTTGTTATACCAATATGTTTGAATGTACTCTGGTCTTTCAATAATGAAACGCTTAAAAAGCTGGGTAGTAATATTTGCACTTAATAACATAAATCCACAAGCAATGTATTGCCGCCAACGTTTGGTAAAAAATGCATATACTCCAAGAATTGCCCCTGTTATAAGTGCTGCACTTATTGGGAAAACAGCAAAAAATTTAAGCAGAGGTGGATAGAGTACATTAGCATGAGACCTCACAGCTACAACACCAGCTTGGTCCCAATTTTGGCCACGTATAGTGTAGACAAAAAAGTATACTGTGATCAGAAAAATTACAGCAAAAATAACAGCTATCATAGCTGCTATTGCGTAGCGTTGTTTAATTGACTTCATCACAACTTTCATACCTTAGTCTATTTTCATACGTTAATGTATTTAGTATGGTATCAATACCTTTGTCTGAAATCATGGAAACACTTCACATTGTTTCACTGAAACTTGAAGTACCCTTCAGAAATATTACAACTCGTGAAATTGCATTGTGGGAAGGTCCTAGTGGTTGGGCTGAATTTCCACCATTTCTTGAATATACCCCTACACAATGCGTCCCTTGGTTCCAATCTGCCCTTGAAGCATCTCATGGTCCACTCTTTAAAGCTGAGCATGATTTCATTCCAGTTAATGGCACAATACCTGCGATATCAGCTACAGAAGTTCCTGATGTGATTAAACTCTTTCCTGGTGTGAAAGCTTTCAAAATTAAAGTGGCACAACGTGGGCAAACTTTACACGATGATCTAGCGCGTATTCGCGCTGTAGAACGAGCTGTTCCAGAAGCTGCAATCCGACTTGATGCTAATGGTGGCTGGAACTACGACGAAGCTAACTTTGCCATTGACAAACTAACACCTTTCAACATTGAATATCTTGAACAACCGGTGTCTTCATTGGCAGAACTTCAACAACTTACCCGAACTTCTGCTATTCCACTTGCAGCTGATGAATCCATCCGTCTAGCTGATGATGCCAAAAAGGTCATTGCAGAAAATGTTGCTGATGTTTTAATACTCAAAGTTGCTCCTCTAGGGGGAGTTCAAAAAGTTAAAGAATTGGCACAAACAACAGACAAAAAAATTGTCATCTCTAGTGCCTTGGAATCCAGTATTGGGATGCATCGTGGAGCACTAGCAGCTGCTAGTATCTGCCCAGAAATTCCTTGTGGTCTTGGCACTGTAGCACTCTTAAAGCATGATATCTGTAACCAACCGCTCTTAGCTGACGAAGGTTATATTTCAACTACTGCACGTACTCCTGACCCAGTGCTTCTCACAAAATTTTCTGCAAGCCCACAAAGACGTAACTGGTGGAAACAGCGCATTGAAGCTGTTCATGCCATAATAGATACGTGATTTCTTCAGTTGCTCGCGCACATCAATTATTACAATCTCTAGCAGATTGTGGTTTAGAACACGCTCTGATTTGTCCAGGCTCACGTAATGCGCCTTTTATCTATGCCAGCGAAAAGGTAGATATCACTTTTCACTCTAGAATTGATGAACGTACTGCTGCTTTCACTGCTCTTGGAATAGCTCAAGAAACGAAAAAACCAGTTGCCCTCATTACTACTAGTGGTACAGCAATATCACATGCTTATCCAGCAATTTTAGAAGCTGAAGCTTCACATATTCCTCTTTTACTGATTAGCGCTGATAGACCAAGCTATCTTAAAAATTCTGGAGCAAGTCAAACTTTAAACCAAAGCAATTTATTCGGTGAACATGTTAAATTTTTTCTAGACGTTCATGAGAATTACCCTCTTCAAGCTTTAGCGCAAGAAACAGCACGTTGTTATGCTGCTGCAGAACATGGCGCTGTGCATCTTAATATTTCTTTTGAAGAACCATTGGTTCCAACAAAAACCCACTATGAACTAGCAACAACACCACGCATTGCTTTAAAACTCGATTCCACTTCAATAGCTGCAAGTACATCAAAAACTCGGAGCCCAGAAGGCGTAGTGGTCATTGCAGCTGATGGTGCTGGGCCAGAAGCTACCGACTATGCTGAAAAGAACCATCTACCACTTCTTGCTGATGTCACAACGGATGCACGCCGTTCTAAAAATGCTATAAATTATCCTGCTGAAATTTCACAGCACTTTAGCAAAGACATCAATCACGTTATTGTTTTCGGTAAACCAACGTTATTTCGCTCCGTACTGGAACTTCTAAATCAGCCAGATATTCAAGTTACCGTAATCAGTGAAGATACACACTGGCACAACACATGGCTCAATGCCTCTGAAATTGTTAGTTTATCGAATGCTCCACGTTTCACAGCAGAAACAGCTTGGCTAGATAAATGGCATAGGGCAAGTGCTCTTCCTGTAGCACAACTGACACAGCTTGACCACTACTCTGCAGCGCAGGCTATCTGGCAATCAGATAATTGCCAACGTCTCATCATTGGAGCGTCTAATCCCATTAGATACATCAGTACAGTAGCTGACAGTAATATGCCGGCACACAAGATTTTCTCACATCGTGGACTTGCAGGAATAGACGGAACTATTGCCACTGGAATTGGAGTAGCTCTAGCAAGCCAAGAAAAGACACGAATTTACTGTGGCGATATCACTGCATTACACGATGCAAATTCTTTACTCAGAGCTCCACATGAGTATGCAACAGATGTGCATCTTGTCATTGCCAATGATAATGGCGGAACTATCTTTACAACCCTTGAACATGGCAAACAAAAGCAGCAGCAAAAGCTAGTGGAACGGTTTTTAACAACTCCTCAACGCATTGACTTTAAGGCATTAGCGAAAGCTTATGGGTGGGAATATTACCGTATTGAAACTCTTGAAGACCTTCGCAGTAACCTTCGCAACTACCAGCGCGGTAATGTTATAAGCGAAATTATGCTCACTGACAAAGATGTTAATTTTTCTCAGCTTATTGCTCCTCAATTAGATACACTAAAAGAGTGACATTGCTCAAAACAATCAATACCAAATACTACGAGTACGCTAGCTACGCTTTTGTTGTGTTCATAGCTGCTGCGCTGCGTTTCTATAGGCTTGGTAACCCTAAAGATTTGATGTTCGATGAAACATATTATGTCAAAGATGCCTACTCTTACACCCAATCTGGCTATGAACGTAGCTGGACCAGTGACCCAAACCCTAAATTTATCCAAGGAGACACCAGCGGCTTAACAAATGTGCCCGAATACGTTGTTCACCCTCCTGTTGGGAAGTGGATGATTGCCACAGGAATTGACATCTTCGGGCAACCAAGTAGTTTTGGGTGGCGTTTTGCTACTGCACTGACTGGCACTTTACTAGTTGTTGTCTTAATTGCAGTGGCTAAAAAACTTTTCAAGTCACCTTTACTAGCTGCAACTGCAGGTCTGTTCTTGGCCATTGATGGAGAAGCCATTTCTACGTCTCGTACTTCAATTCTTGATATTTATTTAACATTCTGGCTACTTCTTGCCTTTTATTTTATGTTGGTAGACAGAGAAAAAGTTCGGCAAGAGGTCAATGCGCAAGGCTTAGGCATGAAACTATGGCGCCCTTACCGACTTTTAACAGGTGTGTCACTTGGTTTGGCACTTGGTGTGAAGTGGACAGCACTGTACTTTATTGCGGCATGGGGAATACTAATTGTGCTCTGGGATATCACCCTTAATATAAAAAATTTAAAGCACTCTCCGCTAGCTTTTCTCTACATAGTTCCAGTAGGGCTTGTCACGTATATAGCAACGTGGACAGGTTGGATTATAAGTAGCAATGGATACGATAGAAGCTGGGCTAAGGATAATCCTGAACAAACAGTATCGTGGCTACCAGACTGGGTACAAAGCTTGTGGGCATACCATCAATCTGCCTACAGCTTCCATACACACTTACATAGCAATCACCCGTATAAAGCCGAAGCAATTACCTGGTTGTTACAAATAAGACCAACTGCTTTCTACTACAAAGCCTATACAAAAGGGCAAAATGGTTGCACAGTTGATAAATGTTCAGCAGCAGTCACAAACTTAGGAAATCCATTCCTCTGGTGGTTTGCAACAATAGCACTCTTCATTGTGCTGTACTATCTGATAACCCGCAAAGATTGGCGAGCTGGCGCAATACTTTCTGGAGTAGCAGCAGGGTGGTTACCTTGGTTCATGTATCCGGAGCGCACAACCTACAACTTTTATGCAGTAGCCTTTCTTCCTTATATGGTCTTAGCACTTGTTTATGTTCTTGGCTTGGTCTTAGGGAATAAAAACTATGGGGAAAAACGAAGACAAGTAGGGTTTATCCTCTTCATTGCTATTGTTGTCTTTTTGGTCCTCATCAGTGCTTTCTTTTACCCAGTATGGTCTGCAGAAATGATTCCTTATAGCTCATGGCGAGCTCGCATGTGGTTTGGTAGCTGGATTTAGCTTAAATCAAAAGAAATCTTCACTAGCTTAATGGCCAATATCCGCGTTTCATTAAAACATCTCGAAGCACTTCTGCTTCATCTGTAAAGATGCCATCTACGCCCATGTCTAATAAATTTTCCATCTGTTGGCGTTCATTGACTGTCCACACTAATACTTTAAGACCTAATTTATGGGCAGCTTTAACTAAGCGTTGATTTGTATAGGGTATTCCATGAAAAATATCAGGGACATTTAAAGCATCAACATTGCCTCTTTTCATTTTTGCCACCATTGATGTAGGCAAAAAACTACTGAGTTTAAAACCAGCTGCAGTGAGTGTGCCACCTGATGAAGCGGTGGGTTGTGATAGTAACGATAATACCTTTTCACGGCGAGCATCAGAAAAAGACGCTACGCAAACTCTATCGTGGCATTGAAGTTCTTCTATAACTTCTGCAAAAGGCACAATAGCTTCTTCAGTTTTAATATCGATGTTAAAGTAACTCTCAGGAAAAGCTTCAAGTGCTTCTTTTAAAGTAGGCACAGCATCGGTACCAGCTAACTTAAGATCTCGAAGCTCTGAATAGTTAAGATCTTTCATCTGCTTTTCTAAACCAAATAATCTTTGCAAAGTACTATCGTGAAAAATAACACACGTACCATCTTGAGTTGCCTGAACATCAGTTTCTAAATATTTGTATCCTAAATCTACAGCATTTTGAAACGCGCGAAGAGAATTCTCAGGAACTTTCCCATGGGCAGTATATCCTCGGTGTGCAAGCCCAATAGGGGAAGTAAAAGAAAGGTACTGGTACATACCTTTAAGAGTAGTAACATTATTAAATACAGTCAAAGTGCCTTATTAAGTGTACTAGCACACATTGCTTTGGTAAATTAGGTTAAGAAGAAACATAAGGAGATTCCAGAATGGGACTAATGGATAGATTTGAACGAACCATTGAAAAAGGTGTGCGCCAAACATTCAATCGTGGCGGTGGGGAACTATCACCAGTTGATTTAGCAAGTCGACTTCGTAGAGAAATGGATGAAAAATCAATGAACATTTCTGAAGGTCGTACCCTTGCCCCAAACCTATTCGAGATTGATTTGAGCCCAGAAGATTATCAACGTGCTCAAAGTTGGGGCGCTGCACTAGCAGATGAACTTTGCCAAGTAGGTATGGATCATGCCAGAAGCCAAAACTATCATCTTTCCGGGCCAGTCAGTGTTACTTTCGGAGACGATCAAACTCTAGAACCTGGTGTCTTCGGTATGGAATCTTATATTGTCAAAGATGAACAACAAAAAGCTGCAACACCAGCTCAACAAGTACAGCAAACTTCAGCTCGACCTGTATTCCAAGAACCTCGACAAATGAGCAATGCTAATCAACAAACACCTGAAGCAGCTACTGTTGCCATGGGATCACAAACACTCCCAAAGCAAGCAGTTATTGATCTTGACGGACAGCGTTACACTCTTAACGCTTCCTCTATTATTATTGGTCGTTCAACAACTGCAGATATCATGGTAGATGACCCAGGAGTTTCACGTCGTCACCTAGAGATTCAAGTTAAAGGTCCGCATGCCTACGCAGTTGATCTTGGTTCAACTAATGGTTCATTTATCAATGGTCGTAGGCTACAAGGTAGTATTGAACTTCACGATGGCAACACCATCACTATTGGTCACGCAAAGGCAGTATTTCGCTGGATTGATGCCTAAAATATGTTCACAGAGATAACAGTAACTATTTTACGTTACGTCTTCTTACTTCTCCTATGGTTTGCCCTTTTTGGAGTAGTGGTAGTAGCGAAAAATGATCTTGCCATTGGCGTTCGCGCTGGAAGTAATAGCAAGGGAAAACTGTTCTCTCGAAAGAAAGACACACAAGACACTGAGAAACCACAGCAATCAACATATGCCCCAGAGAAGCCAAGAACTCTCGTCATTACTGAAGGTCCACGAAGTGGAACAGCTATGCGTCTAGGAGCACAAGCTATCGTTTTAGGAAGAGCAGAAGATTCAACAATTGTTCTTGATGACGATTACGCTTCAGGAAGACATGCACGCTTATTCCCTCAAGGAAGCCGCTGGTTTGTTGAAGATATGGGTTCTACAAATGGAACATTGCTCAATGGTCTTCCACTATCTAAGCCTACCCCTGTAGACTTAGATACACCTATTAAAATTGGTCAAACAAGCATCGAACTGAGAAAATGAGCACACCAGACATTCATCTAGAGCCAGCTGCAGCTTCCCATGTAGGTTTAGTACGCAGTAACAACCAAGATTCCGGATACGCCGGTCACAACTTGGTTGTGCTCGCCGATGGTATGGGTGGCCATGCAGGTGGTGATGTTGCTAGTGCATCAACTGTCTTGAACTTGATGTCTTTAGACAAAGACTACGGTGATGAAATCCACACTATTTTGCCAGATGAAATCCAAAATGCTAATAGCTATTTAGCAGATATTGTTCGTGAACACCCTGAAATGCAAGGAATGGGAACTACAGTAACTGCTGGTCTTGTTTCAGGTAACACGATGCAACTGGCACACATTGGAGACTCTCGCGCCTATCGTCTTCGCGGAGATGATTTTGAACAAATCTCTAAAGATCACTCTTTCGTACAACGCTTAGTTGATGAAGGAAAAATTAACGCTGAAGAAGCTAAAACACACCCTCACAAAAACGTTATTCTACGCGTTCTCGGTGATGTTGATGCTAGTCCTGAACTAGACTTAAGCACCCACAAGCTCCAAGTTGGCGAACGCTGGATTATGTGTTCTGATGGTCTATCAGATATTGTTACCGATAATTCTATCGAGCAAAAATTGCGACAAGCTCCTGAACTTCAAGAAGCAATTGATGAGTTAATTGATTTAACACTTCAAGGTGGCTCACCAGATAATGTGACCATTGTTGGTTTTGAAGTTAAAGAAGGCAAAGTTGATGAAGACGAAGCTGAAAAGAATCGCTACCTTGTAGGGTCTGCAGCTGAAGTTGATCGCTTACCCATCTTAGCTGACACACCACTTGCTGATAAGGCTCATAGATTCTTAAACGAAGAAGGCAAAGAACCTAAGCCTGATACAGAAGAAGTTAAAGTCCCAATTTCTCGAAAACGCTCTACTGGTATTGTTATTGCTGGAATTATTACTACTTTAGCTGTAGCAGGAGCCGGGTTCTTTGGGCTAAAGCATTGGCGTGCAGAACACTACTTCGTAGCTCCAAATAATGGAAATGTTGCTATCTACCAAGGTTTCACCCAAAATCTAGGACCAATCAAGCTTTCTGATATCTATGAAACTAGTGATGTGCAAGTTAAATCTCTTAACCAGTACACACAGCAACGTCTTAATGACAAAATAGTGGCAGCAAACCTTGACGATGCTAAACGCATAATTAGTGATTTACGCAGCTCAGATTTACAAGACTCTACAACAGG
>JASGFC010000024.1:0-24925 GCA_047605865.1 Micrococcaceae bacterium | reverse complement strand
AGGAAGTAGCTGCTGATGGTTCACTCGTACTGCTTGGGGTACTCGTTGCCGTAACCGCTGGTGTTTGCTTAGCCTCAGTTTTCGAACTTTCTGCTTGTTGAGAAACTACACTCTCTTGCTGCGCTTTTATCTTCCCGTTTTTAGCCCCCATATATGCGAAACATATCATTAAAACTAGGAGAACAAATCCACCAGTGGAGTAGACCATAGCATTCTTTGATAGATGACTGATGAAACCTGTTTCTTTAAAAAGATGAAATATATCATCTTTTCCTGAAGTCTTGCTAGTAGATGAATCTTCAGAATCTTCTTGCTCTACTTCTTCCTTTTCATGCTTCGCAGCATCAGAATTGCTTAGTTCTTCTTGTTTGACTGGAGTGCCACAATCTAGACAAAATTTCTCGCCTTCTACATTCGCACCACATTTTCTACAGGTGTTCATTATCGTCTTTCTTCCACTGCAAATATAATTTTATTTATCAAAATAAGCACGATCTCTATACATAATGTCTCGCGTATTATCGAGAACTAAGATATCATTCACTCTAGCTGCGCCCCATACCGTAGTATTCTTTTTACTCCCGTCAACGAGGTTGTTAAATAAAACATTAGTCTTGGCTCCACCAGGTGTGCTATTAGCTATAAAACCTGGGGTACTGTCTGGAACAGTTTCAGCAAAAGCCATGGCCTTTTGAAATAAAACATCATAGTATGCCCCATAGAATTTCTTTCGCATAGCAAAAAACTGGAGTGTAGATAAGTACAAGAGGATCGGTAAGAATTTTGTACCCGGTATAGAGTTTGCTGCACCCGATAGAACCGCAGCGACAATCAAGGCTACTAAGGTATGTCGAACCGTCACTAGATAGAAAAGTATAGGTAAAATCAACGCAGATGCTAAGAGCCCAACTAAAGCTCCAAAAAATCCTGATACTGTGCCCATCTCAAAAGCTGCAGTCAGCAAAGAAAAAATAAGTATTGCCCCAAATGTGTAATAGTTTATTTTGTCAGTTGACTTAAGAACAGTGATAATGTTTTTAATCATTTTTCTCCTTATTATTTTCCAGTCTTACTGGTTTCACCGTTTTCCATGAAATTTGTAAAGTTTGGTGGTATTTCATGGGTCAAGGAATGCCAAATTTTCTTAACGTAGTCTTCTACACCAAAAAAATGTTGTTTCCATGAAAAATATAGGGCCAAAGCAAGAAGCCCTGACATCAACAGGTAAAAGCCAACGGCTAAAATATTTTTAATAATTATAGATTTTTCATCCCAAATAGGAACAATATTAAGATCAACAGCCTGAATAGAACCTAACCTCATCTTGCACTTGGAACAGTTTGTAGTCCCAGTTCTATATGGTATTGAACATTGTGGACACTTCAGTAAGTCACTCATACTTTTCCTCTTTTACGTTCAACCAAACTGTTATTGCTATATTTTTTCCAAAGAGGCTGTTTAGCTAGTTCCTTAGCATTATTAACGTATGGAAATAGCCACGTTGAGAATGTTCTAGGCATATTTTTCATGGGTTGTTGTGCAAGATAGGACCAAAGCACTAAAAAGTGAATCTGCTGTTTTTGTTTACCAGATACTACTCCATTACTATTATCCGTTAGCTTTACAAGGTGAGTCATCAATGAGTTAAAGTCTTTAACTTCTTCTTGCGAGTTAAAGATAATCATTCCTTCATTATTTGTTGGCTTTGATTTCACAACCTCACTTAGATAGTTGAACAGTTCAGTACTCTGTGAACTATTTAGTGCTATCGTGTCTAGAACATGGGCTGCTTCAGCAAGGTAACCAAGTTTAATAAGAACCATAATTCGTTTAATCTCAGCATTATGGTCAATCAATTCTGGATTATTTTGTTTAAGAGTATAAAAAGCTTTGAGGAAATCTTTTCCATCAGCAGACAATAACTGAAATTTGACTGGCAATACAGCCCAATCTGGATTTTTCTTCAGCAAATCTGAACGTTTTTTCAGGAATTTTATTCCTTGATTCAATAGTTGCGGATTATTTTCAAATACTGAAATATCTACAAGTAATAAGCGTTCTAGAAAGAGTTCTTCAAGACGAGGTGATTGTTGTTTGAGTGCATAGAATGTAAGAAGATTTAAAAGCTTAGCTTGATTTTGAATATCATGAGTAGCATGTTCCTCAATAAATTTTTCTGCTTCTTGCCATGAAGAAAACTGATTATAAATTTTATCGTATTCATTAGCTTCTAGATAAATCTCAACCAATTGCGGCTTGTATTCTTTCTTCAAAGAATCAAACTGCTCATTATGAGTCAAAGAAATATAGAAATCTTTGAATCGTGACTTTAAGTTATTTTTTGAAGCATACTTCAAAAAATAATCTGAGAATTTCAGAGCATCTTGGTTGTCCGAGTAATTATTAACGAAGTCTTCAGTATGGCGTAAAAGATACTCTTTAGAGTGATTAGATGGTAACTTCTTCTCAAGTTCCAAATCCCAATAATAATTTAAGTACCGGACTGTAGTTTCAAGATCCTGAGAAGAATTCTGCTTCTTATAAAGATAGTACTGATATTGTTCAAGGCATTTTAATACTTTATTTTTCTTTTTTAGAAGATCTAGATTCCTTAGTAAGGTGTCTAAATCTTCAGGTAACTCTATATTATTTTCTTTTGCATACTTAGCTATAGCAGCATACATCTGTACAAGTTTTTTCTTGAAATTACGGTTTTGGACGTCTTTCCTGCCTTCAAGAAACTTTCTAGCATCTGTACATAATCCAATAATCTTTTTGTATTCATCTGGACTTATCCCTGGACCAAAGAAAGCAGTAATTAAATGACCTTCATATGATTCTTCTTTAATTCTATTAACACTTCCCGATCGGCCACTAGTTGTGAAGCAAGAAGATAAATTCTCAAAAGTGCTTCTTCGTTCTTTATATTGTTCCCAGGGGTAAGTCATGATGATTTGTCGCTACTCTACTATCATCGACGAAAGGAAGTTCATAGCGTCATCTTTTTCAGAGTCGCTCATTTCGCCTTCAATAGCTACTTTTACTTCGGTAATTAATTTATCTGTTGCAGCGTCAAAGAGTTTAGCTTCAATTGTTTGATCAACAGAATAACCAAGCTTCACATACAGAGGATCACCTGCACGGAGAAGTTTTTCAGAATGCCCAACACTTTTTCCTAGTTCAATTATTTCATCTAACTTTTCAGAATCTCCTTGGTTGACTGTAAGCTGAAGATTGTAAGTATCTCTGTGGACGCTGAGGTTTGCTGTGTTATCCGCAGGCAAGGTATCATTTTTATTAACCAAGATTTGATTTTTCTCATTATCATTCTTATCTAAAACAGTTACACCGATACCATGACTTGCCGCATCTTGAGGAGTTGGGAGTGCAGAAAGCATACTGGAAGCATCCAATGCGCCAGTAGTCTCTTTTGCTGCTAACATAGAAGCGCCCCGAGCAACATCCTCATCCAGATTCTTAGAGAAAATAGGCTCTTTGCCTGTCATTTCCTGAATCATATCTTTGAAAACCGGAATTCGGCTTGAACCACCCACCATGATAATGCCATCAAGTTCTGATGGTTTGATATTGGAATCCTCCATGGCAGATTGAGTTTTAAATTTAACTTCTTCGATTTTGTCTGCAATGAGTTCTTCAAACTGCTCGCGTGTTAATTTTAAAACGATTGCTTTACCCTGAACTGTGATACTAATACGTGTAGCATCTTTAGAAGATAATGCTTTCTTAGCATCTTCAGTTCTGGTTAACAAGTCATAAACTGCAGTCTCGTCATTTGAACCAGGCTGAGTATCGAGCTCAATATCATGTTCATTTTTAAGCTCCTCAACTGCCCAATCGAAAATTGCGTCATCAAAATCAGCACCACCGAGTTTATGGTCACCATCAGTTGCCAATGTTGTAATTTGTCCATCAGCCTCAACGTCAATGATGGTAATGTCAAAAGTACCCCCACCAAGGTCAAATACCATATACTTACCTTTTTTCTGATTCTCTAAACCATGTGCCAGAGCTGCTGCGGTAGGTTCGTTAATTAAACGGATTACATCAATACCTGCAATTTCTGCAGCTTTCTCAGTTGCTTTTCGCTCTGGAGCTGCAAAATATGCTGGTACAGTAATGATAGCTTTAGAAATATTTTCATCATCAAGCGCCTCTCTTGCATTAGATATCAATTTCTTCAGCACGATGCTAGAAAGGACTTCTGGGCGTTGATTCTTACCATCAATGATAAATTCCTTTTCATCTGGCAAAAAAGTTTCCTCACCCATTCCTCGTTTAAACAAACTAGCAGTACGGTCAGGCATTGCCACCATCATCGCTTTTGCATCAACACCCACTAAAGTTGTATCGTCATCAAAATGGACAACCGAAGGCACAATACGATGCCCTTCTCTCCCTGCGAGAACTTCTGTTGTACCATCTGGTTTTGTATACGCTACAGCACTGTTAGTTGTACCTAAATCAATACCGACTACTTTTTCTTCTGACATTTAATCTCCTTGTGTTTCATTTTTTACATTGACAACAGCTTTGATGATAATTAAATCTTCAAGTTTCAAACCTGGCTTAATAACTTTTCCAACTACAACTTCAGACCTGTTCATTGTTATATTCTCTGTTGTTTGAAGCTTTGAAAGTGCAGTATGTTTTTTTGCATCAAAAATTTCTCCAATTTTAGGAATAAATATCTTATACTGAGCGCCTTCTAATGCTTCATTTAGCTTGCTCTTAAGTAGCTCCCGATCTTTTTCTTGAATATTTTCCAGAGAATCTAAAGTATCTAGTGTATGGAATGTAGCTATGGCAAACGATGCATAACCTGCATTAAGAATTATTTTCTCTTGATCAAGAATCTTTTGCTGTAGTGGAGGATTACTATTCTGTTGTTGGAGAACTCCAGCAATCTTCTTAATATGACCTTCAATTTCTTCCATTCTTTTATCTAAATTCTTCACAGAATCAGCATTAGTTGGTTTCTGAAAGGCTTCTACATCTGGATTTTTCTCTTTATTATAGACCTTTGCTGTCGTATTTATTTCTTCTGGTTCATGTGGCATATTTTTCTGCCCTTTCGCATAGTAGTGGAGCTAAAGCTTGCATAATGGTCTTACTATCCCTGATAGCGTACTTTCCATTAAAAGTTAGTGAGAACTTTTCTGAACCTTCAAAACTAACATCGATAAAGTTATCTGACCTTGTCTTTGATAAAAATTCCACTAGATATCTAATAGAAACTACAGACAAAACAAGAACCAGCAGAGCGGGTAAGTAACCTAAAATAATCCCCAGAGCTCCGATAACGATAAGTACAGTATGGAGAATCTTGTTATCTAACAGGGCAGAAATACGCCCTACTTTAAGGACTGGTTGCTGTAATTCGAAGTGTGATTTTTGTTCTGATGATGGCTTATACCCAGATATTTCAAGAGCCTCAGTTATAATCCATTCAGCTTGGCTTTGAGTCAGGTGTTGTAAGCTAAGAGTGTTAGTACTTCGGGAAAGAATTTTGTAGTACCCTACATTTATTACCTTTACTAAATATAAAAGAAGAATAATAACTGCTGTTATTAATGCCCCGACTATTACGAGTTGCACAGTATTAAAATGGTATTCAACCATTTTCCACCAGTAGGAAAAAAGATTTTGAATACCAGTGACTAATGTCATAAAAAAATTAGATATAGCTTTCAGCACTTTACCGATAAGGTCAATGATAAACCCTATAACGAAAATGGCAATAATTATTAAAATTATATATTGCATTTAATCACACCTCACACAGTGCATAAGCGATTAGTGCCCTTTCGCCATTGTCCAACCAGTGATTATGCCTATTATGATTCTTACACGAAACCGTAAAGACAAAATCTTGCCTTTTCTGTAACACAGATGCCCCTTTAATAACAGCAATATTTATTTTGTATTTATATGATACAGCTTTTATCTTATAATTTTAAAACTACTGCACATTAAGTGTAATTTAGTAAGTCTTTATACATGGATGAATTGACAAATAGCAAAGCAAAAAAGAATAAAGAAGCTAACTTACTATGGAAAGCTTATTCCTTAGAATTAGCTAAACGTATCAAAGCTTTAAGAAACAAGAGAAATATATCTCAAGAAGCACTTAGTGCTAGCACTTGTCTCTCCCGAAATGTTATTGCTCGCATTGAAGCCTATGTCAATAATCCTGAAGGGCAAGCAAATGTTGTAAATACAAACCTTCACAGCCTTGCATTATTAGCTCAGGCACTTGAAGTTCCTCTTGCTGAATTACTCCCAGACGATAATCTCATGCCACGCTTGGAAGATGTACGCAATATACACTACAGATAACTTTTTGCAAAAGTAGAGTTCTCATCCTAGATACTTATAATCACAGCAAAGTTGGTTTTATATACTTTTCTTACTCTTTGTTGCTTCAAAAACTTTTTCACCAGCAAGATAAGTTTCCTTGACTTTTAGCTTGGTGAAATCAGCAACCTTGATTGTGCGTGGGTCTTGATCTAACACGATAAAATCAGCATATTTACCTTCGCTCAGTGAACCAAGATCATTTTCAGCCTTCAACTGGTATGCAGCCTCAGAAGTGTGTGCTTTAAGTGCCTGCTCGCGACTTGCCGGTTTACCTGCTTTCAACACAAGACCGTACTTAGATGTCCTATCTTGAGCCACCTGCATATTCCTAAAAGGCTCAGTAGGTGTCACAGCACCATCATTGTGGTATGTTACCGAACAGCCAGCTTCCTCTGCAGCGCCTGCGTTAGCCCACGCTCCGCCACGTTCCTCGCCGAAAAGCTCATTGACCATGATATCGCCCCAATAGTAGATATGATCCACAAATAAACCAATAGTACAGCCAAGCTTTGCTGCACGCTCAAACTGCTCCGGAGTCATAGCACCACAGTGCTCTACACGGAAACGTGCATCCTTTATGTTGTATTTCTTAATCAACGTTTCGTACACATCAAGCGTCTCATCAATTGCTAAATCACCATGCGAATGGCAAGCAAACTGCATACCTTCCTTAGCAAGCGGATCACAAATCTTTAACAGCTGTGCTGCAGTGTAATTAGGCTTCCCCTTATGTCCAGGTTCAAGCCCAATGCTCTTAGTGGCATCATTAGTCAAGTATGGGAAAGACGTGTAGATGTTACCAACCCAAGGGGAACCATCTGACCAAATCTTAACCCCTAGCTGCTTATACATACCGTTTTTATCCTCTGGCACCTTACTAGTGGTGTCAGCTTCAGTTGTCATCTGGTAGGCACGAATGCGCAAGCTCATCACACCAGCTTTAAGCGCAGCCATATAAACACCATCTGACATTTGCCCTGCTGTTAAGTTGGCACAAGTAGTAATTCCTAATGCGTTCATCTCTTTACAGTACGTTTCCATGTACTCAACAGAGTTCGCCTGCAAACCATCAAGAATAGGTTTTAGGATAATCATGGCGCAAGCACCTTCATGCCCCTCGCCAGTCAGCTTACCGTTTTCCTTAATCCACTGGCCGCCCACTGGATCTGGAGTATCATCAGAAACACCGGCAAGCTTTGCCATTGCAGTATTGAAGTACACAGCGTGACCCGAATTATGCAAGATTGTGATGGGATTATTTGGTGCTAGTTTATCCAAGTAATCTATGTGCGGCACTGGTAGCCCTTTTTGCACAAGTGGATCCCAGCCGTTAATGAACAGCGGCTGACCAGCTTTCAATGTTGCCAAACGATCTTCAATAGCTTTGATAACACCTTTAGCATTGTCAATAATTACCGGACGAATATCAACCACATCTTTTGAGAGCTCAACAGCACAATCCATTGGATGTCCATGCGGCTCAATGAGGCCAGGAAAGACATATCCTGTTGTTTCTATCAACTCAGCATCGGGAGCATCAATGGCTTCCTGAGATACTTTTGAGATTTTCCCGTCTTCAACCAGCATATATTTTGCTTCTGGCATTGCATCATCCATCGTGATGATAGTGCCTTTAACCAGTGTTGCCATGATAAACTCCTTTGTTCGCTTGCCTCACAGGGAACTTACTTTAAGTATACTGGCACGATAAATGGCCACCCACACTCTCTTCCCGCAAAACCTACTCCGCAAGTCAGTGCCAAACTCTGAAAATCAAGCGATATATTCAGCAAACAGCACTGATTTGCGGGAAGGTAGTGAGGGGTGCCTTATAAATTTTTCTTTTGAGGAAAGATAGCCCGAATATAAGGCAGCAACTGCTTCATCGCATTACCACGATGGCTAATTGCATTCTTCTCATCGGCTGTAAGCTCGGCACAGGTTTTGCTATAGCCTGCTGGAACCATAATGGGATCGTAACCAAAACCATTATTTCCACGTGGCTCAGTAGTAAGGGTTCCTTCCATCGTGCCATGAACCACAGTTTCATCACCAGCTGGAGTTACTAAAACTGCGCAACAATGAAACCTTCCTCCACGATGTTCAGGCTTCACGTCTGCAATTTGTCCAAGCAACAACGAAACATGGTCTCCGCCGTGTTCCCCTGCCCATCGTGCCGAAAAAATACCAGGCATACCGTTAAGTACATCCACTTCTAGCCCAGAATCATCAGCAATAACTGGCAGGCTCGTTTCTGCAGCAATGGCGCGTGCTTTGATAAGAGCATTTTCTTCAAAACTTAGACCATCTTCAACCGGCTCTTGAACATCAAGATCAGCAGCAGAAATAACATCCTTTTCAACATCTAAACTAGGAACATTATCAGCGAGGAGCTCGCGGAATTCACGAACTTTGCCTTGATTGTGCGTTGCCAGAAGTAATTTAGCCATCAAGGGTCTCTTTTTGAATTTCAGCAAGCTGCCCAGTACCTTGCACAGCTAAATCAAGTAATTGATTCAATTCATCTCTATCAAATGGTTCAGCTTCCGCAGTGCCCTGAACCTCAATAAACTTCCCAGAACCGGTTACAACAACGTTCATGTCTGTTTCAGCACGGCTATCTTCTTCATACGGTAAATCCAGCATGGCAGTACCATCAATAATGCCAACGCTGATAGCTGAAACAGAATCTTTAAGAACCTTCTGAGCATCTTTAATATGCCCTTGTTTTTGCGCCCATGTGAGGGCCTCAACGAGAGCCACGTAAGAACCTGTAATGGACGCAGTGCGTGTTCCACCATCTGCCTGAATCACATCACAATCAAGCTGAATCATGTTCTCTCCAAGAGCACTCATGTCTATAACAGTGCGCAAAGAACGGCCAATAAGGCGGGAAATTTCATGCGTACGTCCACCAATTTTTCCCTTAATTGCTTCACGATTCGACCTGGTGTGCGTAGCACGAGGAAGCATAGAATACTCGGCCGTAATCCACCCTGTACCTTTGCCTTTCATCCATCGTGGCACTTCATTGCTAAAAGAAGCAGTGCACAAGACAACAGTGTCACCAAAACTTACTTTCGCTGAGCCTTCTGCGTGAGCGTTCCAGCCTTTTTCAATGGAAACTTTTCGTAATTCGTTGTTCGCGCGTCCATCATTTCGTGTCATGAATTCTCCTTGTTAATAATTCTGATGCCCTCTGTAGCTTCAGGATAAATAGATTTAATAGTATCAATGTGTTTTGCCTGCGCTGCTTCAGGGCCAAGGAAACGAGCTGCCAGACGCGAAAACTCCTGAGCATCACCGGTAGCTAAAAATTCATAACTAGGTGGGTTCCCTGAAGTATTTTCAAGACCGGCATCCACTAGTTCACGATACACTTGCTGTGCTGTTTCTTCAGCACTTGAAACAAGTGCAACACTTGGACCCATTTCTGCTGAAATCACGCCAGTGAGCAGCGGATAATGCGTACAACCAAGAATAAGTGTATCTATATCTTTGTTTTTTAACGGCTCAAGATACTCATGAGCAACCTCACGAAGTTCTGGCCCAGAAGTAATACCACTTTCAACAAACTCAACAAACCTGGGGCATGCTTGAGTGAAAACTTGAGTATGTGGAGCAGCAGCAAAAGCATCTTCGTAAGCTTGAGATTGCACTGTTGCTTGCGTAGCAATAACACCGATTTTATGATCACGAGTTGTGGCAACAGCCCTACGCACAGCAGGCTGAATTACCTCTACTACAGGGATGCTGTAGTTCTTGGTGTAGCGTTCGCGAGCATCCCGTAAGACTGCTGCGGAAGCAGAATTACAGGCAATGACCAACGCTTTCACACCAGAGTCCACAAGCTCATCCATAATTCCTAGTGAATATGCACGAACCTTTTCTAGAGGAAGTGGTCCATAGGGAGCATGCTTGGTATCCCCTACGTAGACAATTGATTCTTGAGGTAATTGATCCATGATGGCTCTGGCTACTGTTAAGCCGCCAACTCCGGAGTCAAAGATGCCAATGGGTGCTGTGTTTTTACTCACTACTCTCCTTCTAGTGGATTGATATCATCGCTCAAAGAAAAGGCTAGCATGGCCTGCATCAAGGTATCTTGTAGCCAACTGACAAAGTTATATGTAACTGCCATGTATTCTTCAGGGGTTTCCACTTGAGTGAAATCCGTCTTATCTAGAATGCGTTCTGAATCTGCATCATCTTCAATCTCTAATCTCGCAGCCAACACCGTGCGTACGCTATTGAGTGCAGCAGCAAACTCTATAGCTTGAGTTGGATTCAATGAAGTACTTCCCTTGAAGCCAAGTTGCTGAATTGAGTGACGAAGCTGCTCAATCTTTCGCTGACGCACATTCGACTCACTAAGCCTACGGAACTCCTGAGCTTCTTCTTGATTTTGCTCCACAACCCCATCTGGAAGGAGCTTTAACAAAGCAGGGTCCTCTGGCCGCTCACCTGAGCTTAATCCTGCCATTTTCTCTAGCTCATCATCGTGCTCATCTTCTTCTAAAAGTTCAATCACATCACTAAAGAGACCTCTAAGCATTCGTTTCTCTGCACTATTAAGACGCGAAGTGTACCCATTAACTCCGTGGTAGAAGGCTGTTGCCATTTATGCATCTTCTTTCTGAAAAGTGGCCTGCAAACCATAACCATGCAGAGCAACAACGTGACGTTCCATCTCTTCTTTACTCCCTACAGCAACTACAGCTTTGCCCAATTCATGCACTTGGAGCATGAGCTGATGAGCCTTTTGAGCGCTAAATTTGAAGTAACTTTGGAAAACGAAGGAAACGTAGCTCATTAAATTGACTGGATCATTCCATACAATAGTTATCCAAGGTGTATTAGGCAACATTTCAATATCAGATTGCTCAATCGGCTCAGGAACTAATGTACTCATATAAAAATTTTACTATGCTAGGTGTTATGAACACTACACAGTCGACAGCTTTATTAACTGATCACTACGAACTGACCATGCTGCAGGCTTCCTTACATTCAGGAACTGCACACCGTAAGTGCTTCTTTGAAGCTTTTGCTCGCCGTTTACCTGAGGGGCGTCGCTACGGAGTGGTAGCTGGCACTGGCCGTTTACTTGAGGCTTTGAAAAACTTTACTTTTGGACCTGCAGAGATTGATAATCTTCGCAAGAACGATGTTGTCAATGAAGAAACTTTAGAGTTCCTTGCGGATTACAAATTCTCTGGCAATATTTGGGGTTATCAAGAAGGGGAATTATACTTCCCTAACTCTCCGATTCTCATTGTTGAAGGTACTTTCGCTGAAGCCTGCATCATTGAGACACTACTCCTTTCTATCATGAACCACGATAGTGCTATCGCTTCTGCCGCTGCACGAATGGTTGATTGGGCTGATGATCGCCCTTGTATTGAGATGGGGTCTAGGCGTACTCATGAAGAAGCTGCCGTTGCTTCTGCACGTGCTGCTGCTATCGTGGGGTTTGCTTCTACCTCTAACCTTGAAGCTGGACGCCGTTATGGCATTAAAACTCAAGGTACTTCGGCTCATTCTTTTACGCTTTTGCACGATAGTGAAGAAGAAGCGTTTAAAGCTCAGATCGAATCTTTAGGCAAAGATACTACCTTATTAGTAGATACCTACGATGTTGATAAAGCTGTCCGCACTGCTGTAGAACTTGCTGGCCCTGAATTAGGCGGTGTGCGTTTAGACTCAGGCGATTTAGCTTCTCAAGCTAAATCAGTGCGTAAACTTCTTGATTCTCTAGGCGCTACTAAGACTCGTATTGTGGTAACCAGTGACCTTGATGAATACGCTATCGCTGGTCTAGCTGCAGCCCCAGTTGATGGTTATGGTGTTGGAACACAGCTTGTCACAGGCTCAGGTGCACCAACAGCATCCATGGTGTACAAGCTGGTTTCACACGAAAATTCAGCAGGTGAACAAGTTGCTGTTGCAAAGGCATCTAAAGGTAAGAAGACGGTTGGTGGACGCAAGTATGCCTTTAGAGAGTTGAACGAAAAAGGCATTGCCACTCAAGAAAAAATTGGTGTGGGACATAATCCTAAAGCTGATAACAACGACCGCGAGCTACTAGTTCAACTTGTAAAAAACGGTAAGGTTGTTGATAAATATACTGACCAAGCAGGTGTAGTAGAAGCTCAAGAACACTTCAAGAAGGTGTTTACAGAACTTCCAGCTAAAGGGCACAGCTTGCAAAAAGGTGAAGCAGTTATTCCAACTGTATTTGAGGAGTAGAAATACAATGGCAAAAGCATTACTAGTTGTTGATGTACAAAACGATTTCTGTGAAGGTGGTTCTCTGGCCGTCAAAGGCGGAGCTAAGACAGCAGAACTGATTACTGAATACATTGATGAACATCGCAAAGATTACGATTACATCATTGCCAGTAAAGATTGGCATATTGACCCAGGAGCGCATTTTAGCGACAAACCTGACTTTAAAGATTCGTGGCCACCACATTGTGTTGTTGGTACGGAAGGCGCAGACTTCCACGAAAATCTTAATCCTGACCTGATTGAAGCAATCTTTCACAAGGGTCAGTACGATGCTGCATATTCTGCTTTTGAGGGAGTACTTTCAGACCCTGAGGATGAAGAAGATGAAGAGGGCGATTCTTTAGACGAATGGCTTAACGATCACGATGTCGAAGATCTTGACGTCTGCGGCATTGCCACTGACTATTGTGTGAAAGCCTCAGCTCTTGATGCTGCTAAGAACGGACTTGATGTAACCGTCTTGATGGGGTTGACTGCGGCTATTGCTAAAGATTCGCTGCACGAAGCTGTTGAAGAGATGGAAGATGCAGGCGTTACCATTGATGGGGATGAGTACGAAGCACTAAAGAGTTAGTTTCTTGCGCTATCGGTTCAAGGGCGACTCGTCTCGCTCAGTAGGTGCGTTTGTGACACATGTGTGAGTTTGAACGTGCACTTTCACGATAAACGCACACACGGCCGAATGGCTTCGGACTCATCTGTTTGCGCATGAACGGAAAGGCTTTGCTATTTCTTCCCCACGAACCAGCCACGAAGTTTCTCAATACGAGCTTCGATTTGCTCACGTGTAGCTTGTGGGACAGCAGGCCCACCTGAAAAATCACGTAATCGAGTGTGGATAACACCATGAGGGGTACCAGTGCGTGCAGACCATGCTGAAACTAACTTTGCTAACTCACTGCGTAAATCTTTCAACTGTTGATGGTCAGGCACTATAGGAGTAGTACCTCGTTTTAATTGTGTTCGTTGCCTTTCTCGAAGCAGCTCCTTTACCTGATCTGGCTCAAGCAAACCAGGAATACCAAGAAAATCGTGCTCTTCATCACTACCTGCCCAAGCGTAAGTGCCAAACTCACCACCATCGTAAATGGCCTTTTCAAATGCAGCAGAAGAATCTAAGGCTTGGAATTCTTCCTTCGTTAATTCTGCAGAAGCAGCATCTTCACGATTGGCTGCCTCAATCAGTGAATCTTCCAAAGATGTAGCACCAGCTGCTGGTTTCAAGGCATGGTCTCGTTCTTTCTCCATCTCATTGGCCAGCTCAACAAGATAAGGAACAGAAGGTAAGAAAATGGAGGCAATCTCCCCACGCTTGCGAGCACGTACATAACGCCCAACAGCCTGAGCAAAAAACAATGGTGTTGAAGTGGAGGTCGCATACACACCTACCATGAGCCGTGGAATGTCCACACCTTCGGATACCATGCGTACAGCAATCATCCACAAATCATGAGAATCGTTGAAGCCATTGATAAGTTTCTTTGCTTTAGAATCATCGGACAGCACTACCACTGGCTTAATACCAATAACCTTCTGCATGAGCTTTGCGTAAGCTTTGGCATCATCGTGATTACTAGCAATCACGAGCCCTGCTGCATCAGAGACAGACTTACGAACTTCCAGCAAACGTTTGTGAGCGGCATTGATGACTTGCTTCATCCAATCACCTTGTGGATCAAGGGCAGTGCGCCATGCTTGCGAAACCAGATCCTTACTCGCTGCAGCACCTAATTGCGCTTCCATAGTTTCGCCCATCGTGTTCTTCCAACGCATCTGTCCAGAATAAGCGTGGAAAATGACAGGGCGCACCACGTGATCCTTTAAAGCAGCACCATAGCCATACGAGTAATCAGCTGTTGAACGCTCAACTCCCCCTGCTTCTTTTTCGTAATGCACGAAAGGAATAGGGGTAGAATCTGACCTAAAAGGTGTACCGGTTAACATGAGACGTTTGCGAGCACCCTCGAAAGCCTCCCGCACTGCCTCTCCCCATGAAAGTGAATCCCCAGCATGATGTATTTCATCAAAGATGACAAGTGTTTTGGCGTTATCGGTTTTTGCTTGATGTAATGCTGGCTTATTGGCAACTTGGGCATAAGTGACTGCAATACCAATGTATTGGCGTCCGTGTTGACCGTCAGAATTCTTAAAGTTCGGATCAATTTTTAGGCTCACACGAGCAGCAGAATCTGCCCACTGATTTTTCAACGGTTCAGTTGGCACCACAATCATGATGCGATTAATTTCCCCACGATCCACTAATTCTTTAGCAAGGCGCAAAGCAAAGGCTGTTTTACCAGCACCAGGAGTAGCCACCAACATGTAATCCTTGGGATTTTTTGCAAAGTAATCTGCTAAAGCTTCTGCCTGCCAAGCGCGCAACGATGCACTGGTTCCCCATGCAGCTTTATGCGGGTAGGCTGGTGTGAGTTTTGCTGGTTCTTTGGCTTCAAAAAGTGAAAATAAATCGTCAGTCATATCTTTATTAAGTTTATCAAAATGTCACTTTGGTAAACTAGGGTTATGCCTAAAACAGCACCTAAAACAAAGCCAAAAGAAATTATTAAAGAGTTTCCGCAGAAACTCACTGCAGAGCAGAAAAAAGAACTCCTAGAAACTCTAGAAACACGATTTAACGAGAATTCTAAGCGCCACGATGGTATCAAATTCTCAGAAGTTGAAGAAAAGCTTACTGATAGTGCTCTCGCTGCAGCATACGCTATGGAAATCACCGAAGGTGAACCAGATATCGTGCAACTGGGTAAAAAACTTATGCTCGTGGATTGTGCCGCAGAAAGTCCAAAGGGACGCCGTAGCGTCTGCTATGACCAAGAAGCACTAGATAAACGCAAGAGAGCAAAACCTCAGCATTCTGCTGTTGCGATGGCAAAGGATATGGGCATTGAACTTCTTGACGAAGAGCAATATCGTGCGCTTCAAGAGATTGAAGAATTCGATGCTAAAACTTCTTCATGGGTAAAGACCCCACCAGCGATGCGTGAAAAAGGTGGAGCTCTCTTTGGTGATTTCCGTTATGGCCAAGTCTTCTTTTACCATAATGGTGCAGAGAGCTACTATTCTGCCCGTGGGTTCAGAGGCGCTGTAGAACTGTAGTTACACTTAAGTATGGCTTCCTTAACCTCTGAAATTCCAAAACCAGAGTTTCCCAGACCGCAACTTGTTCGAGAAGATTGGCTCAATCTTAATGGAATATGGCAGTTTGAAATTGATCATGGGGATTCTGGTTATGACCGTGGCTTAGTGTCGCAAGAACTTGCTGATGAAATTTTGGTTCCATTTTGTCCTGAGTCTAAAAAATCTGGCATTGAATATACTGATTTCATGCAGGCTGTATGGTACCGCAAAGAGCTAGATATCCCGCACAACTGGCAGAACAAAAAAGTTCTCTTACACTTTGGCGCTGTTGATCACGATACAACAGTGTGGATTAACGAACAGGAAGTATACCGGCATCGTGGTGGCTTCTCTTCTTTTACCGTTCCACTTGAGGTTGAAGCGGGCCAGCGCATTACTATCGTGGTGCGTGCCAGAGATTATAAAGATATACCACAGGCAAGAGGTAAACAGGCCACTCATTATAAAAACAGTGACTGTTTGTATATGCGTACTACTGGAATTTGGCAGACTGTCTGGCTGGAAGCAGTTTCTGCAGAAAATTACATTAAAAAGTTAAAAATTACTCCTGATTTTTCTAGCAAGAGCTTCACTTTTGAGGTTACTCCGGCACAATCTCGTTTGCACGATGAAGCACGAATTATTCTTTCTTATCAAGGTAAACATATTGCAGAAAGCACGATAAACCTTGAAAACTCAATGACAGCTGCTACTGTTATCGCCCTAGAAGATGAGGATGTCCATTACTGGGAACCTGGTCACGGCCGGCTTTACGATGTGAACGTTCAACTGCTGCATCGTGGCCATGTGCTTGATACTGTTACTTCCTATGCTGGTTTGCGTTCATTGGCTATTGAGGGCAATGCTATCTTGCTTAATGGAAAACATGTTTTTCAGCGGCTGGTGCTAGATCAAGGGTATTGGCCAGAGACCTTAATGACTTCGCCAAGTGATGAGGCTTTAGTGAACGACATTAATTTTGCCCTTGATGCCGGGTTCAATGGGGCTAGGTTGCACCAAAAAGTCTTTGAAGAACGCTTCTTGTATCATGCAGATCGTTTAGGGTACTTAGTGTGGGGCGAATTTGGTGACTGGGGCATTTCCGGACAAGGCGCTGAAGGTCATAACCAGCAACCAACAACATCTTTCGTGACCGAATGGCTAGAGGTTTTGAATCGTGATTATAACCACCCTTCCATTATTGGCTGGTGTCCTTTGAATGAAACGCATCAAGTCCTTCACGATAAAATCACTCCCCTTGACGATGTGACTTATGGCATGTTCCTAGCAACCAAACTTGCTGACCCTACCCGGCCAGTGTTAGATGCTTCTGGTTACTCACACCGTGTGCTTGAAACTGATGTCTATGATTCGCACTCTTATGAACAGCGTCCTCTTTTCTTCCAGCGTGAGAATCGCGGCTTGAAGAAAGGTGAACCTTTCATCAATAAACCTTGGCACGATAAGAACAAAGATTTCTCTCTTCCTTATAAAGGTCAGCCATTTTTTATTTCCGAATATGGTGGCATCTGGTGGAATAGCGAAAAAATGGATGTCAGTGGAAAAGATCATGAAGAATCTTGGGGTTATGGCAACAAAGTCAGGAGTTTATCTGGCTTCTACCGCAGATTCAAAGGCTTAACCGAGGTACTTTTGAAAGACCCCAACATGTTTGGCTACTGTTACACACAACTAACTGATGTCTTCCAAGAAGAAAACGGTATCTACACCTTTTCAAGGCAAGCAAAATTTGATAACGCTAAACTTGCTGCAATTCAACAGCAACTTGCAGCTTACGAGATGAGGCAGCGTGATGGTAGTTAAAACAAGGATGACAAAGCAGAAGAAAATGATTCACGATGCTTTGGCAAAGCAAAATAGCTTCCTTAGTGCTCAAGCTCTGCACGATATTCTTGCTGCTCAAGGCGAAAGCATTGGCCTTGCAACTGTTTACCGTATTGTGCAAAACATGGTCGATGATGGTATGCTCGATAGCCTTAACTTAGGCGGTACAAAAACTTTGTATCGGCTCTGTACTGTTGAAGAACACCATCACCATTTAGTGTGTACACATTGTGGTATGAGCATTGAATTTGAAGCTCCTGCTATTGAAAAAGAAGCCACAAGTATTGCCCAAAAGCACAACTTTACTGATGTGAAGCATTCTGTTGAGATTTTTGGTCTGTGTCCAAAGTGTCAAAATCTCAAGTAGGCTCGTCTGTAATCTTTAGACCATCACCGAACTTAAAGAGTGGGTTTTTGGTATCAAAAGGTGTATCTTCACGACTTTCTTCTACAGCAGCCATACTACGAGGCAAATCAAAAGGTAGTTTACCTTGTGGTGCAACTTCTCCGGTTAAGGCTTTAAGTAATGCTTCATCGTTAGTACCAAATGTAACTACTAGTGCGGCTACATCTTCACTAAATTCAGTTAAGATTGCAGGTCGATCTAGGAAAACATCTACAATGGTTGGCACTGTTGCTGCTATGTGTTTGATGTGTTTGACCGCTTTTTCAGAGAAATCTAGCGAACCAGCATGGAAAAAGTTTTCAAAAGCTGTCTCCCGTGTTTCATAAGGTGCATTGATACGCAAAATAGCAAGGTCAGCATCTTCAACAGAATCCACAACAACACCATATTTCTTTGCAACATCTTCAGAGATACCTTCTACGTAAAGCTTGACTTTACGTGAGATTGGCAAAGTGTTTTCATGATTGGTCAAAACAGTCACAGACTGGCTCTGGGCTTTCATGCCAAGTTCCTGAAATTTGTCTGCTCCAACAATCTGTTCTGCTTTATCAACATCTACATAGCGTTGCTCATCAAATAAACCTAAACGGAACTTTTCAGTTAACAATCTACGCACTGACTCATCAATACGTTCTTCACTGATTTCGCCATTTTTCACTAATTCAATGACGAGATCTGTGCAGTACTCGCCACCGAATTGGTCTACACCAGCATTTAAAGCTTTCTTAACTCTTTCGATTCGTGATAGCTTCTCCACGCCCCAGGCTCTTGCTTGCTGTATGTCACCTGCAACCTCGCTATCAGTTATGACGCCCCAATCAGCACACACTATACCTTCAAAACCAAGCTGATTGCGCAATAAATCAGTTAGAACCTGCTTATTAAAGTTGAAACCAACTTCTTCATATTTTGTTCCAACTGGCATTCCGTAATATGGCATTGTCTGGCTAGCACCAGCAGCGAAGGCAGCCTTAAACGGTTCAAGGTGAAGTTCAAAAGTATTTTCTCCAGGATATACTTGCTCTCGCCCATATGGAAAATGTGGATCTTCACCGTCTTTTTGTGGACCACCGCCAGGGAAATGTTTAACCATTGCAGCAACAGAAGTTTCGTTAAGCTCTTTGCCTTGCAATCCACGTACATATGCAGCACCTAGTTTGCTCACTAAGTCTGGATCTTCACCAAAAGTCTGTGACTGCCTTGCCCATCGTGAATCCGTACTGATATCAATCTGTGGATGCAAGGCAACCCTAAACCCAACTGAAATATATTCTTGACGCACAATATCAGCGAACTTTTCAACAAGTTCTTCACTTTGCAAAGCAGCAAGTCCCAGAGATTCTGGCCATGATGAGAAACTACCAGCAGAAAAAGAAGCACCAATATTATCAGTAAACGCATGGCGAGGGTCAGTAGAAATTGTTACCGGAATGCCAAGACGAGTATTTTCTGCCTTCTTCTGAAGGTCGTTGTACCAGTTTGCCATTTGTTGTGGGTTCTCAATGCTACCAAGAACATTAAAGTGATTAATCTTAAGTTCGTTGACAAACTCATCAATAGTAGGTGTATTTGCTACAGAATCTTCTTTAGATAACTCACCAGTTTTACCCATTGGAAGCATACTATGAAATAGCATGCCAGCTTTTTCTTCAAGGTTCATTTGCGCTATTAAAGATTGCACGCGTTGCTCAATAGGCAGATTTTTGTCAAGGTAACTACGATCAATCTCTTCTTCTGAATATTTATTAGTCATTATTTAAACTCCAAACTTTCTAGTTAGGCAATACTTTTAACCTGATATATCGTTATTGAACCAATTAAGACAAAGAGTGCACCAACAAGGAAAAACACTCCATACCCACCGATTGCAGCTGCCGCTCCAAGTGCAATAATTCCTGGAGCAACTGCTGGTGCAACTGATTGAGCAAGTGCATTTGCTAGATTGAAGATACCTAAGTCCTTTGCTGCCTCATCTTCGCTAGGAAGTGTAGAGGTAGCTAACGCTAAATCAACAGACAAGTAGGCGCCTGTTCCAAAACCACTGATCGCTTGGGCAAAGACTACCCATCCAGGGCTTGGAGCTACAGCAAGAATTGCTAGTCCAATCGCAACAATAATACCTGCCGCCATCACAAGCGGACGACGTTTGCCGACCTTATCAGAAATCCAACCCCCGATGAAGCTAGAAACTGCAAGCAAAATTGTAGATACAGTAGTTGATAACGTGATGATATTCAATGCTTCTTTTTCGTCGAGATGGAAACGTGAAGTCACAAAGAATGGCAAGTAAGAAGCAATACCAGCATAGCCAGTCATAAAGATAAACTTAGTGATAACCACCCAAGCAAAATCAGGGTTCTTCTTCGGATTAAAGTAGAAAGTTCCGATTAATGTTTTAAAGTCAAACGGAACTTTTTGAGACTTTGGAAGAACACGATCTTTAAAGAAGAACGCAAATAGTAGTAAGCCAATGAGTGCTGTTGTTGCTGGAATCAGGAATCGAGGTAAGTCAGTTGCAATAGCTCGCACTAAAATGGTTCCAATCAAAACGCCTGCAGGGAACATCACGCCAATAAAACCAGATACAATACCACGTTTTGCCATAGGAACTGTATCAGCAACTGTCACATTCAATGCTGCTAATGAGGCGTTAAATGCAGTTTGAGTTATACACCAGCCAAGAATAACAACAGGGACTGACTGTGCCACACCAATCATCAAAAGGCCGATAAAACCTGCTACTGCACCACCGGCAATCCAAGGCCTGCGCATACCAAATTTTGAAGTAGTCCTGTCAGATAACCTACCAGCAATAGGATTCACGATTGCCGCACAAAGTGCACCAAGCCCTAGCACTGTACCCTGTGCTGCAGTTGCTGCTGCTTGAGACTTCGTTATGTGCTCTAGCTTGAAAGCTAAAGAAACTAACACGGGAGTCATCAAGGCCATATAAATCGCAAAGTTTGCAAAGCCTACGGTTGGGAGATAATTTTTAGGTAAAGTTTTATCTAAATTTTCTAAATCTTTTACCTCTTTAGAAATGATATTCTCATTTGACATTATAAAACCTACTATTCACCATTGAATCTACGTTTCAGGAAAAAGTGTAAACGATTTTGTAACAAAAAACAACATTTATGATTTCGGCAAGTCATCAGTTAGATTTCTTTACTAAAGTCCTTGCAACAACGTCTTCCGTGAGTTCTCTTGTGGCAGGCTCTTTAACCCAACGAGAACGCATCACTTCAACCATGTTTCCAGAACCTGGTGGGTGTTCAGCAGTTTTCATATAGTTTTCTCTTTGCATTAACCTTCCTAAAAAGAATCCCTCAGGAAGCCTTTCCCATTCGGTTCCTTTGAGCAAATCATAACGTTGCTTAGTAGGAATTCTCAATAATTGTTTATGAGACTTAACCATGCTGGCAGCCATTGTAATAGCATTCTTCTGGCAATCTAAACGCCGCCACGACATGTAATCAAGAAGGTCATCATCTAAAAGGAATAATCGTGCATCAAAAATAGGGTTTCCGTTTACTTCTGGCATACTGCGTAAGAACCCAAGTGTGGCAGCAGAAGCAGCAGTAGAAAGGATTTTATTAACGTTACCGTTAAAGGGTAGTTCTGCATTCTCATGACCAAGATCAGTGAAGATAATGCTGATTTCGTCAGATTGAATGTACGCTAATTCTGAACCTTGAAGGCTACAATCCAATACAGCTAAGGCTGCATTATCCATGGCGCGCATAAACTCTTCATCATAAGGGCGCTTGAACTGCTTAGTGAAAGTGTGAAATGCTTTGCCATCTAAGCGGATTCCATAGATGTGCCTGTGCTCAATGAAGGGGCGCATTGCCTTTTCTCGTTCTTTGAACAAGGCAGCTGCTGGGTTTGCATCTGGATTAGCCATTGTCTCGTTCCTCTTTATTCTCATTCATGTACATTTTAAGAATGCTGTGCCTATCTTCTTCAAAAGTATCTTCAAGTTCTTCCGCTGTTTCCTCAGGAAGTTCATAGCTATATAGCTTTGCTTCTTCTTCAGGAATTGCTTCACTGGCAAGTTTATTGATTTCTTCAACCTCTTCTTTACTGTAAATAAAAGGGTGAGGATCAACTTGCATTTTGGTATCTAGAACTGTTTCATTGCCTGTTAATACTGCCAAGGCTTTTGTGTACTTCTTTTTCAGGCGTGCTTGAGTCTTCTCATCTAACCACGCTAATCTTGCTGGATCAGTGTTGTCTTTAATATCTGCCAACTTAACTTGCAGTGCTATTGGGTTTGCTTTAACTCGTTCATAATATTCAACACGAGTTTCCTTGTTACGAACTGAAATAGCATCAATAGCTTCAATGATTTCTTCTGGAAAACCTACTTGCCTCAAATCTTCCAAAGAGACATCAGTATCTTCAACAACATCGTGCAACCAGCCAACAGCAAGCACTTCATCACTGGCATTTTCTTCTTGCAAATGCCCCACAACTCGAGCTGGATGATTAATGTAAGGCAAGCCGACCTTGTCTGTCTGCTCATAATGAGCTTCAGCTGCAATATTCATAGCCATATCGAAAATCTTGCGTTTGTTAATATCATCTTTGGCATGATGAAGTTCATACAATCTGTGCCCATACTGAACATCTAACGGGCTCTGCTTTACTTTTTCTTCAAGCTCTGGAGTGTAGCGCTCCCATTGACCGTTGATAAGAATCTCCTTTGGGAAATTTCTACTTTCTAGACCCCAACCTTCATAGGGACCATTGTTAAAATAGTACTCCAACATATTTAAGTAGTCTGAACTGTATTCAGTCATTTACATCACCTTACTTTCATTCATACTTATAATGTAGAAGGTGCTAGGGACATTTAGCTTTCAAGCCCTATAATTCAAGGTTTTCAGGAATCTAGTTCCTGATGAGGTTGATGACTAGCCAGCTCATAGCCCCTCAGACTTCATTGTTTGCTATCTTTTGTTGATAATACCACTGTAAAAATTGGGGTAAGCTCTCATTAAAGGTGTTCTGAGTAAAGTATCCAACATCTTGATCATACTCATGAAATAACTGCATCAGTTGTCTACCTGATAGCCCACAAATTTCTATTACGTCAGGAATTGAACACAGTTCAGGTTTAGGACAACCTAAGTCTTTTTGTGGAGAAACACCATAAATCTTAACAAACTTAGACTTAATAAACTGATTACTCTTAACCATTTTGTATTTTCTAGCATAATAAGCAAAAGAATGTGTCAACTCATGCACAATGTCGATAGAAAGTGAACTCATCAAGCCACGAGAGTACAGTCCATCTGAAACTAAGTTGTCAAAGAATTCTTCTTCATCTTTATATAATAGTGAAGGAATCACTCTAACTTCCCAAGGATCCTCATCATCAAGCGTAATTTGTGAATTAGAGGAAAGTACCCATTTAATAAGTGGAAGAGGATTTAGCTTTTTACCTGGCTCCGTATCTACCCTACGGTGCAATGCTGAAATGGCGTACAACGCATAGGCAATAAATTCCTCAAGGAAATAATCGATATTTCGTTTGCCAAAAGGTGCAGGATTTTCGATAATTTCACAGATATGGGGAATATCAAGATCTAAATCTTTACAAACCTTTGAGTAACTACTCTCAAAAGTACCATTTTGTAAACTTTCATAAATAGCCTCAACATCTCCTGTCCATTCACTAATAGGAATCGTCGGTGGCTTGTAATCGTCATCCAAAAATTCTTTTCCTAGCGCAGAGATTAGTTCATCAAAACTTTCTTCTTCCTCTTCGCTTAAAGCTGTTGGCTCTTCCAGAGAGTATTCTTCAACGATAGTTCCAATCCGCATCGCATACAAGATTGATCCTTCTACATCCTTTGTGAGCCCAGTTAGATGTTTACAAGATTGAACTAAAGAATTCACATCTAAAGTGTAAAAAAGTGAATGCAAAATTGGTAACAATATTTCTTGAGCTCTTGCCCAACGGTATTGGACGATTCGATAGTCTTGTCCTCCAATTGGCTTTGGTTGTAATACTTTACTATATTCATTGTTAATATATACGCTGAGTGCTGAATCAAGATAACGCCTATCACTATTATTTTGTGGAAAGGTTACTGCAGCTGTGATAGCCTTCAAAGGCGTCGCTACCTGAATGTCCTTTTTAGTAATTTTTGGAGAAACTATATAAAGTTTTAAAGGTGCAGTCAACTCAGACAGAGTGTACATGATTCCCACAGCCGAAATAGGAACTTCAAGCAAAAGATTATTCGTGGTTAATGAGTCAATATCTTTGCAAAGAAGTCTAACATATCCATCTTTATCAGCAGCCAACACGTCATGAATTACATACTGACACCCCTCTGGAACATCATCAGTTTTACTAGGTATCAACGTTAAGCATGGTACTAAGTCCAAATCATTATCTTGTATAGAAGAGAGCACCACTTTTTTCGACGAAATGAGGTACTCATTTCGACAATAAGCTTTACTAAGAAACTCTGATACTTCGTTCTTCGTATCCTTTTTCTGCTGACCTTTACCTTGAATAAATTTCATACCATAAAACTACTACTTACGGCTGACATCTTACTTTAAAAGCTTATTTTAAGAGCTTGAGCAACGTTCCATAAAGATATGAAGATTTACTTTAAATAATGCTAGTACTGCTTTCAGGAGCAGTCTGCTTCAACGTCACTTTCCGTTCTCGCAAGTAGCCTATCGTGCGGCAGATTACGAACAAAAGGAAACTCAAACAGGTAATATATGGGCTCACTGGAATACGGCTTCCCAGTGAAAGCAGCACCCCACCAACAGAAGCAATGACACCAAGCAAAATTGAAAGAGCAAATACACTAAGTGGAGATTTTGCCACATAGGAAGCAC
>JASGFC010000023.1:0-25304 GCA_047605865.1 Micrococcaceae bacterium | reverse complement strand
TTAGCAACAGTTGTTGTAGCTGTTGAAGATGTAGATTGCTGAACAGATGTTTGTTGTTGCTGAGCCTGTTGAGCTTGACGCTGCGCTACTTGGTCTTGCTGCGACTGATCTTTACGTGGAGCCTTCGCTGAAAGAGTAGCGGCTCCAGCTGCAGAAGCTACTGTAGAATCTTGCTGAACATCTGGAGTTGTTGTTTTAGATGACTTGCTCACTACATCTGGTTTTACAATAACAAGCTGCTGACCAACAATAATTTTTTGTTGTGGATCAACAGCAATAAATTCAACAGTTCCATCTACCGGAGATGAAATCTCTGTGATGAATTCTGCAGTTTCAACTTCTAGAAGAGTGTCATCGACTGAGACTTTATCTCCTACATTTTTATTAATCTCTGCTACTACAGCCGTAGTAATACCTTCACCGAGATCAGGTAAGTTGACTGATTCTGACATGGTTTTCTCCTTATTAAACTTAGTTGTGTGCGTGTAGTGGCTTACCTGCAAGAGCTAGGAAAGCTTCACCAAGTGCTTCATTTTGAGTTGGGTGTGCATGGATATAGTTTGCAACTTCTTGAGGGAATGCTTCCCAACTGACAATCATTTGACCTTCGCCAATTTGTTCACCCATACGCGCGCCAATCATGTGGATACCAACAACTGGCCCATCTTTTTTGCTCACAATTTTAACAAATCCAGAAGTGCCAAGAATATTACTCTTACCATTACCAGCAAGATTGTATTCCACGGTATCTACGTCACCGTATTGTTCTTGGGCTTGTTTTTCAGTTAAACCAACAGAAGCAATTTCTGGGTTACAGTAAGTAACTTTTGGAATGAGTGTTTCGTCAATTTCAAGTGGGTTCAAGCCTGCGATTTCTTCTGCAACAAAAATACCTTGCTGGAAACCACGGTGAGCTAGTTGTAAGCCAGGAACGATATCACCAACAGCATAGATGTTACCAACACCTGTATGTAGTCGTTTGTTAGCCATAACAAAGCCACGATCCATAGGAATGCCTTGCTCTTCATAGCCTAGACCTTCAGTTGCAGGACCACGACCTACAGCAACCAACATGATATCTGCCTGATAGCTAGTACCATCTTGCAAAGTTGCAATGACACCGTTAGGAGTTTCTTGAACATTGTCAAAGAAAGTACCAGTTGAGAACTTGATACCACGAGCACGGAATTGTTTTTCTAGGTTTTTAGCAATTGCAGCGTCTTCGTTGACAACAAGACTCGGAGCACCTTCGATAATTGTGACATCAACACCAAATGAATTCCACACGCTTGCAAATTCAACACCAATGACGCCACCACCAAGTACGATAGCGCTTTGAGGAAGTTGAGTCATTTCAAGTGCTTGTTCAGAAGTAATAACACGGCCAGACTGCTGAATACCAGGAAGTAAGCGTGAGTAAGAACCAGTAGCTAAAACAATGTTCTTACCTCGGTAGATAGTTCCATTAACTGAAATGCTATCAGGGCCAACTAGTTTACCTTCGCCTTCAATCATGGTAACTTTACGGCTCTTAACTAGCCCTTGCAAACCACGGTAAAGTTTATTGATAATGTCACCTTTATAGGCATTGAGACCATTCATATCAACACCGTTAAAAGTGGCATTGACACCGATTTTTGCAGACTCTTTGGTTTCATCTGCTACTTCAGCTGCATGGAGCAACGCTTTTGTTGGAATGCAACCACGATGTAGACAAGTTCCGCCCAGTTTATCTTTCTCAATAAGGCCAACTTTCATGCCTAGTTGAGCACCACGTAGTGCAGTAGCGTATCCACCACTACCACCACCAAGAATGAGGATATCGAATTCAGTTTCTGTTGCCACTTTATCTCCTGTGGGTTAAATACTTATAGATACTAAAAGGTTAGCTCTTTTGTTCTTAAAAACAAAAGGTAAAACGCTTCTAGTGAACAAGTTCAACAAGCTCAGTTGGCAACAAGTTCTTTCAAAGTAGCAGCTCCGTGTCCAGTTGCACCAGTTTGATCTGAATATTTTTCATGATGGTAACTAGCTGTTCCTAAATCCCAATGAGCCCAGTGTGGAGTGTTATCACAGTTATCGAGGACAGTTTGGAAGACAGAACAATTTGCAAGCATAGGAGCTACTTTTGCTGCAGCATTTGCCGTATCGGCAATTTCTGATTTCACAGCCTCTGCAGCAAACTCTGAAAGTGGCAATGGCCAGACTTTCTCATTTGCTTTTTTTGCTGCATCAACAAGCTGAGTAACAGCTGGTTCATTTCCGATGATAGTAGAGTAAAGATGCCCAACTGCTACATTCTGTATTGGATCGCATGAAGAAATACTAATGATTTTTTCTGCGCCATCTTCTGCAGCCAAAACATAGGCATCGAAAAGCGCAAGGTGTCCTTCAGCTTTCAATTCAAGTGCCTCAATAGTAAAACCATTTGGCAGTGTAACCACATCGCCTGGGCGAGCAGCACCCTGAGACGGTATATTTTCAGCCAGAGGAATCCAAAAAGTAGCAGCAGAAGAACTAGAAACTAGGGTTTCTACAGCAATAGCGGCACCGGCTTTGCCAACCTTTGTGTTGATAGTAGAGCTTCGTGGGATAAGCTGAAGACCACCTAATTCAACAATAGTTCCCTCAGCAATAATATGAAGACCAGAAGGATTACTGGATTCAATTTTAACCAAAGCAGGAGAGTTTTTTGAGCCCGAGCCAAAAGCTAGAAGAGAGCCACAGCTCATGTCTGCTAAATCATTGGCGCGATACACAGATACCTTGTAATCCGTATTTTTCAGCTTGTCTTCAATGAGCGAGATAAACGTTTCTGGTGGAATAAGGTTTGGTGGACAATTAACAATATCCATTGCAGTGGCTGAGAGTTTAGTCATAGTTTTAGTGTACCTTGGCTTTTAGGAACAAAAATCAGCTAGCATTAGTTATATGGGTATGAATGAACTAAGCACTTTATTTTATCTTGATGACAACTACAAGTCGTACTTGCCAGATACAATGCCTGAAAAAATGTCACTCATTTACCTCATTGACGGTTTTGGCGAAGCAGGTGATGTAGCAAATGTTGTCAGTGAAACCATGCTATCTACTTTGAAGCATGAGTTTATCGGCGAATTTATCATGGACGATTTAGTCAATTATCGTGATAGAAGACCAAAAATTATTTATACCAATAACAGTTTGCGAAATTTTTCTGCACCTAGTTTAGAACTTTACTTAGTATTTGATGATGCAGGTATTCCTTTTTATCTTTTAACAGGGCAAGAACCTGATTTTAAGTGGGAACAATTCTGTGAAGTGGTTATTGATCTTGTTGACCTTTTAAATATCGATCATGTTACCTGGCTACATTCAATTCCAATGCCTGTTCCACACACTCGCCCAGTAGGCTCATATATTCATGGCAATGCAAATCTTGAAGTATCTGACAAAGCTGGAGCACGATGGTCCCCAACAGTAGTGGTGCCTTCATCTGCTGCACATTTACTGGAACTACGCCTTACTGAAGCAAGTGTAAAGGTAACTGGTTTTGCTTTACATGTACCTCATTACATAGCTGAAAATGCCTATACTCCTGCGGCAGTCAGTGGTTTTGATATTTTATCTTCCGTTACAGGTTTAATGTTCAACACTGATCGCTTACGTGACCGTGCCCGAGATATGGAACAGCAGATTAACGAACAAATCAATGAATCTGATGAGATTAGTAGGGTTGTTCAGGCTTTAGAAGACAATTACGACAAACTCAGTGATGACGGACAAATTCATTCATTTCATTATTTGTCAGAAGAAACTTTACCTTCAGCCGATGAAATCATTGCTGAACTTGAACGCTATCTTGACCATCGTGATAAAGACTAGCCGAAAACATCAACAAAATTGAGTATGCCTTTAAAAGGTGTCATAATGAAGTGGAATAAAGACCCTATCGGTTGTGTTTTACCCATCGAAAAGTAATGCTCAACTTGACAGGGTCATACTGCGTATGAGGGTATTTCCCCTATTTGTGACAGTATTTCTTGTTCTATAACACTTTGGTTCTACTGAAAGGGTAGCTATCTATGGCTCCAGCAGCTAAAAAGACAACTACTACCACGAAGAAAGCTGCCGCTACAAAAGCTCCAGCTAAGAAGGCAACTGCAAAAAAGGCTACTACTAAGGCAGTTGCAAAGAAGACTGTAGCGAAATCTGCTGCTGCAAAAAAGACAGTCACTAAAACAGCAGCTAAGGCTACTGCAAAGACTCCAGCAGCTAAAAAGACTACCACTACCACAAAGAAAGCTGTTGCTACAAAAACTCCTACTAAGAAGGCAACACCTAAAAAGACTGCTGCGAAGACACCGGCTAAAACTACTAAAGCTGCGGCAAAGAAGACTTCTTCAGCAGGTAAAGAGAAAGCTTCTACAGCAACAAAGAAGGCTACTACTAAAAAGCCAGCAGCTAAGAAGACAACTACTACCACGAAGAAAGCTGCCGCTAAAAAAGCTCCAGCTAAAAAAACTGCTACGAAGGCATCAGCTAAGGAAACTGCAGAATCAACAAAGAGCACAGAAACAGCTACAGTTGAGTCAACTCCAGCTCCAAAGAAAAAACGTCCACGTAAGAAGGCAGCTGAAGAATCTTCGCAAACAGTTACTGGTGCAACTAGTGACCCTGTCAAAGATTACTTAAAGCAGATTGGTAAAGTATCACTTCTTGATGCTGATAAAGAAGTTGAACTCTCATTGCGCATTGAAGCAGGTCTTTTGGCAGATTTCAAACTTGCAAATCAGCCAGACTTAGATCCTACGTATAAACGTGAACTTGAGTGGATTTCTCATGATGGTAAAACTGCGAAAAACCACCTACTTGAAGCAAACCTGCGTTTGGTAGTATCTCTTGCAAAGCGTTATACCGGTCGCGGAATGCTGTTCCTTGATCTTATTCAAGAGGGTAACCTTGGTCTTATCCGTGCTGTTGAAAAGTTTGATTACGTTAAAGGATTCAAATTTTCTACATATGCTACTTGGTGGATTCGTCAGGCTATCACTCGTGCCATGGCAGATCAGGCTCGTACTATTCGTATTCCAGTACACATGGTGGAAGTTATTAATAAACTTGCTCGCGTACAGCGTCAAATGTTGCAGGATCTCGGGCGTGAGCCAACTCCTGAAGAGCTTGCTAAAGAACTCGATATGACACCTGAAAAGGTAGTAGAAGTCCAGAAGTATGGGCGAGAGCCTATCTCACTTCATACACCTTTGGGCGAAGATGGCGATTCAGAGTTTGGTGATTTAATTGAAGACTCTGAGGCTGTGGTGCCTGCCGATGCAGTAAGCTTCACTTTGCTTCAAGAGCAACTTCATTCAGTGCTTGATACGCTTTCTGAGCGTGAAGCAGGCGTTGTATCCATGCGCTTTGGTCTTACTGATGGTCAGGCTAAAACTTTGGATGAGATTGGTAAAGTTTACGGAGTGACTCGTGAACGTATTCGTCAGATTGAATCGAAAACCATGTCTAAGCTTCGTCACCCTTCTCGCTCCCAAGTCTTGCGTGACTACTTAGAGTAGGAACAACTGAGAGAATCGGTGAGTGCGTAAAAGTCCTCATAGTGTGTGAACATACCCGCACTATGAGGACTTTTACGCACTCAAGGTAAGAGCACCAGCGTATGTCAGGAAACTTCGCTCTGAGCGTATTATCCATAATGTCCTTAGCTCTTGATAGTCTTAAAGGGATGGCAAAAAAACAAGAGTACTCTGCGCAGTCACTATCAGCATTAGAAGGCCTAGAAGCAGTCCGAAAGCGCCCAGGCATGTATATCGGTTCAACAGATTCTCGTGGACTGATGCATTGTTTATGGGAAGTTATCGATAACGCAGTCGATGAAGCCTTAGCTGGTTTCTGTACGGAAATTAAAGTTATCTTGCACCATGATGGCTCGGTTGAAGTTCAAGATAATGGTCGAGGCATCCCCATAGACATAGAGAAAAAGAGTGGCCTTTCAGGTGTAGAGCTAGTGCTCACCAAATTGCACGCTGGAGGAAAATTCGGTGATAGTGCCTATGAGGCAACAGGAGGACTCCATGGGGTAGGCGTAACTGTTGTGAATGCATTGTCTTCACGCTTAGATGTTGAAGTCGATCGTGACGGAAAAAGCTACGGAATGTCTTTTCGTCGCGGTATACCAGGTACGTTTACAGACACAGATGATAAAAGACCAAACAATGCCTTCAAAAAGAAATTAAAGTCTGTCAAAGCTGTGCCAGTAGTTGCTAAAGTTCCCAAGAAAAAAACAGGCACAAGAATTCGATACTGGGCAGATACCCAAATCTTCATGCCAGATGCACATTTTTCATATAATCAACTCGTGGATCGCATCCGACAAACAACCTTTTTAGTACCTGGCTTGAAAATTACTGTGATAGATGAAAGACGCTTGCCAGAAACACCAGGAGAGTTAGCAAGATATGAAGAAACTTTCGTCCATGAAGGTGGTATTACAGAATTTGTAGATTTTCTCAGCGACGATTCCCCAGTAACTGATATTTGGCGTATTAGCGGTGAAGGTAAGTTTAAAGAATCCGTTCCTGTTCTCGAAAAATCAGGACACATGAAAACCACAGAAATTGAAAGAGATTGCTTTGTTGACGTCGCACTCAGATGGGGGAACGGTTATGAAACTAAGATTAAATCCTTCGTTAACATTGTTGCCACAACTAAGGGTGGAACGCACCTTGCCGGTTTTGAACAAGGTGTGCTCAAATCGGTACGCAAAACCGTAGAAGAAAATGCTCGCAAACTCAAAGTTGGTACAGACAAACTAGACAAAGAAGATGTGTTGGCAGGTTTAACAGCTGTACTCACTGTGAGGCTAGCTGAACCACAATTCGAAGGGCAAACTAAGGAAATTTTGGGCACTGCTGCAGTGCGTACTATCGTGTCCAAAATTGTTGATAAAGCCTTGACAGATAAGTTTAATAAACCACCTAAGGGCCAGAAACAACAAGTAGAAGCACTTCTTGAAAAAGTAGTTTCAGAAATGAAATCTAGAATTTCTGCTAGATTGCATAAAGAAACTCAGCGTAGAAAAACAGCGTTAGAGAATTCTACTTTGCCAGCAAAACTTGCTGACTGCAGGTCTACCGACGTTGAAAACACTGAATTGTTCATTGTTGAAGGAGATAGTGCTTTAGGAACAGCAAAACTTGCACGTTCTTCAGATTTTCAAGCATTATTACCTATTCGAGGTAAAATCCTTAATGTCCAAAAAGCTTCTCTTGCAGATATGCTTGCAAACAACGAATGTGCCTCTATCATTCAAGTAATTGGTGCAGGTTCAGGGAAGAGTTTCGACTTGGAAGCTTCACGATATGGCAAAGTAATCCTTATGACTGATGCCGATGTTGATGGTGCTCATATTAGAACGTTACTTTTAACGCTTTTTTTTCGATACATGCGACCTTTAATTGAATCAGGAAGGGTTTTTGCTGCTGTTCCACCGTTACATCGTCTTGAAATTAAAGCACAAAAAGGCAAAGCAGCCCAAATTCGCTACACTTATTCCGAACAGGAACTTCAAGAAGTACTTGAAGAATTAAATGCTTCTGGAAGAAGCTATAAAGAACCAATTCAGCGATATAAAGGCCTGGGAGAAATGGATGCAGATCAGTTAGCTGAAACTACAATGGATCTTGAACAGAGGTCATTACGAAGAATAAGAATAGCTGACGCTGAACGAGCTGAAAAGGCTTTTGCGCTTTTAATGGGTTCAGAGGTTGCCCCACGTAAGGAATTTATTATTCAGGGTTCTCAGGAAATTGATCAAGAATCAATTGATATTTAAGGGCTAACCTTGTCTGAGATAGAGAATGATATAGCTTGCAAACGGAATGGCTAGAAGCAGAATTATGATGCCAATAACGGCAATTTTTTGTGCTAAAGGTAATGGTTCAGGCGGTGTTAGTAACGCCTTAATGCGTTCAGCTGTGGGAATAGTTTCCACGTATTGTACATTTGGTTTTCGTAAGGGATTCATAGAAGTCCCTGCAGTATTGACAAGCGCTTGGGCTACTAGCCTAGGGTTATAGTACTTGGTGGCATTTCTATCAGCAAGAATTTCGATGAGTGTTGCTACCTGTTGTTGAGCCATTTTTGCCGAGGGCAAGCCAGTGATACTTTTACGCCAAGCGCTGAAAGCAGTTGTTAAAAGATGATGGTATTGATTTAAGTGTGCATCTTCATGTTTACGAACTGCATCAAGTTCGTAAGGATCTAGAGAAGTAAGAAGCCCTCGAGAAAGCACGGTAACTTTGGAACGAATTCCTGGCAAACAGTAGGCTACAGGAGTTTCATAATCAAGAATTCGAGTATTATCTGGTGATTCTTCAGTGAGTAAATACAGTAGGTGTTTGTGTTTATCACGTTCTTTTTTATTAAGCGCAATCTCTCGAAAAAGAACATAAATTAACCAACCAAAGATGAAAGTGCCAATGAGCCCAAAGAAAAGTTGCAAAGCAAAGATATCAAAACTTTGGGCTATGAAGAAAATTGTTGCAATCAGTGTGAGCCCACCAGAAAGGGCGATAGCTTGCCATAATGCTAGTGCCAATCCAGGATTTTTGTAGGGCCATCTAGCTTGGGCTAGTGCTCTTGGTACAGGCGCCGCAAGAGCAAAGGTCAAGGCGGCAAGTAGCAACGCTGTTAAAATTGGCATAGCTATATTCTACGAAATTTTTTAAGAAATTAAGAATTCAGCGTACATTATCTTCAAGAAGTTTGCGTAAAAGTACTGCTTCTTCACTACTGACATTGCCAACAAAATGCGTCAAAACAGCGGCACGATCCTGTGAATCATTGAGAACTTGGTGTATCAGTTGTGCTGTGTGGTCGCTTCTGGAAGCAGAAGGTGAGTAGAGGTGTGGACGTGCTGCCCTATTTCTTATGACGAGGTTTTTGCTTTCCAGTCTAGAAAGAACAGTAAGTACAGTAGTAATTGCTAATTTTTTTGAGTAATCTTTGTTGATTTCTTCTAGCAATTCTTTTGCAGAAACAGGGTTTTGAGAGTCCCATAGGATATCCATAATGTTTTTTTCAAGGTTTCCAAGTCTTGCCATAACAGCAGTGTAAACATATTTCCCTAAGCTTTCTACATTTCGTAGATGAAGTCTCTTGAAATTGTAGTAGTATTGTTAGGAAACTATTTGATAATAAGGAGAGTACGTCCATATGGACCCAATGTATATTGCCCGTTGGCAATTTGGTATTACCACTGTTTATCACTTCTTAATGGTTCCATTGACTATCGGTTTGGGCCTTGTTGTGGCAGTATTGCAGACCCAGTGGTATCGCACTGGAAAAGAAGAGTACCTACGTATGACAAAATTTTGGGGAAAACTTTTTCTTATTAACTTCATCATGGGTGTTGCAACAGGTATCGTGCAGGAGTTCCAATTTGGTTTGGCGTGGAGTGAGTATTCACGTTTCGTAGGTGACGTCTTTGGTGCACCGCTTGCTATGGAAGCATTGCTTGCTTTCTTCTTAGAGTCGACTTTCTTAGGGGTTTGGATTTTTGGTTGGAACAAACTCAGTAAAGGTGCACACTTAACGGCACTCTGGTTAGCAGTTGCTGGTTCAACTTTCAGTGCGTATTTCATTATTGCTGCAAACTCATTTATGCAGCATCCTGTTGGTGTACATTTGAACAATGGTCGTGCAGAAATGGTAAGTATTTGGGCGGTGCTTAGCAATAATACTGCTGTGAATGCTTTTGCGCACGTTATTTTGGGTGCTATAGCTGTTGCCGGAAGTTTCCTTTTTGGTATTTCTTGGTACAAACTCTATCAACGCCGTAAAGATGGTATTGATACCGTTGATGAACAAGGCAACGTCGTTGTTGGATCAGATGAATCCTTTAACCGCGATAAAACTGACTATCTTGTCTGGATTAAATCGCTTCGCCGTGGTGCTTGGGTTGCAATCATTGCATTTGGTCTTCTCGGTATTACAGGTGACCTCCAAGCTAAGCTCATGTTTAAGCAGCAACCAATGAAAATGGCATCAGCAGAAGCACTGTGTCACACTGAAGATTCTGCTTCTTTCTCTGTTTTTGCTATTGGAAATGTTGAACATGGCCGCGATTGCGCAGCAGTGAAATCTGTCGATATTCCTTATCTTCTTTCATTCTTAGCAGAAGGAAATACTCACGCTCAGGTAAAGGGTGTAGATGAACTTATCACTGAATATCAAAGCAAATATGGAAATGTTTATCCAGATGACAAAGATAAACTCGGCAAATATGCTGGACAGAAGATCGATTATCAGCCAATTCTTCCAGTAACTTATTGGGGTTTCCGCCTCATGATTGGAGCCGCAGCACTATCAACACTAGCGTGCGCACTAGGCTTATGGTTAACACGTAAAGGTACTGTTCCTGAATCGAAGTTATTAAATAACCTCGCAGTTTTGAGTATCCTTGGTCCTTTTGGTGCAAACTCTGCTGGATGGATCTTCACTGAGATGGGTCGTCAACCATTTGTGGTTGCTCCAAACCCAGACGGTGGCAACTCAGCAGGTGTTCATATGTTCACTGCACAAGCAGTTTCTCCTTCATTAACTGGTGGAGAGGTACTTTTCTCTCTAATTTCATTGACAACAATCTATGCAGTTCTTGCGTTCTTTGAAGTGAAGCTTTTAGTTAAATATGTTAATCAAGGTGTTGTTGGTGCAATGCCAGAACTTGAAGAAGAAGAGTCAGATACAGACGGTAAATCTGACAAAGATGTCTTGGCGTTTGCCTACTAAGGAAAGGGAGAGAATTGGAACACTTTTTACCAAATCTATGGTTTATTCTCATAGCAGTTCTATGGATTGGCTATCTTTTCCTTGAAGGTTTTGACCTTGGAGTAGGTATGCTACTTAAGATTCTTGGCATAGACGATAAAGAACGTCGAGTCATGATTAACTCGATTGGACCTGTGTGGGATGGAAACGAAGTCTGGCTACTAACTGCTGGTGGTGCAACATTTGCTGCGTTCCCTCGTTGGTACGCATCTTTGTTCTCATCATTGTATATTCCACTAGTCATTGTGCTTCTTGGTCTTATTATGCGTGCTGTCGCTATTGATTATCGTGGTAAAGGCAACAATCAAAAATGGCGTGATAATTGGGATACTGCTATGTCTGTTGGATCTTTCCTCTCGGCATTTGGTATTGGTGCTGCATTAGCATTAACTACCACCGGTTTGCCTTTGAATGCAAACGGTGATCGCGTTGGTGGACCTTTTGCATGGTTAAATCTCTACGCTATCCTAGGTGGTCTTGCGTTAGTTGGCTTTGCCTTGGTTCATGGTGCATTATTCTTAGCACTGAAAACTGATGGTGATATCCGTGACAAAGCTCATGAATTTGCTCAACAATGGATGCCAGTTTTGCTATTGCCACTTGTACTTTGGGTATTGATTGTACAGTTCCATCATGCACATAAGGTTTTCGGATGGATTCTTATTGTCCTTGCTGTTCTAGCGGTGGTTTATTCTTGGCTGCAATTGCGTAATGAATATGAGGGTAGGGCTTTCGTAGCTCTGTCTTTGTTCTTATTGTGTGGTGCAACATCTATTTTTTGGAATGTTTTCCCAGTTGTTCTTCCTTCAACTTTGGACGCTGCCCATAATTTAACAGTCTACAATGCGTCTTCAACAAATTACACTCTTGGTGTCATGACGGTAGTAGCATTGATTGGAGTCCCAATTGTGGTGGGATACCAGATGTGGACTTACTGGGTTTTCCGTAAACGTATTAGTGTTGACATGATTCCTGACAATCATATTGTTCCTGAATCAATCCGTAAAAAGGTGCTTGCTGACTAAGTGAAACCAGATTTTACGCTATTAGGGGCCCCAGCCAAGCGAATGCTCGCATGGTTGGGGTTCTGTAGTGTACTCAAAGCAGTTTCCTTAATTGCTTTTGCATACTATTTATCCTGGGCAATTGTAGATGTTATCCAGAAGAAGCCTTTTGAACATCAGCTATGGATGGCTGTTGGTGCGGCGTTGTTACGCGCCTTATGCCAATGGGCAATTACAGTTGCATCAGCCTATACTGCAAGTGGCATCAAAGCTGAAATTCAAAGCAAACTTTTAAGAAAAGCGTTGTATCTTCCAAAATCTAGCGAGCACAGTGTTGCTGAGATTAATACTCTAGCTACCACAGGACTTTCAACATTAGATAATTATTTCACTCAGTTTTTCCCAGCTCTTGTTGCAACGGCAACCATCCCATGGATTTTAATGTTATGGATTGGTTATTGGGACTGGATGAGTGCCCTCATTATTTTCTTTACGATCGGTTTAGTACCGTTTTTCATGGTACTTATCGGCTTGCATACTGAAGATGCTACAAGCCAAGCACGAAAACAACTTGTTACTATTTCTCATCAGTTGATTGAGCTTGCTCAAGGTCTTCCCGTTATTATTGGTTTAGCTAAAGTGCAACAGCAGGGTAGGGCCTTTAAGAAAATTCTTGAGAAGTATCGTACAAAAACACTTGAAGTACTACGAATTTCGTTTATGTCTTCTCTAGCACTAGAACTTATTGCTACTATTTCTGTTGCCTTGGTGGCTGTAGTTATTGGTGTTCGTCTTGTTTATGGTCATATGTCACTTGAAGTTGCTTTGATGGTTCTTATCCTAGCTCCTGAATGTTACCTGCCTCTTCGTGAGATTGGGGCAGGTCACCATGCTTCAGAAGATGGTGTGGATACTCTCAAGGCATCTCGAGCTATTTTAGAAGAAAAAGATGCACTTGAAATTCCGCTGAAGAAAAGTAATGACGTATTGAGCTTCCATGATTTTCAATGTGGCTTTCCAAAGCAATCATGGTTAGGTCAAGCGCTCACTGCTACACTTCCACCGCATAGCATTTCTGCTCTTACTGGTGCCAGCGGAACAGGAAAATCAACACTCTTAGGCTTAGTTGCAGGATTATATTCAACTGATGATATCAGAACTCGAGGTTACTTTGCTGGTGTACCTCGAGAAGATATGGTCTATGTGCCACAACAACCGCACTTCTATGCTGAAACTGTTGCTGAAGAAATTCTTCTTTATGATTCACAAGCCGATGTTGAAGAAACATTGGCTACAGTTGGGCTCGAACACATAGAAAATATTCACCCTAGTAATTTAAGCCCAGGTGAGCAGCGTCGAATTGCACTTGCTAGGACTATCGTGCCAGTGTTAAGGGGTAATAATCCAGCGCAACTGGTGATGATTGATGAACCCACTGCTCATTTAGATTACTCTCACGCTCAGTTGATTCGTCAGTTGATATCTCAACTGAGCAATGTTACTACTGTGCTTTTGGTTTCTCATGAACCAGAAACCTTGGCTCTTGCTCAGCATCATCTCAAATTGGCTTCAACTGGGGTAGTAGAACAGCAGTATGTTTCATCTGACGTTGAAGATTTCGCTCCCCGTGTCAAAGAAACTCAACTTGATGAGTCTTCGCAGGAGATGTCAGTTCCTTCTTTGCTTAAAGAACTTGGCTTGAATAGTAGGCTTTATTGGTTCTCCATTCTTTTGGGTATTTTTGCCGCTGGGGCAGCGATTGCACTTTCAAGCGTTTCTGCTTGGCTAATTGTTCGTGCTAGTGAGCATCCACCTATTATGTACTTAACAGTTGCAATTGTTGGGGTGCGTTTTTTTGGTATTGCACGCGCGGCTTGTCGATATTTTGAGCGCCTCTTGATGCATGATGCTCTTTTTAGTTCTATGGAGAAACTACGCAGTAATATGTGGCAGAACCTTGCACAACAAGGTTTGAGCTCACGTCAGGCACTGAACTCTTCACATGTGGTACGTATTATTATTGAGCAAGCAGATCAATTGCGTGATATTATCCCTCGTGCTATCAACCCTTTGATTGCTAGTTGGGCTGCTGGCGTAGCTACAGTAGTAGTGCTTACGGTAATACAGCCAAGCAGCTTTGTGTGGTTTGCCAGTTTAACAATAGTTGGTTTATTGATTATTCCACGCATAGCTTCTGGCCTAGAGCAACAGAATGCTAAGAGGACAATGGATCTTAAAGCGCAACGAGTTTTTGAAACTTCATCATTCCTTCTTGCAAAAGATGACTTGAAAGCAAATCATCGTGCTGAAAATGCTCTAAAGAATGTTGACAGTCTCAATTCAGAGGAAGCTACTTTGAATCAAAAGCTTTCCTGGAAACAAGGTTTTAGCACGATGCTTTCTATTGCTCTTACATGGACGGTTTCTGCACTCATTTTGTTGCAGGCTAATAGCTGGCATCTTCAGGGGATGTCATCAGGGATGGTTGCCGTATGTGCTTTAACACCTCTAGCGATGACAGAAATTTTCTTAATTGTCAACAGCGCTCAAGTCAATTATGGAAATTTGAAAAAGCTCCTAGACAGTATTGGCCAGTACCTTAAAAAACCTACTGCACGCAACAAACTTTCAGTGCCAGGTAGCGTACAACATATACTCATGAGTCAGCTTGCTGCTAAGTGGCAAGGGCAGCAGCACTATGCCATTGAAAACATAAACTTTTCGCTTCCAGATCAAGAAAGTAGCTGGTTAAGTGTGGTCGGTCCTAGCGGTTCTGGTAAATCGACATTATTATCTGTCATCATGGGCTTCTTGCCTTATGAAAAGGGCAGCTACACTATTGAGATTGCTGGAAAAAGCTATGAAGCACAAACAGTTGATTTAACCGGTAAGATTGCTTGGTGTCCGCAAGAGTCACATATTTTTAATTCAACATTACGTGGAAATCTCATGCTTGGCGCTGATTCTCCTCGTAGTGATGCAGAATTAGAGGAAGTACTGCATCGTGTTGGTTTTACCCGTGAATTGACGCAAGGTTTAGACACGCAAGTAGGTACTGGAGGGGCGTTCTTATCAGGTGGTGAGCGCCAACGCTTGGCTGTAGCAAGAACATTGTTGTCTCAGGCTCATGTGGTTCTTCTAGATGAACCAACTGCACACCTTGATCAAGAAGCTGCGCAGCATTTAATGCACGATCTACGTCAAGGGCTACAAGATAGGATTGTGGTATTAATAACGCATCATCAGCAAGATATAACTCAAACTGATGCGGTACTTAAACTTTAATTCACGATGGTAAACATTTGTCGAGGGCATTCTGGTATATAACTTACGAGAATGGCATATACAAAAGTGGGTGATAAGCGCAATGCTTACCACCCACTTTAAGTGAAAAACGGACTTAGTCTACAAGAACTTTATCTGCTTCTTCTTCATAGTGGTTAGCCTCTGCAAGAGTTTCTGCTGTGAAGCCCCATTGCAAAGTAACAAGGTAACCGGCAACGTAAGAGATGATAAGACCAATACCATAAATAATAATGTCTGTACCAAAGCCTTTAGTACCAGCAAGTAGTGGGAAAAGTGCCCAACCACTTGGGCCAATTGCTTTAGAACCAACCTGATCACCAAGCTGGTACATAAGACCCATCCAAGCACCACCGAAGGCACCACCAATACAGGCAGTGATGAACGGGCGACCAAGAGGTAAAGTAACACCGTAAATCAATGGTTCACCTACACCAAGTAGACCAGCAGGCAATGCTGATTTAATAGTACGGCGAATATCGTGGTTATTCTTAAGCTTCTGGTAAACAGCTGCTGCTGCACCAACTTGACCAGCTCCTGCCATTGCAAGAATAGGAAGAAGTACAGTGTAACCGTTTTGCTCAATAAGAGTGGCGTGGATTGGAATCAAAGCCTGGTGGATACCCAGCATAACGAGCGGTAAGAACATACCAGCAAGGATTGGTCCAGCTAAGATACCACCATGAGCAAGTAGCCAGTCTGCACCAAATCCAATTCCGTCTGCAATGTATCCGAAGACTGTCATGAGGATGTAGATTGTTGCAAGTCCAGCACCAAGAATGGCAACAGTAGGAACAACGAGCATACTAATTGAGTCTGGAGCCCATTTGCGAGCCCATTTTTCAAGGTAAGCGGCGAGAATTGCTGCTGCAATAGCTCCTAGTACACCACCACGTCCAGGAACCAAATGTTGACCCCATACGTCAAGTGTGGCAATACCACCGTCTGGTTTACCAATCATGCTTTGATCAACAACTTTAGCTGCTTTAAGAGCTGCTGGACCGGCGAAAGGAATGATCGCTGCTACAGCGCCACCAACAGCTGGTGTACCACCAAATTCTTTCGCAGCATTAATACCAGCAAATACTGGTAGCAGTGTCATGAAACCATTGGAGATTGTAGTCAAAACAGGAATGAGACCTGCAATACCTTGCCAGTGCCCAGCAGCCACGATATTTTGAAGGATACCGTTAATTGCGGCGATAATACCACAACCAATAAGTGCTGGAATCAAAGGTACGAAGATATTAGAAATTTTACGTAAGAAGTTTTTAAACGGAGTATCGTTCTTTTCTTTTAGGCTAGCTTTAATTGCTGCACCTTTATTGGCTAGTTCTTCCGCACTAGCTCCAGCAGCTGCTGCAGGAGCGCCAACTCCAGCTGTGGCATCATCAGCAAGTGTAGCTGTTTCATCAGCTGGAGCAGAAGCAAGATGATCTTTGACAGCGCCTGTCATTTTCTCAACTTTTCCTGGACCATAAATGATGTGAGTTGTTTCACCAGGTACGATACCTTGTGCTCCTGGAAGTTTTTTGAGTGTTTCGTTATCTACTTTAGAGGTATCGTGAACTGTAGCACGAAGACGTGTAATACAGTTTTCAATTTTTTGAATGTTTGAAGGCCCACCTAATGCTTTAACAACATCAGGGGCACTCGTGGTTATGTCAGTAGCCATGTATTTCTCCTTATTCTAGTTATTGAGCGAGTCTATTGCTTGACGAAGACGTCCGTTGCTGTTTTGCAAAGCAGTTTGAACGTCTTCTTTGTTAGCCCCAGAAATAATTGAAAGAATTGAAGCTTTGACGTCTCCATCGTGAGTTTTCATAGCTTCGTCAACTTCCTCATCAGGTGCATCTGTTGCTTTTTTCACGATACGCCATGAACGGGCAACAAGTTTTTCGTTGGAGGAACGAACATCTACCATAAGGTTTCCGTAGGTTTTTCCAAGTTTGACCATGGTTAAAGTGGACAGCATATTGCACACTAGTTTTTGTGCAGTTCCTGATTTCAAACGAGTTGAGCCAGCAACGAATTCTGGTCCTACAACTACTTCTAGTCCATGATCTGCAAGTGAAGCTAGTTCTGAGTTGGCGTTGCAAGAAAGGCCAATGGTCATAGCACCTTTCTTTTTTGCATATTCTACGCCTGAGCAGGCGTATGGTGTTCGGCCAGATGCTGAAATGCCACAAACGGTATCAAGTTCTGTGATATTTAGTTTTTCTAAATCTTCAACAGCTAGGTCACGATCGTCTTCTGCTCCTTCTACGGCATTAGTAAGGGCAATGTTTCCGCCTGAAATAACGCCTACTACTTGGCTTGGGTCAGTATTAAAGGTTGGCGGACATTCTGAGGCATCAAGTACACCCAGACGTCCAGCAGTACCTGAACCGATATATATAAGACGGCCACCTTTTTCCATGCGTTCTGTAATTCCATCTACTGCGGCAGCAATTTGAGGTACTACTTTTTTAATAGCTTCAGGAACTTCAGCATCAGATTTGTTCATGAGGTAGGCGGCTTCTTCGGTGTCCATTTGGTCAATTTTTGAGAAGTCCTCGTTGACTGACTCGGTGGACATGGTTTCTAGTTGTGAGCGTAAGTCTTTGTCTTTACTCATTGACAACCCCTTTGGTATAGATAAGTACTCTTCAGTATGAGTGAAGAATACTATTATAAAGTAATAAAAGGGATTGTTCTGTGCTGTATGCCAAAATGTGATGTTGTTGATGTCTGTGAGTGTTGTGTCAGGTGTTTTGTTCAAGTAAGACGCCATCATCAGAAAGTGGTACTCATAGTACCTTGACGTTCATAGTAATGTGATATACGCTGTAGTTATGGATATGTTTAAAACGGCACAGAGTAGCCAAGCAACCAATGATGTCCTTCGTGGGCATACGGACGCTATTATTCTTAATATTTTGCGTTCACGTGACCAGTACGGTTATGAAATTGCAAAACAAATATATGAGCGTTCTCGGCATCAATATGAAATTAAAGAACCAACAATGTATTCGTGCCTTAAGCGTTTAGAAAAGAATGGGTACGTCACTTCTTACTGGGGAGATGAGAGCGAAGGTGGACGTAGGAAATATTATAAGATTTCCAATACGGGAAAACTGATGCTTGAAGAGCACCTCAATGATTGGGAAAAGGCTCAAAAGATTTTGAAAGATTTATTAAAGGAGACCCATGGAAAATAACCAGCAGGAAAGATTTGCTCTTTTCTTGGATAAAAAACTTGCTGCTTACAGCAATATTCCAGGCATTGAGGATCTTAAAGAAGAACTTTTAACTCATTTAATGGACAAATATCATGATCTTCGTGAGAATGGAATCACTGAAGAGCTGGCATATTTGGACTCCGTTGAAGAATTTAAAGATTTAGACGATATGATTGAGGAGTTACTTCCAGAGGCTCAGAAATATCAAGGAAGTTCTAGCTTGCACGATAATACGCACAAGAATTCGTTTGGATATCGTGATACTAGAAGAAAAAGCAAGCATCATGACAAAATGTCAGACTGGGAAGCAGAATTTACTGGCGACCCAACGCATCGTGTTGATTATGAGGATACAAAATATTCAACACCTCCAACATCGAGTATGAATGAGGGGAGTCAAGTCTCTGGTGGTTTTGGTTTTCCTTCTGGATTTCAAGGTTTTGTTGCTCCTGGACAGTCAAGTTCAATGCATCAAGGTGCGCACAATGCTACTCACGATGGATACAGGCACGGAAATCAGCAAAACCTTGGTTTTACTTTGGGTTCAATTCTTAAAGATTTTGTTAATAATGTATCTTCAGAATTTGGTATGGGAGAAGGTTCACCTCAAAAAACTCTTATTGCCAAAGACATGAAAAATACAGATTTTACTAACGTTAATTTAAGTTCTTATAGTTTCAATATGTGTGATATAAAGAGCGCAAGTTTTAGTGATGCCTCCTTATCTGATTCTCGTTTTAGAGCAACTGATCTTAAAAAATCTAATTATTTACGTGTGGCTATTGATAACGTTCGTGTTATGGCTTCAGATATGAAGCACAGTTATATGCAAGATGTCAGTATTAGTAATGCTTCATTTACAGGAACTGATATCAAGAAAGCTACTATTCTTGATTCAAAAATTGAACAAGCACAGTTTAATGGCTGTGATTTAGGTAAAACAGTGTTCAAGAATGTTTCGATATCAAGTACGGTGTTTAATAGTACAAGCCTTAAGTCAGCTACTTTTGAACAAGTTAATTTAACAAACGTTACGTTCCAAAATTCTGATGTACGGCGCACGTATTTTACTTTTTGTGCGATGAGTCAAGCTATCTATGATTATCTCAATAGTGCTGGTGCTGCTTTAGATAACATCAAGATTGTGTGAAGTGATTAAACTATCAAAGCTAGTCCAAGTTTAGGCTTGGGCTAGCTTTTTATAAGTTCCTTTTGTGGGCAATATACAAAACCTTTTGCTTTCGAATATATGTTCTAATAGTATGAATAATATTCAGTTAATTAGTGAGGGAGTCGCCGTGAATTTAGAATCATTTATTACAACATTTAGTGGAGATGCGCATAGTGTCAATACAATCGGGTCTAGCAAGCAAATTTCACTTTTCTATCTTTTTGACGCCTTAGTTGTTCAAGGTAAAAATATACAAACCTTAGTTAGTGAAACTCCTAAGGATTTACTTATTGAAGGGCTAAATAGCTCTTATGAAACTGCTTCAATCTTGGAAGAGTATCAATATGGAGATATAGTCATTTGGGAAGATGTGCCGGAAAATATCACAGTTGCCCAGGGCGAAGGTTTTTTAGGAATCGTTGTCCTTGATATGGGTTTGTCTTTAAGCGTTTTTGGCATCCATGAAGGTATTCCTCAGCAAGTAACAGTTGCTAAAGCAGGTATTGCTAGAATCTATCGCATGGTTTCTCCACCTCTCAATGAAGAGTTTAGCCAAGAGACCATTCTTATTAGTGCATTGCTAGAAATAGTTTCTTTATTTAAGGTATATCAAAAGCAGGTCATTGAACTCTTTGCATTAGCAAAAATGGTACCTCAAGAGCAGAGTGAATTTTTTGCCCTCGAGAGTAGTGAGGCAGCACGTCGCTGTGAGAAAGCACTGCTCCATATGGATGCTGAAGCATGAAATAAGAGGTGTTTGGGATAGACTGGAAGCAAAGAACTTTGTAAGGAATAAACGAGGAGTTAAAGATGAGTACTGAAGACAACACAAATCTTGGTTCTGAACAGATAGACCCAATGCTCAGAGAATTTGATCCGGGTGCTAATGATGAGCCACTTAGTGATGAGCTAGTAGATGGTTTTAGCGAGTTTGGTAGAGAAGTTGTTGATACCGTAAAAGATATTCCTGAGAGCATTAAAGAGTTTGCTGAAGATATTAAAGGTCGCTTTACTCATCATGAAACTGAAGATACTTCAGATACATTAGTCCAAGAGGAGCAGAGAGCTACACAGTCAGCAAGCGATATAGATACTGACTCCTAATATGCATTTTAAGAAAAAATAGTCTATACTAAACAAGGTCTTACTTCTATAACGGGGTGTGGCGCAGCTTGGTAGCGCATCTGTTTTGGGAACAGAGGGTCGCAGGTTCAAATCCTGTCACCCCGACGTTTTAACAAGAAGTAAGACCTTTCTTTATTCTGTAAGTGTTTCAGGCTGTGCCCTTTTTCTGCTCCCCCCTTTCATTTAACATTATTTTTTATCAAATGGGTTAAAAATGGGTCACTTATTCTTCGTTGAATAGTGAATCTAGTCGTTGCACTGCTTCATTGTCGCCGAATAATACTTAAAACTCAATATAGAACCAAATTGTCAGTAGCGTTTCATAGTATAAAAGTATTCTTAGACAAGGAGTAAAGCTCATGAATAGAACAGTGGCTTTTGATGTGATGAGAGAAGCTTCTTATGCTTATGAAGCTTCGTTACTTAATCTTGCTGATAACAATAAGATTAATATGCAAGAATACAGGGATAAATATGCAGCTATTGAAGAAGAAGTACGAAATGTTGTGAGAGAAGATCCTAAGGAAATTCTTAAACTAGCTCGTCATTTTGAAAAGAAATTTCGAGAACTTTTAGTCAGAATTGAGCAAGAATAATGAAGATGAAAAAGTTAAATACAACAAAGAATTTTCAATCAGTTGCTGAAGCAGTTGGTTGGAAGGAAGCTATTGTAAACTTTGAAATTCAGAAATTCCCTCATGAAATTGCGACGGCATCTGATGCTGATAATAGAGTTCTCGTATCTGTAACCGACTTATTACGCCACAAAAAGAACAAGGAAATAAGCCGTCAAAAAGTTCAGAAAAAAACAGCCTGGATGACTAGACTTCTAGCACAAGAAATTGCCAATGAAACAGGGGAGAAAAATGAGTAATAACGAAGCAACTCCACAAGATTTAAAAAAGAATAGTTTGAAGAACAAAAGAATCAGTAAACGGAGATGAAGATATGGAATCTAGGATTTATAAAATAGGGAATAAAATAATCAATCTTGATGAAGTCACTATCAAAAGTGCACCTGATAGTACTATGACAGATGCTGAAAAGACTTCAATCGATAAAGTATTCAATACACCAGAAGCAAGAAAAGCTGCCGATGATTTCACTAAAAAGCGTGGTCGCCTTCGAAAAAATTCATATAAACTTCGTGGAAGTGTAAACAGGAGTTAAGGACTTGGAAATGAAAGTTAAAACTGTATGGGAGCATATTTATGATGATAATCCCGATATGGCAAAAGAAATGGAAGAAAAAAGTCAGCTTTTTCTTTTGCTACAGCAAGCAATAGAAACACATGGCTGGTCGAAAAAACAAATAGCCTTAGAACTCGGAATAACACAATCCCAAGCCTTTGCTATCCTCAATGGGAAACTTTCAAAATTCACTATAAAGAATCTGGTTGAGTTGAATCATAAACTAGGGAACAAAATCCAAACTTATGAGGATTTAGAAAATGAGGAAAAACAATGAACACTAAAAAATATAAGGTTATTGATTATACTAAGGATGCTGATGCAATAATTGAATCTTTTGCATCTCAAAAATACCAAATAGATGTTCCTATTCTTAGGATGAAGAAAAACTTAATCAAAGGAGTAGATGCGAACAATAAATACGTCTACTCAGAGTCTGCAATTAAGAATCGAGAAAAAGAAATTGAGCAAAATCAGTCTTTTTACGATTCAATAGACAAAGCACCTTTTGACCGCACCTTTTTTAACCTTGTTTATGGGAAAAGTGGGAGGTGGAATCCAGAGGTTACCGATTGAACCCGTCTGAATTCCACCCAAATTTGTCAGAGCTTTAACACGAACTGCAAACTTCATTACCAATTGAACAAAAACATACCCAATCAAGTAGTTTTAAGCAATAAACCTACGCTCAAAGCGATAATGCCCAATGCTGGAACAAGCCCTTGTTTTAACGCTGCAGAACGCAATTCGATATTTGAGAAAAAGAGTACGAGTGAAGCAGCAACCATAGATCCTGCTCCAGCAAATATGAGTGTCAATCCTGTTGTGGCCGAAGTAGAAAAGTATAGAATAGAGCCAATAAAAATTAACAGGGCAAGGAATAGATTATAGAAGCCTTGATTAAATGCCAGTTGCTTCGTGATGCGAGCTTCATCTTCCGTTGTACCAAAGACCGCCCTTGTCTTTGGGGCAGTCCACTGGATACTTTCCATATAAAAAATGTAAACGTGAATAAGTGCGGCAATTATGGCAAGCACTATGCCAGTAATAATCATGTAAAGTCCTTCAATATTCTTATTGAATAGTAACAAGATCTAACAACAGAGAGTTATATCAACTAGGCGATACCTCAGAAATCACCTTCTGCTACTTGTAAGCAAGTCAATCCGAGCTTATTGCGCCACATGTCTACAACTTGGTTTCTATCATCAAGGACGAAGAGCACTTCAAAATATGGCTCAACGGCCTTGCGATAGATTTCTTCTTTGACGATGGTGTCTTTGCGATTGTCTTTTGTTTGTCGCATGAGCAACTTATCGTAGTAAACGGAATGTTTCTGTAGCCATTGTTCGGTTAAATCGCGACACATAGCATCACGTCCTGATACTAGAATAATCCTATATTGTTTAGCAAGTAGATTTACTAAATCAATAATAGTTTGTTTTGGGGTATCTTGATGAACTTCCATCCAATTGTAAGGACTTCTCTCATTTTTATCTGCAATAGTGCCATCAATATCAACGATAATCGCTTTATCTTTACTCATGTGAACAAAAGTAGCATACTAATTTGATTAGTATCCTATGCTGGCTAGATTGTAGTTATCGTGTTCTTAAGACTTCTCAATGACATTCTTTCCAAGGAAAACTCAGGTTTATTCTCAGTAAAAGCTCCATTTTCTTATGTTAGAGTTTAACCATGAAAAAAAGAAGAATGAGGTTAGACGGTAACAAACAAAGCACTAATGCACTACTTATTGGTGTGGGAACAATTTTTACTGCAATGTTTGCATACTTGTCTACTAGCTCAAAAGAAACAGACTAATTTCAGTAGTATTTGCTTAAGGCTTATTAAATAGTGTGCCTTAAGGTTAGAATATTGAGATGAACTCTTTGAATAACCCTTTAGATAATCAACTCAATGACGCTAGCTTTGCCTCACTATGGGAAGAATTAGAATGGCGTGGTTGCATTAAAGAGACAACCAATGTCGCAGGCTCTCTTGAAAAAGCTCTTGAGAATGAGAAATTGACATATTATTGTGGTTTCGATCCCACTGCACCTAGCCTTCATCTAGGAAATTTTGTTCAGTTGATGTTGATGCGTCGCTTACAATTGGCTGGACATAAGCCCTTAGCTCTTGTTGGCGGTTCAACTGGGTTGATTGGAGATCCAAAGCCAGGAGCCGAACGTAACTTAAACACAAAAGAAACTGTTGCTGAATGGGTGGAATACCTTGGTTCACAGATTTCAAAGTACCTAGATTTCAGCGGTGAAAATCGTGCCAAGCTTGTCAATAATTTAGACTGGACTGAAAACTTTGAAGTGATTGATTTCCTTCGAGACATTGGAAAATATTTCCGCGTCGGAAAAATGATAAAAAAAGATGCTGTTGCAACTCGCTTAAACTCTGAGCTTGGAATTAGCTACACGGAGTTTAGTTACCAAATCCTTCAAGGATATGATTTCCTTCAGCTATATAAAAAGTATGATTGCACTTTGCAAACAGGTGGCTCTGATCAGTGGGGCAACTTTGTTAGTGGTATTGATTTGATTCGTAGTGTTACTAGTGAGGAAAACCCTCAGTCTGATAGCCCTGTTGAAGTGCATGCTATTGGTACTCCTCTTATTACTAATGCAGATGGCACAAAATTTGGTAAATCAGAGGGAAATGCAATCTGGCTTGATGAGAATTTAACATCGCCCTATGAGATGTATCAGTTCTGGATTAACACTGCCGATGCTGATGTCATAGACCGCCTTAAAGTTTTCACCTTCTTAACCCGCGCTGAAATCGAAGAGCTTGCGGAGGCAGTTGAAAAGGAACCTTTTAAGCGTGAAGCTCAGAAAAGGCTTGCATATGAGGTTACTTCTCTCATTCATGGCGTTGATAAAACAGAACAAGCTATTGAAGCTTCTGGAGCTTTGTTTGGGCGTGGAGATTTAACGTCTCTAGATGAGCAGACTTTGTTGTCTTCACTTTCTCAGCTTGAATTTAAATCTATCAATCGAGATGAGCTTACTGCAACAAATATCTTGGTTAAGTCCGGTCATGCAAAAGGCACTTCGGAAGCTCGCCGTATCATCAAAGAAGGCGGCGCTTACATTAATAATGAAAAGATCACTAGTCACGATGCAACTCTAAGCAGGGAGCAGTTATTGCACGATAAATATCTGGTAGTACGTAAAGGGAAGAAAAACCTTGCAGCTTTAAAAATTAGTGATTAATTTTAGTGATGAACTAAAAATGTTGTACTTATAAAGTGAAATTCCTTTGCTAGAAGCCTGATTTTAAGCAAGATTTAAGGCTTGTTATAAATTTGTTATTGAAATGTTGCAATGACTTATTTCTTCATGTATAGTTATATCTTGTGTTCGGGAGAGAACGATTTTATCTCTCTGTTATCGGACTGTAATGGATGCTTCAACTTTTTGTTTTGTGTTGTTGTGTGTGTTGTTTGAGAAC
>JASGFC010000022.1:0-25715 GCA_047605865.1 Micrococcaceae bacterium | reverse complement strand
CTTGATCCATGGAATTCAATTTTATCAGTTACGAGTGCTTTTAACCAAAAGTACTCTTGAAACTGTACCTCGCTAAAACTCTGTATGTTAAGTGCATTTCCACCCGGCATTACAGCAGCTTTTGCCACTAAAAGGCAGACTTCCACTTTGTAAAAACTCTAAGCCAAGAAATACCTTCTACTTTTATTTTGTCCTTTAGCTTCAAGCAGCCCAAGTTCTACCAGTTTTGAGAAATACCTTCTGACCGTTGCTGCTGACTTGCCACTCAACGCCGTGGCTTCCTTATTAGAAATACCTTCAGCTTTGCGAACAACAGGAAAGATTAGCATCAAAAAATCTTGTTCTGCTTCTGTTAATTGCGCAAGAATTTTATCGCTCACTTTATCGCTCACTTTATCGCTCACTCTTTGCAAAGAAACTTCCTGAACTGTTTTTAAAATCATCTCTAACATAAACTCAATAAACGATGTTGAATCATTCTCGTTACCGCTCTGGGTAAGAGCACGATAATACCCTTGCTGATTCTCATGAACAATAGTTTCAACAGGTAACCATTCAAAAATCGAACGCCATTTAGACAAAATAAGGCTTTGCCATAGTCGCCCCATGCGCCCATTCCCATCAGTAAAGGGGTGTATCATTTCGATTTCAAAATGAACCACACAACTTTTAATTAATTCAGGTGAATCATCCTGAACTGCCCACTTCAATAAGTTCTCAACCAATTCGGGTACAAACTGTGGATTAGCGCCAGGATGAATAAGTTTTCCACTACTGTTGAATACACCAACATTACTGCTTCGAAAAGCTCCACTAGATTTAACTAATTCATCTGTCATTAACCCATGCGCAGTTAAAAAATCTTTAATAGAATAAGGGTCTAAAGTAAAGACTTTCTCATAAGCCTGGTAAGCATTTTGAACTTCACGAATTTCCTCAGGAGCACCTAGAATACGTTTTCCTTCAATGATGGCGGTTACTTGCTCAACCGACAACGAATTCTGTTCTATGGCAAGAGAAGAATGAATTGATCTAATTCTATTTTCTTTCCTTAATTTAAGATTTCTTTCCTTCTCAATTTCTAATCTCGTGACCTTGTCAGTGATTTCCATAACAAGAGAAAGTATCTTATTTGTAATCGAAAAGGGAGGCTTCATGATTTATCTTCCATAGTAGAGAGCGATAAATCCATTATATCGCTCACTTTATCGCTCAGCCTAGACGGAGGTGCTTAGTTTCTCAGAATTTTATCCATAGCCTTACCCTTAGCAAGCTCATCGATGAGCTTGTCCAAGTACCGAACTTCTTTCATCAATGGATCTTCAATTTCAGCCAATTTAACACCACACACAGAACCAGTAATCAATTCACGGTTTGGATTTATCTTTGGGGCTTGATCAAAAAACTCTTCAAGAGTAGTCTTCTTCTTAATTTGCTCATTGATTTGTTTCTTGCTGTACCCTGTAAGCCAACTAATAATCTCATCGACTTCTTTCTGAGTTCGATCTTTATTCTCTGCTTTTTGCACGTACATTGGATATACGCTTGCAAATGTCATCGTGTAAATTCTATGTTTCGCCATTGTTTTCTTCTCACCTTCTATAGCTACTTCGCAGACTCCAAAAGTTCCCTAGCATGCTGCAATGCAGTTGTAGACTCATCGTGCCCAGACAACATGCGAGCAATTTCGCGCTCACGTGCAGTACCTTCAAGTTGTTGCACATCAGAGCTGGTAACCCCAGCATTAGCATTGGAAGTTTTGACAACCTGCACGTGATTGTTCGCATAAGCTGCGACCTGTGGCAAGTGTGTAACACAAATGACCTGCTTGTTCTGAGCTAAAGCTTGCAAACGCTTACCAATCTGGACAGCAGCCTTACCACCAACACCAGCATCAATCTCATCAAAGACAAAAGTTGGAATCTGGCTACCAGAACCAGCAAGAACTACCTCCAATGCCAACATGACACGAGAAAGCTCACCACCAGAGGCGCCTTTACTAACGGGAATTGGCGAAGAACCCGCATGTGGAGAAAGTAAAAATTCTACTTTGTCTGCACCATGTCCACTAATTTCCTCAGGAGTTACTGCAATATTCATTGTGGCATCTGCCATCATCAAACCATGCAATTCCTCAGTAATGTCATGACTTAAGGAGGTAGCAACTCTATTACGTTTTTGTGTAATTTTGCTAGCCAACTCTTGAACCACGAGCTCCAGTGTTTCTACTTCTTCTTCAAGTTCCTCAAGGCTCATGCCACCATCATTGAGCTCATCTAGGCGCTTTCGAGCCTCAGCTTCCCACACAAAAACATCATCCAAAGTAGGACCATGGCGGTTAATCAAGGTATTGATCTTAGCTCTACGACTCTCCACTTCTTCTAAACGCTGCGGTCCTTGCTCATCAAGACTTTCAACATAAGATGTGAGCTGGGCAGAAACCTCACTAACCTCTGAATTCAGCACTTCAAGACGTTCGAGGAGCTCTTGAAGCTCGTCGTCTTCGGCACTATCAAGAGCTTTGCGAGCTTGGCCTAAAGCAGAAGAAACATCATAAGCATCATCGAAAGAATCACTGACTAAAGCCTGCGAAGCTTCATAAGCTGCAGCACGAAGTTCCTCAACATTATTCAAGCGAATGGACTCTGCTTTCAGTTGATCATCCTCACCTTCAGTCGGTGAAACACTATCGTAAAATTCTAAATGCTCTTGCAATTCTTCAAGTTCAGCAGCTATAGTTTCTTGATTATCACGCAGATTCTTCAGTTTCTTACGTGTTTGAACCCAAAGACTATATTTCTCACGATAATTCTTCAATAACTCTAAATGTGAAGCACCAGCGAATCGATCAAGTGCATCACGCTGTGAAGAAGCACTTCTTAACCGCATTTGGTCACTTTGACCATGAATTTCTACTAGCGATGAACTCAGCTCAGCAAGGGTGCCAACAGGAGTATTTCTGCCTCCAATTTGTGCCTTACTACGACCATCTGCATTGACGGTTCTCGCTAAAATCAACTCATAATTTTCTCCAGCTTCGTCAAGGAGAATATCGTGATCTTCTGCGTACTGCACAATATCGTGCCCTGAAGAAACCAAAATATTTGCCTCAACACTAGCAAGTTTAGCACCAGAGCGAACCGTACCTGATTTTGCTCGTTGCCCCATGATTAAACCGAGAGCAGAAACTACCATGGTTTTTCCAGCGCCAGTTTCACCGGTTACTGCTGTGAAGCCTGGACCTAATGGTAAAGTTGCTTGAGAAATAACGCCCAAGTCCCTGATATTGATCTCTTCGATCATTGTCTAAGACTCCTCGTCTGGTCCACGTAATCCATCAACTGGAAGCTTGAATTTTCTAACTAATCTATTAGTAAACGGGGCCAATTTCAGATGCGCTAGATGCACTTTTGTTGGCGAAACATTGACTTCAACTCGATACCCGGGCAAAAGCTCAAAAGTTCGTCTTCCATCGCACCAAATCAGTGAAGTACCTTCATTGCGTTTTAACATCTCAACAGAAAACTGTGTTCGTGGACCAATCACCAAAGGTTTCGCAAAGAGTGTGTGTGCACTCAAAGGTACCATCATGACGGCCTCAACATCTGGCCACATAACTGGCCCTCCCGCAGAAAATGCGTAAGCAGTTGAACCTGTTGGTGTTGACATAACAAGACCATCACAGCCGTAAGAAACCAAAGGCTCATTTCCCACTTCAATAGCAAGTTCTATCATGCGAGCATTGGATCTCTTCTCAATGGCAGCCTCGTTCAAAGCCCAGTCGGAATATTTCAACTTTTTGCCATCGTAAACGTTGACGTCAAGGCACATTCGATCCTCAATAGCGTACTCTTTACTCACGACTGCATCGGTTGTGGCGCTCAAGTCTTCTTTTTCGCTTTCAGCTAGAAAACCTACATGCCCCAAATTAACACCTAGCACAGGAATTTCATCTGCTTTACCGAGCTCTGCAGCTCGAAGTATCGTGCCATCACCGCCAAGGACAATGATAAGCTCAAGTGGTTTTGCATTGCCATCAAAGATCTCTACTGAACTTAAATCTTCCGTGGTACATTTCTTTAAATCTGCTAGCTCACTTTCTAGCATCAAAGGCACGATGTGAGCTTCAGTAAGTTTTTTAATCACCAACAGACTTGCGCGTTGCGCTTCAACGCGCCCCATGTGTCCAAGGATTAAAATTTTGCGAGCCATACACTCAGTTTAAGTGTTTTTTCTGAAAAAACGCTATATACTCAATGTTGCCGTGCCCACCTTGTAGCGGGCTTTTCATGAGACCTCTTTCTTCTAAACCAAGTTTGGCAGCTGCAGTCATAACTTTTGCTACAGCATCTTTTCTTAACTTTTCGCTAGTAACTACCCCTGTACGTGCGAGATTTTCTTTACCTACTTCAAATTGTGGTTTGATAAGTAGCACGATATTGCCCTGCTCTTTGGTAACCTCTGCAAGTGGTTGGAGTACAAGGGTGAGCGAAATGAAAGATAAATCTCCTACCACCATGTCTACCGTGCCATCTAGATTTTCAAGTGTAAGGTCTCGAATATTGAATCCTTCGCGCACGATGACTTGTGGGTGCTTTCTTAGCGTAGAATCTAGTTGTTTGTGACCAACGTCAATGGCCCAAATCTTTCTGGCATTACGTTGCAGGAGTACGTCTGTGAAGCCTCCTGTAGAAGCCCCAGCATCGAGAACTTCTAAGCCTGTAACATCAATGTTGAAATGATCCAATGCAGCCTCTAACTTGAGTCCAGCACGTGAAACATACTTTGGTTTTTCAAGGACTTCTAAGACGTCAGAATCTTTAACTTTCAGTGAAGCTTTCTTTGCACGTTGCCCGTTGATGTTAATATGGCCGTGTGCAATGAGTTCTTGGGCTTGTGAGCGTGACTTTGCTAATTTTCGCTCAGTAAGTTCTACATCAAGACGCTGCATCAGAAAGCAATTCTGAAAGTGTTGAAATAATATAGTTTGGTTTTAAATCTGGCTCAGCTGCTCTAGCATCTGCTGCTGTATTGACTCCTGTTGTGACAAGAATAGTATCAATACCAGCGTTATTTCCACCGAGAATATCAGTATCGAGTCTATCGCCAATCATCACTGGATTTTTTGCAGCTATTTTCTCCATGGCATATTTGAAAATTTCTGGCTCTGGTTTACCTGCAACACGTGGTGCAGCGACGTTGCACGTCTTTTGAATTAAATCAAGAAAGGCGCCGTTTCCTGGAGCGATACCTTCAGCTTGAGGAAGCGTTGAGTCAGCATTTGTTGCAAACCATTGAGCTCCTTGTTGCAGGGCAAAACATGCTTCTGCCAAAATGCGCCAATTGGTTTCCGGGTTGAATCCTTGAAGGACAGCGTCAGGTTTTTCTTTAGCAGTTCGCACTGGAGTGAAGCCAGTTTCTGCAACGCAATCACTGAGATGTTGTGTACCAACAATTAAAACTTTGCTTGCTGGTGCAAGGTGCTTTTTGAGCATGTTCATTGCAACATCAGGTGATGAAATAACCTCTTGAGCACTTGCTGGTATACCAAAGTTTTTCAGTTGCTCAGCTACATCGTGAGCTGAACGTGAAGCGTTATTAGTAATGTAGGCAATTTTGACTTTATCCTGATAGAGCTGTTGTAACGTTGCTACTGCTGTATCAAGAGGCTCATTGCCTTCGTAAATAACTCCATCAAGGTCAAAAAATACTGCATCGTATGAAGAAATAAGTGCTGACATAATTTTATTGTCGCATACACAAAAAGCCCTTTATTCTTGAGGGTTAACTATCAAGAATAAAGGACTTTAGTGCAACTTAAGGATTAACCTTTAAGCGTTATTTACCTTTAGTATCTGTTTCTTCAGGTTCTTCTTCAGAAGAATCGTCTCCTTCATCGTCATCTTCTTCAGAAGAATCTGTATCATCAGAACCAGTATCATCCTCGTTCTCTGAGTCCTCTTCATCATCTGAGTCCTCTTCGCGTTGAAGTGGTTTTCCAGCAACAGCATCTGCTGCAGCGTTTGGTGGAATTTCTTCTTCATCTTCATCGTCATCTAGTAGGTCAACGATGTCAGAATCTCCAGGAACAAGACCTAAAGCATCTTCAGCTTTAGTAGCAGCTTCGTGCCACTGCTGAGCTTCATCTTGTTGGTCTAGTTCTTCAAGAACTTCTGCATAGGCACGGAACAACCGTGGGCTATATGGGAAAGCTACTGTTTTATCCAATTCTGGAATCTCCAATGCTTTCTTAGCTTGATCATAGTCTTCTAAGTCTCCATGAGCACCTGAAAGTACGATACTTAAATTGACTTTCTGTTCGTGCGATGGATTCTCTTGTAGGGCTTCTTCAAGCAGTTCGATTGCTTTCTCAGGTTTTCCAACACCACGCAGTGAATCTGCGATAAGTGCTATATGATCATCTGCGCCACTCATACGACGATGAGTACGCAACTCAGAAAGCGCAGTTTTGTATTCTCCTGCCTCATAGGCAGTAACACCTGCAGCTTCACGAACTGGAGCAATACGCCCAGCTGTTTCTACGGCCTTTAAAGCGTGCTTTAAAGCTTTAGTAGGATCTTGCGCTAAGTGACGCAAAGTCATTGCTAAATGCTTTGATACTCGCTCTGCATTTTCTGGTTGTAAACTGCGCAGTTGAGCCCGAACAAAACCTGGGATCTCTTGACCTGTGATGTCATCATCTGGACGTAGACCTCTAAGATCGCCAGCGATTTCTTCAATCTTGCGATTAAATCGCTCACGACGCATTTGACGGAAGTCATCCTGTTGACCGCCACGCGGTCCGCGTGGGCCACGATTATCAAAGCCACCGCGTGGACCAGAATGTCGTGCTCCCTGACGCCCATCAAAACCTGGACGAGAATCACGGTTTCTACCACCACGATTGTTGAAACCACGGCGTGGTTCACGCCTGCTGTCACCATCGCGACCAGGGCGTTCTCCTCTAGGACCTTGAGAGCAACCGAATGAGCCTCTACCTTGAGGAGGATTACCTTGCCCTCGAGAACCATGTGGACCACGTCCACCGCCGAAACCATCCCGCTGCTTAGGGCGCCCGTTCATACGATCTGGACCACCTTCGCGGAATCCATGTGGCCTACCTTCGTTAAACTCAGGAGCAAATTTTTGGCGCCTGCGTTCAAAAGGATCTCCACCAAATGGATTTTCGTTATTTCGCGCTGGACCTTTAGGTCCCTCTTGAGGTCGACCTTGAGGTCGGCTTGCAAAGCGATCAAAAGGTCCTTCAAAATCCTCTCGTGAAGTATAACGAGGACGTGAGTTTGGGCCAAAACCTTTTTGTGGACGGGAACCTTGTTCAGTGTCAAATCCACGAGGAGGGACAAACTGCTTTTTTGGGCCTTGATGATCGAAATCTTCAAATTTGCGGCGTTTGCCTTCAAAGTGATGTGGACCACGATATGAGCCACCGTGACGGTTATGCTTTGGAGCGCCATCTTGTGGGTGACGTGAACCAGCTGGTCCCTTGTGCTTGTTTTTATCTCGTCCATTACGATGTGGACGGTTGTTCATACCTTCATCGCCAAATTGTGGGCGACGGTTATCAAAATTACTCATAATAAATATGCCTCTTTCTTAGGTCCGCTTTTTGATTATATGTTTGCCTGTGTGACTTAGTTTTTAAGTCTAACTTTCACTGACAATTACACTCTAAGGTTTAATTCTTAGAATTTGCTGAAAATGAGATGTCTATTTCTTTAAAGTATTGCCCCTCTTGACTTTATTCCTTTTGCTTTTACTCAGATATATTCGTGACCACGATGCAACAAAAGCTATGATGAGCACGAAAAGAATCCAGCCAAAACTGTGATAAAGCGGAGTATTTAACCATTTATAGTGATTGTGCGAATCCATAAGATCCACATAGTTAATAGCCATAAATGAAATCCAGAGAGCTAAACCAGCAAAAATTAAGCCGCCAAAGCCAAAGAGTGCATCTCGTTGATTTCTATATTTTTCATCTTTTTCGTCTTCTTCACGCTGTCTACTAGCAAGGAAGGATTCGACAGAGCTGATTTCTTCTTCAAGGTTTGTTAATAATTTTGGTGAGTTAAAAGTTTTCTGTATTGCATGTAGCACTCGGTTTGCTTCAATATCTCGCCCGGTTTGTAAAAACCAATAATTGTTCCTGATATAGAGCAACTGTGCTGTTAGTTCTGAGAACTCCTGATTAATGCGAACACTATCACCGTTAATATTTCGACAAAAAGTTGCTAAAGAATCTGCAAACATATTCAAAGCTCGCTCCTGCAAATCACCTAGCAAAAGCACGTTGACAAAGCACAGCTGGGTTTTAGCAAGCGATCTTAATTTAAAAGTTTCACGAGGATCATATTTGCCTGAATTTTCTCGTTCATCAAAATCAACATTTCTACACATGAAACTAGCTCCACTTTCGCTAATGAAACCAGAAAATCCATCAGAGAGGTTAAGAATCTTTGTCTTTATGGTGTGGTTTTCACGAGCCACTTCCCCTTCTCTTTCAGCCTTTCCTTCACTAAGCATGACATGCCATAAAGTTCGAGAATCCCACGGAGTATTCTGGTACTTTTTCTTTGAAATAGCAGGGATATCTTTCTTAGCATTAAGGAAAATAACTGGATACAGCATTTCAGAAACAACCGTGCCATCTGGTAATTCAGTTTTTATGAACCCTCCATCTTCAATAACGTTTCTGGGTAACTTACCTTCTTTTTTCTTTCTGAACTGAAGGGCTTGATCGTACTGATTTAAGAGGGAAGAAAGAAGCCTATTAATCCAAAAAGTAGTTTGATGTAAATCTTGAGAATTTGTGCCATCAATTTTAGCTTTAAGGTCTTTAGATCCTTTTTGGTTATTAAAAGAGATCATCGTAGCCAAAGGATTTTCCAATGCAACTGTGGCTAAAGAAAAGTGGATAATGACATAGGAAAGCTGACTATCATCATGACCAACACCATTAAATTCAATTTCAACTCCAAGTACATTAAGACCAAAACACTTCAACATTGCTAACGCATTATCCATAGTATTCTTGGCATGAGCCACTTCATTGTTCTTGTTATGTCCAGCTGCTGTATCTGGAATATAGAAATAACGTTCGCCATTATTCACAGCATTCATAAATCGTGAAGCAAAATAATCGTGAGGTTTCATTCTTAAGGGTTTTTGCTTCCCATATCCTATAATCGACTCTCCATTGTCAAGAGATGCAGTTGGTCCTGTAAAAATTGATTCTGTTGATTCGGAACTAATAAAACTATACTTAGTTTTAGAACGATGATCTTCGTGCGTTTTAGAACGATGATCTTCGTGCCAATAGTAGTATCCCTCAGCTAAATTGAGATAATCTTCAAAACTCCAGCAGCCTTGTTGCCACTGACCAAGCTTAGCTGTAGCGGGTGCATCGTGACCGTTAAAACCATTTTGAGTCTTGAAAGCAGCTTTTTGCTCAGCTGTAAACCTCATGGGGCAAATCAACGAGATAGAGCCACTTGACCACTGCTGTTGTTGGTCAAGAACTGGTTCTTCATACTCTTGCTCAACCATCATGATCACCCTTTCTATGAGATTTTTCGCTAAAACCTGCCGGTAATGACTTTGCATAGACTATATCTAATTTTTGACTGGCCCTTGTCAATGCAACGTAGAGATCACCAATGGTGCCATTTTTAAGCACTTCTTCAGGTTCCACAACGATGACTGCATCGAATTCTAAACCTTTACTCTGCTCCGGCGTAATAGCTCCTGTAACGCCAGAAGCCGCAATAACGGCAGTTTGTCCAGTAGGAAAGAGTTTTTCATCTTCTGCTCGCAGAGTATTAACTACTTTCTGAAGTTCATCGCTCTTATGATATCCAACATCATAGTCACCTTCACGAACTGCCTCAGGAGCTTTCGTGTCTAAACCAGCAGCTTGTGCAACCGCATTAGCCACATCCATAATTTTTGCAGGAGTTCGGTAATTGATACTCAACTCTTCAACGTGTAATCGTTCTCCAACAAATACTTCAAGCATTTCTCTCCAATCATGAGCCCCAGCTGGAGAGCTAGTTTGAGCCACATCACCAACTATTGTCAATGACTTCAAAGGACAACGCCTTAAAACCATATTCCACTGCATGGCAGAAAGCTCCTGAGCTTCATCAACAACAATATGTTTAAAAGCCCAGTTTTGGTCAGCGATTAAATAATCTGGATCTTGCTCATCAGAACGCTCATCTAAAGCAAACTGATCAGCAATATACTCAGCAGTAATGGCAACCTTGTTCTCTGCATTAATCAAGGCCATCTTGGCATTTTCAACATCAGCTTCACGCTGCTTTTTAGCTGCTTTGATATCCGCTGTTTTCCCTGGAAGTGGACCTAACAAAGCAGTTAACTCGTCTAACAATGGCAAGTCACAGCTAGTAATGTGACTATCTTTTTCACGATACAGCAGTGCTGCTTCTTCATCTGAAAACAAACCATGGCAAGCCTGATCGACTCTATCTTTACGGGCAAAAAACTGTTTCAATAACTGCTCAGGAGTTAACGGCATCCAACAGGTATTTATAGCGATACGCACTTCTTTCGATGAACGTACATCGTGAAGGTAAATATCGTGCATGCCTTCTGTGACTGTGACTCCAGATTTTGCTTTCACTCCAGAGAATTGACTAGCTAGCTTCTCAACGAGGCTATGCGCAAAAATTTCCCATGCTTCATTATGTGATTTATGACTAATCCGAGCTATATGTCTAGCATGTTTAAAATCTTCAACGCTCAGTTTGACCTTTTTACCGTTAATATCAAAAGTTTTATCTACTTCAGGAATGTTCTCTCGTTGTGCAACTGCACGTTTGAGCACATCCTTCATTTTTAGCGAGCCTTTCACACGCTGCGTTGCAGAATTCTTCTCTGGTACGATAAGCTCTGCAGCTGGATATAACTGATCTACAGTACCCATAACCACGCCAGTCTCCCCTAAGGACGGCAAAACGTTATCAATGTAATTTAAAAATGTACTAGAAGGCCCTAAAAGTAATACACCATTGTTAGCCAAGATATCTCTATGGGTATACAACAAATATGCTGTACGGTGTAACGCAATAGCTGTTTTACCAGTTCCTGGCGCTCCTTGCACCACAAGAGTCTGATTCATTGCAGAACGAATAATATTATCTTGCTCGTTGTGTATGGTTGCCACAATATCGCCCATTGTACCGGTCTTCGGTTCATTGACAGCCGCTAGAAGTGCCGCAGAAGCACCACCTGCTCCTTCAGCAAGATTCTCATCTTCTAAAGCAGTGATCTTTCTTTTCTTTGTCATGATGTGCCGACGCGTCTTAACACCAAGTGGTTCAATGGGTGTTGCCTGATAAAAAGCTCCAGCTTCTGGTGCTCGCCAATCTAGAAGCAATAATTCTTTCTCATCGTCACTCATCGAAATTCGCCCAATGTGATGCTCTTGCCCATCTTCTTTAGTCAATTTGCCGAACATTAATTTTTCATCAACACTCATTAATTGAGCTAAACGATTTTCATAATGCGTAGCAAAGGCATCACGTTCGCGAATAGATTGTGGTGTGCCTGATGTTCCTTTTGATCCAATTATTCTTACCTTTGAAAGCTCCTCTTTAGCTTTAGCTTTCATGTCATCTAGGCGCACATACAAAGCGTCTAAATATTTCTGTTCTTTATTTATATTTTTGTTCATTGAGTACCCGTAACCCCTAAAAAATGAATATTCAATTTTACTACTTAAATTTACCATTTACTACTGACCGATTAGTAAAGTAAAATAGCTATTATGGATTTACGCACAATTTTGGCACTTATAGCAGCAATAGTTCTCATCGTTTTTTTCTTTTGGATTCCCTGGACTGTTATTGTCAATAATATTGTGGAGAATCCTAAACTCCGAAGAACTCTACGCTGGATATTCATTGCCGCCATTGCTCTGTCAATACCAGCAATGTACTTGGGGCATGCAAAACATTTTGATCCTGCAAGACTTTATGCTGATCTTTTTATGGGCACAAGCTGGATTGCCTTTACCTGGTCATTTATCGTTGGAATTATAGGCTTTATTTTAGCTAAACTGACACGGTTAGATCTTAAAAAACCCACGGGCTTTACTGCCTTAGCTACTGTTCTAGCAATGCTGGCTATAGCAGTGTACGGGGGCATGAAACAACCTGCCATCAACCATGACACTATTAAAATTGCCAAACTTAATTCAAAGATGAACGGACTGAAAGTTGCCGTCATCTCGGATACACATTTTGGTCCTATAAATAGAGTGCAATGGATGAAAACGCTTGTGGATCGAATTAACGAAGAGCAACCTGATGTGGTGCTCTTCGCAGGTGATATTGCCGATGGCACGCCAAGTCAACGCAAAGAAGAAGCAGCTCAATTGAAAAACATTAAAGCCAAATATCGTGGCTATGTGACTGGAAATCACGAGTATATTGAAGGCGCCGTAGCGTGGGAAGACACTATGAGCTCTTTAGGGTGGACGGTACTACACAACAAAAATATGCAAATCCAATATCAAGGTGGAACTATGACTATTGCTGGCATTGATGATCGCTCTGCTGCTCAATATCATATCGCTGGGCAAGGAGCCAATATCAAAGCTGCTCTGCAAGGTGTTGATCACTCGCAAGCAATTTTGCTGGTAGCTCATCAACCAAAGCAGGTTTCAGATGCCATAGCTCAAAAAGTTGATTTGCAAGTTTCTGGTCATACTCATGGTGGTCAAATTTGGCCGTTCCAATACTTTGTACCTCTTGACCAACCTTTGCTTGAAGGTTTAAAGAATTTTAATGGCACACAACTATTTGTTACTCGAGGAGCTGGGACCTGGGGTCCGCCTATGCGTCTTTTCGCACCTAGCGAAATTAACATGTTAACGCTTGTGAATGGTTCTTGAAAAGAGCGATACTTAGAATATGAGTTCTCAAAGCCACGAAGATATTTCTGCACGAAATCAACAAATTAAAGAGTTGTTGCCATCGTGTAATGATGAATCAACGTGGTTGCAAATCAAAGAACTTCATATGCGTAACATGCTAGATTACGTTGAAGAGCAGCAAAACTACCATGCTGCCATCCATGAATATAACTTATGGAAAGAGCATCAACCCATTCTTTCGCAAGAAGATCTTGATGACACGGATATTAACGGGGCGCTCTTCGCCTGTGGTGCTTATGTTCAAATAGGACAGTTCTCTGATAAAAACTATGATTATTGCATAGATTTAGCCTCTACTATGATTGATAAATACAAATTTGATCCGGGTATTTCAGCGCTCTTTCTCATGATGCGTGGTGATGCTTATCAGTGGCGAAAAGAATTTTCCATAGCTGCCCATGATTATGAGTCTGCGCTACAGAACAACAACCTCATGTTATCGAAGATGGAAGCAGACAACCCAAATAGAGTGATGGTTGAAATGACCAACGCTGCTCTGATGCGTCGGTTATTTGATAACCAATTGTTGCTTAAGGAACTTTCTGTTGCGGAAGAAACGTGCAAGCAATTTGAAAAGACAGCACACACTGCTGAACAGCTCAATATGTTGGGCCAAATGTATCTTGATCTAGCTCACGATTACCATCAGTTAAGCCACGAAAAGAATATTGATGTTCATTATGAACCAAGTTATTCCATCCTTAAAAAGGCTTTAGCTGCTTTTAATGCCAGCAATGACGATGCTCTTTGTGCTCTGGCACACCAGCATATTGGCAATATCATGATGTGCGCCCATGAAGACGTTACTGCTAAAAAGTATTTTGAAAATGCTCTAGCTCTTCACGAAATTGCTCATGATGAAAACTGGGGCGAAACAACAATGTGCCTTGCTATGTATTACCGAGAGCAAGGTGATCAGGGAGAATTTGAAAAGCATTTCAACAAGGCTGAGAAACGCTTTGAAAACTATTCAAGTAATGAAAAGTATGCGCAATTTTTGCATGAGAAAGCTACTTACCACTGGATTTCTGGGGAGCATGATCAGGCACGCAATTATTACAATAGAAGCCAAGATATTTACGATTACCTCATTGATCCGCTCCAGCTAAATCAGGCTAGCCATGATGAATATTGCGAAAACTGTAAACATAACCCAGAGCTGGTTGATTTTTTTAATAGCATACAACTGGAAAGATTAGAATTTAAAGATCTTGATTTATAGGATTTTTGTCCCTTGTAGACAAAAATCTTGTTGCCATTTGTTAGATGCTCCCAAAATTCAGTTAATTATTGCATTCTCATTTGATTGGGCTTTTTCTAGATTGTTACTGTTTATACAGGCAAGCAAATAGCATTAGTTCTTGCCAGTTTTAACTCTCCAAAGTTAAAACTTCTCTGTAGCCAGAACATCTAAAGCATCAGGTTTTCTCCTTTGTCCTGATGCTTTATTTGTTTGCTCTTTTTTTGGCTACTGTAACCTTATCCCTGCTCTTGTCTATGTGTGAGAGCTAATTTTGCTCTTTGCATTCTGCATGTGTGCGTTTACCGCAAATGGGTACGTTCAAACGCACACTTTCACGGCAAACGCACACACTTAGATACTAGAAGCCGATGTGACAGCCAAAGGCAAGGAATACGTAACTGAAAAGTTTATAGAACGTGCTTCTTCAGCTTTTCCACAACAGGATAATCTGCTGGCAGCCATTGCACAGAATCTATGCTGGATTTATCAAGCCACTTGGCATCTTGAACTTCTATGCAAGTAATGCTACTTTCGAGCGTACACAGATAGCAGTACATGATGAGATGAAATTTTGGATAGACATGGTCAACAGTGTAAAAGAGCTCTCCAATAGTAATAGCTGCATCCAGTTCTTCGCTTATTTCTCTTGCTAGTGCTTGTTGATGTGTTTCACCAGCTTCAATTTTTCCACCCGGAAACTCCCATTGACCTGCAAAATCTCCAGTAGGACGTTGTGTTGAAAGAATTTTCTTTCCATCAACACAAATTGCTGCTACTACTTCGATAGTTCTCATCTAAGCTATTATGCCTTAAATTGTTCTCTTTGTTATGCCCTAAGTTTTGATTATGAGTAATCGTTTTACCCTGTATATAGCGATATCATCTTTCAAGCTGTGTTGTTCTATATTCAATATAACTACTTCCGTCAGCATTTTTCATCACTTCAATTTGATATGGAATCCCATTTTTCATTTCTTCTACGTGACTAATCATACAAAGGGTTCTGCCATCTTCGCGTAAATCGTTTAAGGTACTCATAACGCTATCTAGCGTTTCACTATCCAGAGAACCAAAACCTTCGTCAATAAATAAAGTATCTAGATTAACACCACCGGATTCACTACGAATAACATCAGCAAGGCCCAAAGCTAAGCTTAACGATGCCATGAAGGTTTCTCCACCGGAAAGACTAGCCGTTTGGCGAGTCTGCTGATTATAAGTGTCAAAGATTTCTACTCCAAGACCTGCCTTCTTGCCTTTCTTTTTCTCTGGAGCATCCGAATAGCGGAATTCAAAGCGTTGCGACATCTGCAAAAAGTGCTTACTGGCTTCTGTGGTAATCCTCTGCAATCTATCAGCAAGAACATAAGTTAATAAGTCCATATTCTTGCTATTCTTTCCCTGTATTGCTTCAGCTAAAGCCTGTAATTTCAAAGCTCTTTCAACTTTAGCTTCATTAGAACCTCGCTTAGACTCAAAATCTTGCTGTAACTTTAAAATTCCAGCTCCTAATTTCTGTGCAGATTGTAGATTTCCTTGAGCAGTATGATGTTTCTTCTCTAAATCAGAAACTCCTTGCTCTAACTCCACGATTTCTTCATCACTGCAAGGGCAAGTACCTGACTCTACTTCTTCTTTAGCCTTGATATAATCAGGTTTTTTAATGGCATTGTCTAGGACTGCTTTTTGTTTTTTGTAAGCTTCAACCGTCTTTTCAGCTTCTTGCTTACCTTCTTTGTCTAATAAAGCTTTCTGAGCTTCTTGATAACTTTCAAACTCAGACTGAATTAATGTGTCTTCAAAATCGGCTTTTGCTTTCTTAGCTGTCTTTTCAGCTTGTTGTTTCTGTACCAGTAGCTCTTGGATTTCTTCAAGGACAGTAATCTGCTTTTGCAGTTGAGCAACCACATCATCAATATCTTGGCCTTGTGTCTTTTCTTTGAACTCTTCCCTTGCTTTTGTTTCATCGGCTTCAAGTTCTTTGAGCGCTTCATTAAAAGCGTTTACTTCTTTAGTACGTGCTGTTTGACGAATAGCATGATCTTCCTCAAGCACTTTACTGTGCTGCGCAAAACGCTCAGTGATTTCTGTAAGATTCTGCTCAAATTCTACCTTTTGCGTTGCTTCAAGTATTTGGGTTTCTTTCAAAACTGTTTCTAATTCTGAGATGAGCTTTGCAGTTGATTTTTCGAGTTTTTTACCTTCATTCTTTAGACTTTTTTCTTGTTCTTCACGAGAAGCTTTAAGTTGTTCTATCGAATGCTCAGTGTGTTCTTGCTCTTTCTTGGCTGTTTCAGCAAAGGTAGGAAGCTTTTCAGTGACTTTTACAAGCTGTTTCTCAAGTTTGACAACTTCTTTTCCAGATAAACTGACTTCAGCTTCTGCTTCATCAAAAAGTTCATCTGTAACAACGTTTTCAGAGCCATCATATTCAGCTAAATCTGGATGCTCAGTGCTACCACATGTTGGGCAAGGTTGACCTTCAGCTAAATCTTGAGCCAATAGTGCTGCACGCTGCTTACGTTGCAATTCCTTGAGCCCAGCAAGATAAGTATTAGCTTTCTGCTGTTTATTTTCAGCCTTTTTAAGTTTAGATTCAAGGTTTTGAATCTCCTGTTCGACTGCATCGTGCTCTTTTTGAATTCGCTTTTTAGCGTTCTCTAGCTGATCTTGTAACTTTTTAAGATCAGTCTCAAAGTTCTCAGCGAGGTTTTTTAACTTTTTTTGGTGAGCTTTCTGAGTAGATTTAAGGTTTTCTCTAGCTTTAGTAATCTTGGTGTGCTGTTGAGAAATTCTTTGCTCAAGGTCCTTTTTAGCTTTATTCACAGCACGCTGATGTTTCTTTTTTTCTTGAGCTAAATCCTTTTTGTTTTGAATAATTTTGTCTTCAATTTTTTTAATCTCTACACGATATTGTTTCTCAGCCTTTTTTATTTCGTTGTTTTTGCTCTTACGAAACTTTTGAAACCTTGCTAGTTCTTTCTCTTGGCTGTGCTTTAATTCATGAAGTTGACCAAGGTTTTTATTAAGCTCTTTGAGCTTAATCCTGAAGCTTTCATTCGCTACATCTTCTGCTGAACAAATCTGATTCTTCAGTGCTTTCTGAACTTTTGTTTCATACTTTTTGTGGGCTTTTTCCTGCTCTGCAATAGCGTTATCATGACGGAGTTTCTCTTGATGAATCGGTAAAGCCAAGCCATCTCTTTCTAAAGCTCTTTGCTGTTCTTTGTAAAGTTCTTTTCCTTGTTGCAACTCTTCAAAACTTCTAGCTAGCTGCTCATAGTTTTTTCTACGAGTTTTAAGCTGAAGTGCCTTCTCATGCTTTTTTTTAGCTTTTGAATACTCTTTTGCAGCTTTAGCTGCCTGTTCACTAGCAGCCTCTTGAGCAGTTTCACTTGTATTGATGAGAACTGCCAGATATTTCTCGATAGCCACAGGCATAGAAGCTTCTTGTTCATCAAATTCAACGTGCTCTTGGAGTTTTTCTGGAAGTTGCTCTACTAAACTTTCTACCCTTCCTTTGACGTTCTTTAAAAAGTCATCAACCTCTTGGGTATCCTTGCGAGATTCAAGCTTTTTATCTTCAAACCAGTGGAGAATTTCTTCATAAGTAAAAGGATTGAAAATCTTTTTTAACAGCTGTTGACGCTCATCAGACTTTGCACGCAAAAACTCATCAAACTTGCCTTGAGGTAGCATTACAATTTGGGAGAATTGATGTGGTTCAAGGCCTAGAACAGTTTGGATCTCTTGTGCTGTATCCAGCACTCCCTCATTCAGAACATCCCATTTATTATCTTTCCAAATTTTTAAACTGGCAGAAGGATTCTTTTCAACAAAGGTATTTTCAGCATTAGCGCCTTTTTTCTTACTTGAACGACGATACCGTGGTTGCCGCCAAATTTTATATCGTTGACCCTGATGCTGAAATACTAATTCAACGTATGGCTCTGCATCATCAGCAGCATGATCACTTTTCAACTTCAAAGCATCTACAGCTGCTCGATTGCCAGGCATAGCATTGAAAAGTGCAAAAAACATGGCATCTAAAATTGTGGTTTTACCTGAACCAGATGGCCCAGAAAGTAAGAACATGCCGTCTTCATTAACTTTGGAAAAATCAATGAGTTGCGTATCTTTAAACGGACCGAAGGCGTATAATTCAATAGTTTCAATCTTCATGCTTCTGCCTTCCTAGTTTTTTCTTCTACAGCTTCTTTAATAAAACCTTTTTCTTCTGCATCTGGTTCTCTAGCTTGAACCCATTCCACAAAATCTTCTAAAACCTCAGCAGGATTTTCTTGTTCTCCTGCGTCAAGCTTTGGAGCGATAAACTCAATCTTCCCTTTGGCAATGTCCATTTTTAATTCACATAGATATGGAAAGCGATTTTTAAGTTTATCGTAGGCACGAAGTGGTGCTTCCTCCTGCTTAACTGTAATCTGACACCAAGCATTTTCTGCATCAGCATACTCTGAATCTTCCAAAAGCTCTTCTAGCGAGCCCTTTATAATCTTCAGTTTTCTAAAATTGGTACTAGGAATAGGCTCAATGTCTGCCAAGCCCCGTTCACTAAAGTCAAACAGCCAAAACCCTTTAGTCTGCTTTGCTTCTGAGAAACTATATGGCATGGGAGAACCTGAATAACGCATTTTTTCTGTCACTTTTTGTTGACCATGCAAATGCCCTAAGGCAACATAATCAAAGTTATTAAAATAACTCACTGGGACATTATCAATGCCGCCAATAGCAAAATGCTTCTCTGAATCACTTATTTCAGCACCATGCACAAAAGCATGTGCTAGCACGATTGACCTTGGATTCCCTCGCTTCTCTAAATCAGTTTCCACAAGGTGAAGTGCTGCTTTCATGGCGGTTTCAGGGTTCACAATCTCAAGCTCAAGGGCTTCTTGATCTGTTACCGGTTTAATATAAGGAACACCATAAATGGCAATTTCACCATGTTCATCTTCAACGATGAGTGGGTCTGAAATATCTTCAGGCACAGCAGTTTTTGCATGTAAACCTGCTTTAGCATTCAACTGTCTTAAGGTGCCAAGCCGCACACGGTTATCGTGGTTACCAGAAATCATAAAAATCTGAGCACCAGCACCAATAATTCCATTGATAGTCTTTTCATACAACTTAATGGACTCAATAGGTGGCTGCGCTCTATCGTAAATATCTCCTGCAATCAAGACAATATCTACGTTATGTTCTTTCACGATATTAATGATACTTTCACAAAAGCTTTCTTGCTCTTTCTGAGTAGAATACCCATGAAAAGATCTACCCAAATGCCAATCAGATGTATGTAAGAATTTCATTGGCTTTCCTTTCTCAGCAAGTTGGATTTAAGTTCTTTAAGAGCTCCATGGCCTTGAAGGCTTGGTGAAACCTTGAGCTTATTAAGCCTCATCCAGTGTGAAGGCATATTACTAGAATTAGCAACTAACTGCACGATAGCTACAATTGACTTACTTTTCAGGAGCAAGAACAAGGGGGAGATTGCTCTTGAATCGCTGAAGTTGTCACGTTGTATAGCTAGTTTTTCTATCATGTTTTTAATGTACACACATAGACTGACATTTTGCTCTTAGCGTTGATATTTCAAGGAAAATCAGACTTTTGTGGCAAGGCTACAATCAGATTTCACAGATTTTAACGCGTTTGTTATCTTTGAAACTTCAACTCTATGGAGGAGCCCCTATGAATCGAATAGATTTTCTTTGCCTTGGGAGCCTAGCTGCTTTAACAGGCTACGCCGTTTGCACACAAGTGAAAGCTTTAAGCATAGCTTGCTGTATGGCTACCCTAGCCACAGCTACTTTTTATATTATGGGACGTTCCTGGTTTACCAGGGATTAGTTAATATTCAACTTTGTCTGTTTTTGCATTCCATTCATTAAACGGAGAAAGAGCATCTTTAATATTGAGATGTTCAACAGGAGTTTTCCACTGATCACGTGGAGTTTTTTCAAAGAGATCGTAAAAAGCTAAATCATCAAAACCAACCTGAGCAGCTTGGTACCTATCGGCAGCGAAAAACACTTTATCTACTCTTGCCCACAGGCTTGAAGCCATACACATAGGGCATGGTTCACAGGACGAATACAAAACACACCCTTCTAAAGAGAAAGTATTAAGTTTTTGACAAGCTGTCCGAATAGCCACTACTTCAGCATGTGCAGTTGGGTCATTTGTTAATGTTACAGAATTTGCACCTTCAGAAATGATTTCGCCATTGCGCACGATAACAGCACCAAAGGGACCGCCACCTTTTTTAACGTTTTCTTCTGCAAGATGTATTGCTTGTTCAAGGTATTGAGTTGAATCCATGATGTTTTGCCTTTCTCATAAAATCAAACCTTGAATATACTACCCCTCAAAACGCAAAAAAGAAAGAAAAATTCTACGAGTTCTTTGCTCAAAAGCTATAAAAGCGATAATCTAAAACTATGCAAAGAAGCAATACTACACCACAAATAGACATTGCACTCATTGGCGGCGGTATCATGAGCGCTACTTTAGGAACATTCCTTAAAGAACTTGAGCCATCATGGTCCATTAACGTCTATGAAAAACTAGATGATGTTGCCCTTGAAAGTTCTAATCCTTGGAATAACGCTGGAACTGGACATAGTGCGCTGTGTGAACTGAACTATACCCCAGAGAATACTGATGGCAGTGTTGATATCTCAAAAGCGATTGATATCAACGAAAAGTTTCAGGTTACACGGCAATTTTGGAGTTACCTTGTTGAGCAAGGAATTCTGCAAAACCCACAAGATTTCCTCAATCCCACAACTCACATGAGTTTCGTGTGGGGCAAAGATCACAGTAATTACCTTGAAAAACGTTACGAAGCGCTTAAAGATCAAAAACTTTTTGAGGGTATAGAATTTTCACAAGATCGTGATGAAATCGCCAATTGGACACCGTTAATTATTGAAGGAAGAAATCCTCATCAAGATATTGCAGCCAGCAGAATCGCTTCTGGTACTGACGTTGATTTCGGATCTTTAACTCGTTTGCTTTTTAATAATTTGACTCAGCAGGGTGTAGAACTCAATCTTGAACAAGAAATCACTAATATCAAGCGAGATACCGATGGCACATGGCTGCTCAACATCAAAGAAAAAGATGGTTTTCAAGCGCAAGTACGCGCAAAATTCATCTTTATCGGTGCTGGTGGCGGCGCACTTCATCTTCTACAGCAAACTGGCATTCCTGAAGCAAAAGGTTTAGGTGGATTTCCTGTTTCAGGGCAATTCCTTAAAACTACAAACAAAGATCTAGTTGAACAGCATCGTGCCAAAGTTTATGGACAAGCAGAAGTTGATGCACCACCAATGTCAGTACCTCACCTTGATTTACGCATTGTCGATGGTGAGAAATCTCTGCTCTTTGGTCCATATGCTGGTTTTTCTACTAAGTTCCTTAAACAAGGTTCTTACTTAGATTTACCAAGCTCACTTTCCACTCATAACCTCTACCCTATGATTCGTGCTGGTCTTGGCAATTTACAACTGACGAAATATTTGATTACGGAGGTTGTGAAACAACGTAAAGATAAAGATCTTTCACTGTTAAACTTCATGCCAACTGCTAACCCTGAAGATTGGGAACTCATTGAAGCAGGGCAACGTGTTCAGGTCATTAAAAAAGATGCTAAAAAAGGTGGTACTCTCCAGTTCGGTACCGAAGTAGTAACGTCAACTGATGGTACTGTTTCAGCTTTGTTAGGTGCTTCCCCTGGCGCTTCAACAGCTCCTTCAATTATTCTTGATATCTTGCAACGCTGTTTCCCACAAGAGTTTAGCTCTTGGGAACCAAAGATTACTGGCATGATTCCAGGGTTTAAGCAAAAACTCAATGATAATGAGCACCTTGCTGAAGAAATTACATCACATACAGCAAAAGTTTTAGGTATTGATACTGACTTCTCTGAAGATCAACGCACTAAAGACATAAATTGATCTTCACTGATTACATTAATTCTCTTGCCTTGTTTCTGTAGTTTCATCACAGTTCTAGCCTTAGCTGTAAGCCTTCCTTGTTGCAAGTCTTGTACGCTGAAGCCAGCTCCTACTACCAAAATTGAAGTGTTCTGAGTTACTAGATTTGACGTTGAAGCTCCTTTAGCTGCTGCCAAGTTCTTTGCCTCTTGACGTGAAATAGCTAATTCTCCAGTAAATACAAGCTGCTTGCCGTACAGCGGATTGCTAGGATCTGCATCTTGCTTAGGTTCAGGATTCATACCTTCCACTGGCCAACTTCTCCGGAAAGGTTTAGGCATAGGCTTTTCAAAAGTGCCAGGGATGATTGGCTGAGTTCTGGTAAATCTCATGTTCAGAATATCAACTAGCTCATTGAGATCTTGTGCGCCTGTTCTATGAGCAATATCAATGGCTATAGCAGCACAGGCTCTAGCATCTTCAAGGGCATCATGATGATTTTCTAAGTTATATCCTGCTTCTTTTGCCACAAAAGGTAAGGAATACGAAGGTAAACGGTAAACTTTTCGAGACAGTCTTACCGTACACAAAGAATCAAAGGCTGGACCATAGGCGCCAAGAGCTTGCAATGCTGATTTCAAAACACCCATATCAAACGCTGCATTGTGAGCTACGATAACATCATCACCGATGAAGCCACCAACTTCTGGAAAAATTTCATCAAAAGTAGCTTCATTAGCAACCTGTTCTGGTTTAATGCCATGGATACTGATGTTAATATCTTCGAAAGAATCGAAACCTGGTGGTGGTTTAATAAGCCAATAATCTTCATCAACGATGTGGCCATCTCGGACCTTAACAAGCCCAACAGAACAGGCAGAACCACGGAAACCATTGGCGGTTTCAAAATCTATTGCAGTAAAATCTATGCTCACGTATTAAATAATAACGTGGCACGATGACAACATGCTCAAGTTGCTATCGTGCCACAGAAAAGTAGGGTTAGCGTTGCGCCACAAACTCATTAAACTGGCGTTTGTTTTCAACACTCACAATCTGAGTTCCTAATGGGAACAATGAAATTGGTACCATTTTGAAACTCGCAATTCCTAATGGAATTCCAACAACAGTTATACACATTGCAATACCTGTAAGAATGTGACCTAATGCTAGCCACCAGCCACATAGAATAATCCAGATGATATTGCCAACATCGGCAATGAAACCTGAGGTATGTTTAGGGATTGTAGTTCGCCCAAATGGCCACAAAGCGTAACCTGCAATACGGAAAGCGGCAATACCAAAAGGAATGCCAATAATAGTTACACACATTACTACACCTGCAATAGCGTAGCCGATTGCCATCCATAGCCCAGATAGCACAAACCAAACAAGATTTAATATAGTTTTCATACTTTCACTTTAAGGTTTTACCCTGAAAGTTTTCAGAGTAATACCTTATAATTAAGGGCATGGATACAACTCTTCTTACAGCAAGTCTGCTTCCTGAATGGCTCGATCCAGTGCATCTTATTCAAGCGTTAGGTCCATGGGCAGTGCTCGGTGTTTTAGCAATTGTTTTTGCTGAGACTGGTCTCTTGATTGGCTTCTTTTTGCCAGGCGATTCCTTGCTTTTTACCGCGGGCATGTTCTGCGCTACAGGTGTTATCAAGATGGATATTTTCCTCCTGATGTTCCTTACCTTCTTAGCTGCTTTTGTGGGTGATCAGACTGGTTATACTATTGGTAGCAAAGCAGGGCCAGCAATCTTTAACAAACCAGACTCAACATTCTTCAAGCGAGAGCACGTTGACAAAGCACATGAATTCTTTGAAAAATACGGTGGACGCTCCATCATCTTAGCTCGGTTTGTGCCTATCGTGCGCACCTTTGTTCCCGTGATTGCTGGCGTATCAAAAATGGATCGGCAAAAATTTGTGTTTTTCAACTGCATTGGTGCTTTACTCTGGGGTGTTGGTGTAACTTTCTTAGGATATGTCCTCGGCGGAATTCCTTGGGTTGGCCAGAACATTGATAAGATTTTCCTTGCGATTGTGTTCGTCTCAGTACTTCCTATCATTATCGAACTGTTAAAGGCTAAAAAAGAGGCAAAAGCAAAAGAAAAGACTTTGGATTAATCTTGTCCGAAGATAATCTATAATCAAACTATGAATACAAACGAATGGGTTGTACACACACCCACGCAAGCCAAAGACAGCTACGAAACTACAATGACTATCCCCTATACTGTGACTGCTCACAACGTAGATAGCATTCCCACTCAAGCCTACGAAGCAGCAAGTGCTATAGGGCATACAGCTTCTTCAAAAACTGGTAATTTTTCTCTAGGAACCATTACAATTCAGAACCTAGACTTTTCTACTGACAAATCAAGAGTTTCAGCTTCAGTAACAGCCGAAATCAGCTACTCACCACGCCATCAGGATACACAACTTTCAAAATCTGAAGAACTTTAAGCGTCAAAGATTTTTCGGGCGCCGATGTCTTCTTGCATTCGCTCCATTTCGTCAAACACTGCTGGAACTAACCATGAACGCTTTCGCTTTGCGGTTGACACTGGTTCAAGAATACCTTTATCAACAAGTTTTTCCATTTCACGATAAACATTGTTGATGTACGAAATTCTTAACATTTTCTGGGCTCCATCAGCATCGAAAATAGGATATTTCGGCAACTCTTCCAGGAATCGAGAAAGTGCGGAACCTGCTCTAGGCTTTATCCGTTCTTTAAACTCATCAGGAAGTTCAGCCAAGCGCACAAGCGCAGCATCTACGGCTGGGATGACTTTTAGAAAACTCTCAGTAAAGTAATCAATAACAGCATCGATATTGCCTTCTCGGTAACTAGTCAGTGCTGCATAATACTTCTCGACATTTGCAAGCATTGCTGAAGAAAACGGCAAGATTAGAGCTTCATGATGAGGGTTAGTTTTGTTAAGAAGTCCTGTTATGAGGGCTCTTCCTATTCGCCCGTTACCATCAATAAATGGATGTATCGACTCAAACTGAGCATGAGCAATAATCGCCTGGGTAATAGGATTAAAATCATCCCTATTGCAGAAATTTACTAAATCAGCCATTAATTCAGGGATTAATCTCTCAGTTGGAGGTACATAGAGGGCATTTCGCGGAGTATCGCCACCACCAATCCAGTTCTGTTTAGTTCGATACTGCCCTGCGTAACTACTATCAACAGGATCGACCCTCAAAAGCTTATAATGCGCCTTTAAAATGTCTTCCTCTCTAACTTCCCTCTTCTGATGAATAGCTCGTGCCAAAAAAGTAGTAGCTTCAATGCCGCTAAGGGTTAGTTTTGCATTATCCGACGCCTTAAACATGAGCACTGCCTTAGCAAAATCTTTACGGTTAGTTCCAATACCTTCAACTCGAGATGATGCTGTAGATTCACTACAAATAAGGAAACTCTCAAAAGGTTTAAGAGCTTCCCAAGAAGCTCGATTCAACAAAGAATCTACTTGTTGAGATATCTTGATGATTCTTGTTCTGTTCTCTTT
>JASGFC010000021.1:0-26460 GCA_047605865.1 Micrococcaceae bacterium | reverse complement strand
TACGGCGCTTAAGTGTCTTGTTTGCCCTATCAGCTTGAGTCTTAGTGTACGTGAAAGGTTTACCATTCAACTTCTAAATTGAACGACACTCCAGTTAATTCCGATGCAAATTCTGCGGCTGAACCAATCGCCGTAAGAGTAGCCCTGAAGTAAATATGATTCATATTTACTTCAGGGCGATAATTTGATGAAAAACCAGGAGCTAGCAACTCTCCTACTTGCAAATCTGCAGCAGTTCCATGAAAAAATGGTCCAATATCCAACCCGCAAGTCATAGCCTAACCCCGTCCATACTCTAGTTAATTGTTAATTGCTTGCATTAGTTGTGCTGGACCTTTCAAGTTTGGGCTAGTTTTTAAGTATTGGGTTTAAGTGATTCTGTACTTTTTTATACATTTTGTCTAGGTCTCTTGGGACTGATTCGTGTTGTTCTATTCTGTCTCGCCATATTTTCCATGAGTTTGTTTGTGACTCTACAAAACCATTTAAATCATCCAGTTGTGTTGCCTCTAGCTGGTTTGAAGCACAAGCTGCAGTAATTGATTGTTTTAATACTTTCGGATCGATATCCTGTGATGTCATCAGCCTGTCGATATCTACTAGATCTCTGAATCTTGAATTGTTCTCTTTGTGTTTGAGCATTGCTGATGTTTTGTCTGCGATAATCATTTCGGGAGGATACGCTAGAACGTTAAACTTTCCTCCAAGCATTTGAGGATATTCTTTTAGTGATTCTTTTGGAATTATTTTATCGCCGAATCCAACGTCTATCTAAGCTTTAGTTTTTCTTTTGTGTAGAGCTGCTTCAAAGTTAATACGAACTCCTGGCTCCGCTTGTAGTGCATTTATTGGCCGGGCTTTGACTGTTTCAGAATAAAACGTGACAGCATCGTTTAGTTTAATTTCCATTATGTCTTTAATAACTGACTCCAGCTCACGATTATCACCTAGAGCGTTTACAGCTTCTAAATCTAAATCACGAGTAGCCCTACGGCCAGTATATATTGGCAGAATCATACCACCTTTAACAACAAAATCATTAGCGTAGACAGAATGTTCTAACCTAGCTAAAAACCTTTCAAGGATATACATTTCATTGGCTGTCTGCTCATTAATATTATTTTGCTGAGCATAATTTTTAATTTTTGAAATAACTTTCTGTTCTATGGCGGTTATTTTATTAGGCATACATGACCCCAACCATATCCAAAACAGCATAGATGATTTGCGTAACTTTTGGAAATTCTTTAGCCATTCTCTTTAGTTCTAGAGTACTGTTTCCTTCCCTGATAAAGTTTCTCAGTGCGGTCAAAGCAGTAATGTTATCTCCTGATATAAGTACATCGATGATTGATCGTTCAACTGAGTAAACTCTGATTTTCTGATCATCTGTCTCGACTATTTCAATACCTAGGTTAAACGTCTTAGAGGGGTAATGAACAAACTTTATCTTATCGCCGAACACTTCAGTAGCTTTCGTTCCAGAAGGCAAAGCAAAGACAGGTTCAGGGTATAGATCATCAATAACGTTATGCTCATACAAAGAAGAATAGCAACACATTACAGCTTCAGGATGTATTTTCTGTACAGCAAGAGCAGCATGATATCTGCCATCAGTTTCAAAATACTTAATATAAACCCCACGCCCAGGCTTAAACAAAGTAAAATCATCAACAAGTTGCTTTAGCATAGGCTTATTAAACCCAGCCTTAATGGCCTCAGCATAACTAAATACTTGGGGCATTCGCTCAACAAGGTCCAGTGCTTTATTACATTCAAGAGTAGCCATAAGTTTCCCTAACTATCATATTTTAATATAATTAAACAGTTAGGGAAATAATATGTAAATGGGTGGATTCAGGTTATGGTTCCAACTTTCAGGAGCTGAAGGTGTCTTGTACCGAACAGAAAACAGTCACCTGAGAAGATCTCTTTAAGCAGTTAGTTTCTGTACCTGAAGTCATAATTTGTGACGGTGGACAAAGTCTTCACAGTGCTATAAAAGAAACTTTTCCTATGTCTAAAATACAACGTTGCTTAGTACATATTTTTGCTAACATCAGGATTAACTTAACTAAGAACTCACAAACCAATGCCGGCAAGCCTTTTTGGTCTATAAGTCTCAAATGCCGTTTTTGTCCCACCACATAAAAAGAACCCTTATTTTGTAAGGGCTTTGACGAGGGGGTGACGAGAATCGAACTCGCGTAACCGGTTTGGAAGACCGGGGCATTAACCACTATGCTACACCCCCATTCGTACGAATGAGTACAAATATATCTTACAGTGTTTATATAATTATTCAAATAATCTTGGTTGAGTTTCACTTTCGTGCTAACGTTTATTCATCACAATAAGGTGATTAGTTACTTCAACGGAGAAGGAAAACACATGGAATTAGAGCATGAAACCTTAGAAAATTTACTTCACGAAACTCGTTCATTTGTTCCGAAGAAAAAATTTGCAAAGAATGCTATTGCACAAGAAAACCTTTATGAAGAAGGAAAAGACCCAGAGAAATTTTGGGCTGAACAAGCACAAAAATACATTACGTGGGATAAGCCTTTCACAAAAGTTCTGAACTGGGATAATCCCCCAGTTGCACGATGGTTTGAAGACGGCACACTTAATGTAGCCTATAACTGTGCTGATCGGCATGTAGAAGCAGGCCATGGTGATCGTGTTGCCATTCATTGGGAAGGTGAAGATGGAACCACTCGTACCATCACATACAAAGACCTCACAGAAGAAGTTCAAAAGACTGCTGCCGCATTTGAGAAACTTGGTTTGACACATGGTGATCGTGTTGCCATCTACATGCCAATGATTCCAGAAACAGTTTTTGCCATGCTGGCTTGTGCTCGTCTTGGTGCCATTCACTCTGTTGTTTTTGGAGGCTTCTCTGCCGATGCGCTCAAGAGTCGTATAGAAGATGCTGAATGTAAATTAGTAGTAACAGCTGATGGAGGCTATCGTAAAGGTAAAGCCTTTGGCCTTAAAGCAACTGTTGATGAAGCACTCAAAGATCATGACACAACTGTTGAAAATGTTCTCGTAGTACGTAGAACTAAACAAGACATCACGTGGGTAAAAGATCGTGATTTATGGTGGCACGAAACTATTGAAAAAGAAAAACCTGGGCACAAGGCACAAGCTTTTGAAGCTGAAAACCCACTCTTCATTCTCTACACTTCTGGTACCACTGGTAAACCAAAAGGAATTTTGCACACCTCAGCAGGTTATTTAACCCACGTTGCCTTTACTCATCAAAATATTTTTGATGTTCACCCTGAAAGCGATATTTTCTGGTGTACTGCCGATGTTGGATGGATTACCGGACACAGCTATTTAGCGTACGGACCTCTTGCTAATGGTTGCACTCAATTGATGTACGAGGGCACCCCTGAATCCCCACACAAAGGCCGCTGGTGGGAGCTGATAGATAAGTATAAAGTCACAATACTCTACACTGCTCCTACAGCTATTCGTACTTTTATGAAGTGGGGCGAAACCATTCCAGAACAATACAAACTTAAATCACTGCGCGTTCTAGGTTCTGTGGGAGAACCAATCAACCCTGAAGCTTGGATGTGGTACCGTCGCGTTCTGGGCAGAAATAAAACACCCATTGTAGACACCTGGTGGCAAACCGAAACTGGTGGAATCATGATTTCCCCACTACCTGGAGTTACAGAAACTAAGCCAGGTTCTGCTCAAAAACCAATACCAGGAGTTTCCATTGATGTAGTTGATGAGCAAGGACAGCCGGTTGACAATGGTGAAGGTGGTTACCTTGTAATTCGTAAACCTTGGCCAGGGATGCTTCGCGGTATTTGGGGTAATCCAGAGCGTTTTTATGAAGCGTATTGGTCAACTTATGAAGGCATGTACTTTGCTGGCGATGGCGCGAAAAAAGATGAAGACGGAGATATCTGGTTACTTGGTCGTGTCGATGACGTTATGAATGTATCTGGACACAGGCTTTCAACTGCTGAAATTGAATCAGCACTAGTCTCCCACGAAAGTGTTGCTGAAGCAGCAGTTGTCGGGGCAAATGATGAGACAACAGGGCAAGCCGTTGTTGCTTTCACCATTTTGAACGCACAAGATCAAGACAAGTACGATAACGATGAGCTTGTTGGCATACTGAAAAAGCATGTGTCTCAAGAAATTAGTCCCATTGCCCGCCCACGGCAAATCGTTATTGTTTCTGAATTACCCAAAACTCGGTCCGGAAAGATTATGCGACGTTTGCTACGCGACTTAGCTGAAGGTAAAGAAATCGGCGATGTGACAACTCTTGCTGACTCAACTGTGATGCAACAGATTGCTGACGGCTTACAAAAAGACTCTTAACATCAACTCCACTAATTTAGCCGCTTGGTAAAGCAATTTTTACCAAGCGGCTAAATTCTTAAGACAAGAAAAGTATGTACTAACTTTGTTCTGTTTCATTCAAGGGATATGTAGTGCCATCGTATTGAGCAAGCTGTTTGATACGGCGAATATGGCGAGATTCTTTGCTAAATGGTTCTGCTAAAAACATCAAGATAAGATCTACTGCTTCCTGTTCAGAATGCTCACGGGCGCCAATAGAAATCACGTTTGCATCATTATGCTCGCGAGCAAGCTTTGCTGTATCTTCATTCCATGCAAGGGCTGCGCGAACTCCTGGTACTTTGTTAGCTGCAATCTGCTCACCATTTCCAGAACCACCAAGGACAACACCGAGGGCATCTACTCCTTGTTTCTGATCTTCTACAACCGCTTCGGCTGCAGCAATGCAGAATGCAGGGTAATCATCCTCTGCATCGAAAGTTTGTGGACCATGATCAACTGGCTCATAACCTTTTTCTTGAAGTAGTTTCATGAGGTCTTGTTTCATTTCAAAGCCTGCGTGGTCATGGCCAATATGTACTCGCATCATATGCTCCTTTGAATATTTTTAAGCTGATAGAAACAATTATAAGTTCTAGTTAGCTTTTTTCGGGGTAAACCTGTAAGAATAGAAGAAACGGTTTAATCACGATGTAAAGGATGTATATTTATGCCAGGAATGAATCTGACTCGCCAAGAAGCTCAAGAACGCGCTGAAATTGTAACAAAAGTTCACTCTTATGATGTGAATCTTGATTTAACACAAGGCGATAAAACTTTTCTTTCTGATACCACTGTAAAATTTTCTGCACTTCCTGGTAAATCTACCTTTATTGATGCCATCACAGACAAAGTTCATTCTGTGACTCTCAATGGTAAAGAGTTAAATGTAGATAAAGTTGTCGAAGATAACGTTCGTATTCTGCTGCCTAAGCTTGAAAAAGAAAACGAACTACACGTTGTTGGAGATTTTATTTATACACATTCTGGTGAAGGTCTCCATCGTGCTGTAGACCCAGCTGATAATGAAGTTTACGTGTACACTCAGTTTGAAGTTCCAGATTCTCGTCGTATGTACACTGTTTTTGAACAACCTGACCTAAAATCACAGTTTACCTTTACTGCTATCGTGCCAGATCACTGGAAAGTTATTTCAAACGCCCCAACGCCAAAAGCTAAGAAGCTAGGCGATGGTAAAGCTAAGTGGTCATTTGCTCAAACTCAAATCATGTCTAGCTATGTTACCGCTCTTGTTGCAGGCCCTTATCAAAGTACGCACGATGAACTCACTAGCTCATCTGGAAAAACTATTCCTTTAAGTATTTATGCTCGTAAATCAATGTTTGGCTACATTGATACTGCTCACCTCTTTAAGATTACAAAACAAGGTTTTGCTTTTTATGAAAAGAATTTCAAAACTCCATACCCATTTGAATCTTATGACCAAGTCTTCGTGCCAGATTTCAACGCAGGTGCAATGGAAAATGCTGGTTGTGTAACCTATCGTGATGATTATGTCTTCCGTTCTAAAGTTTCTGATGCAGTACTTGAACGCCGTGACCTCACATTCCTTCATGAATTAGCTCACATGTGGTTTGGTGATTTAGTCACAATGCGCTGGTGGAATGATCTGTGGCTTAACGAATCATTTGCAGAGTTTATGTCTACCTTCTGCTCTGTTCATGGAACTCAATGGGAAGAAGCATGGACTACTTTCTCTATCATGGAAAAGACCTGGGCTTACCGACAAGACCAATTGAGTTCAACGCACCCTATTATGGCTGAAATTCGTGACCTTGATGATATTCAAGTTAACTTTGACGGTATCACTTACGCTAAAGGCGCTTCTGTTTTGAAGCAACTTGTAGCATGGGTTGGTTTGGATGAATTCATGGCCGGTATCGTGGAATACTTCAAGAAACATGCGTGGGGTAATACTGAACTTCCAGATCTTATGACAGAACTTGAAAAAGCGTCGAGTCGCAACCTTGATGAATGGACTAAGAAATGGCTTGAAACAGCTGGTGTAAATATTCTTTCACCCGTTGTTAAAACTGATGGCAAGAAGATTACAAGCTTCACTATTGAGCAAAGCAATGAAGAATATTGTGAAACTTTGCGTCCACATCGTATTGGTCTTGGTTTTTACAACCTTAAAGGCGACAAAGTAATCCGCGATGAATATTTTGAAGGCGATGTTGATGGTAAATCAATCGAGATTGATGAAGTTGTTGGCAAAAATCGCCCAAATTTCATCTTGCTCAATGATAAAGACTTTGCGTATGCCAAAATTTTCTTTGATGATGAATCGATGAAGTTCATCGAGGATAATATTGCTAAATTTGAAGACTCATTAGCACGTGCAGTGATCTGGTCAAATGTCTGGGAGATGGTTCGTTCACAGAAGTTCTCTTCGTTGAAATTCATTGATATGTTTATTGAAAATATTAGTACAGAAGACCAATCCAACATCTTAATGATTTTGCTTCGTCAAGTGAGTACTGCTGTTGACTTCTATGTTCCTGAAGACAAAATCAAAGAAACTCGAGCTAAAGTTGCTGACGCATTGTTTAAGCTGATGCACGATGCAGAACCTGGCTCAGACGCACAATTCCAGTTTGCACAAAACTTCATCAGCTACGCTGAATCTGATAAGCACTTAGCGTACATTAAAGACTTGCGTTCTGGAAAAGAAAAGCTTGAAGGGCTTAATATCGACACAGACCTTGACTGGTCGCTACTCTTTGCCTTAATTGCCGGTGGTGCTGCCGGTGAAAAGGATATTGTTGCTGCAGCTGAAAAAGACAAAACTACTCTTGGTAACGCTAAGGAAGCATACGCCAGAGCAGCTATTCCAACAGCCAAAGCTAAAAAAGCTGCCTGGAAAGAACTTACAGAAAATGAAGACCTTTCCAATACTATGCTTGAATATACTGGTGGTGGCTTTGCCCGTGCCAACGATATCGAGTTACTCAAACCATATATTGATCCTTACTTTGAGATCATCAAAGATATTTGGGAAAACCGTTCACATGAAATAGGTCAATATATTATTGATCTAGGCTACCCCGCTTCTGCTGTCAGTAAGGAAACTTTAGCAAAAACAGATGCCTGGCTCAAAGCAAACACTGATGCCCCAGCAGGATTAATTCGCCATATTCAAGAAGCACGTGACTCTATGGCGCGTGCTTTGAAAGTCCGTCAAGCAGCGTAACACTATGAGTGCACTTGATCACTTTTTCTCCACAACTCCAAGGCTTATCTCTGTCTTGATTGTGTTTGTTGGAGCAGTGATTTTGTGGCTCCTGGCTAGAGGAGCCATTGACCTCTTCGTCAAAGGTCTTATCAATCAGCGTGTACCTAAGGTTGCACACCAAATTGTTAACCAGCAGCGAAAAGTTCAACGTGCTAAAACCATTGGTTCTGTTTTAACTAGTATTGCCTCACTCATCATTGGTTTGGGTTTCATCTGGTTTCTCGTAGAAGCCTTACACTTATCCCTTGCTCCTTTGCTGGCAAGTATTTCTGTGGCAGGTGTTGCCATTGGTTTTGGTACGCAACAGTTAATCCGTGACTTTATTGCTGGTATTTTTATCACCGTTGAAGATCAATTTGGTATTGGCGACTATATCGAAGTTAATGGTGTTGAAGGTCGCGTTATCAACGTTGGATTGCGTACCACAGAACTTGTTGATGACCGTGGTGTAGTGTGGTATCTCCGCAATGGCGAAATGATGCAAATTGGTAACCGCTCTCAAGGAGATTACATTGGTGAAGATACAAAAGAAAGTTCAAGCACTGACGATGAGTAATTTCTATCAAGAGATCGGTGGTAAAACAACTATTGAACGTATTGTGCACCACTTCTATACTCACGTTAAGCAAGATCCAATTCTCTCACCTCTTTACCCTAACGATGATTGGAAAGGTGCTGAAAAACGTCTCAGTATGTTTTTTGAACAATTTTGGGGTGGCCCAAGCACGTACTCTGAAGAACGTGGACATCCCAGGCTCCGCATGCGTCACATGCCCTTTAAGATAAATCCTGCTGCCCGAGATGCTTGGCTTAAGCACATGAATGCTGCTATCAAAGCAGAGCAGCTACCGGCTCTCTACGAAGAACAATTTTTAGATTATGTTGACCGAGCGGCTCACGCTATGGTTAACACTTTCGAAGACTAACCTTATCAAATAAACTTTGGTGTTCGTTTGAAGCATTAAATACTAAGAAACTGGCAACTCTACACTTCCAGCATAATAGAGCACATGTCCATAAGCTGTTGAAAAACGAATCCACTTCCCTGCTGAATAAACCTTAATATCACTTTTTTCTTCAACAAACCCCAAAGAAACAAGCAAAAAAGCAGCACCCTGTGGGAAAGAAAGATAATCCAGTGATATTTCATCACCCCATACTTTTTCGCGTGCAGCTTTCACTAATGGCGCTCCAGCATCTGTAGGTAAACTTTGAGCAATGGTATCAATGCCCTGTGTTGCAAGTTGTTGGCACTCTTGCACTGGAAGCACATCTATAAGCTGCCACGATGACTGTGGAGGAGTTATTGTTGCCCAGGGTTCACTCTGGTGTTGAGGTGGAATTTTAAGTTCATACTCGCTGTTATTTCTGCGCATGATTCTATCAAGAAGTTCAGCTACTGGAACTACAACATCTAAGATCTCTTGCTCACGTAATAAGAAAATCCGAAGCCCCATTATCGTGCTCAAACGTGAACCTTGCTGATAAAAAGGGGCTGTATAGATAAGAAGTACATGGTTAAGAGCCACCAGACGTACAGTTGAACTAGGCTCAATCTGATGAATCCGAGAAATGTAATTTCTGATATCTGAAAGTACAGAATAATCTTTTAATAAGAGTTTAGCCATGGAATTCAGGTTCAGGGCCATGCATTGACTCTAAGTAACTTTTAACCTCATCTGATAAAGGTTCAGACTTTTGAGTATTTTGATTATATTGAACCAAGGTACTTAAAGACTTCACATAAACCTGCTCACCAGACTTATCAGTAATAATTCCAGCAGAAGTAAAACTTGAGGTACCAATTTTACAAACCCAGAGCCGCACATAAATATTACCGTCAGTTTTTGCATACTGAAGTTGACTTACATATTCAATGCGATGACTAGCAACAAGGTTTACTACATCATCAGGCAGTAAATCTTTAATGTAGGAGCCAGTAGCACCCTCGTATTGTCCATCTCTCCACCTAAAACGTGCTTCTTCAAGGTAGGTTAAATAGATTCCATTATTTCCATGCTCATAGGCATCCATATCGCTCCAACGCATCTGTAATGGAACGATAATTGCATTTTTTGGATATGAATTAGTCACGAGTTAACTTTCTATGTGTCACACGATGTGGCCTGGCTGCTTCCGGACCTAATCTGTCAATTTTGTTCTCTTCATAAGCTTCAAAGTTACCTTCAAACCAGTACCACTGTGCTGGATCTTCATCAGTACCTTCATAGGCAAGAATATGTGTTGCTACACGATCTAGGAACCACCTATCGTGCGAAACAACAACGGCACAACCAGGGAATTCCAACAAAGCATTTTCTAAACTAGCTAGTGTTTCCACATCTAGATCGTTAGTAGGTTCATCCAAAAGCAAGAGATTTCCACCCTGTTTAAGTGTTAACGCCAGATTAAGACGGTTACGTTCACCACCTGATAACACTCCAGTTTTTTTCTGCTGATCTGGGCCTTTAAAGCCAAAAGCTGAAATATAAGCACGAGATGACATCTCAACACCGCCGACTTCAAGGAAGTCTAAGCCATCTGAAATAGTCTCCCAAACAGTCTTCTCGGGATCAATGTTTTCACGATTCTGATCAACATAAGAAATCTTAACTGTTTCACCAATTTTGAGATTTCCATCATCAAGTGGTTCAAGACCCACGATAGTTTTGAACAAAGTTGTTTTACCCACACCGTTAGGTCCAATGACACCCACGATTCCGTTTCGTGGCAAAGAGAAAGAAAGTCCGTCTATAAGAATGCGATCGGCAAAACCTTTCTTCAAATCTGTTGCTTCAATAACAACGTTTCCTAGACGAGGTCCAGGTGGAATCTGAATCTCATCAAAGTCTAATTTCTTTGTCTTTTCAGCTTCAGCCGCCATTTCTTCATAACGGTTCAAACGAGCTTTGGACTTTGTCTGACGACCTTTGGCAGAAGAACGCACCCAATCAAGTTCGTCTTTCAAGCGTTTTTGAAGCTTAGCATCTTTTTTACCTTGAACTTTCAAGCGTTCTTGCTTCTTTTCAAGGTAAGTAGAATAGTTACCTTCATAAGGGTATAGGTGTCCACGGTCTACTTCAGCAATCCACTGAGCGACATGGTCAAGGAAGTATCTATCGTGAGTAACAGCGACCACTGCTCCAGGGTATTTAGAAAGGTGTTGCTCTAACCACAAGACGCTCTCAGCATCTAAGTGGTTAGTTGGCTCATCAAGAAGGAGCAAATCAGGTTTTTGTAGCAGAAGTTTACAGAGTGCAACACGACGGCGCTCACCACCAGAAAGCACTTTAACATCTGCATCTGGCGGTGGACAACGCAATGCATCCATAGCCTGCTCTAGTTGAGAATCAAGGTCCCAAGCATCTGCTGCATCAATTTCTTCTTGGAGTTTACCCATCTCTTCCATAAGCGCATCGAAATCAGCGTCTGGATCTGCCATCGCTTCCGATACTTCGTTGTATCTATCAAGCTTAGCTTTGATCTCCCCTGCGCCTTCTTCAACATTTTCAAGTACAGTTTTGTCTTCACTAAGTGGAGGTTCTTGAAGTAATATTCCTACCGTATAACCAGGGCTTAAGAAGGCTTTACCGTTGGAAGGTTCTTCCAAGCCTGCCATAATTTTTAAGATTGTTGATTTACCAGCACCGTTTGGACCCACCATACCGATTTTTGCACCTGGAAAAAACGACATACTTACATCATCAAGGATTACTTTGTCGCCATGCGCTTTTCGGGCATGGTCCATTGTATAAATAAATTCAGCCATATAAGCAAGTATCTCTCAAAATCATATGAGTTTCAACGGAGAAGTAAGCTGGCAACAATGTTTTCTCTTTAAGAAGCTGCTAAAACCCTATGAAGGTAGATAATCATCCTAAAGAACTATATTAAAATTGCACAATAATTGTTAACCTTAATAGAAATAACTATTTGATTGGAACTTAATGCTTGGTAAACAAATTGTCTTTTTCAGCATTGGCATCATTGCGAGCTGCCTTGGTATCATTGGGGCTATTTTACCGTTAATACCTGGTGCACCCATGATAGTTCTAGCACTGTGGGCTTTTTCAAAATCAAGTCAAAGAATCCATGATTGGCTCATGAGTTTTTCTTGCATTCAAAAAACACAAGAAGAAATGCTTCACTTTAAACATGATCGAAGCTTAAGTATTGTCACTAAAATAAGTTCTATCGTTACAGTCTGGGTATCGTGCACAATGGTGTATTTCTTGATAGGTGAACCGTGGGCAGTAGCTACAATTGCCTTTCTAGCATTGTGTTGCTCTATCTTTATGCTAAGTGTCCCTACACGCTACGTAAAGAAATCAGCAGTTGAAATAGCATAAGAAGCTACATTTATTTGCTAGCTTATTCAGAAATTATTTACTAAGAAATTGCTTTATAACTTCATTTAACCATTTAGTTGAATAAATCAAACTAAAGGTGTATATTAAACTACATGGTTGAATCAATTGATTTAGATGCTGTTTTTAAGTCACTCAGTGACCCTACACGTAGGGACATACTCAAACGCCTTTGTGAAAAAAATCGAACTGTTGGAGAACTTGCACAAAACTACAGATTTTCTTTTGCTGGTGTTGCAAAACATATTGATGTCCTTGAAAAGGCTCAGTTGGTGAGTAAAAGCCAGCACGGCAAGTCACAACTAGTTTCTCTAGAAGCAAAGACTCTTGAAGAGGCAAATAACTTTTTAGAGCTCTTTGAAAAACACTGGGAAGAGCGAATTGACTCTCTCGGTGAATACTTAAAATCCACATACCAAAAAGAAGGAAAGAAGTCATGAAGAAAAAAGAAATTAAATTTGAAAAGCAATACAATGCAACCCTTGCTGATGTTTGGGCAGCATGGACTAATCCAGAAATTTTAAAAAAATGGTGGGGACCTAAAAACGTTTTTGTTCCAGAGTGCATCTTAGAAACTCATGAAGGTGGTCGAATTTACATTGTCATGGAAGCTGACGAAGGGATGGGTAAATATCAAGGAACCCGTTGGCCTCTAGATGGAACATACACAAAAGTTGATGAAGGTGCCTATACCTTGAGCTATCATGCGAGATCATGGACAGAAGGCGATGAAGATGGCTGGATTGATCAAGATACTACTTTGGCACTTCGTGAAGAGTCAGGAAAGACTACCATGAACCTCATCGTGACTATCAACGAAACCGGACCTACTGCTAATAGAATGGCTGCTATGGGGCTCAAGATGGGTTACAAAGCACAATTCAAGAAACTTGGAGATTTACTCGAAGGTCAATAAATTCTATTAAGGAGCTTCAGCTACAAAACACTTACCATTAGCCAAAATAGGCAGTACCACTGGGTTTACTTTTCCTTGTGTTGCGTCAGAGACAATACAGTGATTCTCAAACTGAACAGCAACTTGCACGCTATCAGGAGCTTCAGTGGATGGTGTAGTAACTTGTGAAACTTGAATGTGGCTCGAGTCAAACCCCAATGAAGTCATGGCATCTATATACTTTTGCTGATCTTGGATTTGACCAGAATTAGCAATGTTAGTTAGCGCATCTTTAACAGCAGTTACTTTATCCAAAGTTGTTTGATCTGCTGCATCTGTTGTTTGAGCAACTTCTGGAGCACCCGTTGTAGCATGTTGCTTCATAGGGTTAAGGTCTGATGCCACTTGGCATCCTGCTAAGGATACTGTCATAGTTGCCATTAATGCCACTAAAGATAACTTCTTCATTGCGCCTTTTTATATTCAGAAAAACTTACCCTTAAATACTATCATTGTGTTTTTATGTATTACAGGTTCAAGCTCAGAGTCAACTTAACCTACAGTCCATTTTCAGGTATGATATTAGAGTTGCCCCCGTAGCTCAAAGGATAGAGCAACGGCCTTCTAATCCGTAGGTTGCAGGTTCGATTCCTGTCGGGGGCACAAATACCAAATCAGTGCTATTTTCTGAATTTTCACGCTAAAAATCAGTAACGAGCACTGACTTGCGGGGTTTGCGGGTTATAACAGCCCAAGCTCTTGTGCTTTTACAATGACTTGGGTTCTGGACTGTACATCTAGCTTGTCAAAGATATTCACCAAATGAGACTTAATGGTAGCTTCAGAAACAAACATCTTCTGCGAAATTTCTTTATTCGACAGTCCTTGAGCTACATACTTCACCACTTCTTTTTCACGTTTACTAAGCTTTACTTGTTTAGTTTGCATAGATCGAACCACTGCATTCATAACTGTTGGCGATAAAGCGCTCTCCCCACGTGCAGCAGCCTCAACAGCAGCAACCAGTTCATCCGTTTCAGTATCTTTGAGGAGATATCCTTTGGCTCCTGCTTCAACAGCAGCAAGAATTTCTGAATCAGTGTCATAGTTGGTCAGAATTAAGACAGCAACATCTTGCTCTTGAGCAATAATCTGTTGACACGCTTGAGCCCCTGTAATTCCAGTACCAAATTGTAAATCAAGAAGGGCAACATCAACAGTATTCTTCGCACAATAATCAACAGCTTCCTCCCCTGTTTTGCACTCTGCCACAATGGTTAAACTATCAGCCGACTCTAACAAAGCACGAATCCCCATACGAACTACTGGATGATCATCAGCAATCAAAACCTTAATACTCATGATTGGCCTCTCAAAGGCAAGGATACTGTGACAGTTGTTCCTGCATCACTTTCAATACTCACAGTGCCACCAAGCTCTGCAGCACGCTGTTCAATAGTTTTAAGACCAAAGCCCTTATCACTATCCATACCCCGCCCGTTATCCGAAACTTTCAGCACGATACCATTGCGCTCTTGTGAGAGAGTAAGCACTCCCCTAGAAGCCTGTGAATGCTGATTCACATTAGCCACAAGAGATTGAGTCATGCGCAACAACGCTGTTTCGGTTGCTCGTGGAAGCTCTTGATTAAGAGTATTAACATATTTCATCGGCACGATGCTTTGCTCACAAATACGTTCAACAGCAGCAGAAAAATCTTGACCTTCAAGTGGCGTTGGAGTTAGTTCTTTGATAATGCCACGTGCTTCCTGCAAATTTTCTTTAGCTGTAGCTTTGATAACATCAACTTTCTTCTGACTACTTTCATCAAGCTGATTAGTTGTCATACTATTACTCAACATCACGATACTAGATAGACCCTGCGCCACAGTATCGTGAATCTCACGAGCAAGTCTAATACGTTCAGTTTCAGTCGCCAATGCTCTTTCATTTGCTAAGGCTTCATCTCTTGAGTCTTTGAGGTTGCTTTGGAGTTTGTGATGAGCTTTATACAACATGAAAACGCCAAAAGCATAGACTACTCCAATAAGAATAGCTACTGAAATAATGGTCCAAGCTTTATCAGGAGCTGCGTTGGCACCAGCATCTGCCGAATAAGCTAAAAGTATAAAAAATGAAATAATCATAAAGCCCAAAATGGCTTTAAGCTTCGGAGTCAATGTAGAGTATTGCACCTTCTTAGTTTACCTAGCTAGCCACAAAAAATAACACCAACTAAAGTTGCAAAAAAGTATATGCTTTTGCTCCATACCCTTGCGATACTTGGCAAACGTAAGCTTGAAATAACAATACATCGAGCTAAAGAAAGGGCTTCTCATGCTAGTAGCGCTTAAAGATTTGCAATATGCAAAGTCACGCTTCTTGCTGATTGGTTTAGTCGTAGCTTTGCTTACTGTCCTTGTTGGATTCTTAACAGGACTTGGCAAAGGACTTAACCATGAAGGTAATCAAGCAATTGCAGATTCAAATGCGCAAAATATCGCGTTCAAAAAACCATCAGGTAATAGCCAGTTGAGTTTTACAGATTCGCAACTCAAACAACAAGATATTCAAGAGTATCAAAGCTCACTTGGCGCTGATCATGTTCAACCAGTTGGATTGAGCATGGGGAAGATTTCTAAGGGAGCAAACACTGATAACGTCACGATGCTCGGTAAAAACACTATTCCAACTGGAAAAGTAGATATTAGCGAAGATACTGCCAAGCTTTTAGATGTGAAAGCTGGGGACACTGTGCAAATTTTCAGCAAAGATTACATAGTTGATAAAGTGACTCCACCTTCTACTTTTGCTTTTGCCAATGCTATGACCATGAATCTTACTGATTGGCAGCAGGATGCAGCGATAACAACAGGTACTCCCGATGTTAAAGCAAGTTTCTTAAGCATTGACGATAACCAATCAATACCAACAGAATTACAAAACAAAACTAATACTGTTGTAAAAACTAAGGCAGAGTCCTATGACGGAATTAGCGGCTACTCTGCACAAGCAAGTTCTTTCACGATGATTAACTCTATGCTGTATGGAATTTCAGCACTGGTGATGGGGGCTTTCTTTGCGGTCTGGACTGCTCAACGTAAGCACGATATTGCTGTACTCAAAGCACTTGGAGCTTCTAAAGGTTCGCTCCTCATTGATGCCTTGATTCAAGCATTGATTGTGCTTGTTGCTGGCATTGCTGTTGGAACTGCTTTAACAGCAATTATGGGTGAAATGGTTTCTAAAGTGATGCCTTTTACTTTGAATGCAACCACTCTTGGACTGCCAGCTATCATCTTGCTTGCTACTGGTCTTCTTGGAGCTGGACTGGCCGTGAAATCAATTAGCAAAGTAGACCCTTTGACAGCTTTGGGCTCTGCTCGTTAAGGAGGCACAAGATGAGTATTAATATCAAAGACCTAGTACTGACATTCCCTGACGGGGATTCTAAGATTACTGCTGTTGACCATGCTACCTTGGGCGTTAACGAGGGTGAAATGGCTGTCATTACTGGCGCATCGGGTTCTGGTAAATCAAGTTTGCTTGCTTGTGCAGCGTTGTTGATTACTCCTGATTCTGGATCTATCGTGCTAGATGGGCAAGAAACCTTAGGGTTAAGTGATGCAGAAAAGACTAGCCTTCGTGCTCAGAAAATCGGCATGATTTTTCAAGCAGCTAATCTGATCCCTTCACTCACTGTTCTTGACCAACTGCTGTTGACTCAAAAGATTGCCAAGGAGCCACACGATGAAACCCGTGCGCGTGAATTGCTGGATAAAGTTGGTATGTTAGATCAAGCACATAAACGTCCAGGTCAACTCTCTGGTGGACAACAGCAACGTGTGAACATTGCTCGTGCCTTGATGAACGATGCTTCGCTCTTGATTGTTGATGAACCCACCAGTGCTTTGGATTCAAAACGTAGTGAGGAAATCGTGGCATTGATTAAGCGCCTGACCAAAGAGAAAAATACTGCAACGTTGATGGTGACGCATAATGAAGACGACATTGCTGCAGCTGACAAAAGCTACACGATGCTAGATGGTAAGCTCACTCAGAATTGATGATTCGCCCAGTAAGTCGGTGCCTTAGTTACAAAATCATACGTAATACCGAGCAGAAATGCACATAAGGGGCGGACTTACTCATTGGGTTTTCTCGATCTGACTAGAACTATAATTATAGTCTCCTAAAATTTCTTAGAGGAACAAAATGTCTGAAGCAAATGAAAAGTGGAAACCACTCGAAAAAGAGAGATACCCCTGGGAATCACAGTATGGATTAAGCATGCTGAGCCGAAAACAGCGCACTAAAATCGAAGACACTTATGAAGCTACTGTTCCACAAAAAATTAGCAAGTTAAATGTCGACACCCCTCACGATCTCCAAGCTCAAATGAGTGAATTGCTAGTATTACTTAGCCGTTTTGATGCTACTCAAGCTACTAAACCATATACTTTTCCTGCCATGCTTCTTCGAAGTGAATCAGCTGCCAGTAGTGAAATTGAGCACTTGACTTCGAGCATAAAAAATATTGCCCTCGCTCAGCTAACTCCTCATACTTCACAGAACGCACAAATTATTGCAGGGAATGTTGATGCTATGCATACTGCAATGAGTCTGCCAGGAGATTTAAGCGTTGAAACCATCTCTGAAGTTCATAAAGCTTTGATGAGAAGAAGCGGAGTTGATTTTGCTGGCAAAATCAGAACCCAACAAGTATGGATAGGAGGAAACAGCGTATCGCCTCACAGTGCCTTTTTCGTGCCTCCACACCATAAACGTGTTCAAGGGTGTCTGAAGGATCTCGTCGCCTATGCGTCTAGATTGGACATCATTCCTATCGTGAAAGCAGCTATTGTGCATGCCCAGTTTGAAACCATACATCCATTTATCGATGGAAACGGTAGAACTGGAAGAACTTTACTTCATAAAATACTTAAACAAGATGAGGTTTTGCAAACAGTTACACTCCCAATCTCTGCCGGACTGTTACACAATATTTCCGGCTATATGGACAGCCTTCATGAATATCAAAGTGGTAACCCTATTGCTATCATTCAGCAGGTTACAGATGCACTTGAGCTTGCTATAAATATTGGTGGAATTGTCAGTGAAAAAATAGACGAAATTTACAATACTTGGCTCACAGAAATCACGGATACTAAAGCCTCCGGGATTTGGAATCTCCTGCCTCTCCTAGTAGAACAGCCTGTCGTTGATTCAAAATATATATCCGAGAAACTTGGTATAACCCTTCGTGGCGCTAATAAACTTCTTGAAAAAGCACAAGACTACGATATTCTACAAAAGTTTGGCCACGAAAAACGTGGAATCTATTATCAAGCTAAAGACCTCGTTACGATTTTTAACCATGCAGCAGATGTGAAAAAAAATGCGCAGGCTAGTTAAGAAAGAGAACTAGTCGTCTCGGTCTTTTCGATTCTTGTAAATACCAATGTAATGCACCAAAAGCACGATAGCTGCAGCTATCGAGACACTAGTGAGTATGTTCATCTTTTGACTACTTTCAAGTGGCGAAATAAAAATCAAAATACCCCCAATGAGACAAGTTACAAGAGCACTAATAGTCCAGTCATACTTTTTTGGCTGTGGTTGGTTGTCTAAGTAATCAGTGTGCTTTGTTTCATTCTGCTGACCCAGTAAGTTTTCAAACACCGGTTTATCGTTCTTGACAGACACTACTCAACTTCATCCCAAACATCAGCAAGGCTTTGACGTACCTCACTATGTAGCCTAGCAACCGTTCTTGTTTGAGCAATGATAGGCAAAAAGTTTGAATCACCTCGCCAGCGTGGAATCACATGCTGGTGAATATGCTCTGCAACGCCAGCCCCACCAACAGCACCTTGGTTCATGCCAAGGTTGAAACCAGCAGCTCGTGAAACTTTATTCAAAGCCTTCATCGCATGCTGTGTTAGTTCAGCCATTTCAAGAGTTTCTTCTTGAGTCAGCTTATAATACATATCAATATGGCGGTAAGCACACACTAACAAATGTCCTGCATTGTAAGGATACAAGTTCAGAATAACGAAACACGTCTTGCCTCGATACACAATTAAAGCATCTTCATCATCCAACTTCGGCATCTCACAAAACGGACAACCATTCTCAATTCCAGGCTGGTAAGCTAAACGTTGTGGCGTCCAGAGACGTTGAAAACTATCTGGCACACCAGGTAGAGCAAAGGAGTCTGTTACCTCGTCCGGATGCACATCCTGCGGATTTAAATCATTTTCGTTGTGCTCTGCCATCGTGCTCCCCTAGTTCAGAAGTTTTCTGGAGTTGGACTTTCGTTCTCACGTTTTTGGATATATTTCACGATACGCTCAACTGCCTCATCAACAGGAACACCGTTCTCTTGCGAGCCATCACGGAAACGGAATGAGACAGCACCTTTTTGCTGATCTTCTTCGCCACAAATCAGAATGAAAGGATGCTTCAGTTTAGAGTGAGTACGAATTTTCTTAGGGAAACGATCATTTCCAGTATCAACTTCAGCACGAACACCCTGCGCTTTGAGCTTATCAATAATATCAAAAGCATAATCATTAAAGGCTTCTGCAACAGGAATAGCCATCACCTGAGTTGGTGCCAACCATGCTGGGAATGCGCCAGCATAGTGTTCTACTAGCACGCCCAAGAAACGCTCAATGGAACCGAAGAGCGCTCGGTGAATCATCACAGGACGTTGCTTCGTACCATCTGCTGCCTGATATTCAAGGTTAAAACGTTCAGGAAGATTAAAATCTAACTGAACTGTAGACATTTGCCACGTACGGCCAATAGCATCTTTTGCCTGTACCGAAATTTTTGGCCCATAGAATGCAGCTCCTGCAGGATCTGGAACTAAATCAAGGCCAGATTCTTCAGCAACCTCACGAAGGGTAGCTGTTGCTTCTTCCCACAGTTCATCAGATCCAACAAACTTCTCTGGATCTTTAGTAGAAAGTTCAAGGTAGAAATCGTTTAAACCGTAGTCTTTCAATAAGCCAAGAATGAACTCAAGTATAGTTGTGAGCTCTTCTTTCATCTGCTCTTTTGTACAGTAAATGTGCGAATCGTCTTGAGTCATGCCACGCACACGAGTTAGTCCATGAACTACACCAGATTTTTCATAGCGGTAGACGGAACCAAACTCAAATAAACGTAACGGCAGTTCACGATATGAACGTGCTCGAGAATCAAAAATCAGGTTATGCATTGGGCAGTTCATTGGCTTAACAAAGTATTCGTGACCTGTCTTGACTACTTTGCCTTCATCGTCACGCACTTCATCCATGTGCATCGGTGGGAACATGCCATCGCGGTACCAATCCAAGTGACCAGACTTTTCAAAAAGCTCTCCCTTAGTCACATGCGGAGAATAAACGAACTCGTAGCCTTCTTCTTCATGGCGTTTTCGTGAATAATCTTCCAGTTCTTTACGAATCAAACCGCCCTTAGGGTGAAACACTGGTAAACCTGAGCCAAGTTCTTCAGGAAAAGAAAATAAATCCAACTCAGTACCAAGCTTACGATGATCACGTTTTTCTGCTTCAGCAAGGCGATTTTTATACTCAACAAGTTCAGCTTTGGTTGGCCAAGCAGTACCGTAGATACGTTGCATCTCAGGGTTTGCCTGATTACCCAGCCAGTATGCTGCAGATGAACGCATCACAGAAAAACCGTTACCGATAAGTTTTGTGTTCAACAAATGTGGCCCACGGCAGAGGTCATACCAGATAACATCATCATTTTTAGGGTTGAGGTTATCATAAATAGTTAGTTCACCTTCACCGACTTCAACTGAGGACCCATCAGCTGCATTAGAACTACCCTTTTTTGTGATAAGTTCTAGTTTATAAGGCTCGTGCTTAAGTTCTTTTTCCGCCTCTTCATCAGTTACCACGCGACGCTTGAATAATTGACCTTGTTTGACGATTTTCATCATTTCTTTGTCAATTTTCTTCAAATCTTCTGGTTTGAAAGGCTCATCAACATCAAAATCATAGTAAAAGCCATCAGTAATGTAAGGGCCAATACCAATCTTTGTACCAGGCTTTAACTTTTGTACCGCTTGAGCCATCACGTGAGCAGTAGAGTGCCGCAGAACATCTAATCCATCAGGTGAATTGATATCTACACCCTCAACTACATCGCCATCGTGCAATTGAGTGTACAGATCTTTAAGTTGACCATTCACACGCACAACAACAATATTGCGCTGGCCCTCATAAATCTGGGTGCCCGTTGTTCCTGACTTTAGGCTTGTTTTTTTGCCGTCAATGGTCAGGTTGATTTCACTCACGAGTACTCCTTACTAGATTTATATGTTTGTACCAGTCTAACAAGGAATAGTTCTTCACGATAATTATATTAAGCGCCATTAAGATAAAATAAAGTTATGGCTAAAGAAAACACACACCACCTGACGCTTGAAGAAGTTATAGAAATTGTTCAGGCAAATGAGCACTTTCATAAACCCACAATTTTAAGGTTTCCTGATGGCAAGTTATATTCAATTGCAGCCGTTGATGCTGTTGATATTGAAACCAGTGCCAAAGCCCTAGCCCCTAGCAAGATAACAACTGCTAAAACCAAAGACTCTGTTGATGTAGCAACAAAGTCCCTTGACGTTATTAATAAGGTCAATAAATCTGTTAAAGCTTTCCCTGAATATCAGGCTCTTCTTAACAAAGGACTCTCTGAAGTTGATGCAGATAAACTTGTTTCAAAGGCCCTGTCAACAGTCAATAATATGTTGAAGAATTAAAGCTGTCTTAACGATACTTCAAAGTCTGATTGATGTGCTGACTCAGAAAGTCTGCCTCTTAGTTACAAAATCATACGTAATACCGCATAGAAATGCATATAAGGGGCGTACTTACTAATATCTGAACTGAGAGTCCCAGCTTTTCGTCAACTTAGTAATTCGCGAAGTTGAGCAATAGAGTTTTCAGGATTACCGTTATAAACTGCAGAGCCAGCTACGAAAACATCAGCGCCTGCTTCTGCAGCTTGTTCAATGGTACTTAGATTAATGCCACCATCAACCTCAAGCGCAATCTTTCCAGGCTGATGATCAATAGCTTCACGTAACTGTTTTACCTTCGGCATCATGTCTGCCATGAACTTCTGCCCCCCAAAACCTGGTTCAACAGTCATGACTAAAATCATGTCAAAGAGGTCTAAATCATGAAGAATAACATCTGCACTAGTGTCTGGTTTTAACGCAATAGCACTCTTTGCACCCAGCGATCTTAATGTTTTGGCAAGAGCACGATAATCTTTAGCTGCCTCGTAGTGGAAAGTAACAGATTCTGCTCCCATTTCAGCATATGCTGGGGCCCATTTATCAGGGTTTTCAATCATGAGATGGATGTCCAAAGGAATAGGGCTGACTGCTTTAATCCGTTCAACAATTGGAGGACCCATCGTGAGATTAGGAACAAAATGATTATCCATCACGTCGACATGAGCAGCATCAGCAGTTTTGATAGCTTCTAACTCTGAGGCTAAATTTGCAAAATCTGCAGATAGAATACTTGGGTTGATATGAGGAATTTCTAGCTTACTCATGCTGTACCTTTCTTGATGAGAGCACAGAACATCGCATCAGTGCGATGAATATCAGGCCATAATTGTGCAATACTTCCCTTAGTGTTTTCTGGAAGGAATTGCTGTTTGAAATTACTAGGAGGATTCTCTTGCACCTGTTCTTTTGCAACTGACTGCATGATGGCATTTGTATCTAAAAGTTCAGCCTCAGGATGTTGCTGAAAGAACCATTCAATAACTCTTTGTGTTTCAGAAATATGCGGCGAACAGGTCACATAAGCGATAACTCCACCCACCCGTGTGGCTTTATATGCAGAGTTTAAGAGCTCTTTCTGTAAAGGAACAAGTTCAGCAACATCATCCATTTGCTTACGCCACCTAGCTTCTGGTCGACGCCTTAAAGACCCTAAGCCCGTGCACGGCGCATCAACCATAACTCGATCATAATAATTTTCACGGTTTGTACCGTATTTTCTGCCATCATCAATGCGAACTTCATAGTGACCCCTACTTAAAGGTTTCAGAGCTTGCTTCACTAGTTCAGCACGATGTTTTTGAACTTCATTAGCAATGAGCTTGGCATCTCTTTGCTGCGCAATTGCAGTCAATAAAGCTGCTTTGCCTCCTGGTCCAGCACAAAGATCTAGCCACTGAGTATCTGAACCTTCAAGCAGAACACTTGTCAATGCTCTTGCTACAAGTTGTGAACCAGCATCTTGAACTCTAACCTTTCCCTCTGTGATACCAGGAACCTGACGCAGACTTCCTTGCTTCCATTCAGCTGCATTCTTCACTACCGAACTTTCAGTTGCGCCAGCACGCACCATCTGCTGTGTTCTAACCAGTCCATCAAGAGCAACAAGATTAACAAGAGGAGCAATATTATTTGCCTCCAAAACTTGTGGTAATTCCTCTATGCTCCTTCCATTGACAGCCAAGCTCTGTTTCAGGGCACGAATAATCCATACTGGGTGTGAAAATTCTATTGACATTCTTTCCAATGGGTCTGTAGTATTTTCAAGTACTACATCAAGCCATTCATCTTTTGAATGAACTTGCACTTTGCGTAAGATTGCATTCACGAAGCCAGCAGTGCTTTCTCCTGCAACTTTTTTTGCCAAATTTACGCTCTGATCAACTGCTGCATGATCTGCTACCCGCATTGAAAGCAATTGATGTAGTGCTAAATAAAGAACGTTTAAAAGCTTTTGATCAACTTTAGCTAAAGGCCTATCAATTGCCTTTTGCAAAATTGCACGATAAAAAAGTTGATTACGTAATGCACCATTAGCTAATTCAGTTGCAAAAGCAGCATCCTGATGGCTTAGATGCCTTCTCTTTAAAATTTGCTGTAATGCAAGATTGGCATAAGCACCATCTTCACTAACTTGTGCTAGAACTTCGTAGGCAGCTAATCGTGAGAAACTCACCCTTGGATTTCGAGGTTTATTTCTATAAAATTCTTTGTTACTTTGCCTCATGTTAATACCTTGCCACTAAGCTGGGCACCACGAGCAAAATCAGTGGCCTTCATCTGCTGCTTTCCAAAAGCTTGCACATCAATAAGTTCAATGGCTTGATCAGCTGTGCCTACAAGGAGAACTGCTGGTTTATTCTTAATAAATACCAGCTGACCAGGATTGGGCTGAAGTGTTTGAGTAGAGATAACTGCTCGGTGAATTTTAAAACGTTTACCATCCAATAAAGCCCATGCTCCTGGCTCTGGTGTTACGCCGTTAATCTGACGAATGACTGTTGTAGCATCACGACTAAAATCTATATGAGCGTCTTCTAACGTTAATTTAGGCGCAATAGTTGGAGTTCCTACTTGTGGTTGTGGCTGCTTTCCGGCTTCAATATCTGCAAGAACGTTAAGAAGCTTACTAGTACTTTCTGTGGCTAATTTTTCTAACAATTCTCCACTGGTAGTTGTATCATCTATGGAACATTCCCACTGATCGTAGAGTGGTCCTGTATCCATTCCAGCTTCAAGTTCAAAAATAGAAACCCCGCTGGTAGTTTCTCCTTGCATGATAGCGCGCTGTACAGGAGCTGCTCCTCGGTATTGTGGCAATAACGAAAAGTGTATATTTAACCAACCATAGTGAAAAATTTCTAACGCATTTTGAGGTATCAAAGCACCGTAGGCTACAACAACGGCGATATCTGCATCAACTTGTTGTAATTGCTCTTGAACATCTGCAGTGATTTTAGTAGCTTTAATAACAGGAATCTGGTGTTTGCTTGCACATTGAGCAACTGGGGAAGGTGTCATAGTTTTTTTTCGCCCCAATGGCACATCTGGTCTTGTTAGAACAGCAACAATCTCATGTTCAGAATTTATAAGCCCATCTAAGACAGGGACAGCAACATCAGGGGTACCAGCGTAGAGTATTTTCATTTACCTTTGCCTCATAAAACTTGAATTAACAGCACTTTGACGTTTCTTTACTATCTTGTTAGCTTTATGTTTAATAGTAGTACTTTCACGAAGATCTTTCATAATACGTTTACGATCTTCAGACTTTAATCTGGATAAGTAAAGTTTTCCATTTAGATGATCAATTTCGTGTTCTAATACCCTTGCTATGAGGCCCTCTCCTTCTATGGTGATAGGGTTTTGATTACTATCAACTCCAATCACCTTAGTATAGCTTGGCCTAACCACTGGATTTGATACGCCTGGGATGGAAAGACATCCTTCAGAGCGGTCTTGTTTACCTCTAGTTTCTTCAATAATTGGATTTATGACATAACCAGTTTCTTCAGGTGTTTTATAGGTAAAAATACGAAGCCCCACTCCTATTTGAGGAGCTGCAAGACCAACTCCGTGGGCATACTCCATAGTTTCAATCATGTCTTCGATAAGAACTTTTAACGCACCATCAAATTCTGTGACTTCATCGGCTTGGCTTAGTAAAATTGGATCTCCTAGAGTACGTATTCCTAAAATAGACATCTCACACTCCTGGTGCTGGAATTGGTTTAAGCGGCTTTAGTACATGACCAACTTCTTCGTTGACATCCCACATTCTTTTCAAAGTACAAAATTTTTTCCAATAAGCTGGCAAAGCATCTCGCTCAACAGCAACCGTCATGTGGTCACTATTAGCTAAAGCCAGAGCTAACAACAGTGGTTCTTCTTCAAAGGGCCACTGTTTCCATGTTTTTTCTTCTTCATCAAAGTATTCTTCTGCTTTTGCACCTGCTGCCAACTGCATGACTACATCAGTACTTAAAGCTTTTACTCTGCCAGAATAATCTACAGATTTTGTTTTAAAGTCCACGATACATAATCTGCCACCAATGCGTGCAAGCAAATCTAAAGTACCTGCATAACCTAAGGTGCTGTTCCAGATTGTAACTTCAGTAAACAGTGGTTCTACTTTATAGCTTTCAAACCACCAGTCAAATTGCTGGGCAAAACCTTGTTCACCTTGCTTTTGAAGCTCAACCAGTGCTTCTTCAAGCTCATTTTCAAGACCCATTTTTTCTCGTGAATATTGCTCACAATAAAAATGAACACGATCACCACGTTCAGCAGCCTTATCACGATATTTATCTGCTGCACCAACTGCATCTTTGGCAATGACTCTTAGTGTTGAGGCTTTGGCAGTTTTTAAGCGATCATCTTTAACCACAGCTTGAGCAGCCATATGGGCATGCCAACCGTGAAGAGTATCTGAGCTTTGAGAGATAATTGTAGTAATTGAAGGCACTTCTGCAATGCCACCTTCTTCACGCGAATACATGCGTCCATAAGTAGTCTGCTGTGCTAATGCTGGTTGAGTCATACTCTAAAACATACCTCTTGCTACTGACAATTTGCCTTCTTCTAGGCTTTCTTTAATCTTATCGTGATTGCTCATCATGGCTTACATTTGAAGCTATAGGTCTACATTTGGATATGAAAAAACCCTAAACATTTACTGTCTAGGGTTTTTTCTAATTTTGGTGCGGCTATGTCCTACTCTCCCACACTCTTCCGGGTGCAGTACCAT
>JASGFC010000020.1:0-29579 GCA_047605865.1 Micrococcaceae bacterium | reverse complement strand
CGTGGGTTCGATTCCCGCCAAGCGCACCAAAATCCCTTTGCCTTATTTCGAGTCCTTAGGCTTAGTTCTAAAGGGTATTTCTGATGGTGACACTTTCTCTACTGCTTCGCAACAAGATTGGCGATCTTTAGAACCTCTTTTCCATATTTAACGATTGAGTAAATATTCAACACAATCTCAGTATGTTTTAGACGCCGAACTTGCAGAAGCATATGATGAAGGTGGTAAATGGCGGGAAGGCTACACCATTGACTAATGCTAGAACTTATTATCAGCAACAATCAATGAGTACTAAGAAATACAAGGACTATAAAATGAAAAAATTACCAAGTTATATTTTTAGTGGATATGTAGATACGATAAAAAATGCAAAAGACGGAAGAATTTACTTGTCCAATGTGATTCAGAAAGAAAGTGTCTTGAGTCTTAATGGAGTAAAGGTCTACAGAGATGAGGGAGAGCCCTATATTAAAGAGAATTCCTATGTTGAATTTGTTTTGCGTGATGAAAAGGAGCGTTTTGAGCGCCAAAAACGACAGCATGTATATTGGAGTAACCCTGTTGAAACAATTTCTGAAATTGGAGAAGAACAGTGAAAAAATATGAGATGCCCACACTTGAAGATTTAGAAGACAATTCTAAGTATTGTGATTATTTACAAGCTACAAAATAGGAAATAAAACAATCAATCTAGATGAAGTAAATATCAAAACTGTCTCTGATACTGTCACAGCACATGCTGAAAACAATTTTCCTTAGCTATTTTTATTCCGTTGCCATTGCCTGTGCAATAACATGGAAGTCATGCTCAGAGATTTTTATCACTCCAAAACGGAACTTGTAACCCCAATGTGTTTTGTTCTCAATAAAATCTAACTTATCAATGAGCGGGCGAATAGGTGTATCGTGAGCATTTTTGAAGGATACTTTTCTTCGATACGGGTGAAAATTAGGTGAAATTTGTACTTGGTAAGGCTCATCGTCAATAATTTGTCCAATGGCAGTGAAAGCCTGCAGTTTTTCATTGCCATTAAATTCTGTCTTGGGTGAGTAAAATATAATCCAATCACCACGCTGCATTTTCTTGAGCATATGTGGTTTACCATGATTCGCCTGTGTAAAACCACCAGTAACACCACGGCTTACGTGATTTTTTGATACAACATTAATCCAGTAGTTAGTCATTGTTTAACTCTACCTTTTGTAGCTAAGCATTCTCTTGTCACTATCTTTATGAGCTAAAAAATCTGCGTGTCGAGCGTAATCACTTTAGTCAAAAAAGACCCATTTCAATGCGTAAAATAGGTAATTGATGAGTGTAATGAAAGGGAAAAGAGGAATTCATGGAACCAGTCATTGGTTTTAATTTCGTCTTAGCGTCCTGGATTATTACTTTACTAGTGGGTATTGGACTATATTTTAGTTTCAAAACTAATAAAGTACGTTTACTCAATGGCATGATAGCAACGGTACTGTTGTTTTGTTTTGGGATAGCTATGACTGCTACCATCATGCTCTCGGGTCAAAAGCTTCTCATGCAATTTTGGTCGGTTTTAGCTATTGCGGTACTGACAGTTATCTCAATTTTGGCAGCCTCTATGGGGCTACTTTTATTATGGAATGCTGTTTTAGTGTGGCACAGAGAAAGCCATATTTTAGGAAATTCTTTGACGCTCTTGTTAGGTATTTATATAGTTTTTTCTCCGTTACTTTTTAACCTCATTGACCGTATTTTTCCTCATTGGCTTTCATTATTTATCCGTGTTGTAAGTGGTTCATTTTTTGCCTATTTTGCTTTTTGGCTTTTTACTTTTGTGATGTCTTTCTTCCTTTATTTAATCTTTAAGCCGAAATATAGGCAGAGGTTTATTATCGTGCTAGGTGCTGGATTGCTTCATGGATCTGAAATTTCTCCGATTCTTAAATCTCGTGTTGATGTGGCTCTTAACTTTGCACAGAAACAGATAGTAAAAAATGGCATGCCACCTTTGTTGATTATGTCTGGTGGTCAAGGAGCTGATGAGACCATTCCGGAGAGTAAAGCAATGCGAGATTATGCTATAAGTACTGGTTACCCTGCAGATCTTGTTGTTGAAGAAAATAAGTCAACAAATACTTATGAAAACATGATATTTTCTAAAAAAATTCTTCAAGATCAGGGTATTCCTATCAATCAGGGTATTTTTGCCACCAGTGACTACCATGTCTTTCGAGCTGCAGGATACGCTCGTCTAGTAGGAAAGAACATTGATGGTATTGGTTCCCATACAAGTCGGTACTTTTTATGGAATGCTCTTTTGAGAGAATATGTTGCTATTTTAATGAACCATAAAAAGTTTCACATCATTTGTCTACTATTGATTGTGCTTTTAAGTATTCTCTATACGATGTAGCAGCACTTTGTCCTAGCTTGTTGCTAAGGTTATTATATTATGACTCACTCACTCCTTGAAGGCTTGAATGAACAGCAAGCTACAGCAGTTACCCACAGTGGTTCGCCACTGGTCATTATTGCTGGCGCTGGTTCAGGTAAAACAAAGGTTTTAACCCATCGTATTGCCTACCTTTTAGATACTAGGCAAGCTCGCCCGGGTGAAATTCTTGCCATTACCTTTACCAATAAAGCAGCCACTGAAATGCGTCAACGTATTGAAAGTCTTATTGGCCCTGCTGCACAGAATATGTGGATATCAACCTTTCACTCTACCTGCGTACGTATATTGCGTTATGAAGCTAAAAATGTAGGACTCAAATCAAATTTTACAATCTACGATGCGCAAGATTCTCAACGGCTATTAAGCATTGTGATGAAAGATTTGAACCTTGATACCAAGAGATTTACTGCGAAAAGCTTTTCTTACAAAATTTCAGCACTGAAAAATGAACTCATGGATGAGGAAACATACGCATCAAAGGCAAACTATAACGACCCTATGGAGAAAGCTCTGGCCGAAGTTTACAAAGCTTATCAGCAGCGACTACGTCAAGCTAATGCTATGGATTTTGATGACCTTATCGTCAATGTTGTCAATATTCTGCGAGCATTTCCAGCCGTTTCTGATTCCTATCGAAGACGTTTTCGCCACGTGCTCGTTGATGAATATCAAGATACTAACCATGCGCAATACGCTTTTATTCAAGAGCTTATCAAGCCCACTTCTGATGGCAATCTTTCAGCCCCTGAACTGACGGTTGTTGGAGATTCAGATCAGTCCATTTATGCTTTCAGAGGAGCCGATGTCAGTAATATCATGGAATTCAAGAAAGATTTTCCAGATGCTACTACTATTCTTCTTGAACAAAATTACCGTTCAACCCAAAATATCCTTGATGCAGCAAACGCTGTAATTTCCAAGAATCCAGACCGTCCAGAGAAAAAACTCTGGACTGCCAGCGGCTCTGGTGAACTCATTGTGGGCTACGCTGGAGAAAATGAGCACGATGAGGCCAGGTTTGTGGCTGACGAAATCGATAGACTTAATGAAGAGCATGGCATTCGCCCAGGCGATGTTGCTATTTTTTATCGTACAAATGCTCAATCTCGTGCTATTGAAGAAATTCTGATGCGTGTTGGTTTACCCTACAAAGTGGTAGGTGGAACAAGGTTTTATGAACGCAAAGAGATTAAAGATGCCATTGCTTATTTGCGTGTTCTTGCTAATCCTGAAGATGAAGTTAGCTTGAGAAGAATTCTCAATGAACCTAAACGCGGTATTGGCTCTACTGCTGAAGAAAATATCATGAAGTATGCCCAACGTGAGAGAATCAGCTTTTATGATTCAATCCTTCAAGCGCAGAATAACCCATATCTTGCTACTAGAGGTGCTAAACTGGCAACTCAATTTGGTCAGTTACTTCAGGATTTAAGTGAAATTGCTCACGATGAAGGTCCTGCTGCTGCACTTGAAGCAGTTTTGGAACAAACTGGTTACTTAAAAGGCCTTCGTGAAAGTAAAGATCCACAAGATGAATCTCGAGTGGAAAACCTTGCAGAATTAATGGCTGTTATCAAAGAATACGAAAGAGATTCTCTTGAAGCTAGCCTTGATGGTTTCTTGGAGCAAGTGGCTTTGGTTGCTGATGCAGATCAAATTCCAGATGCTCCTGAAGGAGAAACTCAAGATGAAGAGGCGGCTGTTGCTGAAGCTAAAAGAAACGGTATGGTTACTCTCATGACTTTGCACACCGCAAAGGGTCTAGAGTTTCCTGTAGTGTTTTTAACGGGTATGGAAGATAGTATTTTCCCTCATGCTAGAAGTCTTTACAACCCTGCTGAGCTTAATGAAGAAAGACGCCTTGCTTATGTTGGTTTTACCAGAGCTGAGCAACGCCTTTATTTAACACGAGCTGAGCAGCGTCATATGTGGGGACAAGCACAGTTCAATCCAGCAAGTCGTTTTCTTGATGAATTCCCTGATTCACTTATGAAATGGGAACGTGTAGGCGGAATGAGTTCACCTTCTATGGCTTCTTCATGGCAAAACAACCTCACATCAAAACTGGCAAAGCATCCACCTCGTACACATCAGCAAGCAGCCTCTAGGGTCAATCCAGATAGAAAAGTCATAGAGGTTAGTATCGGAGATAAAGTTACGCACCCTAAGTTTGGCCAAGGAACTGTTATCCAACTTGAGGGGAAGGGGGATAAAATCGTGGCAAAAATCCGTTTTACAGATGAAGGTGAAAAACGTCTTTTGCTTCGCTATGCACCACTAGAAAAAGTTGAAGATTAAAGTTTATTAAATGTAAGTTGCAACTTGGAAGCCTCCACTCCTAGCGTTAGACTTGGAATGAAGCAAAGATTGCTGATTAGTATATAAAGAAGGGTCATAATACATGGATCTATATGAATACCAAGCACGGGATATGTTTGAGAAACATGGTGTGCCAGTTCTTCAAGGTGTCACCGTTGACTCCCCAGAAGATGCACAGAAAGCTGCTGAAAAACTCGGCGGTGGCGTGAATGTTGTTAAAGCTCAAGTTAAAATTGGTGGTCGTGGCAAAGCCGGCGGTGTTAAGGTTGCTAAAACACCAGATGAGACTTTAGAACATGCTAACAATATCCTCGGTATGGATATCAAAGGGCATACCGTCAACAAAGTAATGATTGCCGAAGGTGCAAACATTGCTGAAGAATACTACTTCTCAATTTTATTAGACAGGGCAAATCGAAGCTACCTAGCAATGTGTAGCGAAGAAGGCGGTGTAGAAATTGAAAAGCTTGCCGTTGAAAAGCCTGAAGCACTAGCAAAAGTAGAGATTAACCCACTGACCGGAATTGATACTGAGACTGCTAACAAGATTGTTAAAGAAGCTGGTTTTGATTCAGATACAGCTAAAAAGGTTGCTCCTGTTTTACAAAAACTATGGGATGTTTTCAAAGAAGAAGATGCAACCTTAGTAGAAGTGAACCCATTAGTAAAGACCGCAGAGGGCAATATTATTGCTCTTGATGGTAAGGTTTCACTTGATGATAATGCAGATTTCCGTCATCCAGATCATGAAGAACTTAAAGACAAAACCGATTCAGATCCTCTTGAAGAAAAAGCTAAAGAACTCGGACTCAACTACGTCAAACTTGACGGAGAAGTTGGAGTTATTGGTAATGGTGCCGGTCTTGTTATGAGCACACTTGATGTTGTAGCTTATGCCGGTGAAAATCACGATGGGGTTAAGCCAGCAAACTTCCTAGACATTGGTGGTGGTGCCTCTGCAGAGGTGATGGCAAATGGACTTGATGTTATCCTTGGTGATCCTCAAGTGAAAAGCGTATTTGTTAACGTATTTGGTGGTATTACATCATGTGACGCTGTTGCAAACGGTATCGTGAAGGCTCTTGAAATTCTTGGCGATTCTGCCACTAAACCTCTTGTTGTTCGTCTTGATGGAAACAACGTTGATGAAGGTCGAAAAATCCTAAAAAATGCCAAGCTTGAACAGGTTACTTTGGCTCAGACTATGGATGAAGGTGCAGATAAAGCTGCAGAACTAGCGGCAGGGAAGTAGTAAAATATGTCAATTTATCTAGATAAAGACAACATTGTTATTGTTCAAGGTATTACTGGTGGAGAAGGTTCAAAGCACACTCCTTTGATGCTCAAAGCTGGCACTAACATTGTCGGTGGTGTGAATGCACGTAAAGCTGGCACAACTGTTGAACACGAAGGTAAAGAACTTCCAGTGTGGGGCACTGTAAAAGAAGCTATGAAAGAATCTGGTGCAGATACTTCCATCGTATTTGTACCACCTGCTTTTGCTAAAGATGCTGTTATTGAAGCCATTGATGCTGGAATTGGTCTATGTGTTGTTATTACTGAAGGTATTCCGGTGCAAGATGCAGCAGAATTTTGGGCATATGCCTGCGAGAAAGGTAATAAGACTCGTATCATTGGCCCAAACTGTCCTGGAATTATTACTCCCGAAGAAGCACTTGTTGGTATTACACCTGCAAACATTACGGGTAAAGGTCCAATTGGTTTAGTATCAAAATCTGGTACATTAACATATCAGATGATGTACGAACTTCGTGATTTAGGTTTCTCTACCGCTATCGGTATTGGTGGTGACCCAATCGTGGGTACAACGCATATCGACGCACTTGAAGCTTTTGAAAATGACCCTGACACTGAGGCTATTGTCATGATTGGTGAAATTGGTGGTGATGCTGAAGAGCGTGCCGCTGAGTACATCAAGAAGAATGTGTCTAAGCCAGTTGTAGGGTACGTAGCAGGTTTCACTGCTCCTGAAGGTAAGACTATGGGGCATGCTGGAGCCATTGTTTCTGGTTCAGCTGGAACTGCAGAAGCTAAAAAAGAGGCTTTGGAAGCTGCTGGTGTCAAAGTTGGTAAAACTCCAACTGAAACAGCAGATTTGCTTCGCAAAATCTATAAAAAGAAGTCATAAGACTCACATTACTGAAAATGCTCTTGCTGGTTTAAGGCAAGAGCATTTTTGTGACTTTATGTCGATAGACTGAACGCTAAGTTGTCAAAGGTCGTCCGTTAGTTACATTTCCACCTGGTGCACCGAATGGAAATGCATATAACAGGCAGACATGATGAACTCTTGAAGAAAGAATTTGGAACAGGTGCTTGCGGTTGACGTAACGTCAAGCACTAATCTTTAATTGTGAGTATGAAACAAGATGAAATCTGGTCGATATCACAAGTAGCCAAAATGTCTGGTACAACATCTAGAACTTTGAGGCACTACCACGATATTGGGTTGCTGAAACCGATTAAAGTATCCCACGGTGGTATCCGCCACTACGGGCGAGAGGAGCTACTAAAGCTCCAACGCATTCTGCTGTTCAGGCAGCAGGATATATCTCTTGGCGATATTAAAGCTATCGTGGCAGGTGAAAAAGATCCGCATGAAATCTTGGAAGCTCACAAGCAGTGGCTGCTAGCTGAAAGTAGGCGTCTGAAAAAGCTAGCGCAAACTGTGGATAAGACAATGCACATGATGCAAGGAGAAGGAACAATGACAAACGACGAACTCTTTGACGGTTTCGACCACGAACAATATCGTGATGAAGCCATTGAAAAATACGGTAAAGATGAAGTCCAGAAGTCTGAAGATAATTGGAACAAAATGTCTAAACAAGAGCAAGAAGCTCATACGCAAATGCACAATGATGCTTGCAAGGCTCTAACTGAACTCAGGGAAGCAGGCGCGCCTGCTGACAGTGAAGAGGCGCAAGAACAAGTGGCTCGCCATTATAAGTGGGTCAGCAAGTTTTGGCGCCCAAATGCTGAAGCTTACAAGGGTCTAGGGCAGATGTATGTGGATGATCCACGTTTTGCTAAGACGTACAACAACTATGGTGAAGGCTTAGCAGAATATTTGAACGAAGGTATTAAAGAGTATTCAAAGAATCTTGACTAAGCTATACTTAAATTAAGAAGAGAGGCGTATTGCCTCTCTTTTTATCTTAAAAAGACTGTAGAATATATTCAATAGATTATTGTTGCGTGGAGTATGGTGAAGTTTTTTAGTAAAAGACCTAGTATGCCTATATGGCTACAAGCTGTTATGGAAACAGCTCAAAATGGTATTTACCTCTATCTAATAATTACCATCCCTTTGATACTGGGTTCTTCTTTCAGCAATATGTCTAGTTGGAATGATATAGGTTCTTTAGAATTTAGGAAACCACTGCGATTAGGAGGTTCGTTGTGGCTTTTTGCGCATGGTGCTTCCCTTCAGTTAACAGACTTTAGGTACACTTTATTACCATTAGCATTTTTGGCTATTCCGGTATACATGAATTATCGATCTGGTAAAAAACTAATGGCAGCAGCCGAAAAAGGCCAAATTGTTGTTGCTTGGTTTGCTGGCATCGTGACATACATACTATTTGCTTTCATCATGTACTTTCTTTCTGCGAAAAGTTTTATCAAGACAAATGACGTGCAAGCAATCGGTTTCTCAACCTTAGTTGTTATCTCCTCATTAGTTATAGGATCTTTCGTTGCAGCTGGTCGCTTTGAAAACCTTTTTGGACTTAAAACTGGAACTGAATTATCAGTTACCAGACGCTACATTCATACTGTGCTTGGAAGCACTACTGTTTTGCTCATTACCGCCCTTTTCGTCAGCGGACTATTCTTTACTATTAGCCTCATCTTTAACTGGGCACAAGCGACTGTGGTGTACGAAGCAGCAGAACTTGGGCTCACAGGTGTCTTTGCTATGTTTTTTGCCCAGCTTTTTTACCTACCAAATTTCCTGATGTGGACTTTTTCATGGTTGGCAAACACGGGATTCAGTATAGGCCAAAGTACGCATCTTTCCGTTACAGATCATACAATAAATTCAATACCATTAGTACCTGTTTCAGCTGCAATTCCTGGGCCAGTTGGCTGGTTTAGTTTGTTCTTTTTATTCATTGTTCTGCTGTGCCCAATCCTAGCTGGATGGTGGTTCTGGCGTACAATTCCACTGGAAATTGATAAAGAACTTGGACACCAAATTGATAACCCATTCATTAGGAATGCGATTTCTGCAGTAGCTTCAGCGCTGTCAGTTGGTATCCTTTCCGGATTAATACTGACATTTTTAGCCTGGTTAAGCTCTGGATCTATAGGTGCTCACCAACTTTCTTTTGTTGGTATAGCGCCCTTGGATTTTGCTTGGCGCATTTCAATCATGATGGCTGCAGGTGTGTTTATTGGACACTTCATTGCGCCTTGGCTAGATAATTTTGCTTTGCCAAAACTTCAGCAAGAGTCTCAACTCCTTAAAAACAGGTTCAACAAGCCTCAGGCTAAAGTCTCTACTAAAGTTACAAAACAACCTTTGCCAGCACCAAGCCAACAGCAACTCATGCAACAGCGGAACAGAGCTCAACAACAAACTGCTGCCGTACAGCAACAAAAAGGTACAGTAACTCGTCAAGGACCTGCGGTGCAACAACAAAATACGGTGGTGCGACAACGCCCTAATTTGCAGAAGAGTCGTCGTGCCTTGCAACAGAAAAGAAAAGTTACAGCACAGCCTATAAAAACTTCTATTCCACGCAAGCCAACAATACCGCCGAGTCAACCAAGCTCTCCAACATCGGCTACAGTTGAGCTTAATCCTAAAGATACTCATACAGAAATTCTCGATAGGCTAGGACCACAATAGATGCGTATTTGCGTGATGATTTCGGGTGTAGGCAGCACAATGGAAGCCCTCATCAAAGCTGTAGAAAATAAAGAGTTAAACCTTGACATTGCTGCTGTTGTTTCGGATAAAAACGCAGCTGGACTTAAGATAGCTCAAGAACATTCAATTCCTACCATCGTTGTTTCACAAAACCAGTACCCAAATCGTGAGGAATGGTGTGAAGCACTATTACAAAGAGTTCAAGCAACTGGAGCGCAACTTGTAGTGCTCGCTGGGTTCATGAAAATCCTGACTAAAAATTTTGTCACTAGTATCCCAACATTAAACACACACCCTTCTTTACTTCCAGCTTTCCCAGGGGCACACGGTATCAAAGATGCTCTTGACTACGGTGTCAAAATTTCAGGCGCAACTGCTCATTGGGTTGATGTTGGTGTTGATACGGGTCCTATCTTGGCGCAAGTGCCAGTAAAGGTAAAAAAGCATGACACCCAAGATTCTTTGAAAGCACGTATTCAAGAAGAAGAAAAGGTACAGTACGTTAAAGTTCTTCGAGCAATTGTGAGTGGAAAAACACCACTACCTTTCTAATCTTGCGTACAGGAGTTCGTCTTATAATGGAATCATGTCTGAAAAACTCAAAGTAAATCGTGCGCTCATTAGCGTGTTTGATAAAACAGGTCTTGCAGAGTTTGCTCAAGGGCTCAATGCTGCTGGAGTCGCTATAGTTTCTACCGGGTCTACAGCAGAAACTATAGAAAAAGTAGGTGTTCCAGTAACCCGAGTAGAAGATGTAACAGGCTTTCCAGAAACTCTTGATGGTAGAGTCAAAACGTTACACCCTACAATTCACGCAGGAATTTTGGCTGACCGCACGAACGATGAGCATCGTGCCCAGCTGGATTATCTCAATATTGAGGCTTTTGACCTTGTAGTTGTTAACTTGTATCCTTTTGCGCAGACTGTCGAAAACGGTGCAAGCCACGATGAAATTATTGAAAAAATAGATATTGGTGGCCCGTCAATGGTGCGTGCTGCAGCCAAAAACCATAAAAACGTAGCGGTTGTTGTAGACCCTACAAGCTATCAAGATATTATTCAAGAGATTAATTCTGGTGGTTTTACCTTGTCAGATCGCCAGAAACTTGCGGCAAAAGCTTTTGCTCACACGGCACGATACGACCACGATATCGCTGGTTGGACAGCAGAACATTTCAGTGCTGATGGCCGTAGCTGGCCACCTTATGTTGGATTGTCTCTTGAGCGCGCTGGAGAACTTCGTTATGGTGAGAATCCGCATCAGTCGGCAGCGCTATATGTTGATCATCAAACAGGACCAGGTATAGCTCAAGCAGATCAACTTCAAGGCAAGGAAATGTCTTACAATAATTTCGTTGATGCTGATGCTGCAGTTCGAGCAGCTTACGATTTCGAGGCACCAACAGTTGCCATTATCAAGCATGCAAACCCGTGTGGAATTGCCTCAGCCTCGGTACTTGCTCAAGCGTATCAAAAAGCGCATGAGTGCGATTCACTTTCTGCGTATGGGGGAGTAATTGCAGCCAATCGTGAGTTAGATGCTGATACGGCGCGAGGTATTAAAGATGTTTTCACTGAAGTAGTTGTTGCTCCTACCTTTAGTGCTGAAGCATTGGAAATCCTTGCTGCTAAGAAGAATTTGCGTGTATTGGAACTTCCGGAGGATTTCGCTCAAGATAAAGTTGAGTTGCATCAGATTTCTGGTGGAATGCTAGCTCAAGTTGCAGATCGTCTAGATGCTGCAGGTGATGAAACAGAAAATTGGACGCTCGTCAGCGGAGATGCTGCATCTGAAGCTGTTTTGGCTGATTTAAAGTTTGCGTGGAAGGCCTGTAGAGCAGTGAAATCCAATGCTATTTTGTTAGCAAAAGATGAAGCCAGCGTTGGAATCGGCATGGGCCAGGTTAATAGGGTTGATTCTTGTGAACTAGCCGTTGGTAGAGCTGGAGAGAGAGCAGCCGGTTCGGTTGCTGCTTCTGATGCTTTTTTCCCTTTCCCTGATGGGCTTGAGATTCTTATTAAAGCTGGGGTAAAAGCTGTTGTGCAACCAGGGGGCTCAATCCATGATGATGAAGTCATCAAAGCTGCAGCAGAAGCCGGAATTACAATGTATACCACAGGTGCAAGGCATTTTTACCACTCATGAAGTACTTCCGACAGCTACGAAACAAAGCAGTCAGTTCACTGCTGTATTCGTATAAACTCAATGTGAGACCCCGTGACTTGCAGATTGTCGCTCTTGCTCTCATTGTGTTAGCTTGTCTTGTAGCCGTCACAATAAGTTTTAGAGTGGGTGGGTTTTTATTAGCGGTATTGATGGTTTACTTACTAGTTGTTCGTTGGGCACGATACCCTCAAGGTCACACTTTTGCGGCTAAAGATAAGGTTACAGATTCAGTAATCTTGATATTTTTGACTATAGTGATTGTAACATTATCTTTGATAGCCCCTACATAAGATATAGTGAAGGGGTATAAAACTCGTGGAGGAGAAATTATGGTTGAAAAAATTAAAGTAAAAAACCCAGTCGTTGAACTTGACGGCGATGAGATGACTCGCATCATGTGGTCGTTTATTAAAGAACGTCTCATTCATCCGTACCTTGATATTGACTTGAAGTACTATGATCTTGGCATTGAAAACCGTGACAAAACTGATGATCAAGTTACCGTTGATGCTGCAAACGCAATTAAAAAGTATGGTGTTGGTGTTAAGTGTGCAACTATCACTCCTGACGAGGCTCGTGTTGAAGAGTTCGACCTTAAGAAAATGTATCGTTCACCTAACGGAACAATCCGTAATATTTTAGGTGGAGTTATTTTCCGTGAACCTATCATTATTTCTAACATTCCACGTTTAGTTCCTGGCTGGAATAAGCCTATTGTAGTAGGGCGCCATGCATTTGGCGATCAATACAAGGCAACAGATTTCAAGTTTGAAAAAGCAGGAAAAATCACTATGACTTTTGAGCCTGAAGATGGTTCTGAAGCGATGCATTTCGATGTATTTGAAGCCCCAAGTGCTGGTGTTGCTATGGGTATGTATAACTTAGATGATTCTATCCGCGACTTTGCGCGTGCTTCATTCAACTATGGACTAGATCGTAAATATCCAGTGTATTTGTCAACAAAGAACACTATTTTGAAGGCTTATGATGGTAGATTCAAGGATATCTTCCAAGAAGTATTCGATGAAGAGTTCAAAGCTAAGTTTGATAAAGCTGGTATCACTTATGAGCATCGTTTGATTGACGACATGGTTGCTTCTGCGTTGAAGTGGGAAGGTGGCTACGTTTGGGCTTGTAAGAACTACGATGGTGACGTACAGTCTGACATCGTGGCTCAAGGTTTTGGCTCTTTAGGTCTTATGACTTCAGTACTTACAACACCAGATGGAAAAGTTGTTGAATCTGAAGCTGCACATGGTACTGTGACACGCCATTACCGCGAGCACCAAAAAGGTAATCCAACTTCTACTAACCCTATTGCTTCTATTTATGCATGGACTCGTGGTCTTTCTTATCGAGGCAAGATGGATAAAACTCCAGATGTGGTGGAGTTTGCAGAAACTCTTGAGGACGTTATCGTGAAAACAGTTGAATCTGGAAAGATGACTAAAGACCTTGCATTGTTGGTGGGTAAAGATCAGAAGTGGCTTACTACTGAAGAATTCCTTCAAGCCATTGACGAAAATCTGCAAGAACGTTTGTCATAGTTTTTGAGTGCTTGTTTGTCCTTATAGTGTTGGTATATACCCGCACTATAAGGACATTTGCGCATTCAAAGGTAGATGATATCTTAGTTCCTTTGCTAAAAGAGCAGGGTTCTTTGCAATTTCCCAAGTTATCCGTTTGAAAGTGAAGCCTGTTGCTTCGCGAATTAGGTCTTCTCGCCATTTTTCTTTTTCAAGAACTGCACTACCGACACCGTAACTCCCACGATATTTGGTGCGACCGTCAAATTCGAGGAACAGCTTATATTCTGGATAAGCGAAATCAACAAAGAATTGATACCCTTTAACTCTAATTGGATATTGGAGCACTGGTTTTGGGGCTCCAAGTTGATGTAGATTCCACCGTGTTAGTGATTCTCCATGTGAATCAGATTGAGCAGTGCTGAAATCAATGATTTTCTGAATTCTAGTGCGAAAACGAACTGGACAGGATAGTTGTATGAGGAAGTCCAACTCTTTTTTCAAGACTTTCTTAGAATGTAGAGCATCGTCTATCAAACAGAGTGCTTTTTCACCTGATAGTTCTCTACTACAGTCAATTAATGTTTGTGCAAGTGAGGTTGTTCGAATTCCTTCGATAGTAGTCAGTTCTGGTTTAGTCCGGTATTTGTAAAGCTTTATTCTTGCCGTATTTAGATTTGTTCCTTGGGGTGCTCTAAAGCTTGGCAACTTTGTAAACTCTGCCTGAGGCAGAAAAAGCCCATGTAGGAATGCTGCAGAAGTATGACTTACAACTACTTTAGACGTTCTTGATGCTGTGGAAAGTATTCTTAAAGCGTATTGCTCCTCGAGTGTTAGTGAATGAAAGTCAGAAGTTTTGATATATCTGCCTGTACAAAGTCTGATGACATCACCTGTGTGGAACCACTTTGCAAGTTTCTTTCGGTGCAGTTCACTTCCATAGTCATTGCTAGGTTTGAGGATAAGAGGTTTGAGTTCGGCTAACATAACTTAAGTTTGCCAAGAAGATGTGCAGACTTTTTCAGAAAATCTCTTATTGTGGATAAAACTATTTTATTGAGTGCTTGTTTGTCCTTATAGTGTTGGTACATACCCGCACTATAAGGACATTTGCACATTCACTAGTTAGCCAAAGACTATAGTACGGTGCCCATCTAGCAAGATACGACGTTCAGCATGAAGTTTTACAGCACGGGAGAGCGTTAGAGCTTCGGTGTCACGGCCTAGCTCCATAAGCCGTTCAACACTTGCGTTATGGTCCACGCTTTGCGCATCTTGGGCAATAATAGGGCCTTCATCTAAATCGCTAGTTACATAATGAGCTGTTGCACCAATCATTTTTACCCCACGATCGTATGCCTGTTTGTAAGGCCGTGCTCCTTTAAAGCTTGGTAGGAAAGAGTGGTGAATGTTGATGATGTTACCTTGCATGTCTTCGCATAATTCCTCAGAAAGAATTTGCATATAGCGAGCAAGGACTACTAACTCAACGTTATGTTGAGATACTAAATCCCGAAGTGTTTTTTCTGCCTCAGCTTTAGTTTCAGCGGTGATTGGAATGTGATAGAAAGGAATTCCGTAGAACTTTGCAAGTGGCTCAAGGTCATTGTGATTAGAGGCGATAGCTGGAATTTCTAAGGGAAGCTGCCCAGAACGATGCCTAAAGAGTAAGTCATTTAGGCAGTGTGCATCTTTAGATACCATTACTAAAGTCTTGACTTTAGTATCAGCAGGGTAGAGGGCCCACTGTGCATCGATATCCTTTGCTAACTTATCAAATTGTGCTCTGAGGTCTTTCTCAGTAGCAGGAGTAGTGAATTCAATACGCATAAAGAACTTACTATTATCTGTGTTGTTGAACTGACGGAGCTCCGTTACAGTTCCTTGAGAATCGGAAATAATGCCAGTTGCACGATGTACCAGGCCAACTCTATCTGGGCACTGGAGGGTAAGGATCCAAGAAGAATTTTTCATATTCTCACTGTAGACCATCTTGCCAGTGCTTCAGGGTAAATTTACAATGTGTGGACATCGATTTCAAAACGATACGCTTTGCTGCACCCAAGAAAATGTCAAGATTGCTATGGCATTAGCCGATAAAATCCGTAATAACTAGTAGTCTAAAAGAAATATGTATTAACAATCCGTTAAGGAGTTTGTGTGAAAGATTCCATCACTAATCAACCATTGAGCGAAGTTGACCCAGAGATTGCTTCAGTCATTGAAAAAGAGCTTGGCCGTCAACGTGGCACTTTAGAGATGATTGCTTCTGAGAATTTTGCACCTCGTGCTGTTCTTGAAACGCAAGGTTCTGTACTTACTAATAAGTATGCAGAAGGTTATCCAGGGCGTCGATACTACGGTGGGTGCGAGTATGTTGATATTGCAGAGAACCTTGCTATAGATCGTGCTAAGGAATTGTTTGGTGCTGAGTTTGCTAACGTGCAGCCACATGCAGGTGCTCAAGCAAATGAAGCTGCGTTATCTGCACTTATTAAGCCTGGAGATAAAATTATGGGTCTTGAGCTTGCTCATGGTGGGCACCTGACTCATGGAATGAAATTGAACTTCTCCGGAAAACTTTACGAAGTTGCAGCTTATGGTGTTGAAGAGGACTCTTTCTTAATTGACATGGATAAAGTTCGTCAGCAAGCCATTGCCGAAAAACCACAAGTCATTATTGCAGGGTGGTCAGCGTACCCACGGCAATTAGATTTTAAAGCCTTTCGAGAGATTGCTGATGAAGTTGGCGCAAAACTATGGACAGACATGGCTCATTTTGCTGGCCTTGTTGCTGCTGGATTACACCCCAGCCCTGTTCCATATTCAGACGTTGTAACATCAACTGTTCATAAAACTCTTGCAGGACCTCGCTCTGGCATGATTCTTGCCAAAGAAGAATATGCTAAAAAAATCAATTCAGCAGTATTCCCTGGGTTGCAAGGGGGGCCGTTAATGCATGCTGTTGCCGCTAAAGCTGTTGCCTACAAAATAGCTGGATCAAATGAGTACAAAGAGCGCCAAGAACGTACTATAGAAGGTGCACAAATTATTGCAGAACGGCTGAATCACGATGATGTGAAAAAACACGGAGTAAGTGTACTTACTGGTGGTACTGATGTTCATTTAATTCTTGTTGATCTGCGCGAATCTGAGCTTGATGGTAGGCAAGCTGAAGATTTACTCCATAGTATTGGTATTACAGTTAACCGTAACTCTATACCTTTTGATCCTCGTCCACCGATGGTCACATCAGGATTGCGTATAGGTACACCTGCGCTTGCAACTCGTGGCTTTGGAACTGAAGAATTTACTGAAGTTGCAGATATTATTGCCGATGCTCTAACTGGTAAAGATGTCAAGAAGCTCCAACAACGGGTGGATACTTTAGCTGAAAGTTTCCCGCTCTATCCTGGAATTGAAGAGTGGGATAATAGCCTATGACAACTAAAATCCTTGATGGAAAGGCAACAGCTGCAACTATAAAGACTGAGCTTAAAGAAAGAGTTGCTCAGTTGAAAAAACAAGGAATTACCCCTGGTTTAGGGACAGTTCTGGTTGGTGAAGACCCTGGTTCTGTTTCGTATGTGGGTGGTAAACATAAAGATTGCACTGAGGTTGGCATTAGTTCAATCCGTAAAGATCTGCCTGAAGATATTACTCAAGAAGAACTTTTACAGGTTATTGAAGAATTGAATCAAGATTCAGCAGTTACTGGGTATATCGTGCAATTACCACTGCCACAACACATTGATACCAACACGATTCTAGAGGCAATTGCGCCAGAAAAAGATGCAGATGGTTTGCACCCAACTAATTTAGGGCGTTTAGTGTTGAATGTTAATTCAGAGATTCACACTCCTTTGCCGTGCACACCTCGTGGCATCATCGATTTAATGTTGCGTCACGATATCGACCTAAAAGGTAAACATGTTGTGGTGGTAGGTCGTGGTGTTACTGTTGGGCGTTCCATTGGATTGCTACTAACTAGGCGTGATATTAATTCAACAGTAACGTTGACACATACCGGAACTGAAGATTTACCACAGTATCTTAAAGTAGCTGACGTTGTTGTTGCTGCTGCTGGTTCAGCTCACATGATTAAAGCTGAAGATTTAAAAGAAGGCGCTATTGTGCTGGATGTAGGAGTTTCTCGAACAGAAAACCCAGACGGAGGTAAGGCCAAACTTGCCGGAGATGTTGATCCAAACGTGAAAGATGTAGCTTCCTGGCTTTCACCTAATCCAGGAGGTGTTGGCCCTATGACACGTGCCATGCTACTTGCAAACGTTGTGGAAACCGCTGAACATCAAGCTAAAACTACGAAGGGTAAGAATGGACACAGTTAAGAAAGTAGGCTTAGGCAAGTATTTTGCTGGGCTTTTGGTATTTGTTGCGGTTTTTGCTGCTGCAATAATTTGTGCGATAGGACAACGTACAGTATTAGCCTGGTTTATTGCAGGTGTTGCCTTTGCGTGGCTACTTTTGGCAAGTGTTGTTGTGTATACGGTTTATCGTATTTCAGATGTAGGCGTAAGGGCTACAGAGCATGTGAATACTGCACTGAGTCAAGCTAATGAACGTAACGCGAATCAAATGCACGTTGTGCAACAACAAATTCCAGATTCAAGCCAGAATGCAGAAGATCGTGAGAAACTTTCACACCTTTTCCAGATTATTGAAACACAAGTTCATGAAGCTCAGTCTGCATTAACTCTTGAAGATGCACCTGCAGTAAGCAGAGCATTAGAAACTATTGAGGGCACATCACACATGGGTGCAAGTTTACTCAAAAAATAAGGGTTATAGCACGTGACTTGTCTTTAAAGTTAAATCTTTGCTAAAGTAATAAAGGATCCCGTGTACCAGATGAGGGGAAGCAACTGGTACACGGGATCCTTCTTTGTTATCATCTGGTTCCTATTCTTCGACGCATAGGCTTATAGGAAAAATAAAGCGCGTGTCATGCGCATCATCGTGCTTCTTTAACTTTTCTCACAGCTTTCTCAAAAAGCTCGGCATAATTCATACAGCATTTAGTTTTAATCTCATCTTGTAAGAAAAATTTCAAGGAGAAACATTATGAATGTGATCACAAGAGGAATCTCAAGTGCTTTTAGAAATAAAGCACGTAGTTTATCTGTTATCGCAATTTTGTCGCTAGCTATTGCGTTAGCACTTTCAATGCTTACTGCACATCAAGCAGTAACTGAGAAAGTCAATCAACTTAAAGCCAGTGTAGGAACAGATATCACAGTTTCAGCTGCTGGTTCTGGTGGCCCTGGAGGCTTCGGTGGTGGAACAACCACTTTGGATGACACCATGCTTAATAATATTAAACAGGTTTCCAATGTAGCATCAGCAAACGGTACTTTAAGTTTAGAACTTCAAAACAATAGTGATACTGCTAGCAATGCTAGACCAGGTCAAGAAAAAAGTTCTGGTAAAACAAATTTGAAATCTGCAGTAGCTGAAGCAGCACAGAATCAAAGTACTGCATCAGCTTCAGCTACAACTCAACAACAAGGTCAATCACCTATGGGTGGTGGACAACAAGGTGGCATGTCAGCTCCTGGTGGTGGAAGTTTTACTCCACCAATCTCTATGACTGGTATTTCAACGAATAAAGACAGTTCAAATAAAGATATCACTTTAAGTTCTGGTAGTGCGCTTTCTAACTATGATGCAACTTCAACTGAGGCTCTTGTTGGCCAAACTGTTGCTGAAAAGAATAGCTTAAAAGTTGGATCTACTTTTGAAGCTTTTAACCGCACCTGGAAAGTTGTTGGTATCTATAATGATGAAACTTCTCAGTTCAATAACAACGGTATCTATGTTCCTGTTAAAGCAGCCCAAGCTGTTTCTGGTCAATCTGGTGTTTACAGCCAAATCAATGTTAACGCAGATAGTATGGACAACGTTGATACTGTGAAGTCAGCAATTCAGAGCAAACTTGGCTCAGATAAAGTTGATGTTTCTAGTGGTTCTGATCAGTTAGAAACTGCAACTGATTCCTTAAAGAGCGTTCAGAAAATTTCTTTGCTCGCGTTCTTAGCAACACTAGCTGCTGCTGCACTCTTTATCTTGTTGATGATGGTGCTCATTGTGAAAGAACGTACTAAAGAAATTGGAGTTCTCAAAGCTATTGGAGCTTCTAGTTCTAAAATCTCAACACAGTTTATGGCTGAAGCCATTACACTTGTTTCAATCTCAGCAGTGATTGGTACCTTCCTCAGCATATTGATGAGTAAACCAATCACTAACGCTCTAGTGACTAAACAGTCTTCAAGTAGTAGTCAAGGTTCTGGTGGCATGGGTGGACCTCCTAGTGGAGGAGGACCTGGTGCAGGAATGGGAAGTCTGGGTTCTGCGATAAGCCAAATCAACCCTGGCTTCACCTGGCAGACCTTGCTTTTCGGAATCTTGGGTGTACTAGCTACAGCTATGATTGGTGCTGGCGCAGCCAGCTACTTCAGCTCTAAAATTCGTCCTATCGAAGCTCTGAAGGGAGTATGATGTTAAAGGTTGAAAATCTCGTTAAAGAGTTTAAAAGTGGTACCGAAACTATTACACCTATCAATGATGTAAGTTTCCAAATAGAACAAGGTACCTATGCTGCTATCGTTGGCAAGAGTGGTTCAGGTAAATCAACACTATTGTCACTACTGGGTGCACTTGATGTTCCAAGCTCTGGCTCAATATCTGTTAATGATGTCAGAGTGGATCAGCTAACTGGTAATGCTGCAACTGTGTACCGACGAGACGAAGTTGGCTTCATCTTCCAGTCTTATAATTTGGTTCCAAATTTGACTGCCTTACAGAATGTGATGTTGCCACTTGAGTTCTCTGGTAAGAATCAACAAGAGCAACAAGAACGCGCTAAACAGTTATTGGATAGCGTGGGTCTTGTTGGAGAATCACAGAATCGTATTGCTAACAAGATGTCTGGTGGTGAACAGCAGCGCGTAGCTATTGCGCGAGCTTTGGCCAATAACCCAAAGTTAATACTTGCTGATGAGCCAACAGGTAACCTTGATGAAGCTACGGGAGAAGTTATTGTTTCCTTACTTCGTCAACTATCTAAAGAGCATAAGACCATTATTATTATCGTGACTCATGATCTTGATTTAGCTCAAGAAACTGATCAGTTATTGGTTCTTCAAAACGGTAAAATTCACGAAGAAGTCCTTGGTAATCATAGTGCTGCTTTTGAGAGTCTTACAGCTAGGCGTTTAAGTACTGTCAGCTCGTAAGGAATAACGTTCTCACCCACAATCTTCCTGTGCGTATCCCCTACACACCGTAGCCTCTGAAGTGTAGGGGATACATTTTACCCTTTTTAGGCGGAAATCTTGCTGTGCAGGCATTTTGGGTAGACCATAAAAAGTGGGCTTCCGCCTTTGGAAGCCCACGTGAGGGTTATCGTGTGGAGTTTGGGGTTTAACACGATAACCCAAGCTCTGTTAGCCTGTCGCAAGGTCTAACAGAAGTTTTCTACTAGAAAGTCTAACAAAACACATCGGAGTTTTCCGAGTAATTTTTAAGCTTAGTTTAAGGTTTTTGTTTTGGGAGTGAAATTTCAATACACAAGCCAGGTCCCTCTTCAGGAGTACAGGCTTTGACGTGTCCACCTAGTCCATGTACTAGGCCAGAAACAATTGCTAGGCCAAGCCCACTTCCAGATTGCTGGTCAGTACTGATAATACGGCGAGAAGGATTTTGTCGCCAGAATCGATTGAAAATTTTAGCTTGATCTTCTTCGCTAAGACCTGGGCCATAGTCACGAACAGAAATTTTGTTCCACTGGCTATCATGCTGGCAAGTGATTTCAGCTGGTGTACCTTCAGGTGTATGTGCGCGAATATTAGCAAGTAAATTAGTTAAAATCTGTTGTAAGGCAGCTTGATCAGTATTTACAATAAATTGTTGTGGTCCGTGGTAAGTTACCTTGTGATTTGGGTCAATAACTTTTGCATCTGAGATAACATCGTCAATGATTGGCACGATATTCATCGTACGAATTTCAAGGTTTTTCCCTTCGTCAAGGCGAGCGATAGTGAGCAAATCTTGAACCATTGCCCCTAATCTCGTTGCCTCATTTTCAATACGAGTGGATGCTTTATTAAGTTTTTCAGGAGAGTTAACGGCTCCACTATTGATAAGTTCTGCGTAGCCACGAATTGAGGTTAGTGGTGTGCGTAATTCATGGGATGCATCTGCGATAAAGGCACGAAGACGTTTTTCGGAAGCGTCTCTTGTATCAAAAGCGCGGTTAATGGAGTTACCTAGTCTTGCCATCTCAGCGTCTTGTGCAGGTGTTACTCTTTCCTTGGTTAAACCATCAGCGATAGCCTCAGTTACTTCAGCCATATGGTTCAAAGGAGTAAGTCCTAAGACAACCAAACGCCATGATATTAAGGCTGCTGCTAAGAGGATAGTAAGACCAATAACCAAGAGAATGAGGGTTAAACTTTTCAACGTTGCTTTAATATCACCTGTTGGTACAACAACCACACCAACGTCAGTGCTTGATGTAAGTGGGAAAACAATACCTCGGTAGTCTTGGTCTTGCGAAGATACATCAAAGTACTCGTCTTGTTTTTGTCCTTCTTGGAGTACTTTTTGTGGAATATTGGAGTAGTTGAAGTCAGAACCAAACGTTGAACGGTTCAGACGTTCCACAGTGCCGGTACTCGAAATACGTGCTGCTTGTGGTTCCATGAGTGGAGGAGGTCCACTAGGGGTTGAGCTATGTTGTTGTGGCGGCATTTCAGGCGGTAAGGTTTCAACTTCATTGTTAGAAGTGGTTTTATTGTTAGCCGTTAAAGCTGCTTGTGTAGCAGAGTTCTCCAGTAAATTTGTGGCATGATGCATGGAACTTGTTAACTGCTGATTCGTCTTATTATCAAGATAGAACTTTGTACCAAATACCGTAGCGATTCCCATAATGAGCAACCCCACTGCAAGGGAACACAGGAGAGTGGCAATCAGACGAGTACGTAGGTTTTGCTTCATGATGTTAGTTGTTAGCTTTGAGAATGTACCCTGTTCCTCGAGAAGTGTGAATTAAAGGTGTGCCAAGTTTATTGATTTTACGCCTTAAATATGAGATGTAACTTTCAACAACTGTGGAGTCATCTTCTACTTTCCCTTCCCACACGTGGTCAATAATATCTAGTTTAGTAACAATTTTACCTTTATTTTTAGCTAAAAATGCCAGCAGTCTAAATTCAGTAGCTGAGAGCTCAATATTATGTTGTGCTCTGGTTACTTCGTAATTTTCAAGATTTATGGTTAAGTTATCAACGGTGATAACGTTCTTTTCAGGGTCGCTACGTTTAAGTACAACTTCGCATCGTGCTACTACCTCTTTAAGTGAAAAAGGTTTAGTGATGTAATCATCAGCCCCCAGGTTAAGACCTTTAATGGCATCTTGTGAGCTATCACGAGCAGTAATGAAAATAACAGGGGTTTCAACGCCACGATGCCTAAGGTACTCCATGACATCAAGTCCATCAACTTCGTGCATCGTGACATCGAGAAGAATTAAATCTGGATGCTCCTGGTACACGAGGTCAATTGCTTCTTGTCCAGAAGCAGCAAGGCAGGTTTCATAGCCAACAAAGTCTAAACCAGTGTCTAAAAGGTCACGAATATACTCTTCATCATCTACGATGAGAACTTTTTTACCATTTTTTTCGCCTAACATAATCCCCATTATTTCAAAGGTTATTGGGCAATTTGTGAATATTCTTTAGAGTTTGCTGAGAATTGAACTACGATAGAAGTATGAGAATAGCAACAGTTAATGTAAATGGAATTCGTGCAGCCTATAGAAAAGGTATGGAAGATTGGCTTACACAGCGAGATGTAGATATTTTATGTTTACAAGAGGTGCGTGCACCAGATGAGATTGTTGAAGATTTTCTTGCTCAAGATTGGAACGTACATCATAGTGCCTCAAGTGCAAAAGGTAGGGCAGGTGTACTGATTGCTTCCAAACTCCCTTTTGATAATACTCGCATTGGGCTCAACGATGAGTATTTTGATGAGAGCGGACGCTGGGTTGAAGCAGATTTCACTGTTGGTGATAAAAAATTGACTGTTGCCAGTGTTTACTTACCTAGTGGGGAAGTTGGTACTCAACGTCAGGACGAAAAATTTAGGTTCTTGGATTCTATGACCAAGTATCTACCTACAGTGCAAAAATCTGATTATGCTCTTGTGGTTGGAGATTTAAATGTTGGGCACACTGAGCTAGATATTAAGAATTGGAAAGGTAATGTCAAACGTGCAGGGTTTTTACCTGAAGAACGTGCTTACTTTGACGGTTTCTTTGGAAAACAGGGCTGGATTGATGTAGGTCGAGAATTTCATGGAGAGGTTCCTGGCCCATATTCTTGGTGGTCCAATCGTGGACAAGCTTTTAGTAATGACACTGGTTGGCGCATTGACTATCATATGGCAAATAAGGAGCTTGCTCAAAAAGTTGAAGATTATGTTATTGATCGTGCAGCCTCCTATGAAGAACGCTGGAGTGATCATGCCCCTGTTGTAGTAGATTACAAAATTTAACGATTTGCTCACACTTTAGAAATCTAGGACAATAGGGATTATGAAAAAACGTGTGCTTTCTGGTGCCCAGCCAACAGCAGATTCTATGCACCTTGGAAATTTAATTGGCGCTATCAATAACTGGGCTAAGATGCAAGAAGAATATGATGCCTTCTTTTTCGTCCCTGATTTGCATGCCATCACAGTTCCACCTTATCCAGATGATTTAGCACATAAGACACGATTAGTTGCTGCACAATATATTGCAGCTGGTATTGATCCAGAAAAATCTACTTTATATATCCAGTCACACATTCCACAACATTCTGAGCTAACGTGGGTGCTTAATTGTTTAACTGGCTTTGGTGAAGCATCTCGTATGACTCAATTCAAAGATAAGTCACAGAAAAAAGGCTCAGATAAGTCAACAGTTGGTCTTTTTGCTTATCCAATGTTGATGGCAGCAGATATTTTGTTGTATCAAGCAGACTATGTTCCTGTAGGGGAAGACCAACGGCAACACCTTGAGTTAACACGGACACTTGCACAACGTTTTAACCACCAATTCGGTGAATTGTTTACGGTTCCGGAAGCTTTTATTGTCAAAGAAACAGCAAAGATTATGGATTTGCAAAATCCAACAGCAAAAATGTCTAAGTCTGCTGTTTCTCCTGCAGGGCTTGTTAATATTATGGACACAGATAAAAAAACTGCCAAGAAAATTCGTTCTGCTGTTACCGATGATGGTACTGATGTGATCTACGATCCTGAAAATAAAGCTGGTATTTCAAACTTGATGACTATCCACTCTGCTTTAACAGGCAGCAGTATGGAAGATATTTCCAATAAGTATGCAAACCAAGGCTATGGGCATTTTAAAGTTGATCTTGCTGATATCGTGGTTGAAAAGCTTGGCCCTATTCGTGATAGAACTTTAGAATTGATGGAAGATCCAGCTGAACTAGATCGAATTCTTTCCATAGGTGCTGCAAAGGCACAGGCTGAAGCGCAGAAAACCCTTGATGCCGCCTATTCTAAAATTGGTTTTTTGAAAGCAATCTGATGCGAGACAAGATTAAGGAACGCAGAGTTGGCGTGATTATCGAATTACCAGAGCCGTATTATTCAGAAATTAAAGAGTATCGTTGGTCTTTTGGTGATCACATGGCTCACGTGGTGCCACCTCATGTTACTTTGGTAAGCTCAACAGTGCTCACCTCGCTTAAACTTCTGAAAGATCATGTTGCTAAAGTAGCAGCACAGTTTATGCCTATTACTCTAGAATTGCATGGAACAGATACATTTAGGCCAGAAGCTCCTGTAGTGTATCTGAAAGTTGTCAGAGGGTACGAGCAGTGCAAAGCCTTAGCTGAAGCGCTAAGCAGAGGCTTATTAAAACTAGAGCCAGAATTTCCCTACCATCCGCATGTAACTGTAGCGTTCAAAGTTTCTGATGAAAAACTTGATGAAGCACAAGAAATGCTTAAGGACTATTCTGTAGAATTCAAAGTAAAAGAATTAAAAGTTTTTGAACATCAAGAAGAAGATATTTGGCATATCGTAAAGGAGATTCCTCTTGGAGCCAATCAACCCCTTGCTTAAGCAAGATTTAAACATTGACGCCCTGAAAAAAAGGGCAGTTTATAATCAAGCACGCAGAACTGGCAAAGGTGCCATGGCAAAGTTCAGTGCCTGGACAGCTTGGTTAACAGCAGTAATATATTCCCTCGTTCCTGTACGAGTTTTCAACCACTTTACTCGAGTGAACGGCTCGGTTATTTCTGCAGGAGTAGCTTTTTACTTCTTCTTCTCTGGAGTTGCAGCATTATCTGGTATTTTTGCAGTCTTTGCTTTGGTTTTGAATCACAATCCTGGAATTCTCAACACAGTTACTAACGCTATTGCTTCAGCAGCCCCTGGTTTTATCAAAACGCCAAGCCATCCAGAAGGATTATTAGATCCTAAGTCGCTTTTAAATCATGGTACAGGTTTCTCATTAACAGCAATTCTTTCTTTAGTTTTGACGCTCTTTACTGGACTTAATGTTTTGAAATACTTGCGTTTGGGTATTCGTGCGATGTTTAATTTCAAACCACCTACCACCAATTTTGCGGTGCAAAAAATTAAAGATATCGTTGGTTTACTTTTAATTGGCTTAACTATCGTAATCAGTTCCGTTGTTTCCCTGGTAACAGGTAAATTATTAGATACTGTCTTACATTGGTTAAACATTGAACAGGAAGTAGGTGGCTTTGCTTTTAAAGTTCTTCCTATCATCATTACACTGCTTGTAGATATGAGTACCATCTTAATTGCTGTTAAATTTATTTCTGGTGTTAAAGTTCCGTGGAAGTTCGGGTTAATTGGTGCGTTAGTTGGTGCTATTGCTATGTCAGTCTTGCGTTCTATTGGTACCGCAGCAGTAACTGGCACAATCAATAAATACCCTGCACTTTCCGCTTTTGCAGTTCCATTGATTCTTTTGCTGTGGTTTAACGTTATCTCTGAAATTATCCTGATTTCAGCATCAACCATGAAAGTTTTGTGGGCAGATAAAGAAAGTAAAGAGAAGCGTGAGTGGATTCGTAACCCAGTCAAAGTCGCACGCTCTATCAGGAGGCAAGGTGGAAACACTCCACATACAGAATAGTATGATTCGTTTGGGTCAAGCTTTAAAGTTAGCCAACCTTGTTGAAGATGGGGTAGAGGCACGTCAGCTTATTTCTGAAGGTAATGTTTCAGTCAACGGGCAACTAGAGACGCAACGTGGAAAACAACTTCACATAGGGGATATTATTTCTTTGGACGGTATTGAGGTAAAAATCACCCACTGATTACTCTTACACGATGGTGTATAGCTCGTTATACTTAAAAGAGAAGCACACGATAGGAGTTAGCATGGTCGATATAGCATTAACAATTGCTGGGGTGGAAGCCACAGGTGGCGCTGGAGCCTCAGCAGATATGAAAACATTTCAGCAACTTGGAGTATTTGGTATTCAAAATATTACCTGTATTGTTTCTTTGGATGTTAAGGATAACTTTAACCATATTTTTGTTCCTATCGAAGCAAAGACAATCCAAGATCAACTTGAATCTTCTACTGGTACCTACGATATTTCAACAGCGAAAATCGGCATGTTAGGTGCTTTGCCAACCATTGAGACCGTTGCTACTCACTTAGAAAAAACGCCTATTAAACAACTTGTTGTTGATCCTGTACTTATTTGTAAAGGCCAAGAACCAGGAGCAGCACTGGATATTGATAATGCTCTGAAAGAAAATATCGTGCCAAAGGCTTATATTATTACTCCTAATCACTTTGAAGCAGAAACATTATCGGGTATCAAGATTAACAATGTTGATGATATGAAAGAAGCTGCTGCTAAAATCATTGAGCTAGGCCCACAGAACGTTCTTGTTAAAGGTGGCGTGGAAATTGAGGGAGAAAAAGCCATTGATGTTTTTTATGACGGAAAAGATTATGAAATTTTAGAACACAACAAAGTAGGTAATGAACGTGTTAGTGGTGCTGGTTGCACATTAGCTGCTGCAATTACTGCTGAAGTTGCTAAAGGAGCAACACCACTTGAGGCATGTAAGATCGCAAAGCAATTTGTTCACAATGCCATTGAGCATCGTGTCAGTTCACATGCTCCTTTTGATGCTGTATGGCAGGGTAATTAGACAACTGCCCTGTGCCGTGTAATGAAGTTTACTTCTCGAAGCGCACAACGGGACGGTTTTTAGCCATTGGAGCTAATTCTACAAAACCTGCTTTTAAGAAGGTTGAAAGCGCACCAGTGAAAGCATCAGTGACAACCTTACGTTTCTCAATGTCTATCGGATATGCCTCAATAGCTTCTTCATTTTTCTTAGCCCAATTGCATGCATAGTTAATAAGTTCGGTCATAACCCCTGTGTTACGTGCTTTTGAAGAAATATAAAAGCACGATAAAGTCATTGGATCATCTGCGCTGAAATTGTAAGAACTAAATCTTTCCATGAGGTATTCTAAAGTTGACCTGCGAGAAAAGCGAGCCCAGCCAACAGGAACATCATCACGGTACGCTATGATTCCAGTCATATCGTGAGAAACTTCCTTTTCAAATGCTATTTTATTAAGCTCTCTATCTCTGCGTTTATATTCAGGCCCAATGAGCCAGTAGAGACACCAACAACCATTGGAGGCACCTTTTTTACCAAAGAGAGTTTCAATGGAATTCCAGTCTTCAGCTGTTGCGAACCTAATAGTTAGATTTTTTGAGTTCATGGGAAGTAAGTTTAGTGAACTTTACCTTTAATAATTGCTTGCTTGACATCAGAGATTGCTTTAGTAACTTGAATACCACGAGGACAAGCATCAGTACAGTTGAAGGTAGTGCGGCAACGCCAGACACCTTCGGAATCGTTGAGGATGTCTAAACGAGTCTGAGCAGCTTCATCACGATCATCAAAAATAAAGCGATGTGCATTCACGATGGCAGCAGGGCCAAAGTATTGACCATCTGTCCAGAATACTGGGCAAGAAGTTGTACAAGCAGCACAGAGGATACACTTGGTAGTATCATCAAAGATCTCTCGGTTTGTTGCTGATTGACGGCGTTCTTTGCCATCTTCTGGGAGCGTATTTGACACTAGGAATGGTTTAATTTCACGGTATGCGTCAAAGAACGGTTCCATGTTAACAATCAAATCTTTTTCAACTGGCAAACCACGGATTGGTTCAACAACAATTGGTTTCGAGGTATCAAGGTCTTTAATCAAAGTTTTGCATGCTAGACGGTTTCTACCATTGATACGCATGGCATCTGAGCCGCAGACTCCGTGTGCACAAGAACGGCGGAAAGAAAGCGAGCCATCTTGTTCCCACTTGATGGAGTGTAGTACATCAAGGACACGTTCTGTTGCATATGCTGTTGCATGAAATTCTTGCCAGTAAGGTTCTTCTTTGAATTCAGGGATGTATCGAAGAACTTTCATGGTAACGTCAAAGGTTTTAATATCGCCTGCAGCAGTTTCTACAGTCTGAGAGTCAGTAGCCTGTTCTTGCTGTGAATCAGTTGTTTGAGCTTCTTCAGTAATATTTTCTCGTACGTCTTTTTCTACAGTATCCATTAGTATTTACGCTCCATTGGTTGGTAACGAGTAACAACAACTGGTTTTGTTTCCAGACGGAATCCTTCTACACCTTCAGCTGTTGCCGCTGGGTCTTTGTATATCATAGTATGTTCCATGAAGTTTTCATCATCGCGAGTAGGGTAGTCTTCACGGAAATGTCCACCACGTGATTCTTTGCGATGCAACGCACCAATAACCACAGCTTCAGCAAGTTCTAACATGAAGCCAAGCTCAATAGATTCTAGCAAATCGAGATTGAAGCGTTTACCTTTATCTTGAACATTGATGTTACGGTAGCGCTCTCTGAGCTCTTCAATAGTTTTTAGTGCTTCACGCATTGATTCTTCAGAACGGAATACTTGAACGTTGAGGTCCATTGTTTCTTGTAATTCTTTACGAATGGCAGCAACACTTTCAGTTCCAGGATTATTCAGTGCAAAGTTCACGATATACTCTACTTGCGCTGCAGGGTCTTCTGGAAGTTCTACAAAATCTGCTTTTTTTGCGTACTCTGCTGCAGCAATTCCTGCTCGTTTACCAAAAACGTTGATGTCTAGTAG
>JASGFC010000019.1:0-32978 GCA_047605865.1 Micrococcaceae bacterium | reverse complement strand
AGTAGTTGTGTAATCAGTACCTGTACCAGTAGTAGCATAATCTGTTGTGCCTGTACCAGTAGTTGTGTAGTCAGTACCAGTAGTAGTTGTGTAATCAGTATTATCTGTGTGGTGGTGATTTTTAGCGTACTTTGAAACACCAAGACCAGCAGCACCTAGACCAGCAGCACCTGCAACCTTAGCACCTGTGTTATCAGTAGTGTAAGTAGTAGTTGTAGTGTGAGTACCAAGACCATCAGTATCGTAATCTGTTGGAGTAGTGTATGCAGTGTTTTCAGTACCTAGATCATCAAGATCGTAGCTCTTACCAACAGAAGACATGCTAGCATCGCTATCGTAAAGGTCGTTAATAGCTGTTGTGTCATCAAGAATAGTATTGTTTTCTGGGTAAACGTTTGTTGTTGAATCTAGTGTTGGATCGTAAGAACCATTGTTAGTTGTTGTGTAAGTATGAGTTGTGTGAGTAGTTGTAGTCTGATCTGGAGTACTTACGAAGTCTTCTCCATTAGTGTAATCATCTGAGCTACTGTAGCTAGGAGTTGTGTCTGTTGTAGAGTAAGTAGTTGTGCTTGGAGTTGTTGTGTCCGTTGAGTACGTTGTTGTGCCAAAATCGTCAGAATCAGAACCGAAAGCACCTGTCACTTTGTTTTTAGCACTACTTGCAGCATTTTTAACATTTCCAGTAATGTTAGAAGTAGTATCAGAAAGTGTTGAATCTACAGCTTCAGTTCCATCATCATGAGAGAAAAGACCCTTTAGTTTTCCACCAAGTTCTTGTTCTATGTTTTTTGCTTTACCTGTAGCACCGTCTAGAAAACCAGATGCTTCGTTTGTAGCACCTTGAGCAGCACCCTGCGCATTGTTTTCTAGGCCGTCAAAATCATTAAATTTGTCTGACATCTTGTTTCCACCTTTATATGATGTTCGTTTGGACCTTCCAAACTGTTCTGACACTAGCTTACACGGATATTAAAATTCTTCTACTTTTCAGCTTTAAGCACGTTGTCGCCTCTTCTCCATAAAACTAAAGGGAACAAAGGGTAAACTAAGGAACTATGAAAAGAAAATTCAGAGCTGACATTCAGTTTCTACGTAGCTTAGCTATAGGTTTTGTGCTTCTTAACCACTTAATGTCATGGAGATTTCCTGGTGGATTTATAGGGGTAGATATTTTCTTTGTCATTTCTGGCTATCTCATTATCGGGCATATTACTGATGCTATTCGAAGTCATTCTTTTTCTTTTAAAAACTTCTACATCAAACGAGCTTGGCGCTTATTACCAGCAGCCTGGGTCACTCTTCTCGTAACTTTTCTTATAACCCAATACCTTGTGCCAAGCTACCAAAGTGGTGATTTAAACCCAGATTTTCTATCTAGTTGGTTTTACGTTCAAAATATCCACCTGATGCATGCGGATACCAATTATTTCTCCGGGGTCAAAAGCTTTGCTATCTACGAACATTTCTGGTCACTAGCCGTAGAAGAACAGTTTTATATTTTTACCCCTCTCATTCTTTACTTGGTATACAACTATGCGAAAAAATCAAGAAAGTCATTCAGTTCCTACAATATTTTCATAACAATACTTATGAGTGCTTCTATACTTAGTTTCAGTTTTGCACTATATAAAATGAATTTTGCCTACGCAGATGCAAACTACTTTAATACTTTCAGTAGAATATGGGAGTTCACGATAGGTGGCCTAATCTACATTGCACCACAATTTAACTCCTGGCAACGCACCAACAAACTCGTCATTTATAGTTGTTATGGAGTGCTTTTAATTTCCCTCTTCTTCTTAAATCCTGGCTTTATCTTTCCAGGACCTGCGACACTCATCCCTGTTATCACAACTGCTCTCATTATTTATTTCGGTTCTTCAAACCCCAATCGTGCCTTTGAAAACTTAAAGCCCTTTCAATACGTGGGAAATATCTCGTATCCACTCTACTTATGGCACTTACCGGTGTTTTTGCTCTTACCCTATGCAAATATTCCCCTCATCTCAAAACTAAATCCAGAAGCTGGCTTAACATACCTTGGGTTATGTTGTGCGCTTCTTATTTCCTTTGCTTTAGCTCATGTGACGCACTACTATGTAGAAAAGCCTCTCCAGCTACAGCGTAAAAAACTACAAATCCCTAGGAAAACTCTTAGCTCACTTACAGCCAGCAGCTTTGTAATTGTTGGCTTGTTTTTTGTACAACCAACAATCGCCACAGCACTTGAACAGCATGAACTCAAAAAATATAATGCCTCAGTGCAAACATGTCTTTCAGGTTCTCCCGTCAAAAACATGGAACAAAAATGCTCTCAAACCATTTTCAACGAGGCAGTTAGTCCTTCTTCACCGGCAACAATCCAAAAACCGTTCACCGACGCTGGCTGCACACTGGAGGCAACTGAACATTACATTAGTGGAGAATGTAAATTTGGCAAAGCGGGCAAACACGATATTTTTATCACAGGAGATTCTCACGTGGCTCAGTGGAGCCCTGCTATTGTGAAACTTGCTCAAGAACAACACTTGAATATTAATGTTTTTGCCATGTATTCTTGCCCTTTCATAAACCTAGATGGACTGAATACAACATTCAATGATCTAGCAAAAAAAGAATACTATAACAACACTCAGATGTGCTCTGATTACGATAAAGTAGCTATGGACTTTATTCGAGATAAAAAGCCTATGCACACTATTGTGTCCAATTTTTCAAGTAACGAAATTCTTTCATATGACAAGAACCCAACATATGGTAAAACTTCAGAAGGTCTCATTAAACATGATCAAAAAAGCGATGCAATTCTAGCTGCAAAAGTCCCACAAAGAGCCCAAGAAATTTTACAAAATTCTCAAACTTTAACTTATATTAAAGACCAAGCTAGAGATGTGAACACCATCAGTTCACGATGTCTGGATTACAAGGCTAAAGATCCTAGACAATGCCAGACAACTGGTACACCAGCAATGTTTAACGACCCTCAGTACAATATCACTCGCACTTTAACTATGCCAGGTATAAGCTCACTTAACTTTGATCAATATCTTTGTGGCACGAAATGCTATGGTGCCATCAACGGACAGCGCACTTACTTTGATTCAAATCATTTAAATACCGATTTTGTAAAAACTTTTCAACAGCCTATCATTGACCAGTTAAAACAAGCAATGAACGTTAATACACAAAAAGCTGAATCAGCATAATAGTTACTAGCTCTCTAACGGTACAGGCGTAATTCCAAAAGGTTTCAAGCCTGCTGCTCCACCATCCTCAGCAGTGAGCACCCAAATACCTTGGCTGTGCCGAGCAATGGAATGCTCCCAATGGGCTGCACGTTTCTTATCTGCGGTCACGATAGTCCAATCGTCCTGCATTGTCACAGTGTCAATCGTGCCATGAACAAACATCGGCTCAATAGCAATACACATGCCAGGCTTGATTTTAGGACCTTTTGAGCTAGTTCGATAATTCAAGACATCAGGGTTCATGTGCATAGCTGAACCAATGCCATGCCCTACAAAATCTTCCAAAATTCCATAGCGCTCAGCATTAAAATCATCAATGGCAGCACCAATTTCACCAATGCGACTAGCTGTTGCGAACTTAGCGATACCAACCCAGAGTGCTTGTTCAGTAACGTCAGAAAGGTTTTTATCTTCTAGATTCACGTTACCTACAAGGACTGTACGTGCAGCATCTGAATGCCAGCCATCCACACTACAACCAGCATCAATAGAAACTACGTCACCATCATTAATGACACGAGAGCTTGGAATACCATGAACTACTTCTTCATTCACAGAAACACAGGCTGTTGCTGGAAAACCATAATAGCCAAGAAAGTTAGACTTTGCACCGTTCTCTTTGATGACGCGAGCAACTTCAGCTTCAACATCTTGCGTTGTAGCACCAGGAACTGCAGCTTGAGTTGCAGCAGCTAGAGCTTGAGCAGTAATGAGACCTGCTTGACGCATTTTCAGTATTTGAGCATTTGTTTTTAACTCAATACCAGAAGTGAACATTAGTTGTTCTGAAGTTCGTCGATAGCTGCAAAGATGCTTTCACTGATGGTATCTAAATCTCCAACGCCATCAACAGTTTTAACAATGCCACGCTTTTCATAAACAGCAATCAAAGGTGCTGTTTGTTCACGATAGACTTCTTGACGGTGGCGAATCACATCTTCAGTATCATCTGAACGAGCTGATTCTTGAGCACGTTTGAGTAAACGAGTTACAAGTTCGTCTTCATCAACAGTAAGCTCAATGACACCATTAAGTTTCTGATTATTTTCATCAAGGATGCTATCAAGCTCTTTAACTTGTGCAAGAGTACGTGGGTAACCATCTAGCAAAAAGCCATCTTTAACATCTGCTTGGCTTAGCCTATCCCTGACCATGTTATTTGTTACTTCATCTGGAACATAGTTACCTGCATCAGTATACTTTTTTGCAGTTAATCCCAAAGGTGTTTCATCTTTGATATTCTGACGAAAAATATCGCCGGTAGAAATTGCCACAATGTTGTAGTGTTCTGCAATACGTTCTGCTTGTGTACCTTTTCCTGAACCCGGAGGGCCAACAATGAGTAGTCTATTCATCGCGTAGTAATCCTTCATAGTGATGCTGTTGTAGTTTAGCGTTAAGCTGTTTAACAGTGTCCAAACCTACACCAACGATAATTAATAGAGACGTTCCACCAAATGGGAATGATTTGTTTGCTCCAAAGAGTGCTAATGCAACCATAGGCAACAGGGCAATAAGAGCCAAGTATAAAGACCCTGGTGCTGTAATTCTATTCAAAACATAAGCAAGATAATTTGCAGTAGGCCTACCGGCACGAATTCCAGGAATAAAACCACCATATTTCTTCATGTTGTCTGCAACTTCTTCAGGGTTGAAGGTAATTGAAACATAGAAGTAAGCGAAGAAAATAATAAGGAAAAAATAAATAATCATGTACAAAGGATGATCTCCTGAAACCAAGTATTTATCAATCCACTCAGCCCAAGCAGGGGTAGTTCCACCATTCCTTGCTGTGAAGAATTGGGCAACCATTTGCGGAAGCATCAAAATAGATGAAGCAAAAATTACTGGTACTACACCAGCCATATTCACCTTAATAGGAATATAAGTATTTCCGCCACCAACAGTACGTGAGCCCATCGTGCGCTTAGCATATTGAACAGGAATACGACGTTGTGACTGTTCCACAAAAATTACTAAGGCAACGAGAAGTACTCCCACAGCAAGTACAAGGGCAAAAACTCCCCAGCCATGAGTAGCACGAATGGCCCCTAGCGAAGTTGGGAAACCAGCTGCCACTGAAGTGAAAATAAGAATTGACATACCATTACCAATTCCCTTTTCAGTAACCATCTCACCCATCCACATAATTAAAGAAGTTCCAGCAGTCAAAGTAACAATCATTAAGAGGATAGTCCACACAGATGTGTTAGGAATTAGAGGCAGAGAACAACCTGGTAGCAAGTTACCGCTACGAGCAAGAGTAATAATAGTTGTTGCGTTAATAACAGCGAGGAAAATTGTTAAGTACCTCGTGTACTGAGTTAACTTTGCTTGGCCAGTTTGACCTTCTTCATGAAGAGCTTCAAAGTGTGGAATAACAACTCTGAGCAATTGCACCATAATGCTAGCCGTGATGTAAGGCATGATACCAAGAGCAAAAACAGACAATTGCAGCAATGCGCCACCAGAGAACATGTTAATCATGTCTTGGAGACCACCACTACCACTGCCCTGTTTCAGACATTGCTGTACGTTAGTATAATTCACACCAGGTGTTGGGATGAAAGAACCCAAACGAAAAAGCGCAATCATGCCCAGCGTAAAGAAAATACGTTTTCTTAAATCAGGGGTTTTAAAAGCTCTTGTTAAAGCCTGTAACATTGATCCTCCAGCGCAGAAGGTGCAATACTGCTAGTTAAGAAATACACCTAAATCATCATTTTACGTCAAAAATATGTCAGTGACTAATCTTTTCGAGCAAATTTCTCAGTGCGCAGAATCAGGGCATTGAAAATGCCCCTCAGTTCACAAGAACTTTAGGGCACTTTCACAAAGAGTTTAATCTAGCTCAGTAGCTTTACCACCAGCAGCTTCAATCTTCTCTTTTGCGCTCTGAGAGAAAGCGTCAGCTTCAATCTCAAGGGCGATGTTGATATCGCCAGTACCTAGAACTTTAACAAGAGAGTTCTTGCGCACTGCACCAGATTTGATTAAATCATCAATGGTAACTTTGCCTCCCTGAGGAAACAGTTCAGCTAATTTACCAACGTTAATAGCCTGAAATTCCAAGCGATTAGGGTTTTTGAAACCCTTCAACTTTGGAAGATGCATCTGAAGTGGCACTTGACCGCCTTCAAACCATAGTGGAACTTGGTAACGAGCCTTTGTACCCTTAGTACCGCGTCCAGCAGTTTTACCCTTAGATGCTTCACCACGACCAACGCGAGTTTTAGCTTTTTTAGCACCCGGAGCTGGTTTGAGGTGGTGAACCTTAAGCGGCTGTGAATTATTTTCAGTCATTATTTGGCCTCCTCAACTTGTACAAGGTGAGAAACAGTATTAACCATACCTTTGGTCACTGCATCGTCTTCACGAGTTACAGTTTGACCAACTTTTTTAAGACCAAGTGAACGCAATGTTTCACGCTGGTTAGGTTTGCCACCGATTGCAGATTTAATCTGAGTGATTTTAAGTTCAGCCATCGATCTTCTCACCTTCTTTAGTTTGTTCCATCGCACGTAGCAAAGGTGCTGGAGCAACTTCTTCAACTGGAAGACCACGGCGTTGTGCAACTTGCTGTGCCCCTTCTAGCTGTTTTAGAGCCTCAACTGTAGCGTGTACGATATTAATCTGATTTGAAGAACCAAGTGATTTTGACAAGATGTCTTCAATGCCAGCACATTCCAGTACAGCACGAACAGGACCACCTGCGATTACACCAGTACCAGGAGAAGCAGGACGTAGCATCACAATACCAGCTGCCTTTTCACCTTGAACACGGTGTGGGATAGTTCCCTGAACACGTGGAACTTCAAAGAAATTTTTCTTAGCTTCTTCTACACCCTTAGAAATTGCTGCAGGAACTTCTTTTGCTTTACCATAACCGACACCAACTTTTCCGTTGCCATCTCCAACTACAACCAAAGCTGTAAAGCTGAAACGACGTCCACCTTTACTCACTTTAGCTACACGGTTGATAGAAACAACCTTTTCTAAGAATTGTTTATCGTCACGGTCTCCGCGTCTGTTTCGATCATTGCGATCATTACGACGGCCACGACCTTGAGAACGATTTCCTTGCTCAGATTTTTTATCATCTGATTCTACTGGGGCATCAGTTGCTGATGAATCTGCATCTTTATCTGCTTTATTTTCAACATTACGAGCAGCCTTTGTTTTATCTGCTTCTTTTTTAGTTTCTGTATCAATAACAGCATCTGCAGTTCCAGCAGCAGTTGTTTCTTCAGTCACAGAGTTTTCCATTTCGTTTGTAGTCTCTTCACTCATAGCGCAAGACCTCCTTCACGAGCACCGTCAGCAACGGCAGCAATACGACCATGGTAGCGGTAACCACTACGGTCGAATACGATTGAGTCAATACCTGCATTTTTCGCACGTTCTGCAACTAAACCGCCAACTCGCTTAGCTTGCTCAGTCTTATTACCTTGACCTTTAACATCAGCTTCCATTGTTGATGCAGAGAACAAAGTCTTTCCTTGAGAATCATCTACAAGTTGCACGAACATATGACGTGATGAACGGTTCAGTACTAGGCGAGGACGAGTAGCTGTTCCTGAAATTTTCTTACGAACACGAAGGTGACGACGGCCACGAACTGCTTGTTTAGACTTACCTTTAACTTTGATAGCCATGAACTACGCACCAGCCTTTCCGACTTTACGACGGATGTGTTCGCCAACGTAACGGATACCTTTAGCTTTGTAAGGATCTGGTTTACGTAGCTTACGAATATTCGCTGCCATCTCGCCAACTTTTTGCTTATCAATACCAGAAACAATAATTTTGTTCTGGCCTTCTGTTGAAAGTGTTACACCTTCAATTGGTTTAACAGATACTGGATGTGAGAATCCAAGAGCAAGTTCTAAATCTTGCCCCTTCTGCTGTACACGATAACCAGTACCAACGATTTCTAATTCTTTAGTGTAACCATCAGTAACACCAGTAATCATGTTAGCAATCAAGGTACGTGTTAAACCGTGAAGTGAACGTGAAGTACGTTCATCATCTGGACGCTCTACTGTAAGAGTTCCATCATCGTGAGAAACAGAAATAGGTGCGGGAACATCGTGAGAAAGTTCTCCTTTTGACCCTTTAACTGTTACTTTTGAACCATCAATTTTAAGATCTACGCCACTTGGAACAGTGATAGGCGCATTACCAATACGAGACATTTAATGCTTTCCTTTCCTGTTACCACACGTAAGCGACAACTTCGCCGCCTACGCCTTTTTTCGCAGCTTCACGGTCTGTGAGTAGACCAGAAGACGTAGACAAAATTGCAATACCTAGTCCACCTAAAACCTTCGGAAGGTTAGTTGACTTAGCGTATACACGCAAACCTGGTTTGGAAATACGGCGAACACCTGCAATAGAACGCTCACGGTTCTGGCCATATTTAAGATTTAGAGTGAGTGTTTTACCAACCTCTGCATCTTCTTCTTTCCAGTCTGCAATGTACCCCTGAGTTTTAAGCATATCAGCGATACGAACCTTCATTTTACTTGAAGGCATTGAAACTGTCTCATGATGAGCAGAGTTAGCATTACGCAAACGCGTTAGCATATCTGCTACTGGATCATTCATTGACATAAAAGCTTTCGCCCTTTCTATTACGGTTTCTGTGACTGGTACACCAGACAAAGACCTATAATATTTCTTACTAATTTTGTGTAAAAGGGAAATTAAACTGCTTCAGCAGAGCAAGTCCCTCTTCATTGTTTTTTGCAGTAGTGACAAGAGTAATGTCCATACCACGCTGACGGTCAATCTTATCTGGATCAATTTCAAGGAATACACCCTGTTCAGTCAAACCAAATGTATAGTTTCCATTGCCATCAAATTGTTTTGGACTTAAACCACGGAAGTCACGAATACGTGGTAGTGCCAAAGTTACCAAGCGATCAAAGAATTCCCACATACGATCCCCACGCAAAGTAGCGTGACAACCAATAGGCATTCCTTCACGAAGTTTGAACTGCGCAATTGATTTACGTGCTTTAGTAACAGAAGGTTTCTGTCCAGTGATTGCTGTTAAATCGCGTACTGCATTATCGATTTGTTTAGAATCTTTAGCTGCATCTCCAACACCCATATTCACTACGATTTTAGTCAGTGAAGGAACTTGGTGTACGTTATCGAATTTAAATTCTTCCTGAAGTGCAGGAATAACTTCTTCACGATACTTTTGTTTCAGGCGAGGCTGTGTCTTCTTTTCTTGAGAAGACTTAGCACCTGAATCTGTTGCCACATCTGTGTCATCTGTTGAAGCCTCATCATCTTCTGAAACAGTTGAAGTTTCATCAGAATCTTCACTCTCAGTAGTATCAGTAGTATCTGAATCTTTATCAGCTTCATCAGAAGTATCTGAATCCTGATCAGAAACATCTGAATCTGTAGTATCAGCAGTTACTTCTTCAGCGCTATCTTCTACTTGAGAAGAATCATCAGAACTAGAAGCAGTATCTTCTGCTGGGACCTCTTCAGCGGTTGTAACATCTTCGGTCACGTTTGCCTCCTGGTCTTTTTTGTTTGTCATTATGCAATATCCTTGCCACTAGCTTTAGCTACACGTACACGTGTAGTTTTACCATTGTTTCCTTGCTCCTCACGGATTCCAACACGTGTTGGCTTGTTAGTAGACGGATCAACAAGCATCACGTTTGAAATGTGAATAGGAGCCTCTACTTTTTCAATTCCGCCAGCACCTGCTTGAGAAGCACGTGTGTGCTTAGTGCGTACGTTAACGCCTTCTACAAGTACTCGGTCTTTTTCTTTCAGAATCTGAAGTACTTTACCTTGAGTACCTTTATCTTTACCAGCGATAACCTGTACTAGATCATCTTTGCGAATTTTTGCTGCCATAGATTAAAGCACCTCCGGAGCCAGAGAAACGATCTTCATGAAACGCTTGTCACGCAACTCACGCCCAACAGGACCAAAGATACGAGTTCCACGAGGATCACCATCACTCTTGAGAATAACGGCTGCGTTCTCATCAAATTTGATGTATGAACCGTCTTGACGACGGCGTTCTTTCTTTGTGCGCACCACAACGGCTTTTACCACATCACCACGTTTAACGTTACCACCAGGGATAGCGTCTTTAACTGAGGCTACGATAGTATCGCCAATGCCTGCGTAACGGCGACCAGAACCACCAAGAACGCGGATTGTCAAAATTTCTTTTGCACCCGAGTTATCAGCGACTTTTAGTCGAGATTCTTGCTGAATCACTTCTTACTCCTTACGTTAAGCAGTAGGATAAATACCCTATTACTTACTTAGCCTTTTCTAGGATTTCAACCAATCGCCAGTGCTTAGTAGCTGACAATGGACGAGTCTCCATAATGAGGACTAAGTCACCGATACCGGCAACGCCCTCTTCATCATGAGCTTTTACTTTTTTAGAACGCTTCATTACTTTACCGTACAGTGCGTGCTTTACACGATCTTCTACGTCAACAACGATAGTCTTTTCCATCTTGTCAGATACAACATATCCCTGACGTGTTTTACGGTAAGCGCGTTTAGTTTCGCTCTGTGTAGTCTCTTCTTGTACGCTCACTTCTCATCCTCTACTTTTGTTGTACTTTCCTCTTTAGTGTCAACGCCAATACCTAGCTCACGTTCACGAAGGATAGTGTAAATACGTGCAATTTCCTTCTTTACAGTTTTCAAACGTGCACTGTTTTCAAGCTGGCCAGTAGCTGACTGGAAACGTAGGTTGAAAAGCTCTTCTTTAGCTTTTGCTAACTGGCTCGATAGCTCAGTTGAATCTTGAGAGTGTTGTTCAGCCATTTTATGCACCACCTTCACGGCGTATAATACGTGCCTTCAATGGTAGCTTGTGAATTGCTAGACGCAATGCTTCACGAGCAACCTCTTCTGACACACCTGATAGCTCAAACATGATGCGACCAGGTTTTACGTTTGCAATCCACCATTCTGGAGAACCTTTACCAGAACCCATACGAGTTTCAGCTGGTTTCTTAGTTAATGGACGGTCAGGGTAAATATTGATCCATACTTTACCACCACGCTTGATGTGACGTGTCATGGCAATACGAGCTGCCTCAATTTGACGGTTAGTCACATAAGCTGGAGAAAGCGCCTGGATACCGTAATCACCAAAAGTTACTTCAGTACCACCTTTTGCAGCACCCTTACGTTTAGGGTGGAACTGCTTACGGTGCTTTACTTTACGAGGGATTAACATTTATGCCTCCGCTTTCGTAGGTGCAGCTTTAGCAGCTGCATTTTGACGTGGAGCACGCTGACCACCACGATCGTTACGGCGGCCACGACCATCTTGACGAGAACCACGACCACGCTTAGTCTGTTGTTTAGCCTGCTGTGCAGCTAGTTCTTTATCAGTAAGATCACCTTTGTAAATCCACACTTTCACACCAATGCGACCGAAAGTTGTGTGAGCTTCATGAGTTCCGTAGTCGATATTCGCACGTAAAGTGTGTAGTGGAACACGTCCTTCACGGTAAAATTCGTTACGTGCCATTTCTGCACCACCAAGGCGGCCAGAACAAGCAACGCGGATTCCTTTAGCGCCAGAACGCTGTGCAGACTGAATTGCCTTTTTCATAGCACGACGGAAAGAAACACGGCTAGCAAGCTGTTCTGCAATACCTTGTGCAACCAACTGAGCATCAAGCTCTGGGTTCTTCACTTCAAGGATATTCAACTGAACTTGCTTACCAGTTAGTTTATCTAGTTTCTCACGTAGTTTTTCAGCTTCAGCACCACGACGACCAATCACGATACCTGGGCGAGCAGTATGAATATCGATACGAACTCGGTCACGAGTACGTTCAATTTCTACTTTTGCAATGCCAGCACGTTCAAGGTTGTCAGTGAGCATTTGACGAATTTTTACATCTTCTTTTACAAAGTCGCTGTAACGTTCGCCTTCTTTATGTCCATCAGCGAACCAACGGGATACGTGGTCAGTAGTGATTCCGAGTCGGAATCCAGTAGGATTAACTTTTTGTCCCATGGTTATGCCTCCTCTTCATCTTCCTGCTGACCAACCACAATTGTAATGTGGCTAGTACGTTTTAGAATGCGATATGCACGGCCTTGAGCGCGTGGACGCATACGTTTCATAGTTGGGCCTTCGTTAACGAATGCTTCAGTTACGAAGAGTTCATCTTCGTTGAATGCTTCGCTATCACGTTCAGCCGTTTGACGTGCATTTGCAACTGCAGACTGCACAATCTTGAAGACCTGATCTGAAGCGCCCTGAGGAGCAAACTTCAAGATAGCCAACGCTTCATTCGCTTGTTTACCACGAATAAGGTTGACGACGCGACGGGCCTTCATAGGCGTTACGCGCACAAAACGTGCTGTTGCCTTGGCTTCCATTGCTTTCCTTCTCTCGTCTCTCTAGGAAAGATCACCGACTTAGCGGCGACCTTTCTTATCGTCTTTTTCGTGGCCTTTGAATGTACGCGTTGGAGCAAACTCACCTAGTTTGTGTCCTACCATTGATTCGGTAATGAACACTGGGATGTGTTTACGTCCATCGTGAACCGCAATTGTATGACCGAGCATATCTGGCACAATCATAGAACGGCGAGACCATGTCTTAATTACGTTCTTTGAACCTTTTTCGTTTTGAGCCTGTACCTTAAGGTAAAGATGCTGATCAACGAAAGGGCCCTTCTTTAAACTTCTAGGCATATTTTCCTTATCTCCTATCAGCGCTTCTTGCCAGTACGGCGACGACGAACAATGAACTTATTAGATGCCTTATTAGGGTTACGTGTACGTCCTTCACGCTTACCATTAGGGTTAACTGGGTGACGACCACCGGAAGTTTTACCTTCACCACCACCATGCGGGTGATCAACAGGGTTCATTGCTACACCACGAACGTGTGGACGGTTGCCCTTCCAACGATTGCGGCCAGCTTTACCCCAGTTAATGTTGATTTGTTCTGCGTTACCTACAACACCAACTGTTGCACGGCAACGGATATCAACGTTACGTACTTCACCTGAAGGCAAACGAAGCTGAGCATAAGGACCATCTTTAGCTACTAGCTGGATTGATGCACCTGCGCTACGACCCATCTTTGCGCCTCCGCCTGGACGAAGTTCAACAGCATGGATGAAAGTACCAACTGGAATATTACGCATTGGTAGGTTGTTTCCTGCTTTGATGTCAGCTTTAGCACCTGACTCAACAACATCACCCTGATTAAGTTTTTCAGGAGCGATGATGTATCGCTTCTCACCATCTGCGTAGTGCAATAAAGCAATACGAGCAGTACGGTTTGGATCATATTCGATGTGTGCTACTTTTGCTAGCACGCCATCTTTGTCATGTCGACGGAAGTCAATAGTACGGTATTGGCGTTTGTGTCCGCCACCTTTATGACGGGCAGTAATATGCCCTGTGTTATTACGTCCACCCTTTTTCGGGAGGGGGCGCAACAACGACTTCTCAGGAGTCGACCGTGTTATTTCACTGAAGTCAGCAACAGAAGAGCCACGACGGCCTGGTGTTGATGGCTTATATGTACGGATTCCCATAATTTCCTAACCTCTTGTCAATAATCTCTAGTTAGCACCAGAGAAAATATCAATAGAGCCTTCCTTTAAAGTTACAATTGCACGCTTGGTATCTTTACGTTTACCCAATCCATCACGAGTACGACGTGTTTTACCTGCGCGGTTTATTGTATTGATAGATGCAATTTTACAATCGAAGATTGACTCAATTGCAACTTTGATTTCAGATTTGTTTGAACGAGGATCAACTTCAAAAGTGTATTTACCTTCGTCAATCAATGCGTAGCTCTTCTCAGAAATTACTGGAGCAACAATCACATCGTGGTGAGCTTTGGTATTAGCACTCATTAGTTCTCATCTTTCTGTCCAATAGGTGCAGAAGTATCTGCTACTTCTGAAACATCTGGTGTATCTGAATCGGTTTGAGCCGACTCTTGAGCATCAGCTGATGCTTTAGCGCTACTTGCTTTATGTTCACCTTTTGTTTGTGCAACAAAAGCATTCATAGCTGCGTTTGTGAAAATGATATCGTCAGCAACTACAACATCATAAGCGTTGAGCTGATCTGCAAAGAGTACATGAACATTTGCTACGTTACGCAAACTTTTCATTGACACTTCATCTTCACGATCTAGAACTACAAGAGCTCGTTTTCCTTGAGTAATGCCAGAAATTGCCTTTACAGCAGTTTTAGTTGATGGTGTACTATCTGTCAAAATTGAAGGTACTACATGAACTAAATCGTTTTGTGCACGATCTGACAATGCACCTCGTAGCGCAGCAGCAACCATCTTTTTAGGTGTACGCTGTGCATAAGAACGAGGAACTGGTCCGTGGACAATACCACCGCCAATGTGCTGAGGCATACGTACAGAACCCTGACGAGCGTTACCAGTACCCTTTTGCTTAAAAGGCTTGCGACCTGAACCTGAACGTTCACCACGAGTCTTAACTTTATGAGTACCTTGGCGTGCAGCAGCCTGTTGTGCTACAACAACTTGATGAATCAAAGGGATTGATACCTTTGCATTAAAAATTTCTTCTGGTAATGGTGTTGCCATGAACTATGCTCCCTTCACAGCAGTGCGAACAAGTACTACAGCTCCACGAGGACCTGGTACTGCACCTTTAATAAGTAGAAGGTTTTTATCAGTGTCTACTGCATGTACTGTAAGGTTCTGTGTAGTATGGCGTACGTTACCCATACGACCTGACATCTTCTGACCACGGAATACGCGACCAGGAGTGGCAGCACCACCAACTGAACCTTGCTTACGGTGAGTCTTATGAACACCGTGAGAAGCACCAAGACCATGGAAACCATGGCGTTTCATAGTACCTGCAAAACCTTTACCTTTTGTTTTACCAACAACGTCAACTTTTTGACCAGCTTCAAACTGATCAACTTTTAGTTCTTGACCTGCAGAGTAGTTTTCTGCGTCAGAGGTACGAACTTCTACCAAGTGACGGCGTGGAGGAACTCCAGCTTTTTCAAAGATACCTGTCATTGGTTTGTTGACTTTGCGTGGGTCAATTTGACCGTATGCAATCTGGACGGCTGAGTAGCCATCATTTTCTTCTGCGCGAACTTGAGTAACAACGTTAGAATCAGCTTCAACAACAGTTACTGGAATAACTTTGTTGTTCTCATCCCAAACCTGAGTCATACCGAGCTTTTTGCCCAGAAGACCTTTTACCTCGCGCTGTTTTTGATTAGACATTCTAGCTCTTTAATCCTTACAGCTTAATTTCGATGTTCACATCCGCAGGTAAATCTAGACGCATAAGTGAGTCTACTGCCTTTGGAGTTGGATCAACGATATCGATCAGACGTTTATGAGTACGCATTTCAAAATGCTCACGGCTGTCTTTGTATTTGTGCGGTGAACGGATAACACAATAAACGTTTTTCTCAGTTGGCAGCGGAACTGGGCCTACTACTGAAGCTCCTGCTCTTGTCACTGTATCTACGATCTTGCGTGCCGAGCTGTCAATGACATCGTGGTCATATGACTTAAGCCTAATGCGGATCTTTTGTCCTGCCATTTAAGGGCTCTCTCTTTCTTTTTCAGTGGCCTAGAAAGTATTTTTACTTCCCAGGTTTTTACTGTGATGTGTCCGACCCCCGAGGTCGGGTGTGTCGCACATCTTCTGTAGCTGTTATTTCAAAATCATCACTACAGGGTTTGCATGTAAAGCATACAATATGCTGAACAAACACTAAGAATGTACGCCTAAAAAGCGCACAAGCCCAATACTACCTTAATCAAGGTGTTATATGCAAATTTCGCCTTGTTGATTTTGCAAGTCTGCCTATTAGTTACATTTCCTCGTGGTATTTCAGCAGCTTTTGCACTTAACATACGGACTTACTTGATAACTGATTTAGCAATACCACACAAAGAAGGCCCCTGCCAAAGCAGGGACCTTCTGAAGTAATATTACTTACTTAAGAATCTTAGTTACTTTACCAGAACCAACAGTACGTCCACCTTCACGGATTGCAAAGCCTAGACCTTCTTCCATAGCGATTGGCTGGATGAGTTCAACAGTCATCTCAGTGTTGTCGCCAGGCATAACCATTTCTTTTCCTTCTGGAAGAGTAATAACACCAGTTACGTCAGTTGTACGGAAGTAGAACTGAGGACGGTAGTTAGCGTAGAACGGATTGTGACGTCCACCTTCTTCTTTCTTAAGGATGTAAACGTTAGCTTCAAACTCAGTGTGAGGTGTGATAGAACCAGGTTCTACAACTACCTGACCACGTTCAACATCTTCACGCTTAAGACCACGAAGAAGAAGACCACAGTTCTCTCCAGCCCATGCTTCATCAAGTTGCTTGTGGAACATCTCAATACCAGTAACAGTTGTCTTCTGGATTGGACGAATACCAACAATTTCAACATCAGAGTTAAGCGCAAGAGTACCACGTTCTGCACGACCTGTTACTACAGTACCGCGACCAGTAATAGTGAACACGTCCTCGATTGGCATCAAGAATGGCTTGTCTTTGTCACGAACTGGATCTGGAATGTAATTATCCACTTGATCCATAAGATCTTCAACAGACTTAGTCCATTCAGGATCTCCTTCAAGAGCCTTAAGACCAGATACACGAACTACAGGTGCATCGTCACCATCGAAATCCTGAGAAGAAAGAAGTTCACGAACTTCCATTTCTACAAGGTCAAGAAGTTCTTCATCATCAACCATATCTGACTTGTTAAGTGCAACAAGAAGTGTTGGTACACCTACCTGGCGTGCAAGAAGTACGTGCTCACGAGTCTGAGCCATAGGACCATCAGTTGCAGCAACTACAAGAATTGCACCGTCCATCTGAGCAGCACCAGTAATCATGTTCTTGATGTAGTCAGCGTGCCCTGGAGCATCTACGTGTGCGTAGTGACGCTTATCTGTTTCATACTCAATGTGAGAAATGTTAATTGTAATACCACGCTGTTTTTCTTCAGGTGCCTTATCAATTTCATCAAACTTGAATGGTTCATTGACGTCTGGGTACTTGTCAGCAAGAACCTTAGAGATTGCTGCTGTTAGTGTAGTTTTACCGTGGTCAACGTGACCGATAGTACCGATGTTAACGTGCGGTTTCGTACGATCGAACTTTGCTTTAGCCACAAGGGCCTCCTATTTCTTCTTAATCTGTTTAAATAGTTTTACTGAACTATTCTACGTCATTTTGCTTATTTACAAAAATGGAATTTTGCTTCCAGTGGGTTACAAAAATGCTAGGCTATTCTCCAGTGTTCTTTTGAATCACTTCATCAGCAACGTTCCTAGGAACTTCAGCATAGCTATCAAATACCATTGAGAACACTGCGCGACCTTGTGTTTTAGAGCGCAAGTCACCAATGTAACCAAACATCTCAGAAAGAGGGACGTTGGCGCGAATAACCTTCACACCGGACGCATCTTCCATAGATGAAACTTGACCACGGCGAGAGTTAAGGTCACCGATTACGTCACCCATGTACTCTTCTGGAGTACGAACTTCAACAGCCATAATTGGTTCAAGGAGAGCAGGATCAGCTTTACGCATTGCTTCCTTCATTCCTTGTAAACCAGCAATCTTAAAGGCCATTTCTGAAGAGTCGACATCGTGGTATTGACCATCCATAAGGTTCGCCTTAACACCAACCATTGGATAACCAGCAAGAACACCAAGTTTCATGGCATCTTGAATTCCTTGATCAACGCTAGGAATGTATTCACGTGGAATACGACCACCAGTTACACTGTTTTTGAATTCGTAGATATCATCGCCTTCAACTTCCATTGGTTCAATAGCGAATTGAATCTTAGCGAACTGACCAGAACCACCAGTCTGTTTCTTGTGAGTATATTCATGCTTAGGAACAGCGCGGCGAATAGTCTCACGGTAGGCAACCTGTGGCTTACCAACATTTGCTTCTACCTTGAACTCGCGGCGCATGCGATCTACAAGAACATCTAGGTGAAGCTCACCCATACCACCAATAACAGTTTGACCAGTTTCATCGTCAAGACTTACACGGAATGTAGGGTCTTCTTGTGACAATTTCTGAATTGCTGTTGATAGTTTCTCTTGGTCACCTTTAGTTTTAGGTTCAATAGCAACGTCAATCACAGGTTCTGGGAATGACATTGATTCAAGAACAACTGGGTTGCTTTGATCACAAAGAGTATCACCTGTAGTTGTGTCTTTCAGACCAATGACTGCGTAGATGTGACCTGCAATTAATTCATCAACAGGGTTCTCTTTGTTAGAGTGCATCTGGAAAATTTTACCAATACGCTCTTTTTTCTGTTTTGTAGAGTTGTAGACCTGAGCACCAGATTCAGCTTTACCCGAGTAAACACGAACATAAGTTAGTTGACCAAAGAATGGGTGTGCTGCAACTTTGAAAGCAAGAGCTGAAAATGGCTCACTAGCATCAGGCTGACGAGTGATCTCTTTTTCTTCATCTTTGACATCGTGTCCAGTAACAGCCTCAACATCTAGTGGAGATGGAAGGTAACGGACTACAGCATCAAGCATAGGCTGTACACCTTTGTTTTTGAATGCTGACCCACAAAGAACTGGGTAAATCTCAGATGCAATAGTCATTTTACGAATAGCATCATGGATTTCATCTTCAGTAAGTTCTTCTCCACCAAGGTACTTATCCATGATTTCTTCATCAGCTTCAGCAATTGTTTCAAGAAGTTCGCTGCGATATTCCTCAGCTTTATCAGCAAGGTCTGCAGGAATCTCTTCTACCTCGTATTTAGCACCCATTTCAGTTTCACCACGCCATGTTAGTGCTTTCATAGAGATGAGGTCAACAACACCTTCAAAATCGTTTTCTGCACCGATAGGCAGTTGAATAACGAGTGGACGAGCACCAAGGCGATCAACGATAGTTTTAACAGTAAAGTAGAAATCTGCACCTAGCTTATCCATTTTGTTCACAAAGCAAATACGAGGAACATCGTATTTGTCTGCTTGACGCCATACAGTTTCAGACTGAGGCTCAACACCTTCTTTACCGTCGAAAACTGCAACAGCACCATCTAGTACACGAAGTGAACGCTCAACCTCAACAGTGAAGTCAACGTGGCCTGGTGTATCGATAATGTTAATTTGGTAACCATCCCAGTAACAAGTAGTTGCAGCTGAGGTAATTGTAATACCGCGCTCCTGCTCTTGTTCCATCCAGTCCATTGTTGAAGCACCATCGTGTGTTTCACCAATTTTGTGGTTAATACCAGTGTAGTAAAGGATACGCTCAGTTGTTGTTGTTTTACCAGCATCGATGTGAGCCATAATACCGATGTTGCGGACCTTGTTCAGGTCTGTAAGCACTTCTAGCGCCACGTTGTCCTAACCTTTCAGGTTTTCTAAACTAATTATTATTACCAACGGTAGTGAGCAAACGCACGGTTTGCTTCTGCCATCTTGTGAGTATCTTCGCGCTTCTTAACAGCAGCACCAAGACCATTGGAAGCATCAAGGATTTCGTTTTGGAGGCGTTCTGTCATTGTTTTTTCACGACGATCTTTTGCATAGCCTACAAGCCAACGAAGAGCAAGAGCTGTTTGACGAGCTGGCTTCACATCAATTGGAACCTGGTACGTAGCACCACCAACACGGCGCGATTTAACTTCAATTGCTGGCTTGACGTTATCAATAGCCTTCTTCAAAGTTTCTACTGGATCTGAATTATCAGCCTTCTTGCGTGTACCTTCAAGGGCACCATACACGATTCTTTCTGCAGTAGATTTTTTGCCATCTACAAGAACTTTATTGACGAGCTGCGTTACAAGTTGAGATCCGTATACTGGATCAATAACAAGTGGACGCTTAGGAGCTGGACCTTTACGAGGCATAAACACTAACCTTTCTTAGCGCCGTAGCGACTACGAGCTTGCTTACGATCTTTGACACCTTGAGTATCAAGTGTTCCACGGACAATTTTATAACGTACACCTGGAAGGTCTTTAACACGACCACCACGAACAAGCACGATAGAGTGCTCCTGTAGGTTGTGTCCAACACCAGGAATGTAAGCTGTTACTTCAACACCACCGTTAAGGCGCACACGTGCTACCTTACGAAGGGCTGAGTTTGGTTTTTTAGGGGTAGTTGTATATACACGAGTACATACACCACGACGCATTGGGTTGCCCTTAAGAGCTGGGGCTTTGGTCTTTGAGACCTTTGGGGAGCGGCCTTTACGGACCAGCTGCTGAATAGTAGGCACTACGTATTCTCCATTTTATGTCGGTTTTTTACTGAAAATTACAGTACTTGCTTTGCAGATATTGCTACACACAGTACTGGCAATACTTGCACTCAATACAGCTTACAGTGTTTGTCAAAAAATGACAATTCGGTGTGCTGTTTTCACAGCACACCGAATTGTTGAAAAGGATCTGATTAACGGACACCAGCCATCATTTTCTTCACGTATGGAATACAAACCACTACGAAAAGACCAACGATGATAGAAACAATACCAACAGCAACGAAGTACGGAGAATTGTTTGCAGCATCTGAGTGGTAGAACGTTGCAATTGTTCCTGCCAATGATGTTCCAATTGCAGTTGCGAGCAAATACAAAGCCATCATGATAGTTGTGAACTTGGCAGGAGCCAAACGTGTTGTCACAGACATACCAATTGGTGAAATACAAAGCTCTGAGAAACAGAACATCAAAAGGATGAACATAATCCATAGCAATGGAGCTGTATGAGGTGCCACGTTTGCTACTGGGATAAACAAGAAGTAAGCAATACCCATCAAAATGTTTGCAAAGGCGAACTTAGCAGGTGTTGAAGGTTGTTTCTCTCCCCATTTAGTCCACATTGCTGCAAAAGCAACAGCAAAGATAATGATGTACACTGCTGAAATTGAGTTAACCCAAGCAGCAGGCATTTCCCAACCGAAAATCTTACGATCTAATTTTGAATCTACATAGTCAGGTAACATCGTGAAAATCTGCTGGTACAAAGCCCAGAATGCTACCTGAGAGATAAACAATGGGATAAATGCCTTAACGCGGCTCTTTTCTTCATCGGTAGTTTTTGGAGTTGTTAACAACATACTGAAAAGAATCACTGAAATAATGAAAGCAACTACAGCGATAATATTTGAAATGTTAGCGCCAAAGAATGCCAGACGAGAAGAACTAGTACCAACAAAAATGCCAATCAAAACTGCAACTGCTACACCAGCAAGTGCATAATTTCTAGCCTTCGCCTTCTCAGTTTCTGCCAATGGGTTTGTTGGAACCTGACATACTTCAGGTAGTTGCTTACGTTGAATAACATACTGAGCAACACCAAGTGCCATACCAATTGCTGCAGCCGCAAAAGCCCAGTGAAAACCGTATTCTTGCATTAACCAACCAGCAATCAATGGACCAAGGAAAGCACCTACGTTAATACCGAAGTAATACAAAGAGAATCCAGAATCAGTTCGTACATCACCTTTTTGATAAAGACTACCAACCATAGAAGAAGCACTGGCTTTGACACCACCACCACCGCAGGCAATGAGTAGCAAACCAACAATAAGCCCTGGCACACCATGGATAGCAGCCATAGAAATGTGACCTACCATCACGATGATTGCACTCACAAAAAGAGTCTTTTCACGACCAAGGACACGGTCAGAAATCCAAGCAAACACAATTGAGCTGAGGAACACCATACCACCATAAGCACCAGCAATTGATTTACCAGTTGTAGTATCAAGTCCAAGCCCACCTTGGCTTAATTTATAAGTGATATAAAACAGCAGAATACTTTGAACGCTATAGAATGAAAAACGTTCCCATGTTTCTACACCAAATAAAGTAGCCAGTGGTTTTGGGTGGCCAAAGAATCCCTTATCATCAAAAGTTGTTTTTGTAAGCTGTTGCTCATTTACATTAACAGTAGTTATAATCTTGCCTTTCTCGCATAACTTATTGTCTCTATCTCCAAGAGAATTTCTTTCAAAGTTACCATAATCAACATCTCAAAGTGAAATTTCTATCTTTTAGTTCTATAATTCCAAAAAGTCAATAAAAAACGGCCCTGCTATTTCTAGCAGAGCCATTCTTTTAAAGATCTTTAACGGAAATCTGTTCCTAGATCGTATTCTTCAAGTGGAATAGAACTTGCAGGTGCTTCCCCGAAGTTTGCACCACTGAAGTCAGTAAACGTGGTATCAGTAAACGTTTGGCTTCGCGCTTCTTCCGTAGGCTCAACCACCATGTTTTGGTACTGAGTCAAACCTGTACCAGCAGGAATAAGCTTACCAATGATAACGTTCTCTTTAAGACCAAGTAATGGATCAGATTTACGTTCCATTGCAGCCTGAGTAAGAACACGTGTTGTCTCCTGGAATGAAGCAGCAGACAACCAAGACTCAGTAGCCAAAGAAGCCTTAGTAATACCCATCAATTCAGGACGACCTGACGCAGGATGTTTCTTTTCAGCAACTGCTTTCATGTTCTCATCATTCAAACGTACACGCTCAGTCAATTCACCTGGAAGTAGATCTGTATCACCAGAATCAATCACAGTAATGCGACGTAGCATCTGACGTACAATCACCTCAACGTGTTTATCGTGAATACCAACACCCTGAGAACGGTACACTTTCTGAACTTCATCAACCAAGAATTTCTGAGCAGCACGTGGACCAAGAATACGTAAAACCTGCTTAGGGTCTACTGCACCTTGCGTCAATTGCTGTCCCACTTTAACGTCTTGGCCGTCTTCAACAAGAAGACGTGAACGACGCAATACTGGATAGGTAATTTCTTCAGAACCATCATCAGGTACCAAAGTAAGCTTCAAAGAGCGTTCGCCTTCTTCAACTTTGATACGGCCATCGTATTCAGCAATTGGAGCCACACCCTTAGGAGTACGGGCTTCAAAAAGCTCTTGAATACGAGGAAGACCCTGAGTAATATCTTCACCAGCAGATGAAACGGCACCACCAGTGTGGAACGTACGCATTGTCAACTGCGTTCCAGGCTCACCAATAGACTGTGCAGCAATAATACCTACTGCTTCACCAATATCTACTAACTTACCTGAAGCAAGAGAAGGACCGTAGCATCGTGCACACGTACCAATAGGAGATTCACACGTTAGAACTGAACGAATCTTGACATCAGTAACCCCAGCTTTGAAGAGTTTATCGATGAGTACATCGCCTACTTCATCTCCAGCATGAGCAAGAACCTTACTGCCCTTCTTGACATCTTCAGCCAAAGTACGTGAATATACTGTATTTTCAACGTCTTCATGCTTAATAAGTTTTCCATCTTCGCCTTTAAGAGCAATTGGAAGAACTAATCCAGCAGAAGTTCCACAATCTTCTTCACGCACGATAACATCTTGAGAAACGTCCACGAGGCGACGAGTCAAATAACCAGAGTTTGCAGTACGTAGTGCTGTATCGGCAAGGCCTTTACGAGCACCGTGAGTAGCAATGAAGTACTCAAGCACAGACAAACCTTCACGGTAAGAAGATTTAATAGGACGAGGAATAATTTCACCCTTCGGATTGGCAACAAGACCACGCATACCAGCAATCTGGCGAACCTGCATCCAGTTACCGCGAGCACCAGAAGTTACCATGCGATTGATAGCATTTAAATCTTCTAGATTATCTTTCATGGCATCTGCTACTTGATCTGTAGCTTCAGACCAAATCTCTACAAGCTCTTGACGACGTTCCTCATCAGAGATGAGACCTTTATCGTATTGACTTTGAACTTTACGTGCTTTTTCTTCGTAGCCTTCAAGGATGTCGTTCTTTTCCTCAGGAGCTTCAACATCAGAAATTGCAATGGTAACCCCTGAACGGCTTGCCCAGAAGAAACCTGCATCTTTCATATTGTCAAGAGTATGAGCAACAACAATCTTTGGGTATCGTTCAGCTAGATCATTCACGATACGAGATAATGTACCTTTATCAGCAACATCTTCTACCCAAGGATAATCTTCAGGAAGAGCATCGTTGAACATGACCTGTCCTAATGAAGTCTCTAGCACTACTGGCTGACCTTCTTCATAATCTTTGGGAGCATCCCAGCCATCATAAGGAACAAAGTTATCAATCTTAATATGACACTTAGCATTCATATGCAACTTACCAGCATCATAGGCCATAATTGCTTCTGCTACTGAACCGAAGAATGCTCCTTCACCTTCAGCGCCAGGGCGCTTTGTGGTTAAGTGGAAAACTCCGATAATCATATCCTGTGAAGGAACAGCAGCTGGACGCCCATCAGAAGGCTTCAAAATATTGTTTGAAGATAGCATCAAAAGACGAGCTTCTGCCTGTGCTTCAGGTGATAGTGGCAAGTGAACAGCCATCTGGTCACCATCGAAGTCTGCGTTAAACGCAGAACACACAAGTGGGTGCAGCTGGATAGCTTTACCTTCAACCAATTGTGGCTCAAACGCCTGAATACCTAGACGGTGCAAAGTAGGCGCACGGTTCAAAAGCACTGGATGCTCTGTAATAATTTCTTCAAGAACATCCCATACAGCAGGACGATAACGTTCTACCATACGCTTTGCAGACTTGATGTTTTGAGCATGATTGAGATCAACAAGGCGTTTCATCACAAAAGGCTTGAAAAGTTCAAGTGCCATTTGTTTAGGTAGACCACATTGATGAAGTTTCAACTGAGGACCAACCACAATAACAGAACGTCCAGAGTAGTCTACACGCTTTCCAAGAAGGTTCTGACGGAAACGCCCTTGCTTACCTTTGAGCATATCTGAAAGAGATTTCAACGCACGGTTGCCTGGACCAGTTACTGGACGGCCACGGCGACCATTATCAAAGAGGTTATCAACGGCCTCTTGAAGCATACGCTTCTCATTGTTCACGATAATTTCAGGAGCACCAAGGTCCATCAAACGCTTTAAACGGTTATTACGGTTAATAACACGACGGTATAGATCGTTAAGGTCGCTTGTTGCAAAGCGTCCACCATCAAGTTGAACCATTGGACGTAGTTCCGGTGGAATCACTGGAACTATATTCAGAACCATAGATTCTGGCTTGTTGTCATTAGACAAGAACGCAGTAATAACTTTTAAGCGCTTTAACGCACGAGTTTTACGTTGACCTTTTCCATTCTTAATTTGTTCACGAAGGTCTTCTGCTTCAGCTTCAAGATCAAAGTTTTTCAAACGTTCTTCAATTGCTTCAGCACCCATAGCGCCTGTGAAGTACAAACCAAAACGTTCTTTAAGATCACGGAAGAGTCTTTCATCACCAATGAGATCATTAACTTTAAGAGTCTGGAATTTCTCCCACACTGCATCTAGTTGATCAATATCTGCTTCTCCACGTTTACGGATTGCAGCAAGATCTCGTTGAGCAGCGTCTTTAATCTTTTTGATTTCAGTAGCTTTTTTATTAGCTTTTTCTGCTTCAGCTAGATCATCTTCAAGATCTTTTTGGCGTGCAGCAAGATCAGCTTCCATGCGCTTTTCAAGCTCTTCGCGTTCTACTGAAATTTCTGCAGAAAGGTTTGGAAGCTCAGCATGACGAGCTTCTTCGTCTATGCTGGTAATCATGTAAGCTGCGAAGTAAATGACTTTCTCAAGATCTTTAGGAGCAAGATCTAGCAGGTAGCCAAGACGAGAAGGTACACCTTTGAAGTACCAAATATGTGTTACTGGAGCTGCAAGCTCAAGATGTCCCATACGATCACGGCGTACTTTAGAACGTGTAACTTCTACACCACAACGCTCGCAGGTAATACCCTTATAACGGACACGCTTGTATTTTCCACAGCTGCATTCCCAGTCTTTTGAAGGGCCGAAAATCTTTTCACAGAAAAGGCCATCTTTTTCTGGCTTCAAAGTACGGTAGTTAATAGTTTCAGGCTTCTTGACTTCGCCATGAGACCACTGACGAATCTGCTCGGTTGTTGCCAAGCCAATTCGCATTACATCGAATACTGTTTCGTTGTTCATGGATTCCTTTCTAATTCTTGAAGCCTAAACTTCTTCTATGCTGTTTGGTTCGATATGTGATAAGTCAATACCGAGCTGTTCACCAGCACGCATTGCTTCTTCGTCGTCTTTCATCTCAATGACGCTTCCGTCTGCAGAAAGAACTTCAACATTCAAACACAGTGACTGCATTTCTTTAATCAATACTTTGAACGATTCTGGTACGCCTGGTTCTGGGATGTTATCGCCTTTGACGATAGCCTCGTACACTTTGACACGACCGTTAATATCGTCTGATTTAATGGTCAAAAGTTCCTGAAGCGTGTAGGCTGCACCATAAGCTTCAAGGGCCCATACTTCCATCTCACCGAAACGCTGTCCACCGAACTGTGCTTTACCACCCAATGGTTGCTGAGTAATCATAGAGTAAGGTCCAGTTGAACGAGCGTGAATCTTTTCATCTACTAAGTGGTGTAGTTTCAAGATATACATGTAACCAACTGAAATTGGATCAGGGAATGGTTCACCGGAACGTCCATCAAACAAGACTGCTTTACCAGTTTCATTGACAAGGCGGTCTCCGTCGCGAGTAGGATTAGCAGAGTTCAAAAGACCTGTAATTTCATCTTCTTGAGCACCATCAAAGACTGGAGTAGCCAGTTTTGTTGGCCCTGATTCCATTGGAATTGTTGAATCTTTAGCCCATTCTGGGTTTCCTTCAACTTTCCAACCTTGCTTTCCAGCCCAACCAAGGTGAGTTTCAAGCACTTGACCAAGGTTCATACGTCCTGGAACACCTAGAGGGTTCAAGACGATATCAACAGGAGTACCATCTTCTAGGAATGGCATGTCTTCAACAGGGAGAATCTTAGAAATAACACCCTTGTTTCCGTGACGACCAGCAAGCTTATCACCATCTGTAATCTTACGTTTTTGTGCAACGTATACACGCACAACTTGATTAACACCTGGTGCTAGTTCATCATCGTCTTCACGATCAAAGACGCGAACATCAATAACTGTACCGGATTCACCGTGAGGTACCTTCAATGAAGTATCACGAACTTCTTTGGAATTATCACCGAAGATAGCACGCAATAACCTCTCCTCAGGAGTAAGATCAGTTTCACCCTTTGGAGTTACTTTACCAACGAGGATATCGCCTGCATCAACTTCAGCACCAATACGAATAATACCGCGCTCATCAAGGTGACTTAGACCTTCTTCAGAGACGTTAGGGATATCACGCGTGATTTCTTCAGCACCTAGTTTGGTATCACGAGCATCAATTTCATGCTCTTCAATGTGAATAGAAGTTAGTACGTCATCAGATACTAGACGCTGAGATAGGATGATTGCGTCCTCGAAGTTGTAGCCTTCCCATGACATGAATGCCACAAGGAGGTTCTTTCCAAGTGCTAGTTCACCCTTTTCAGTAGCAGGACCATCGGCAATAACATCACCTAGTTCTACGCGTTGACCTTCATCAACAAGAACCTTCTGGTTATACGCTGTACCTTGGTTAGAACGGTGGAACTTAGCAATACGGTAATTCGTTTCTGTACCATCATCATTGGAAACAACAACAAGGTCAGCAGATACTTCTTTCGTAACACCAGCCTTAGTAGCAAGAACAACATCTCCTGCATCGCGAGCTGCATACTTCTCCATACCAGTACCTACGATAGGTGATTCTGATTCTAGAAGTGGTACTGCTTGACGTTGCATGTTAGCACCCATCAAGGCACGGTGTGCATCATCGTGCTCAAGGAATGGAATTAATGCTGTTGCTACAGATACCATCTGGCGTGGAGAAACGTCCATAAACTCTACATCTTCTGCAGGAATTAAGACAGGTTCACCGCCGCCACCTTTTTCACGGACAAGTACGTATTCTTCAATAAACTTGTTGTTTTTATCAAGTGGTGCTTTTGCTTGTGCAATAGCATACTCAGACTCTTCAGCTGCAGAAAGGTACACGATATCGTCGGTAGCTTTACCTTTAACGCATTTACGGTATGGGGTTTCAATGAAACCAAAAGCGTTAACTCGACCAAATGCTGCCAGAGCACCAATAAGACCAATGTTTGGACCTTCGGGAGTCTCAATAGGACACATACGTCCGTAGTGAGAAGGGTGTACGTCACGTACTTCATATCCAGCACGATCACGAGAAAGACCACCTGGACCAAGCGCTGAAAGACGGCGCTTGTGGGTCAAACCAGCAAGTGGGTTGTTTTGATCCATAAACTGTGACAGCTGTGATGAAGCAAAGAACTCACGCAGTGCAGCCACAACAGGGCGGATATTAATCAATGACTGAGGGGTAATAGAATCTGTATCTTGAGTAGTCATACGTTCACGTACAACACGTTCCATACGAGACAAACCAGTACGAATCTGGTTTTCAATTAATTCTCCAACAGTGCGAATACGGCGATTTGCAAAGTTATCAATATCGTCAACGTTTACAGGAATTTCAGCCTTTTTACCGTTTCTAACACCATCAATGGTTTTTTCACCTTCATGAAGGGTTGCAATGTATTTAATCATTGCCACGATATCTTGTTCAGTCAGTACACTAACATCAATATCTGTATCAAGACCAAGCTTCTGATTTAGTTTGTAACGCCCTACTTTTGCTAGGTCGTAACGCTTAGGGTTGAAGTATAGTCCGTCAAGAAGTGCTTGTGCTGCATCTTTTGCAGGTGGTTCACCTGGACGTAGCTTACGATAAATTTCAAGAAGTGCTTCTTCTTGGTCTTTTGTGCTGTCTTTTTCAAGAGTTGTCTGAATTGAGGCAAACTTACCAAGTTCTTTTTTAATCTTAGATTCTGACCAACCAAGAGCTTTCAGTAATACTGTTACAGGCTGTTTACGTTTACGATCAAGACGAACGCCAATCATGTCACGCTTATCAACTTCAAATTCAAGCCAAGCACCACGAGAAGGGATGATTTTTGCAGTGTAAATATCTTTGTCTGAAGTTTTGTCTGCAAGCTTTTCAAAGTAGGCACCTGGAGAACGTACTAGTTGAGATACAACTACACGCTCAGTACCGTTAATAACGAAAGCGCCTTTGTCTGTCATAAGAGGGAAATCTCCCATGAAGACTGTCTGGCTTTTAATTTCGCCTGTTTCGTTATTTGTGAATTCAGCAGTGACGTAAAGCGGTGCTGAATATGTGGAGTCATTCATTTTACATTCTTCAACACTGTACTTTGGTTCAGTAAATGTTGGGTTAGAGAATGACAAAGACATAGTACCGTTGTAATCGTCAATAGGAGAAATTTCTGTGAAAATATCTTCTAGGCCACTTGTAGTTGGCACATCAGTGCGCTTTTCCTTTTTTGCAGTAGCAATTTCTTCTTTCCAACGTTCATTTCCAATGAGACGATTAAAACTTGCTGATTGGATACCAAGTAGATTAGGTACGTCAAGTGGTTCAGTAGTTTTTGCAAATGATAAACGTTGAGCTTTATTGTTACTTACGTCAGGGGTATCGGTGTTTGTAGAGACCACAAACAATCCTTCCATCATAATAAAATAGGGACAAAAGATCTGCTTGACGGGTCTCCCACTATATGAAGACGCCAGAAGGCAGTTAGAACAATTCTATTACAAAACTATTACAATGTCCAGACCGATTTTCTATCGATCCAGCGTACGGAATTTTATAAAGTAAAATCTCCAACAAACAGAGTTTTATCTTTATAGCTACGAGGGATAACATGCCACATAAAAATATCAAAGTTACTGTTGCTTCTTTCATCACAGCAGCTTTACTACCGCTGACTACATTCACAACAGCAGCAGCCGAAGTACAGACTCAAGAAACTGCAAGCACTACAGCTGTACCCTCACAAAACACTACTGAAGCAGTCACGGAGACTTCAACAGCAACAGCTACTCCTAGCGAAAGCTCAACACCTACTACACTTTCGGGACAAACTACGGCAGCTCTTCCTACAGCAAAACCTGGAGAAGGTGTTGGTGAAATTGGTCCTGCTCAAGAAATAACTATCAATGAAAAAGGGAATAACTCTGTTGCTTCATCGAGTGCCCTTAATCAAAGAACAGTCTTAGCTCAGAACGAGGTTGACACTGAATTACTACGTCAAGTTAATAACTATCGTGCACAATATGGTCTTCCTGCCGTAACGCTTCACATTAATAACTCAACCCGTGCTAAAAATTGGTCTCAAACCATGAGTGATGCAGGTAAGACCTACCATGATCCTGACTGGTTCAGTGAAATTGATACCAATGGTGCTTATGCAGGCGTAGAAACAGTTGCTGTAGCTCAAGATACGGGAAGTGCCGCTGATACCGCAGCGCTGATGTTGAAATTCTGGATGAACTCAGATGCACATAATCGTGCTCTACTTTCAAATCAAGTCAATACCGTTGGCATTGGCTCAGTAGTTGGAAGTTACTCTGGTTACAGTGGTGATTTCTACTGGGCAACCATGGATTTTGTTGGCTACAAAACAGCTTCAGGAAATCCTCCAACCATTACCGGGCAACCACAAGATGTCACGATAACCTCTGGACAAACTGCCACCTTGAAAGGTACCTACAGTAACGCAACCCGAGTCCAATGGATGCAATGGTACAACAACACTTACGTGGGCGCATACGAATGGTTCCCTGTTATTGGCGGTTATAGCAATACGCTATCTGTTCCTAATCTACCAAAAGGAACAACAACATTCCGTCTAGACGTTATGAACGATAGTGGAATCACAAGTAGTAGACAGGTTACTGTTACTGTTAAAGACGCTGCTTCACCAATTCCTTCTGGGATGACTTTTGCTAAGTACTCATGGAGTCCAGATATTTACTCCGTCCAAAATGGAGTTTACACTAAGCTTAGCTATGCGCAGTGGCAAAACTATGGATATCCAACACCTAAAAACGTTGCCTGGATTCCTGGAACTTCAGTATTCAGTTACCCATTCTCCAGCAATATTTACTTTGGTTTAAATGGAAGCTACCGCCACGTTAGCTACTCTGAATGGACTGCTGCCGGTTCTCCTAAAGCGTCACTAAGAAATGAATTAGATGTAGTGAAATACTCATGGTCTAACGATCTCTTCTCAGTTTCTTTCCCACCTGTTGGAGATTGGATTTGGAACTATCTCACACCTAGTATGAGGAAAGAAACTGGCTATAAGCCGTACCGAATTGCTGGCTGGATTCAAGGAACTCAAGTGTGGGCCTATAAAGGAAGCCCTGATATCTATGCAACGCTGAGGTCTCAAACCCATAAACTCACTTACAGCGAGTGGCAAGCAATGGGATCACCTGCGCCAACATATCGCTAATTGAAAAAACTATGAGGCCTCATACAAGAGACCTCATAGTTTTTAAATATATGAAGATGGTTACTTAAGAGTAACTGTAGCACCAGCAGCTTCAAGAGCTTCTTTTGCTTTTTCAGCGTCTTCTTTAGCAGCGCCTTCAAGGATAGGCTTTGGAGCACCATCAACAAGATCTTTAGCTTCTTTAAGGCCAAGACCAGTTAATGTACGTACTTCCTTAATAACGCCAATCTTCTTATCGCCAGCAGCTTCAAGAACGACATCAAATTCAGTCTTCTCTTCTGCAGCAGCGTCGTCTCCGCCACCAGCAACACCAGCAGCAGCAACAGCTACAGGAGCAGCTGCTTCAACGTCGAATGTTTCTTCAAACTGCTTAACGAAATCAGAAAGTTCGATAAGAGTCATATCTTTGAATGCATCTAGCAATTCATCAGTACTTAGTTTAGCCATGTGTGGCATCCTTCTTTCTAGGTGGTTCTTTAGAACCTTGAGTCTTTTACAAATTTAATGTGGTTAAGATTATTCTTCTGTCTCCGCAGTTTCAGTTGCTGGAGTCTCATCAGTTTGTGACTGCGTTGCTTCATCAGTTTGAGCTGAATCGCTAGTAGTCTCTTCTGTCTTTACTTCAGTATCATCTGAAGCAACTGGTCCTTCTGTTTCAACTTTCGCACGAAGCGCATCAACAGTACGAACTGCCTGCACCAAAGGTGCGTTGAATAGTGCAGCAGCTTGAGACATAGATGCCTTCATACCGCCAGCAAGTTTAGCAAGAAGAACTTCACGAGATTCAAGACTTGCAAGTTTCTTCACACCGTCAGTATCAAGGACAGACCCTTCATAGTGTCCACCTTTAATAACAAGTGCATCGTTTTCTTTTGCAAAGTCACGAAGGCTTTTTGCAACCTCTACAACATCACCTTTAACAAAAGCGATAGCTGTTGGTCCTGAAAGGTCATCAAAACCTTCCATACCTGCGTCTTTAGCAGCGATTGCAGTAAGCTTATTCTTTACCACAGAGTATTTTGCATTCTCACCCATTGAACGACGAAGGTTTTTCAGTTGTTCAACAGTGAGACCACGGTATTCAGTCAACAATACGCCGTTAGAATTCTGAAGTTCATCAGAAATAGCTTTAACAGCAGCAATTTTTTCCTGTGTTGCCATGGTGCTCCTTTCTCTGTTTGAGTTGGTTGCACTAAAAAACGTCCCTACGCAGCTGCATAAGAACGTCATACATCAAGGCACAAAATCCTTGAATGAGTCTTCACACCTACGGGGGTTGTTCTTTAGAACTTTATAATTGAAAGGCTTTTCACTCTCCAGCGAACAACCATTCATCAATAACCAACGGTCTTTGGTACTTGTAATACTATCATAAATAATTACAAAACCTTAACACC
>JASGFC010000018.1:0-33771 GCA_047605865.1 Micrococcaceae bacterium | reverse complement strand
AAAAGAACCCTTGTAAAAACAAGGGTTCTAGAGGCGGAGACGGGATTCGAACCCGCGTACACGGTTTTGCAGACCGCTGCCTAACCACTCGACCACCCCGCCAGGGGATTTCGGTAAAATTCACTTTTTAAGTCTATCAAGGAAAGACTTAAAACTCTCAAATTAAAGAAAAAACCCTTAAAGCGTAAGGGTAAAAGTGGAGCGGATGACGGGATTCGAACCCGCGACCTTCGCCTTGGCAAGGCGACGCTCTAGCCAACTGAGCTACATCCGCAAGTGGTTTATACCGAGCGGGCAGCTGGGAATGAACCAGCAACTTCACTATGGAATAGTGACGCTTTACAAATTAAGCTACACCCGCATATGCAACGAATTGCAACATAAGTTATCTTACACGAACTTGATACTTTTTCAAAACAACGTTAAGTGTCTGCTCTTAAGGAAATAAACATTAAAAGAACCCTTACCGAAGTAAGGGTTCTAGAGCGGGCAGCTGGGAATGAACCAGCAACTTCACTATGGAATAGTGACGCTTTACAAATTAAGCTACACCCGCAAGTATTGCTTTTTGCAACAATTAATATCATAACTGATTTCTGATGATTTGCAAAGCACCTTGTTAAACCTTCTAAAATCAGTAAAGCAAAGCTACTCTCAGCATCGCAAAATATTCCATCTTCTCAAGTAGCACTTTACCCCCTAAAAAGCGTAGACTTAAGATTATGAAAGCTGATTTTTTCGATGAAGATCTTGAGTCTTTTAGGGAACTCGTAGCTGAATATGCAAAACGTGAAGTAGCTCCTTACTATGCACAATGGACAGAAGACCACAATACTCCTAGAGAGCCCTGGTTAGCAGCCGGGGAACAAGGAATACTTGGTTTAGCCATACCAGAACAGTACGGAGGCATTGAGATCACTGATTACCGATACCGTATAGTCATTGACCAAGAACTTCTAAAAGTTGGTGCTGCAGCTACGGCGCTTGGCTTTCACCTAAATGACGACTTCGTTCTCCCATTCCTTCTAGACTTAGGCACTGAAAAACAAAAACAAAAGTGGCTACCAGGCATGGTTTCAGGGGAAATCATTGCTAGCCATGGTTTTTCAGAGCCTGAAGCTGGGTCAAACCTTTCAGCTATACGTACAACTGCAAGCAAAGATGGCAACCATTACCTTGTTAATGGGCAAAAAGTATTCATTGGTAATGGTAAGAATTCAGATATCGTGCTTGCTTTAACAAGAACGCCAAAAGGGCCGACCCTCTTTATAGTTGAGCGTGACATGGAGGGTTTTAGTTCTGGAAATACTTACCCGAAGATGGCGCTGAATGCCTCCGATACAACTCCACTTGTGTTTAAAGATGTCAAAGTACCGCAAGAAAATATGCTAGGAGAAGAAGGCAAAGCCCTTGAATATGCTGCCCAACACTATATTCGTGGTCGCTTGGCTATCGCAACTGCAGCAAATGTTATCAGTGAACAGGCTCTTGAACTTACAAAACAGTATGTTCAAGAGCGAAAGCAATTTGGACAGCAAGTATCTGATTTTCAAAATACTCGTTTCGTGCTAGCTAGTATGCAAGCTAAATTCAATGCTGCACGTTCTTTGCTAGAAGATTGTATCCTTAAACATAATGAGCTTAAACTTACTAGCTCTGAAGCTGCCCAAGTTAAGCTGCTCTGTACTGAAACCAACAGCGAAGTTGTAGACAAATGTTTGCAACTTTTTGGAGGCTACGGATTCATTATGGAATACCCCATTGCGCAGCTTTATACTGCCAGTCGTATTTTGCCAATTTTTGGTGGTACGAATGAAATCATGAAAGAAATTATTGCAAAGGATATCTTAGATTCATGACAGTTCTTCCGGTAACAATCTGTGGTGAACCTGTACTGCACAAACGTGCAGAGAAGGTAACAGAATTTGATGACGAGTTAAAACAACTCGTTGAAAATATGTACGAAACAATGGATGAAGCTAATGGTGTCGGACTTGCTGCCCCACAAGTTGGGATTGGTAAACGTCTTTTCACTTACGATTGTGGTGAAGACGCTGAAGGGAACTTACAACGAGGTGTTGTGATTAACCCCATCCTCACGATAGGTAAGATTTCTCGGGTTGATCCAGACCCTGACGATGATCTTGAAGGATGTTTATCTTTCCCTGGCCCTATGTATCCTCTAAAACGAGCAGAATGGTGCCGAGTAACTGGCTTTGACGAGAACGGTGAAGCTCTTGATTTTGAAGCAACGGGTTTTTTCGCTCGTTGCATGCAACACGAAACTGACCACCTTGATGGCAAACTGTATGTAGATCGGCTCAACCCTAAATATGCTAAGAAAGCAAAGCGGGAAAAGAAAAAACAAGGATGGAATGTTGCTGGCTTAACGTGGATGCCTGGCGTTGATGAGGATCCCTTTGGGCACTAACTCACCAGCTACTCCAAAGTTGGATGAGCAGCTTATTCACCTGCTACGTCAAGATTTTCTTGCAGCAGATTTCACTCTTGATGGCATCACAGACTTTTTAGGAAAAGATGCCTTTGAAGCCTATCTACAAGAAGATCTTGATTCCGTGAGGTACACAGTGTCACACTCATCTTCTCCCCTTGCTCTTCTCATAAAATTTTTCCTCTTACACGATAGTTGCACTTCGGGTGAGCTTGATACGATGCTGCCACGGGTGAAGTTCTCCGGAGCTCTAATGCTAAGAATCGCCAAGGAAGATTCAGCTAACTATAGTAGTACTTTCAATGTACAACCCTACTTTTCTGATGATTGTGGTAATGCTTGGTTTTTTAGTGATTTAACCCAAATACAGACATCTCAGAGCCTCAATTCAGATCATGTTCTTGGAGTAAGTCATGCATCACGCACACTTACACAAGCAGTTATACGCACTCCTGTTGATACTGCTTTAGACCTTGGCTGTGGCTGTGGAATTCAAACGCTACACCTAATCAATCATGCTCAACAGCTAACAGTCACTGATATTTCTCATCGTGCGCTAGAGCTAACTCAATTCAATCTGCTCTTAAATAATGTCAACCTTGAAAAGGTAACGTTCAAGCAAGGCAGTTTATTTGATCCTATTGAAAATGAAACTTTCGACCTTATTATTTCTAATCCCCCTTTTGTGATTACCCCGCCTAAAGACAAAAACTATAGTTACCGTGAGACTGGGCTTGTTGGCGATGCTTTTGTGCAAAAACTTGTAGCAAAGATTCCGCAACATCTGAATACCCGTGGAATAGCACAGTTCATTGCAAACTGGGAAGTGAAGAAAGGTTACGACTGGAAAAGTACTTTTGAAATGTGGGAGTTACCTGCTTGCACGATGCGTGTATATCTTCGTGAAATATTAAGTCCAATGTCTTATGCAAAGATGTGGGCGCACGATGCAGATTTATTTGAGGATACCAGTAAGCTAATAATACGATACCTAGCAGATTTTGAACATCGTGATATCAAAGAAATTGCATTTGGATTTTTTACACTCACTAAAAATGATACACCTCGTGTTATCACTGAAAACTTAAGCAATAACAGCCTCGTTCAGCCTATCTGGTCAGATTTAGAGCAAGATATCGTGAGAGCTAAGGTTACAAAGCTACAAGAACAAAAGCTTAAAGTTGCCAGCGATGTAACAGAAGAACGCTTTTATATTCCAGGGAATGAGCACCCAAATATTATTCAATTACGTCAAGGTGGTGGCTTAGCTAGACATACCCAGGTTTCTAGTGAATTAGCTGCTTTTGTTGGAGCTTGCGATGGTGAACTGGGTGTCAATGAAATCTGTGCAGGTCTTGCCCACCTCTTAGGTCTTGAATCTACAGAACTTGAAGAAACATTGTTGCCTACAGTTTTAAAACTTTACCAAGAGGGCTACCTCACACTGTTGTCAGAATAAAAGGAACCGTTGATTCTGGAAAAGCACTTTGTCCGTTGAGTAACCGAGAACATACTTGATTAATATACTCTGGAAGGTGCTTACCAGCCTCAGGAATGTCCAAAGTATCATTGGCAATCTGGATTTTTTGAAGAAAAACATGCGCCTTGTCGTCTAAATCTTTCAGTGCACTTCTCCAGTTTATGGCTTCTTTCACAGCGTCTTTAAGAGTTATGTCTCCTAAAAAAGATTTTCCATTGACTTTGAGAGCCATGCTTTTAGTTCCTTCATAACTTAAAGCCAGCGGAAATAGATCATAGAGCTGTGCTAACTTTACCTCACCTTTATAGGGCTTAATAAGTGCATGATTCTTAGCGTGTGCATCTGTGTTTCCAATACATAAGTTAAAGAGAAGAGAATAAAAAAGTTGCTCTATCGACTGAGCTGCAGCTTCTAGCTTTGGTAGCCCTTTGAGCACACTTGCCATATTGCGATAAGAACTAGCCGTGTTATTCTGTTCAAACTTTGCATTACTATCCCAGCCAATACCTAGAATTTGTGAGAAATCCTCCTGATGTATCTTTTCAACACGTCCATGAGATTTTATTCTTCTATCAAAACGTTCAATTACTAATGCCGGAGTAGCACCAAATGTACTTACTCCAGTTTTGTACTGGCTTAATCCAAGTTCTCTTGCCAAAGATACACAGTAATGTTCCCACCACACTAACTGTTCTTGTTCAGCGGTACTGGGTTTAAGGATATGCGTACTTGTTGCTCCAGTAGTGCTATCAAACCATTGGCCATCAAATCGTGCAAGGGTAATTTTTGGTTGATAGCCGGTAAGTGAACCTCCTCCGCCAACATTCCCTAATGGATATCGGTCAGTACTTTTTAATTTAGCTTCAACTGATTCAGCATCCACTTCAAAATAAGTACCCTCTTGTCTGTCACCGATAACTACTGCTCCAGGAAGATCAGGTGTGGTGTATGTTAGAAGTTTTAACAAATCGGTTTCTGAACACTTAGCTCTCCTTGACAGTGCTCTAAGCCCTTCTGCTTCTGGTAAAAGGCCACCGAAGAATGACACGATACTACTCTGCTGTGTTGGCATACCGATAGCTAGCGTTTCTGACAAGGTCTTAGCACCCAACCCAAACTGTGTTATTGCATTTGGATGCCACTGAAGTTGGTACTTATCCTTATTCATCTTGAGGTTGCCCAATGGAGTACCATACAAATAAATATCAACTGTGCTCATCATTGTCCTTCACTGTTACGGAACACTGAAGTTCGATTCCAATTCTTCGTAATAGAAAAATTAAATCATCATCAAGGCGTTTTGGCTTTCCCTGTTCCAGCTCAGAGATGAATCTCTGTGAAACACCTAAATCTTCTGCAAGTTCTACCTGAGATACATCACGGCTTTGACGAAGATATTTGACTGCTCCAGCCAAATCTTGCATATTCAATAATGGAATAAGATAGTTCATTTTATTACCTTTCGGTAATAATTATACATTATTACACTTCGGTAATAAATTGTTTTTATTACTTTAGGGTAATAAGCATTAAACTTCAAAAGATATAGAGCTGTGTTCATCGAAAACTATCTCAATGAACACAGCCCTTTTAATATTAAGAAATAGGACACCCTATACGCCGGGTTCTGTACTTGTTGAGTAGTAATACTCAACAAGTGATGGTTATCCATCTAGGCTTACAATTACTTGCAAGCTCAAGCGAACTACCCGATATCTTGGCGAGCAACCTTATGCGATACCTGCCTGCTCTTGCTCCGCATGGGGTTTACCTAGCCATCACTATTGCTAGCAATGCTGGTGGTCTCTTACACCACCGTTTCACCCTTACTTCTCAATAGAGAAGCGGTCTATTTTCTGTGGCACTTGCCTGTGAGTTACCTCAAGTGGACGTTATCCACCATGCTGCCCTGTGGAGCCCGGACGTTCCTCGGTAGCATCTCAAACGAAAGCTAACGCAACCATCCAGATGTCCTATTCACTTTAAGTGTAACTTAGTACATAATCTATGCACTACTTTCTGGAGAATAAACACTTCAGGACTTTTGGTTATCTTCGTGAGCTAAACCTCGCGAAGATAACCTTTTCTCACGAACCAGCGTACAGAGTTCATATAATAGTGAGTATGATGATTTTGCTTCCGCCCTCAGAGGGCAAAACTCAAGCTACTGGATCACAAAAACTTGATCTTTCTAGCTTGAGTTTTCCAGAACTAACAAAAGACAGAGAAAAAGTTCTTACTACCTTGATAAAAGTTTCTCAACAAAAGAACTCTCTGGAGGTCCTTGGTGTAGGGAAATCTTTAGCTTCAGAAATTGAACGTAATTCCCATTTATTGAATGAACCTGTTGCTCCTGCACACCAAATATATACTGGAGTGCTGTACGATGCACTAGACTTCAACTCTTTAACCCCTGCTGAAAAGAAAAAAGCAACTGAGCACATTTTCATACAATCTGCTCTATGGGGGCTCATTAGCTTGGCTGATGCAATTCCTGCTTATCGACTTTCCATGGGAACAAAATTAGGGCGTTTAGGAAATCTTTCAACATGGTGGAAAAAAGAACTCACCCAAAAGATTAAAGGTATAGGTCACGATGAACTCTTTATTGATTGCCGTTCTGGTACCTATCAAAAAGCATGGCCAACACCACCACAGCAGACAGTTCTTATCAAACCTTTTGAAATGGTTAAAGGTAAAAAGAAAGTTATCACCCATATGGCAAAACAAGCTCGTGGGTTGGTAGCACGTGAACTCATTGAGTCACGTGCCAAGCTTGAGTCAATTGAGGATGTGGCTAAAGTTCTCAGAAAAAAGTGGAATGTTGAAGTGATTGAACCTCATGGAACGCAAGCCTGGGTGTTTGAAATTGTGGCTAAGTCTTCTTGAACTACGCTCTGTCCCAAGCCTAGTGAACATAAACAAAGCTACAATAAATACCATGACTATATCTATAAATAAGCTTTTGGGTATCGCTCCTCATGCTATTGAGAACAATACCTATAGTCCATCATCGTTAGCTTTAAAACTAACAACATCTTCAACTACTGATTACACACCGGAAAATTACGAACCTTTAGCTGAAAATGTCCCCTCAAAAATTCTTGTCCTCTGCACCGAACAAGCTAATGTTCCGATGACAAATGGCACCTACTTTTCATCGGGTAATCACCCAGTAGAAACATTCGTACCTATGTTACATCTTGACAACGCAGGCTTTGAATGCGAAATTTTCACTCCGACAGGGAAACCAGTTGAGCTAGAGATGTGGGCTATGCCAGATAAAGATGAGCAGATGCAGAAGATTTATCAAAAATACAAATCCGATCTTGAAAATCCACAGAGTTTAGCTGAGCTTGTTAAGCGTAACTTTGAAGATACACAAGAGTACTGTGCCATTTTTATTCCTGGAGGACATGGAGCTTTGCTAGGTTTACCTGAGGATAAAAATGTTGGCAAACTTATTAACTGGGTATACCAAGAAGACCTCTTTCTACTGTCAATCTGTCATGGTCCAGCTGCTTTGCTAGCAGCAGCATCAGATAACGAATCCTTTGCTTACACCGGTTACAAAATTGCTGCTTTCCCAGATAGTTTTGATCGATTGACCCCACTCATAGGCTACATGCCAGGACAATTAACGTGGTTCTTTGGCGAAAAACTTAAAAAACAAGGAATGACTATTACCAATAAATTCGCTGATAATTCCTGCTACGCAGATAGGAAACTCATCACCGGGGCAAGCCCCAAAGCAGCACAAGATTTTGCTAAGCTTGCAGCTACTACTTTAGTGAGTTCTCTCAATTCACGCTCTTAGCCTAAATGGCTACAAGAATTGATAGTAAGAATATCTGAAGCTTCGTCACCCCAGAATCGCACGATTGACATTGATGCTGGAGACACCAGCAGGCGCCACATCGCAGTTTCAGTAGCTCCTACAGCATCGGCAACAGCAACACGGATTGGCGTAGCATGAGATACAGACACAATAGTCTCTCCTGCATAACGACTCACTAAGTCTTTTCGTGCTTGTCTGGAACGTTTTTCAAAATCAACTAAAGATTCTCCTCCTGGAGGAGCTATAGTAACTGATCCAGTCCATTGAATAGCAAGTTCAGCGTCTCTCTCTTTGACTTCATCGAGCGTTAACCCTTCCCAATCACCAAAGGAAGCTTCAATCCAAGAATCGTCAAGTTCAACGTCTAAGCCTATTTTATGCCCAATTGCCTCAGCAGTTTCTTGTGATCTCTTCATAGGGCTAGAGACAAGTTGTGTTGGTTTCTGCAAGTGAGCCCAAGGACCTTCGACTCCAATCTTTGCAATTTCTGCAGCAATTCGTTTTGCATCATCTTGCCCTATTTCTGACAAGTGCGGATCTGAACCATCTTTTCCAGAAAAACGTTTATCGTGAGTGTGTTCAGTGCGTCCATGACGTACAAGAATTAAGGTTGTTGTAGGCTCATCACCAGAAAAAGGAGCACGCATAGACCAAGGCTTATCTGCATTAAATTCTGTTGCACATGCAGGCTCCCACTCCATGTGCTCTTGTTGCGATTCTTCAACAGCATGAGGCACCGATGATGCCCAGCTTTTACCAGCGGCTTGTGCATCTAGTGCCTCATTAGCGAGTCGATCTGCGTGAGCATTCTGTTCACGAGGAATCCATTGATAACTAATAGTTCGACCTAAAGAAAGTTCAGTAGCCTGCTCTGCTAGTTTTTTCATGCTGGCGTGCTTAATTTTCCAATTTCCTGACATCTGTTCAACAACCAGCTTAGAGTCCATAAAAACTTCAACAGCAGCTGCAGGATCAATGTCTCGTGTTATTTTTAAGCCTGAGAGTAGACCACGATACTCAGCAAAGTTGTTGGTTTCTACACCAACATAACCAGCATCCTCTGCGAGCACTTGGCCAGTTGCTTGATCTTTGACAACAGTTCCATAGGCTGCATGCCCTGGGTTTCCTCGAGAAGCACCATCAGCTTCCACTACAAGAACTCGACCTTGAGGTTCATTCATAGCTTGAAAAAGATCTGTCATTATTCTCCAGACTGCACGATAAGAGTATCCCAAGGATCTGAGTTTTCAGTACTGACAAAGCTTGTATAGCCCAACTGAGCAAATTCTTCTGCAGCAGCAGGTAGCCATATACCTTCGCTGGCACTGTGAGCTGTATCAATAAGTGCCACAGTTGAGTTTTGAGTAGCTTCAAGTGCAGGATGATGCCGTAAATCACTTGTAACGTAAACATCTGCCGCTGAAGCTTTCACTGCATCAAAGAGGCTATCTCCTGCCCCACCACACACAGCTACTCTTTTAATCTCTTTGGTGTTGTCTCCTGCAACTCTAATACCACCAACTCGCACAGGAAGTTCATCGGCAAGGTGCTGCGAGAACTGAGCTAGAGTCACTGGTTCTGGTAAATCTCCAACTCTACCCAAACCTAAGTGCGGGTTCACGGCAGAAGGCACTAGTGGCTCTGAATTTTCTACGCCGCAAAGTTCTATGAGTTGCTCGCTGACACCGTTTGCAGCAGAATCTGCATTAGTGTGTGCTGTATATAATGCAATACCGTTTTGAATTAACCGATGTACTATAGAGCCTTTATATGTATCAGCACCAACGCCTGAAACGCCTTGAAGGTACAGAGGGTGATGGGCAATAATCAACTGTGCATGATGCGCTAAGGCTTCATCAATGACTGCATGAGTTGGGTCAACACAAAAAAGAATAGTGTCGACTTCTTGTGCTGGATCACCACATACTAATCCAATAGAGTCCCATTCTTCAGCAAGTTCAGCAGGCCATAGCTGTTGTGCCTGTGACATCACATGCCTTAGTGTTGCCACTAAAGGCTCCTTACCATGCGAATATGTGATGAAATGTCTTGATCTTCTACAAAGCCTGCATCAACAAAAATCTTCTTTGATTGTTGATCATTGGCAGGAATATCTGTGTGTATCCCAAGGACTCCTCGAGACCATTGCTGATCCATGAACGTTGTTAACAGCTGTTCAATGGAATCTTCATGGTCAAGGCGTTCACCAACTCTAATATCTACTTTTACTGGGTAATTCTCAATGATATCTCTTGGCGTTAACACTGGATGATGAATCATATGCACCAAGTTCTGTTCAAAAGGAGTGTAGTTCAAAGCTCTCTCTGGGTATTGATCTTGTAACAGGGGCCACCAGTTTCGATGCGCCCAAGCTTCCATTTTTCCAACGTGTTGAGAAACAGCCATGTAGCCATTAATTCCGTATTCATCAACCGCTACAACAGTATGTGTAGGGTCGTGGAAAATATAAGGTCCAACAAAAACATGGCCATAGAGGTCTTGATTATTAAAGGAATCTTCAATGATTCTTCCCTGCATAGCAGTTTGAATACCAAGACGATATACACCAGGAGCATCCATTGGCTTAAAGGTACGCATATGAGTCATAGTTACAGTTTAATACTCTTAAAGTGCAGAACGAAATCATCTACAATAATGTCATGACTACATATATTCTTGGCGGTGGATGCTTTTGGTGTTTAGATGCTGCTTACTCAGACGTTAAAGGCGTAACCAGTATCAGCTGTGGTTACAGTGGAGGCACTACAGCAAATCCTAGCTATGAGCAAGTCTGTTCCCAAAGAACAGGTCATGCAGAAGTAGTGAAACTTACTTTTGATGAATCCATTATTCCTTCTGAAGTAATTCTTGACATGTTTTTCACGATGCATGACCCTACTTCGCTGAATCGGCAAGGTGCCGATGTTGGGACTCAGTATCGTTCTGCCATGTTTTATCAGAATGAAGAGCAGAAAAAAGTTTTCGAAGCTGCAGCACATCGTGCACAGCAATATTGGGACAAGCCTCTCGTAACAAAGATTGAGCCACTTGAAACGTTCTACCCCGCTGAAGATTATCATCAGAACTACTATGCGAAGAATCCTGATGCTGGCTACTGTCAAGCAGTTGTTTCAGCAAAAGTAGCGAAGGTGCGAGCACAGTTTACTAACTGGATGAGTTAAGCGTACTCCGTAACTTAAACAGCAAGTCAGCCGCTTTGTTACATTTAAAGGGAAAATGTGCAACAAAACAGCTGACTTGGAGAAAGTGGCTTATGAATCTCCGCCAGCACCGCCAGATTGTCCAGCATTAACATTGTCAATCTGATACTTACGGTAAGCCTTAGCTGCTGTGCCTTGAGGTATTTCACCAGAAGTCTCAAGCATGTGCAGTGTACGAACCACAACACAATGTGAATCAATCTTGAACCAACGGCGAGCAGCCGGGCGAGTATCAGCAAAACCGAAGTCATCTGCTCCAAGCACTGCATAAGGATTTGGAACATATTGGCTAATCATATCTGGAACTTGTGTATTCCAATCAGAAGTTGCGATAACTGGGCCTTCAGTATCTTTTAACCTTTGAGTAACATACGGCATATCTGGTTCTTCGCCTTTGAGAATCTTAGATTCCTGAGCAAGGCCATCACGTCGCAACTCGTTCCAAGAAGTTACAGACCATACATCGGCAGAAACACCCCATTCTTCCGCAAGAATTTCTTGTGCTTCAAGAATCCAAGGAACACCAACACCAGAAGCAAGCAGCTGCGCTTTTGGACCTTGAGCCTTAGATTCTTTCAAAAGATACATACCTTTGATAACGCCTTCTTCATCCAGATTTTCTGGCTTAGCTGGCTGAACCATTGGCTCATTGTAAACAGTGAGGTAGTAGATTTTGTTGTGATCGCCATCGTGGTCACCATACATTTCTTCAAGACCTCGTTTAACAATGACACCAATTTCATAACCGAAAGCTGGGTCATAGGCACGAACAGCAGGATTAGTTTCTGCTAATACAAGAGAATGTCCATCAGCGTGCTGTAGACCTTCACCTGCAAGTGTAGTTCGCCCTGCAGTAGCTCCAACTAAAAAGCCACGAGACATTTGATCTGCAGCAGCCCAAATAGCATCAGCTGTACGTTGGAAACCAAACATTGAGTAGAAGATGTAAATAGGAATCAATGGAACACCGTGAGTAGCATATGCCGTTCCAGCTGCAGTGAAAGCTGCCACAGCACCAGCTTCATTAATACCCACATGAATAATTTGACCATCAGGAGCTTCTTTGTATGCAAGCATGATGTTACGGTCTACTGAAATATAGTGTTGTCCATTAGGATTGTAAATCTTTGCTGTTGGGAAGAAAGAGTCCATACCAAAAGTACGTGCCTCATCAGGGATAATTGGCACGATATGCTTGCCAAACTCTTTATCACGAGTCAAATCTTTTAATAACCTTACAAAGGCCATAGTAGTGGCAGCTTCATTCTTTCCAGAACCTTTATCAGCAATGGCATAAGATTTTTCAGAAGGCAGTGTCATGGTATTTGCTTGAACACGGCGTTCAGGTAAATAACCACCTAGCTCTTTGCGCTGGTTTTGTAAATACTGTATTTCAGGAGCTGATGCATCAGGAGTCCAGAAAGGAGGGGTCCAGTGGTCATTAGCTTCAAGTTGTTCATCGGTGAACGGAGCACCAAGATGGTCACGTAAACGTTTGAGATCATCAATGCTCATTTTCTTCATCTGGTGGGTTGCATTACGCCCTTCAAATGTTGGTCCCATGCCGTAACCTTTAACGTTATTGACCAAAATAACAGTTGGTTGACCTTTATGTTCTGTAGCAGCTTTATAGGCTGCATATAGTTTCTTTGCATCATGACCACCACGGCGAAGATTCCAAATTTGGTCATCTGTCATGTCTTTAACAAGTTCTGCAGTTTCTGGGTAACGGTTGAAGAAGTTTTCGCGAATAAACGCACCATCTTCTGTTGAATATGTTTGGAAATCTCCGTCAGGGGTTTCATTGAACAACTGCACTAACTTACCAGAAGTATCTTTAGCGAAAAGTTCGTCCCATTCAGAAGCTGTCACAACTTTAATAACGTTCCATCGTGCACCTTTGAAGAATGCTTCAAGCTCTTGCATAATCTTGCCGTTACCACGAACTGGCCCATCAAGACGCTGCATATTACAACTAATGACGAAATTTAGATTGTCTAGTTTGTCATTTGCAGCAGTTTGAAGCATACCGCGTGATTCAACCTCATCCATTTCGCCATCGCCGAGGAAAGCCCACACTTGTTCTTGTGAAGTATCTTTAAGACCACGATTCATCAGGTACTTATCTGACTGCGCCTGATAGATAGCGTTGATAGGTCCAAGCCCCATTGACACAGTTGGGAACTCCCAAAAATCTGGCATTAAACGAGGGTGTGGGTAGGATGGAACTCCACCAGGTACAGATTTTTCCTGACGGAAACCAGCAAGTTGCTCTTCAGTGAGGCGACCTTCAAGGAAAGCTCGTGCATACATACCAGGAGAAGCGTGACCTTGGAAGTAGATATGATCTCCACTTTCTGCGTGATCTTTACCTTTCCAAAAGTGGTTGAAACCTGTTTCATACATGGTTGCAGCACCAGCATATGTAGAAATGTGACCACCAACACCAACTCCAGGACGGTTAGCACGGTGAACCATAACTGCCGCATTCCAACGGATTGCATTTTCAAGTTTTTGTTCTGTTTCGAGATCTCCAGGATATTCTGGCTCTTCATCGGCTGAAATAGTATTGACGTAGTCGGTATTGATAGCGTTGACGTTAACATCTTCACGCTGTGCTGACTGAACAACTTTGTCCAAAACATATGCAGCGCGGTCAGTACCTTGATTTGAGATAACACTATTGAGGGCATCAACCCATTCTTGAGTTTCTTTTGGATCAGTATCTGTTGCGTAGACTTCAGGATCAGTAATAAGTGATGGGTTTTGATCTTGTGCAGACAATGTGCTCTACCTCTTTTCGTATAAACTGTAAACAGAGTTTATACCTATTTTCGCACCTTTATTCAAAATAGTCACTTCTTACGCTGTGGCTTAGGCAAAAATAGCAAAATTATTTTAAGATAGTTTTATCTATTGACACTTTAGAAAGGTAGTACCTTGACTAACTCTGCGCCTACTGCCACAACAGCAGTAAGCAAACTTGGTTTCAAAACCAACGATATTGTTCAAGAATTCGGATATGACGATGACGTCGATTTCGACTTCCGTGACGTACTAGAAGATACCATTGGGTCAGAATTACTCTATGATGATGATCAAGAAGTAGTAGACTCTTCTATTTTATGGTGGCGTGAAAATGATGGAGATCTTACAGACAATATTGTAGATATCATGCCAACTCTGTCTGAAGGTGGTCGCATTATTGTGCTCACGCAAAAGCCTGGACGTGAAGAATATGTTGATCCTGCTGATATTCAAGAAGCTGCACAAACAACTGGCATGAACGCTTCAGCTGGAATTAATATTGGGCCAGATTGGGTTGCAACTGGATTAGTAGCGAGGAAGAAACGGTAAAGCTACTTAGATTTCATAGAAATCACTAGCATCTGGTTTCTCAGCTGGAAACCTTTTCCGTGGTCTTTGTTGCGCTGGGATCCCAATAAGTGTACTCCACTCAGGAGCAGAATTAACAACAACAGCATTTGCGCCAACAGCACTATCTGCTCCGATTTTTATGTTGCCCAACAACTTAGCTCCAGCACCGATAATAGAACGGTTGCCTACAGTAGGATGCCTTTTACACTTTTCATGCCCAGTTCCACCTAGAGTTACGCCATGATAAATAAGAACATCATTGCCAACTTCAGCTGTTTCTCCAATAACAACACCCATACCATGATCTATAAAAACACGATTGCCTAAGGTAGCTCCGGGATGTATTTCTACACCGGTGAGAAAACGCGAAAATTGTGAAAAAACTCGTGGAGTTGTTCGCAAACCCCGCTGCCACAAAGCATGAGAAATTCTATGGCTCCACACGGCATGCAACCCTGAAGAAGTCAAAAGAACTTCTACATTACTTCGAGCAGCAGGATCATTTTCTCTAGCAAAAGAAATATCTTCTTTGATGCGTTTGATGAATTTCATGAAAAAACAGCAAAAAACTACTCGTTAAGATCTTCGAAAAGCACAGTTGAGAAATAACGTTCTCCATAGTCTGGAAGTACAGTTACAATTTTTTTGCCTTTGTTTTCTTTACGATTAGCAACTTGCAAAGCAGCATATACTGCTGCACCACCAGAAATTCCTGGAAGAATTCCTTCTTCAGTGCCAAGTGTTCTAGCAGTTTTCATAGCATCGGCTAATTGAACATCAATGACTTCGTCATAAATGTCTCTATCAAGAATTTCTGGCACAAAATTTGCACCTAAACCTTGAATTTTGTGCGGACCAGCTTTACCTTCCGTTAGTAGTGGTGAATCTGCAGGTTCCACGGCAATAACTTCCAGCTTAGGATTCTTCTCTTTGAGGTACTTGCCAGCACCAGAAATTGTTCCGCCAGTTCCAATTCCAGCTACAAAGATATCAATGTCTCCATCTGTATCTTCCCAAATTTCAGGTCCAGTTGTGCGGTAATGAATCTTAACGTTGGCTTCATTACTGAACTGGTGAGCTAAAACAGAGTTCGGTGTTTCTTTGGCAATTTCTTCTGCTTTCTCAACTGCACCACGCATACCTAGTGGGCCTTCAGTAAGTACAATGCGAGCACCATAAGCTTTAAGTAGCTTTCTGCGCTCAATACTCATTGTTTCTGGCATTGTAAGAATAACGTTATAGCCACGAGCAGCACCAACAAAAGCCAAAGCAATTCCAGTATTACCACTAGTAGCCTCAATGATTGTGCCACCTGCTTGTAATTGTCCTGATTTTTCTGCAGAATCTACGATAGCCACACCAATACGGTCTTTAACACTGCCTGCTGGATTATTTTGTTCAAGTTTTACAAAAACCTCGGCACCAGAATCTTCAGTGACTCGGTTCAGCTGTACTAAAGGTGTACTACCAATAGCATCGGTAATGTTCTTATGAAAAGTCATAGCTAAATTTCTCCTTTAAGCATTAGTTGGGTTTACGATATCCTAACATACAGCCTAAGAAATAAATAGGGCACAAAATAAGACCCGAGTTACTCGGGCCTTATTTTTTAATTTTACTCAACGAGCTTAAGGCTATAGTGCCTCATCAGCTGCATTTTTAGCATCCATTGCTACATCTTCAGCGTTAGATGCAGCCTGCTGAGTAGCACCTGTAACATCGCCAGTAACATCCTCGACACCATCAGCAACAGTAGCTGTTGTATCATCGTGATGAGTTAGATGATTAATACCATCGTGAGCCTGATGAGTAAGGTTCTTTGCACCTGCAGCTACATCATGAGCTGTTTTTTTGAATTGATCTCCTAGACCTGACATTGTGTCCTCCTATGATTTCTTAACACGTAAGTCAACTATGACTTACTTTCAGTCTACTAGTTGTATCTGAGAGTACTTCCATGATTGCGTAACAATTAAGTAACGTTCCTGCTGTTATTTGTCTTTATAAAGATACTCTGAGGTACAGCCAATCTGTTGTAATAAAAGTTCGCAAAACATAGAATTTGCCCAAGAAAACCAATGACGAGTATAAAGCGTTGGATCATCCTTGTGAAAACTTTCGTGCATCATGTTAGTGCCTGCATCAGTGTTAAGCAAAGTTTGGATGATAGCCAGTTTTTCTTTTTTGTCAGTAGCAGTAATCCCTTGAACAGATAAAGCAATGGGCCAAATATATTCGTTTGGCGTGTGCGGGCTTCCAATCCCGCGAGCTGCTGTGCCAACGTAGTAGAAAGGATTGTATTCGCTTAGAATGAATTCTCGAGTATTTTTATAAACCTCATCGTGAACTGAAATCCCCCCAGTCAATGGCAAAGACATCAGACTAGGCATATTTCCATCATCTATCAATAAGTATTGACCAAAGCCATCAACCTCATAGGCATACATTCTGCCAAATTTTGGGTGTTCTATGGTTCCGTACTGGTCTACACCTTGACGAATATCTTGCCCTAGTTTTTGTGCATATTCAAGCAAATCTGAATCTTGAAAGACTTCTTGAGCAATTTCTTGAATGTAGTTCAAGACTTGAGCAGCGAAGAGGTTTGCAGGAATGTTGTAGTTATAAGTACAAGCATCGTCGCTAGGACGGAATCCACTCCATGTCATGCCAGTTGTATTGACCATTTTTCCTTTGCCAGCTCGTGGCAGAGTTTCTAAAGGGTTGTTTGTTTGGCGAATAAATCTGTACTTTGATTGCTCTTCATGATTTTGCTCAATAGTCCATTGCTTTAGAATTCTGTAGCAATTGTGACGGAACTGTTCGTCAAAGAAGCTATCGTCTCCTGTTATTTTCCATACTTGGTATGCAAGTTGCATTGGATACGCTAAAGAATCGATTTCGTATTTTTCTTCCCAAACCCACGGATTTTGACATAAATCGTCATTGGAATGGCCTGCCCCTACTGCACTTGCATTAAAAGCGTTTGCGTAAGGATCTTTAGCAATAAGTTGAGTTTGTTTACGAATAACACCAACAATCAAATCATGAAATTTTTGGTCAAAATTCTTATCGTTTAGTTTTTTTAAGAGTAATAAAAACGGACGAAGCTGCGTAGTTGAGTCACGCAGCCACATAGCTGGAATGTCACCAGTAATCACAAAGGATTTGCCACCATCTTCAATATAAAACGTTGTCAATAAGGTATTTTTCATTCCTATTTCAAACATTTTAGCCAATTTTTGATTACCGAAAGTTTGTGCAATATGTACAGTTAATTCATCGATAATCGCTGGAACATAGGCATTACGTTCCATACCTTGTAAATGAGCTGGCTTCTCAGGTTCATCTTCATGATGTATAAACTTAAACAATTCCATGCCACTACTATACCTTTGTAATCTGAATAGTTTATTATTAAATATTATGAACGAAGATGTTTACACTACCACTGAAAAGACAACGGTTGGATTACCTGTTGCTATCACCCTAGTTATGGGTTCAATTGTTGGCTCCGGAATTTTTGGAATGCCAAGCGCTATGGCAAAATATGGTCCCTTATCATTGGTGGCATTTGCCATCGTAACCTTCGGGGCAATCTGTTTAGCGTGGACTTTTAGTATACTTTCGAAACGGCACACTCGCTCTGGTGGTGAGTACATCTTTGCTCAAGAAGCTTTTGGAAACTTTGCAGGTTTCCTCACAGCGTGGTGTGCTTGGATTTCATCCTGGGTGGCTTCTGCAGCCGTAGTATCTGCACTTGTAGGGTATGTTGAAGTTTTCGTTAATAAAAACCATTCGCATCTAGGCTCTATTGTTATTGGACTATTAGCCCTGTGGCTACCAGCCCTTATCGTGCTCAGTGGTATCCAAAACATGAGTAAAGCACAAGTTCTATTTTCTGTTCTGAAATATGCCCCTATTCTGATTTTGGCAATTTTTGGTATCTTTAATATGAAATTTGCTAACTTTGGTTCTTTTAACCCTTCAGGCGAAGGAACTTTTGAGGCTTTAATGGGTGCATCTTCAATCTGTATCTACTCTTATCTGGGGGTTGAAGCCGTTTCTGCAGCTGCTGGTCGTGTACGAGACCCTAAAAAGAATGTGCCTAAAGCAACCATGTGGGGAATTTTATTTACTGCTGCGCTTTATTTTCTAGCAATTGTTGGTGTTATGGGAACTGTTCCGCATAATCAACTTGTAAAATCAACTTCTCCTTTTGCTGATTCAGCTAATAATATTTTTGGTGGACAATGGGCTGGAGAATTTATTGCAGTTGTTGCTGTTCTTTCTTGCTTCGGTCTGCTTGTTGGCTGGACCCTTGTAACAGCTGAAGTACCTGCTGCAGCAGCAATGGATAAAGTGTTCCCGCAAAGCTTTGCCAGAATGAACTCAAAGAATATTCCTGCCTTTGGTGTGATTATTTCAACAGTATTAGCTTCTATCCTTTTGGTTTTTTCTTACACGCAATTTCAACAAGTCTTTTTGACAATGGTACTCTTCGCTGTAGTCTGCACTGTTCTCCCTTATATCTTCACTGCTTGTGCGCAGCTATATTGGTACGTTAAACAAGCTGCAAATGGCACTAAAGGACCAGGCTATGGGAAAAACCTCACCATTGTGTGTATTGCAATTTTATTTGCTTTCTGGGCGGTAATTGGCGCTGGTGAAGAGGCAGTATACTTCGGTGCTATTTGTATGCTAGTTGGTATTCCAATCTATGCCTACATGCATAAAAATATTCGTGATGACGAAACGATTCAAGACCAAAGGTAGCTTAACGGGATTTTCCATATGTTATTGCTGAGTTGGTAGACTTTATCCCCCGTGTAGAACACTACTCCACCAGCATAATACTTCTTGTATTTTTCATTTTCTGCAAACCATTTGATGTGTTTGTCAGCATTTCTGGCTGTAGAACTAGATTTAATCTCTATGCAAACAAGCTTCCTATCATGGTTTTCTAGCACTAAATCAATTTCATGTTTATCTTTATCCCGATAGTGATATATATTGGTATACATATCAGCAATGATGTCTAGTTGTCGAATAATTTCGTTTATGGCAAAGGTTTCAAAGATTTGACCGTTATATCCAGTATCTTTCAAAAAATCGAACTTTTCGATATTGATATTTGCAATACTTGAAGCAAGACCGCTGTCGTTAAACAACAACTTTGGGCGCTGTATTATTTTGCTTTCTTTGTTTGTTGACCAGCCCGGAATAGTTCTAACCAAGAAAAGTTTTTCGAAAACATCAAGGTATTCCCCGCCTGCATTGTTATTAAGTTCCAAGGCTTGGGAAAACTTTGTTTTATTGAATTCTTGTCCAGTAGTAATAGCAAGGAACTCAAGTGCTTTTAAGAGTGTGGAAGCTGGTTTGTGCGAGCCAAAACTCTCTTGATCTTTTGATAAGAGGCTCTGAACATAATCTTTCAAATATTTCTTACTCTGCTTCAAGTTCTTTGCAAATACAACTTCAGGATAGCCACCCGAGAGCGCTTCAATGTAGTAGTCTTTTTTCTTGACCTCACTTGAGAACTTTAAAACCTCTCTAAAATTTGGGTTTTCAATATCTAAAAGTTTCTCAACCTTAGTTTTAGTCTTTCTTATTTCAACTTGAGCAAAAGGATCCAAGCTAAAATGAACAATTCTGCCTGCTAAAGAGTCTGGAGTACGTGAAGAAGTGAGAGTGTAAGTACTACCAGTTAGCAAAAATTGAGCTTTTCGCTGTGAATTATCTACCTGCATTTTTAATGGCTTCCATAGCTCCGGAGCTAACTGGATTTCATCGATTATCAACAATCCTTCCGGATTTCTTTCTAATATTGCTTTAGGGTCATTCTGAGCCTGCTCTAGTGCCTGATCATCATCAAGAGTGATGTAAACAGCATTTAGTTCTTTTCCAATTTCCTGAACAAGAGTACTCTTGCCTACTTGCCTTGCCCCTTGCAGATAAACAATCTTAGAATAATCAAGTGCTTCAATGAGTTCTTTTTTTATCCCTCTTTCAACTTTCACACGATTACCTTTCTGCAGTGATATATAAGGAAAGTATACAAGCAAAGCTGAAAAAAGTATAGGTGTGCACCTGAAAAAAGTATAGGTGTGCACCTGAAAAAAGTACATTACACCATGGTCGGACTTCCCGAAACTGGTAAGTCAACAAAAAGTCCCTTATCTCGTGAGAGAAATAAGGGACTTAGTGGGCCCTACCGGGATCGAACCGATGACATCCACGGTGTAAACGTGGCGCTCTACCAGCTGAGCTAAAGGCCCATTACTCAATGAGTACTTTAGAAATAATAGCACCTAAATACTACTAATTCAAATAGAGAATAGCTCTAGTCAAGTAAGCAGAACTTCCGTAGAATTAAGAGTAATGAAAGCTCCCTTTAAAGCCTTTACTGCAACATTCGTGAGTAAAGCAATGATCAGCCCATCACTGGCTAGAGTAACCTTCACAGGAGACTTCACAGCAGTAAATTTTCTGGGTTTAGATCAAAGAGTAAAACTTATTTTTCCTGCTCCGGGTCATGAGCCTTTCATTTTTCCCCCAAATCAAGACTGGTACCAGTCTTGGAAAAACGCAGACCATGACACACGTGGAACAATGCGCAGCTACACTATTAAATCCATGACAACTCATGAACTTATCATTGATTTTGCAATCCATGAACCAGCAGCTTCTCCTGCAATGGTGTGGCTTTCTCAAGCTCAGCAAGGTAGCACACTAACCACTATTCTACCTTTGCTAAAAAGAACTCAATATGTGCGTCCTCGCTTATTAGGCGTTGAATGGAATCCACCAGAATACGCAGTCAAATTAGCTATTTACGCAGATATTACTTCTTTACCAGCAGCCATGAATATCGTGACAGATTACCTCAAGCATCACGATAAACGTGAACTCTCCATTCAATTGTTTCTTGTTAATGAAGAAGACGCTCAAGAGCTCCGTGAACTTATTGCTGGTCAAAGTCATATCAAACTTAAAGTCTTAAATTTCCACCCTGATAAACTCCATCACCATTCAGGGCAACTCCTTTGGGATATTGGCGAACAACTCTCAGAAAAACCAAAACTATACGCCTGGGTAGCAGCAGAACGCTCTATCGTGAGAAAAATTAGACAGCGGCTAAAACAAAAAGAACTAGACCTTGAAATTTCTTGTATGGGGTACTGGCGAAAAGGCGAATCAGCGCTAGATTAACGTGGTACAACCATAGGTGTATCGTGGACTGGATCTTTCATAACTAAGGCATCTAAATCAAATACCTCAGCAACAAAGTGGTCAGTTGCAATCTCTTCTGCTTTGCCCTCGGTGTAAACCTCACCATTTTTCATAGCAACGATATGGTCCCCAAAACGCAAAGCAAAATTTAGTTCGTGAATAACCATAATCACAGTAATTCCATGGTTACGGTTGAGGTCTTTAACCACCTGCAAGATATCTAGCTGATGCTTGATATCTAGAAAACTAGTGGGCTCATCTAGCAATAAAATACTTGCTTCTTGCGCAAGTGCCATTGCAACCCAGGCTCGCTGTTGCTGTCCACCAGAAAGTTCTTGAAGCGAACTTTCTGAAAACTCAATCATATTAGTTTTGACTAAGGCATCACGGACTGCTTTTTCATCTTCAGGAGTAAATTGTTGGTACCACTTTTGATGTGGAAACCGCCCTCGAGATACTAAATCCCAGACGGTTATACCTTCAGGTGCTTGTGGGTGTTGAGGCAATAAACCAATGGTTGTTGCTCTTTGCCTTGCAGGAACTGTTGAAAGCTCTTTATCATCAAGAAAAACTTCCCCGGACATTGGTTTAAGGGCATGAATAAGACCAGCTAACAACGTAGACTTTCCGCTACCATTAGCGCCGATGAGCATGTTAATCTGGCTATCTTGGAAGTTAAGACTAACGTCTTTAACAATAGCTTTACCTTCATAGCCTAAGGTTAAATTTTTGGTATAAATTCTGCTCATTGTTGCACCTTTACTCGCTGAGAAAAAGTTGTCCGTACTAAGTAAACAGCACCTAGTATTCCTGTGATTGCACCAACAGGGTACTTCTGCCCTGGGATAATATGTTGAGAAATAATATCTGCAAGCAACATAAATATTACTCCAGTTAGAGCAACGCTGATGGGACGGTATTTCTCCTCAGGAACAATAATCCGAGCTAATTGAGGACTTAGAAAAGCTACAAAAAGCACTGGCCCGCACATCGCAGTAGCACTTGCTGCCAAAATAACCGCAATAGCTAACAAAATAGCTCGTAATTGCTGTGGCACTACACCAAGACTATATGCTGAATTTTCTGGCAATTGTAAGATACTTAATGCTTTGTTGTAATAAGCAAGCAGTGCAGCAGCTATAATCACGATAATTCCAAGCATAAAATTCTTGTCCCAATCAGCATCATGAAGAGTACCAGTAAGCCATTGCATGCTCTGCTGTGCCTGCCCAATAGGCATCGTACTTAAAATATAAGCCACAATACTTAAGGCAAAACTAGATAAAGCAATTCCAATTAAAACTAATCTTGATACAAAATTTGAAGCAATCATAGGTCTTGCAAACAACAAAGCGAAGACGCAGACAACAGCCGAGCCCACTAGCGCTCCAAAATTCAAAATGACTCCAGTTGAACCTAACAAAGATAAAGAGATAAGCGCCCCTGCTGAAGCGCCTGCATTGATACCAATAATATCTGGACTAGCAAGTGGATTTTTGAAGCATAGTTGGAACAAGTAACCTGCAACTGCATAAGCCATTCCAGCCAGAATCGCCAAAACTAAGCGAGGCAAGGTAAAAAGTTCAAAAGCTCTTAAGTTACTGGCACCACTCCATAAACCATCAATGATGAGCAATACAAGGATTAACGTAATCAATTTTTTCACGATATCCTCTTGTTTCTACTAATCAAAAGAAGAAATACGGGAACGCCAATCAGAGCTGTCATCACTCCCACTGGAATTTCAGCAGGCCGATGAACTACTCTACCTAAAATGTCTGCTACAAGCATCAAACAAGGTCCAATCAGAATACTTGCTAGCAAAATTTTTCGCTGATCTTGCCCTACAAGCATCTTGGCAAAATGTGGCACGATAAGACCAACAAAGGCAATAGGGCCTGCAACTGCTGTAGCACATGCAGCAAGAACTACAGCGGCTAGTGTTGCAAGCAATTTAGTACGATTTGTTTGATGGCTTAATGCCGTAGCAACTTGATCACCAAGACTAAGGATATTAAGTGAACTTGCTAAATAAATACTTAAAGCTAAACCAAGCAAAATGAGAGGAAGAGTTAACGGTAACGTTGATAAATCTCTACCTGCTACAGATCCTAACTGCCAGGCACGATAATCATCAAAGCTGGTCTGCTTGCTTAACAACATGAGTGTTGTCAAAGAACCACAAGCAGCACTGAGGGCAGCACCAACCACAACAAGGGTAACAGAGCTATTTGAACTAGAAACTTTTTGTGCAACAGCGTAGACAAGACCAGCAGCAAGACAAGCACCTACTAATGCAAGCAATGTCTCAATGACTCCATTGTGGGCATTAAAAAAAGTAAAACCTACAACTACTGCAGCTGCTGCCCCCGCATTAACCCCGAGTATTCCAGGATCTGCTAAAGGGTTTCTTGTCACAACTTGCATCAGTTGACCAGCAACACCAAGAGCAGCCCCAATAGCAAGGCACAGATAAGTTCGTGAAATACGAGAGTGCACAATTGCCACCGTTGCATCAGACATATTATGCGATTGCAGAGCAGAAAATGTCTGTGCAAAACTAGTCTGCTGAACACCTAGCGTCAGTGAAAGAATGCTGCATAACAACAAACAAGCCAACAAGGCAAGGTAGATGAGCAGATTTTTAGTTTTCACAGATTATGAGTTTTAGTTAGTAACTTTTTGTGCAGCTTGGTTCAAAGTATCTACGTAACCTTTTTGGAACGCCCAATCGGTAGAAAGAGGTGTTACAGCAGAGGTTGCCATCAACATTGCAGGGTCAAAGAAAGAGGCTACTGTTCCCTTTTGAAGAGCAGGAATCTTTCCTAGCAAAGAGCTTGAAACTACTTTAGTCATTGTATCTTGATCCGGGGCAGAAGCAACAAGAACTTGAGGGTCAACTTCTTCAGCTTTTTCAGCACTTAACTCAACATAGAACGCTTTACTATCCTTAGTTAATTCTTTAACTGAGTCATCTGTACTCATGCCTAATCCATTGAGAAGTTCAACGCGTGCATCATCAGGTGCATAGAGATTGAATTTACTCAAATCACTTGTAAAGTTTGTATAAGCAAAAGTTTTACCTTGGATAGCACTATATTTTTGACCTTCAGCTTTTACTTTGCTCTGGTAGTCAGTATAAAGTTGCTCAGCTTTGCTCTTTTGACCTACTGCTTGACCAATCATGCTGATAGTTTGTTCTAGTGGGGTTGCAAAAGGTTCAGAAGGATATGCAACCGTTGGAGCAATTTGGCTGAGTTTGTTGTAATCGTCTTGACTAATCCCAGAATAAGCACCAATAATAACATCGGGCTTTGCACCAGCAATGGCATTGAAATCTGCACCATCAGTATCTGAATACAACACTGGAGCATCACCAGAAATTTTATCGCTTGCTTCTTTAGTCCATGGCAAGTAGCCTTGCGCATCTCCACCGTAAGTGTTCTTCGGCATTGCCACAGGCTTAATACCTAAAGACAATAAGATATCTTGGTTAATCCAACCAACAGTTGCTACACGAGTAGGTTTTTTCTTAATTTCTGTTTGCCCAAAAGCATGTTTAATAGTTACCGGGAAATCACTACTGCTACTACCTGAGCTTGAAGAGTCATTGGAACCACAGGCACTAAGTACCAAAGTAGCAGTACCACCAAGCCCAAAGGTAGTAATGAGCTTACGTCGAGATATACTGTGAGCCATTCTTTTATCCTTTATGTCATGAATCTGCTTTATAAATTCAGATATAAGTAGACTACCCCACTTTAGGCAATTTGGAAAGGAAAATGTAACGTAATTATTGTCATGTTGTTTCATCTACCCTGAGTAGAATTGAGCTATGACTACAATTGCAGATTACCCTGGTCTTCGAGACCGCACCATTGATCGCCTTGCTTTTGCTCATGATGCCTCTCATTACCTTATCGTGCCAGAGGCAGTAGCAACACCAAAAAGCAAAGAAGAAATTGCTGAAATTTTCAAGATTGCACAAGAAAATAAAGATACTGTAGGTTTCCGCTCAGGAGGAACAAGCCTTTGTGGACAGGGCTCAATTGAAGGCGTTCTAGTTGATACACGTAAAAATTTTCGCGCTATTACAGTTCTAGACGAGGGTAAAAGAGTTAGAGTTGAGCCAGGTGCAACGGTGCGCATGGTTAATGCTCATCTAGCTCGCTTCGGTTACAAGTTAGGCCCTGATCCAGCAAGTGAAGTAGCCTGCACTATAGGTGGAGTTGTTGCCAACAATTCCACAGGCATGTCTTGCGGTACTACCTACAATACTTATTCAACACTTGATTCTATGATTTTTGTGCTTCCATCAGGAACCACAATTGACACTGCTGATGAAGATGCTGATACACAATTAGAGCGCAAAGAACCTGAACTTTACAATAGTCTTATTGAACTACGTCATAAACTTCTTAAAGATCCAGAAGCCGTAGAATTCTTAAAACAACAGTATTCTATGAAAAATACTATGGGTTATGGGTTAAACTCTCTTCTTGATTTCGAGAAACCACTTGATATTCTTGAACACCTTTTTATAGGTTCTGAAGGAACTCTTGGACATATAGCTGAAGCAACATTTAATACTGTAGCTATAGCGCCACAAGTTGCTACAGCACTCCTTGTTTTCCCTACCCTTTCAGATGCTACTGGCGCATTGCCACAACTTGTTGAATCTGGAATGGCAACCATTGAATTAATGGATGCAACGTCACTGAAAGTTGCACAAACTATTCCACAAGTAGCCGAAGAAATTAAAGATATTGATGTTAATGAAAATGCTGCCCTACTCGTGGAATATCATGGCTTTTCACAAAAGGAACTTGAAGAAAAACTCAAGCAGAACTCTTCCTTACTCCAGCAACTGAAACTTTCAGCTCCAGCTAAATTCACTCAAGATAGCTCCAAACGCGCTGCTCTCTGGAAAGTCCGTAAAGGCCTCTATACCACTGTTGCAGAAGCTCGAGAATCTGGAACCACAGCATTACTTGAAGATATCGTGGTTCCAGTAGAAGAATTACTCCCAACACTCGAAGAGCTTATTCAACTCTTCGATAAATATGGCTACAAAAACAGCTGTATCTTTGGTCACGCCAAAGATGGCAATGTGCATTTCTTACTGAGCGAAAACTTTAAAGAGCCTGAACATATGGTTCGTTATCAAGAATTTACTGACGATATGGTCAAACTTGTACTCTCACATAAAGGTTCTTTAAAAGCAGAACACGGCACTGGACGCATCATGGCGCCGTTTGTCAAAGAACAATTTGGTGAAAAACTTTATCAAATGATGTGGGATATCAAGAAACTGTGTGACCCTAACCTCATGCTCAACCCTGGAGTTGTACTTAATGATGACCCAACGTCCTACATGAAGAACATTAAATTAACACCTACGGTTGAAGAAGAAGTTGACCGCTGTGTGGAATGTGGTTACTGCGAGCCAGCCTGCCCATCAAAAAACCTTACCCTTACTCCTCGGCAACGTATTGTGTTGCGGCGTGAGCTTGCCCGTGCTGAAGAAAATGGTGATACCGAAACTGCTGCAGAAATCCGTAAACAATATGAATACGATGGTATCCAAACGTGTGCTGTTGACGGCATGTGTTCAGTTGCTTGTCCTGTTGATATCAATACCGGCGACTTGGTACGCAGGCTTCGCATGGAAGAACGCACAGATGCTGGACAAAAGGCTTGGGAGCAAACTGCTAAGCATTGGGGAGGTATTGCGGAAGTTGGCGGCGTAGCTTTATCAGCAGCAAAATATATGCCTGGTCCTCTGGTTGAAGGAATAACCAAAGTGGGTCGTATGGTGTTGCCAAAAGACCAACTGCCTATGTATGATTCCAGTTTGCCTGGTGGTGGAAAGAAACGCCATGAACGTATTCGAAACAAAGCAGATGCTGTCTTCTTCCAAACATGTATTGGCACCATGTTTGGAGCAGAAAAAGATGAACACGGACATCAAGGAATGGGTGCGCCTGCTGCATTCTTGGCTCTGTGTGATCGTGCTGGACTAACAGTTACAACCCCGCAAGGTATTGATGGCTTGTGCTGTGGTACACCATGGAAATCAAAAGGTTACTCTGAAGGCTATGATGTCATGAAAGACAAGGTCATCAACTGGTTATGGGATGCTAGCGATGAAGGCCGCCTACCTGTTGTAACTGATGCTTCTTCATGTTCTGAAGGTATCGAAGTCATGATTGAAAAAGCTTGTAAAGAAGACCCGAAATATAAAGCATTGAAAGTTATTGATAGCGTTAAATTTATTCATGACTACACCTTAGATAAATTAAAAGTTTCTCAAAGGATTGAATCTATTGCCCTCCACCCAACATGTTCTTCAACAGCTCTTGGTATAACTGAAGACTTGAAAGAACTAGCTGAAAAAATTTCTGATGATGTTCTGGTGCCACTCAATTTTGGTTGTTGTGCTTTTGCAGGAGATCGTGGAATGCTTCATCCTGAACTTACTGCTTCAGCAACACAAGCTGAGGCAGCTGAAGTCAATGAAAAAGAGTATGCAGCATATGCTTCAAGTAATCGCACCTGTGAAATTGGTTTAAGTAGAGCAACACATAAACCTTATCGCCATATTCTTGAACTTATTGAGGAAAGTACGCGTTAATCAGAGATAGCGCGGGCACTTTCTTACACGTAAATTTTGTACATAAAGCGTAGCGTGAGCTTATAACTTCACGTATGATTTCCACGATTTTAACTCTACTTCTGCTAGGATTTCTAGTATATGGACACCATTTTTAAACTCATTACCGCTTCCATAGAGCACGATATATGGTTTATAAGCTAAGAGTGGTTTTTACTATTCTTTCCACTATCGTGCCATGGGTTTGGGAAAAGGGTTTATTAAAAGATTGTTAGCAAGGATCAGAAAGCACAAGATGAAGCCACTTAAAGCTACTCTTCTCATAGCTCTATCTCTGGCTGGGGCACTCTTTCTCATTATAAACAGATTTCCAATAACAAAGACCACAACTTCTTCTAGCTCTTCACGCTTTGTTTTTCTGCAAAATTTATTATTACTGGCACAAAACTTTTTGCCCTGGTTTGGTCTGCTAAGTATTTTCTTTATCTTCTTAGCATTTCTTTATAGAAAGCAGAAAGCTGCTATTTTACTTCTGGCTTTTCCACTCGTTGCTGCCCTTATGTTTATTCCTCAACTGCTTCCAACAAAAGCAAATACTGCTTCAAATGCTCTTACTGTGGCAACGTCTAACATTGATGCTGATAATAAAGATCCTCAAGCTGCCGTTCAAAGCATTATTGCACAAAACGCTGATCTCGTTGGTATCGAAGAGCTTGAGGGTACTGCTGGTGAAGAAGTTGTTAGTGCTATGAATGCAGCTTACCCCTACAATCACGTCTTTGGAACTGTAGCTTTATGGAGTAAATATCCTATTACTGATGGAGAAGCTGCTGATATGCCTACCAATTATGGTAGGGTTTTGACTTCTGAAGTAGACCTTCCTCAAGGAAAAACGCAGGTCTATGTTTCACATATGGGTTCTTATAGGCCATCTGAACATGCTCAACGCGATGAGATGCTAGATCAGATTAGCCAAGTGATGAAGACTGACCCTAATGATAAAGCTATCATTATGGGTGATTTCAATGCTTCAACCTATGATAGTCACTTCCAAGAAGTTTTACATGCATGGCCAGAAACCAAAAATGAACACTTCGGTATGGGCTTTACCTGGCCAACATTCTTCCCAGCAACAAAGATTGATCACGTTTTCTATAAAGGATTTACTAATGGAACTTCTCACACTTTTACTGCACAAGGAAGTGACCATAAGGCAATCAAAGCAACAATTAGCTAAACAATATTAGCAGAATTTTCATTTTTAAAATTCATACTTAAGAGCGATGTTTCCTTAACTGGAAATCCGTAGGCTAGAGAACTATGGACCCTCAAATTATCACTCATTTATCTGTAGAAGAACGTCGTTGCCTATCACTGTCTTACTGTAAATCCATTAAAGAATTAAGTAGATTAACTATCAAAGATCTTGAACAACAGGCTGCATGGTTCAAAATGCTCACAACAGAGCAGCAAAATATAGCCAGAACAACTGTGCACCTAGGTATTAAATCATTCGATAGTTGGTTGAAGAATGATATTTCCATTAAAGAATCTTTAGTGCGTACTTTTGGCACAAGACCACTTAATATTTTACATTCACTCAATCTAGAATATCTACTACAGATTTGCCAGTCAGCTTGTAAAGTTGTTTCTTCAAAATCACAAATATTGTGTCCATACAATACTCAAGGTTTTAAGAACCTTGTTGCTGCATTTTGCTCCAAAGCCATGTTCTGCGCTTCAGAAGCTTTTATTGAAAGTAGTCAAGCACATCAAAAGACACTGGAAACTAACTTAGTTGAAACCATTATTGCTCAGCGAGGTACGGAAGCAATCTTTAATAAGTTAAAAAGTTTCTCCTGGAAAGAAAAAGCACCTTGTACTGCTGTCATCGGAAAATTATCTATGACAAATACTGCAACTGTTGCTGAAAAGAAAATTCAAGATTACCTTTCAGCTCATGGAGTGAAGAATCTTACTGCGTTTCATCGGGATACCTTAGTGATACTACTTTCAAATTTTAAGGAAATTAGATCTCTACTTTCTCCCTTGCAAGAGTATTTCGAAAATGGAACCATTGTTTTTGGCCCTATTGAATCCTCTTTTAAAAGATTGGAATATGCCACACACTGTGCTTTTGCAGGATATCTTTGTTCACAAGCTTGGCTTAAAGCCGACTCACTGATTGATGCGCAAGATCTTATTCCAGAACGTATTATCTTAGGAGATAAAAAAGCTAGAGATTACGCTATTCAAAAATGGTATAAACCACTTAAAGACGTAGATCCAAAGCTACTGCTTACCACAGAAACCTATCTTGAATGTGCTTTTTCTTTAGAAGGTACTGCTAGAGAAATTGGTATACACTCTAATACAGTCCGCTATAGACTTGATCGGGTGGCAGAGGTAGTCAATCTAGATTTTAGTAATATCAGAGATATCTATACTCTAAAAATCGCGCTAACAACAGGCAAATTAGCTGAAAGAAAATCAAACTATGCTAGTACAGAAGTTACAAAGATGCTTTCGCCCTAGTACTTAATATAACTCCAGAGTTATATTACGTAATTTCAAGTTGAGACAAATTAAAAAGTGAGGTGCTTACTTTAAGAGTAAGCACCTCACTTTTATAAGTCCTTAAGTTTTAACTTTGTTGGGCGACTTCTCTGAAATCGTGCCAACGGACTGGAACGCCTGATGCTGCAAGCCTGAAAGGCTCAAGTTCTTCATCCCAAGCTTCACCCATCGCTTGGGAGAGCTCTTGATATACACGCATTGGGTCATTGTGTTCATTGCCAATCTCATATGCACGACGTATACGTTCTTCAGAAACCATAATATTTCCGTGCACATCAGTAACAGCATGAAAGATGCCCAATTTTGGCGTGTGACTCCACCGGCTTGCATCAACACCTGAGCTAGCATCTTCAGTAACTTCGAAACGGATTTTACCCATACGACGAATTGAAGAGGCTAGCAACGAACCTATCCCCGCTTCTCCACGCCATGCAACTTCGGTGCAAAGCATTCCTGGTTCAGCAGGTTGTTTGTCCCAAGAGAATTTTAAATCTTCGCCAAGGACAGAGTTAATAGCCCACTCAAGATGTGGGCATACAGCAGCAGGCACAGAATGAATATATAACATTCCTTGCGTGGTACTTTTAGACATTCCGTTTCTCCTTGACTAGTGGTGCGTCTTCCCCAACGACCTATAGCAGGAATTTAGTATTATCTAGAAGTATCAGTAACAACTATACGCAAGCCTAACACTGAAGTGTATGAAATGACAAGGTATGTCTTTTAATTGTTGGTAACTAGGCTCTTGGATGAGCTTGCTTATAGCTTTCTTTGAGTCTGTCCATAGAAACATGGGTATATAGTTGAGTAGTTGATAACGAGGAGTGTCCAAGAAGTTCCTGGACACTTCTTAAATCAGCACCACCTTCTACAAGGTGCGTTGCAGCCGTATGCCGTATAGCATGCGGACCTGATGCCTTAGAATCTGGTACAGTCTTTAAAAAATTGTTAATTGCAGTACGGATTTGCCTTGGATTTATCCTTTTCCCGCGAGCACCAAGAAATAATGCTTTTTCTTGAGGATTTTGTACAAGTTCTTGCCGTTCCTTATCCAGCCAAACTGTAATAGCTTCTTCTGCTGCTTTCGTGAAAGGAATCACACGCTCTTTGCCACCCTTACCCAGCACTTTGACTGTTCTTTCCTTCTGATCAAAAGAGTCAAGGTTTAGAGTTGATAATTCGGTAACACGCATCCCTGTTGCATATAAAAGTTCAAACATTGCGATATCTCGCTGAGAATGCCTACTGTTTGCCTTTTCGTGTTGAGACAATACATTGACCGTGGCTTGTTGGCTCAAAACTTCAGGAAGCTTCTTACTAATCTTTGGCGAACTAAGATAAAGCGAAGGATTAGTCTTGATAAGTTTTTCTGTATAAGCCCAGTTAAAAAAAGCTTTAAGAGAGGCTATCTTCCTGGCTAGTGTACTATTTGCTAGCTTTTTTTTATGAAGTTCAGCAAGAAAAAGTCGAATCGCCGAAACATCAACATCATCAAGTTCAGAACCACCCTGCTGCGTAAAAAAAGTGAGAAACTCAGTTACATCTCTGGTGTAAGCTCTAATGGTATGTGACGATTTACCTTGTTGCGCTTTAAGAAATAGGCTAAAGTCACTCACGATGTTCTCCATACTTTAAGGATAACTTTCTTAAGAGAACTTCTGTACTATTAAACTTTCTTACTCCATAGCTCTGCGAAATTTATCACATCTGAACTTTGTGAAAGCTTCTTCAAAGCAAACGAAACTGACTTCTTACTCAATCCACTATTTGCAGCAATTTGCGTGACTGTAAAAGCTCCATCACGAGGCATAGCATCAAGTACTCTTAACTCATCACTGTTGTTCCAGAACTTTTCGGTGGAAGGTACAGTGTCTATTTTCTGGGGTAATTCATTGATAACAGCTAGGATGTCATCAATGCCAGTGATGCAGTAACAATCAGGGTTTTCTTTCAACATTTCAAGACATCCTGCTGACATATTTGAAGTAATATTTCCTGGAACTACACCCACTGGCCTGTTGATATTATAAGCGTGGTTGACCGTATTCTTTGCACCTGAACGATGAGCAGCTTCTACAACGATTATCATTTTACTTAAACACGCAATTAAACGGTTTCTCTGTAAAAACCGCCATTTACTTGCCATAACCTCTGGATGTGTTTCACTAATCCAGCTACCACCGTTATCTAAAATCCTTTGGAAAAGCTTATAGTTACCTTTTGGATATAGATTTCCAAAACCATTAGCAAAAACAACAGTAGTCTTTGCTTCATAATTCAGTGCGCCTAAATGTGCAGCAGTATCTATTCCATATGCTCCACCAGAAATGACTGAACAACCCTCTAAAGCAAGGCCGCTGGCAAGATTAAAGGCACAAGCTTTGCCATAATCTGTTGCAGCGCGAGATCCTACTAAGGCTACAGCTTTAGATTGTTCTTCGCCTTTGTGCCATAATCCAATTGGAGCTTCAAAATGTAAATCTTCTAACGACTTAATCCACCACTTATGTTCTGGATAAATAAAACTACAATTATATTTCTCTTCTAGTTCTTCTAAGAGAACGTTCTTCTTTTTAAAGAGTTCTATACGAGGTTGCCAACGTTGCAAAGCTTGATCAAAATGTTTTTTTGCTTGTGAATACCCTTTATCTTCTAGCCATTGATGCTTAAAAGGATGATACGTTTTAGAATCTGTAAGTAAAAATTCTTTCAATTCTACAACACCAAAGTGGTCAATAAGTATCTGTAGTATTGGGTCTGCTCCATCTGCTAAAGTAGAACAAAAATATCTGGCTTCTGCTATATTATCCATTAGTAACTCCCTAATTCTAAAGCCCTATCTACGTGATCTTTACTCACGGACGACTCTTCTAAATCTGCAATCGTATAGGCTAGTCTTTGGACCTTAACAAAGCCACGATTTGATAAGCTACCTCGAAAATGTGCATTCTGTGCTGATTTCAGTACAGAATGAGGCAATTT
>JASGFC010000017.1:0-40131 GCA_047605865.1 Micrococcaceae bacterium | reverse complement strand
AGTAACGGTAAATTGTTATAAACTTCTCAAATTTCATTGCATTTTAGTCCGCTATTTCAATCAAATTAGTCCGCTATTTCAATCAAAGACTTTGTAATGTAACACTCGGACAAAGCTGCCAACAAAATTAGAAAAATGTTAATAATCAACAATACAAAAGGTACCTCCAAAAGTTTTTTATCACGTAGCTTCACTGATTCATAAAGTACGTAAAGGAAACATTGACTCAGTGTAGCTGTAAGAATCATTGAAGGAATTTCTACTAACCCGTGTGGAAAGATGTGAATTATGGCTGTTTTCAGATCAAAATTCATATACATTTCTCGAAAAACATTTCCCAACAAGAAGAAATTTGAACATTCATAGTAGAGTCCTGCTATACCGAAGGTACAAAATCCGCTAATAAGAGCCTCCATTTGTATCAAGAAGTTATTCAAGAAAATATCTTCAAATGAAAAAACTACTTTATTAGGATTAAGTTCTAATGGCGTGACAGTGATATGCCAACCCGCTATAAATGAAACCAATGCTAGTACCGTGTTAAATAGAAACAATCCAGCTAACGGTTTTTCTAAATTTATCTCCCGATAAGTGCCTTTTTTGCTCATAACTGATTGATATGAAGTGCTGTTGGGTTCTCAATGATTAATTCATAGTCAGCAAAATACAACACTTCTTCATCGTGGGAATGAGAGGAATAAATAAGTATTGCATCATTCTCACGCACATAAATTTCCAAAATCTCAAGACCAGCATAAAAAGATTCCCTATCAAAGTTCACAAAAGGTTCATCAAGCAGAATGAGCTTTGGTCGACTCAACAAAGCAGCAACTAAAGCGACTTTTTGTTGTGTCCCCAAGGAGAGGTTCAACATCAATTCATCAAGATAAGGCGCTAGCTTGAGCTTTAATACATAATAATCTTTCCACTCCTTGAATTTATTAAGTGTTGTACTTGAAGAAGGAATGGTAGCATTCTCTACTAGATTGAGCATTTCATTCACGGTAAGATAATCAATAACTAAAGGGGTCGATGCAACAAAGGCATTACTTTGAAAATAAGTATCAAAATCTTGTTGCTGGTTAACCCCATCCAATGAGATAGAACCTTCATAATCTAGTAACCCTGCCATAATCTTCAAAAGAGTTGTTTTACCAATACCATTGACACCTTTAAGATGAACTTTTGCCCCATTTGGTATCACAAAGTTCAGATTTGAAAAAATTTCTCGTTTAAAACTCTTTGTAAGATGAGTAACTTCTAGCACTACACTATCCTCATTTCTTTGTTACGGACATAAAGGAATGTTGCAATCAAGAAGCATAAGTAAAGAACTGTTATAGGCGCAATATTTGAAGTTTTATAAAAGAAAGCCAAGCTGTAACTCACACTAATAAAAGGAATTCCAACAAATAGATAATCTTCCACAACATTGCTAACCATTCCATCTAAAGTAGCTGGGTGATTAATTCTATGGTGAGCAATAGATAGAAAACCTAAGCTCCTTAAAATAATCAACTTTAATATCAAAATATTATGAATAAAAGATTCTACGCATAATAGCTCTAAGAACAGCAAATCCCCTAAATCCAACTTTGAATTCAACAAAGACAACACCATTAATGCTAAAAAACTTACCCCAACAAGAGGAGAATAGTACTTGAGGGTAGTGCTCAGAAGTGCCTTTCTTAACCGTAATTGTAACTTGCCCTTTGAACAATAATAATGAAGCGACTCAAGTAACTTAATATCCTGAAGGCTACTCAAAAACCATATGTTCATTGTGAACATTGAAACAGCGCTTGAAACCAAGCATACCCCTATGCAAAAGTAACTAAATTCCAAATCTTTCCAGGCAAAGAAAGAAAAGACGATTAAAATCAATGAAGGCATCACTATTATTGCAGCTTTTTGTCCTGTTAATCTTCTTGAACTGACCAGCAGGCGTTGAGCAATAATGCTAAGAATCTGTTGCTTCCAAATATTTCCTGTTGGTATCTCTTGTGTAATCGTTAGTGGAGTTATTTCTCGAGTAAACCGAGAACATTTCTCTTTTTTGAGAACGGTACATAATGGAATGCCTAGGCTGAGTACTCTGGAACTAAATATTGCAAAGTAAAAACTTCCAATACATACAAAAGACGTTAACAACACACAAGTAACATCTATGCCCCTCATCAGAGCAGCACTCAAATAGCCAGAAACATAGGGAACTAATCTAAAAAAGAGAAAATACTTCACACAGTAATCTTTAGATAAAAAGTCTAGAAGTGCACTAGCTTTTTGATGCCTGCCCCACTGTGGTAGATTCTTTAAAGTCGAAAACTTCTGAAATTGTTTTTTATTACCAATTAAAAACAGCATAACAAGGCCAAAGGGAACAGTACCTGCAACTAGTACCAAGACATCACCTTGGACTAGAAGAACAGAAGCTAGTCCAAGACCATAAAAACCAATAAGAGAAGAATACTCGGCTAAGACATAAGACCACTGCAATATTTTTAGTGCTACAACTTGATCATCATCTGAAAAAAAGATCAGCTTTTCTCTACAAAATAATTCTAACTTTCTTAACCTTTTTCTCTTACTAATAATCTCAAAAGCATTAAAAACTTTTGAACGCTGATAAATTACACCTAAGCTTACTCTTTGCATACTTGACTCTAGATAAATAGTTTAAAAACTAACACTGGAATTACAGAGAAAGCTACGATAAGCAAACAACAGCACATCTTGGCTTTAGCACTATCACCAATAAATCCGGTATAAAAATAACTGAGAAGTAGACCCTTAAATATAGGAATAATCATATAAATTGGCGCTACTTCAATATTCAAATTATTATTCGATGTAATTCTCTGATAAAGAAAATATGCGATAACGCAAGCTATATTAGCTACAATTATCCCCGATATAACAACTTTGCTTTCTAAAGTCCTCTTCGTGCACATATAAAAACTGATAAGCACCACAATCACATCAAAAACAAGAGTAAAAGCTAGTACTAATGGCTGGAGCAATAAAGTTATACATATCAAAAGTTCCTTGTATTGAACATCAACAGCTTGAGCTATGAGTAAATAACTATTAAGACATTGCAAAGCAAATAAAATAACTAAGCCAGCAATTCGCTGGTTTGAAGTCAGATCAATTGACATAAACAAACAGCTATAGTTGCAATGCCTGATTTCGACCGCGCGCTCTTGCTGTGCGAAGAATAGCGTGACGAGATGCAATGAGTAAAGCAGCCGCAGAAAAACCTACTCCCGTTAAACTCACCAGTGCACTAGCCCATGTTACCCATCCCAACGCATTAAAGACTACTCCTGCCGTCTCAAAACTTAATCCCGTCATGTGAACAATACCATTCATGGTGAACCTTTCCACTTGTGCTTAAGAACACTTTCAGAATAAGTAAAATACCGTTAAACACTCATGAGAAATGGCCTAGCAACGACACGAAACTACTAGAATAAAGCCATATAGGAGTAATTTTAGTGAAGTGACTACAAAACTAGCTTAAATCCGAAGAATTAACAGCATCTTTCCTAGGGGTACAAAACCTTGCGTAATCGCTTTTCACTGACTGTATAAGCCGTCTTGATATCAGGAGTGAACAATGAGATACGCAATTCTTCCAGCATCCATCGTGCCTGATGTAAATGCTCTGGTGCCGGGTGGTCCTTTTCTAAAATATTTAAACCCTTGAGTTCAAACCCTTGTTGAGTAATAAGCCTGCAATATTCTTCTTCTAATGATTTAAGCTGTAACACTGTGGCGTTATCTCGCTGTGCATGATCTTGCATTTTTGTTATTCGCTTTTCTAAAGAGCTAAGGTAACGCAAAACATCATTGAGGTGTCCTCGTTGAATAAAGCCACGATACACCAAAGACTCAAGGTGACTGCGAGCATCAGTGAGTGAATTCATCAAACTTAAGGAAGAAGTACGTTTAATTCCTTTTTCAATGCTCCTAGTAGTAGAAAGAATTTTCTCTACTGTTTTAGTAACGGCAAAAGTTTCATCAATAATATTTTCTTTCACGCGCTGTAACACGGTCTTAAAATCTTCTTCAGTGTTAATACTGCTAAAATCTCCTACCATGTCTTGTACCGCAACATAACGGCATTCTTCTAGCAATTCCTTAACGTTAAGGTATGGAGTATGAGCAAAAGTTAACTTCTCTTGCGCTGTTAAATGATTCTGAATATAGTTCGTGGTATCTGGAAGTTGTTGCAAGAGTAAACGAGTAATGCCCCTTTTGTTATGCCACATAGCAGTTTGCTCAGATTCGCTAATTGTAAAAGCAACACTCTGGCCTTCATCCACAAGAGCAGGGTAACCTTTAACTTTATGCCCAGCCAACTCTTGCTCCAATGGCATATTCAACGGCTGTTCAGGCATCTTAGTGAGCTTCTTCTTGCTCACTTCTTGAACTTTTTGTTTTCCAACAGTTAATGTTTTAGACAAGGCATCTTGAGTCTTACTTTTCAGTTGTTTTTGTAGCTGACTTAAGCTCCTACTTTCCCCTACAGTATGACCACGATGATTCACAGCAAGAAATTGCATTTTCAGATGCTGTGGGACTTTGTCCCAATCCCAGGCTTCCTTTGGAATTGGGACACCACGCATCGTGCGCAAAATACTTGCAAGTGTTTCTGTCAGTGGCTTGCTGGTATCGTGGCCTAGCTGCTCCAGAGCTTTGCGCGCAACATCGTTGGAGGGAACATAGTTCTTACGAATCTGTTTTGGTAAAGATTTTATAAGTGCTGCTACTAGTTCTGCTCGCATCCCAGGAACTAGCCAATCGAATCCTACGTTTTCTACCTGATTAAGCACTTCAAGAGGAATTAACAGTGAAACCCCATCATCATAGGAATAATCAAGTGTGAAAGTAAACGGAGCTTGTTCCCATTCAAGAGGAAATTCACCTGCATCAATATCTTCTACCTCATCTGTAGCAACAAGGCTCTCATCAAAGAAGAGCAGTTTCTTATGATTGTGTGATGCATGCTTATACCATTTGTTGAAGTGAGCTCCTGATACAACATCGTGGGGAATATGCGCTTCGTAAAAATCTGCTAGGACATCGTCATTGACCCGCAAATCATAACGTCTGGTGCGCTCTTGCAATGCTTCAATATCTTCTAGGACTTCCCTATTATGTTTAAAGAAAGGATAATGTGTATCCCATTGCCCCAATACTAAGGCGTGCCAGATAAACATTTCGCGAGCAATTGTTGGATTTATCTTGCCATACTGTACAAGTTTCCGTTCAATGACTGGTAAGCCATAAACAGTCACTTTCTGATAGGCCATAACACTGCCACGATCTTGGCGCCAATGTGGCTCGCTATAGTGAGTCTTTGCTAAAGTACCAGCAAGTTCTACCACCCACTGTGGGTCAATAACGGCATTAAGGCGAGCCCACATTTTGCTGGTTTCAACTAGCTCTGCTGTAACAATCCATTCAGCTTTCTGTTTTCCGAAAAGGTTACTGCTGGGAAAAATAGAGAATCTTACGCCTCTAGCTCCACGATACTCCCTAGTATTTTCGTCCCAATAGCCAATCTGTGACAGCAGTGCTGAAAGGATGCTCTTGTGTACAGCATCTTCATTGCGAGCAGGGTTAATCTCATGGTGCAACGCAGGAGCTTTAATCCCAATGCTGTGTATTGCTTGCCTAAGTTGACGGTACATATCTTGCCATTCACGGATACGGATAAAACTTAAGTATTCTCTCTTGCACAGTTTTCTAAACTGCGAGCTTGAGAGCTCCTGTTGTTGCTGTTGAATGTATGCCCACAATTTTAGGTATGAAATAAAATCAGATTTATCATCTTTGAAGCGTCGGTGAAGTTGCTTTGCTTTTTCTTCATTGTCTTGAGGGCGTTCCCTAGGGTCCCGAATCCCTAGAGCAGCTACAATGATGAGTATTTCTTGAACACAATCTCTGCGAGCTGACTCGATAATCATGCGAGCAAAGCGAGGATCAACTGGTAGTTTAGCGATTTGCCACCCAATTTTGGTAAGTTTAACTTCACCTGCTTGCTTTCGTGTGCCTTTGTTACGTTTAATGGCACCAATCTCAGCCAGCACTTGCATGCCATCTCCAATGCTAGCCATTGCAGGTGGTTCAACGAATGGAAATTGCTGGACTTCTTGCTCATTGCGTGCAAAACCTAAAGTAAACATCTGCAAAATGACAGAAGAAAGGTTGGTGCGATGAATTTCTGGGTCAGTAAATTCAGTTCGTTGTTGGTAGTCTTCTTCTGAATACAAACGGATTGCAATACCATCTGATACACGCCCGCTTCGTCCACTTCGCTGTTGTGCAGATGCCTGAGAGATTGGCTCAATAGGTAAACGTTGAACTTTTGTTCTATTGGAGTATCGTGAGATTCTGGCTGTACCAGTATCGATAACATATTTAATTCCAGGCACTGTCAGAGATGTTTCAGCTACGTTGGTTGCCAACACAATTCGTGGGTGCTTGCCTGGAGTGAAAATTTTATGCTGCTCTGCTAAAGAAAGTCTGGCAAAAAGTGGCAGTATTTGTGTTGTGCTCAATTTTGCCACTTTGTGTGTCAATGCTTCAAGGGCCTTAGTGGCATCCTTAATTTCACGTTCTCCCGGCAAGAAAATGAGAATATCGCCAGGGGCTTCTCGAGATAGCTCTACAACGGCTTCACAGATACCGTCAGTGAGGTCTTTATCCTCTCCACGCCGTTCTTCATGATGTAGCGGTTGATATCGGATTTCGACTGGGTACGTTCTACCAGAAACACTAATAATGGGAGCATTATCAAAATGTTTGCTAAATTTCTCTGGGTCAATGGTTGCCGAAGTAATGATGACTTTAAGATCTGGTCTTTGAGGTAATAACTGTTTAAGGTAGCCGAGAATAAAATCAATGTTTAAAGAACGTTCATGTGCCTCGTCAATGATAAGCGTATCGTATTTTCGTAGTAATTTATCGTGATAGATTTCATTGAGTAAGATTCCATCAGTCATGACTTTCACACGAGTTTTATCTGAACTATCATCAGTAAAACGTACCTGAAATCCAATTTCTTGACCCAGTGGCACTTGGAGTTCTTCAGCTATACGCTCTGCAACAGTTTTAGCGGCAAGCCTTCGTGGCTGAGTATGCCCGATAAGTTCGTCTTGACCGCGTCCCATTTCTAAACACATTTTTGGAATCTGCGTTGTTTTACCTGAACCGGTTTCACCTGCAATAATAACTACTTGATGTTGTGCTATTGCCTTTTCAATCTCATCTTTACGCTGAGATACTGGTAAATCAGGGTAGGTGATATTGTTCATGATGAAAAGCACAGCAGTTAACTGCCTAAAATCCCTTCACCAATGTAGCCACCTTCTTGGCATCCAGGTGGAATCGCAAAAATAGCTGAAGCAACCGGTGTGACCCATTTATTTAATAAATCTAATTCATCAAGCCTGCGCTGAATTGGGATAAATTGATGATCAGGATCAGCTTGATATGCATTAAAAATGAGACCGCTTCCCTCTTGCAGGCTGTCATAGTTATATGGTCTTCGCACCATACGCTGGGTTGAATCATCGGTCTGTGCTCTACGGATATGCGCGTATTCTGGAATAATCAATAAACCATTCGAGTCACGTTTGTCTAAATCTGGAACATCTGATTCTTTAGTACCTGTTAACGGTGCACCATTATCAAGATTACGACCAATCACAATCTCGCGAGCACCACGATCAATTTGATCCCAGCCTTCAAGATCCATCTTGATTTTTCTGTAAACAAAAGAAGTACCGCCAGTTATCCAAGCCTTGTCTCCAGAGCCTTGTGACCACATAACCTCATTAAAGTTTTCATCTTTTTCTGTTGGATTACGACTACCGTCTAACTGACCAAATAAATTACGCGTTGTTTGGCCTTTTGGTACAGTACCTGCAGCATTTCGAAATCCTTGTTGTTCCCAACGAACAGTACAAAAAGAACGTGCGTCTTTAGAGATAATTCGAGTAGCGTGAGCTACAGTTACAGCATCATTTGCGCAAATGCTTACCATGAAATCTCCATTGCTTTGTGCTTGATCTAATTGATCTTGTTTGAAAATTGGTAATACTTTTAACCAGGCTGGCTTACGATTTTCAATGTTGAGTTTTTCAAAAAAGGACGGTCCAAAACCAAAAGTCAACGTTAAGCTTGCCGGAATTCTAGCAAGTTCTGGTTCCATATCTGCAAGAGCATTCTCGCCCTTCATGAGCCTGGCTGCATCATCAGTGAGAATTTTCATCATGCTTCGCACTTTTGAAATTTCTTTGACGTTAGCTTTTAAGTCAAAAGAAATGAAATTACCATACGCTTGTGGATCGCCAAGAAGACCAGCTTGGTGCTCACCATAGAAGGTTTCTTGCTCAGTGCCAATGGATTCTAGTGGTTCTTGCTCAATACCCTTAGTTTCTTGTCTGTGCTGCCAAACAACTGCACCTGTGGCAGCTACTGAACCAGCAGCTAAACCCCCCGCGACAACACCTCTACGACTAAGCCGTTGTTGCGTAGTGTCTTTGTGCTGATTAGACATCGTGGTGAGCCTTTTGCTTTCGGTTAAACCAGAAAGCTACTAAAGCAATACACGCAACAACAACAGCTAATGTTGGCCATAGCCAGGTCATTGATGAATTATCTTGATTTTCTTGCTGTGACGTTTGACTCTCTTGACTCTGATGCCCAACTGAGAACTTTACCACTCCACCAATGGGGTGACCATCGGCTGAAACTACGCGCCAAGCAGCGTTATAAGTGCCTTCAGGTAAATTAGCTTTAAGCTTTTGGGTAACTCGTGTACCTTGATATTGAGGCTCTCCCTCAATAACATTGCTTTTATCGCCTTGAACTGCAGTAACGGAGAATTCTGCGCCCATTGTCATGACAGAATCATTAAAGTTGAGTTGAATTTCACTTGGTGAGGTCTGCACGATGGCATTATCTGCCGGTATACTTCCTGTGAGCTCATCGTGAGCAGAAGCCGAAGGTGCAAAAAGAGTAAATATAGCAAAAAATGAAATCAAAAGACGTAAAACAGTACGCATACTTTTACTATAACAAACAAGTTAAGATAGAAAATATGGCGCCAACTTTAACCGGACTTCAAAAGAGAAGTCGCGAGCTTGCTTCAAAGACGAAGCGAGGGTTAAAACGTGCTCAAAAGTCTGCGCCACGAGTTATGCTCACTACACTGAGTGCTTTGATTGCCTACTGGCTTGCTGAAGTTACTTTAGGACATAAGTTTCCCGTCTTTGCTGCTACCGTGTGTATTTCAAGTTTAGGTTTTGCTAAAGGGCCAAGGCTTAAAGTTGTTTTTGACGTCTTCACAGGTTGCTTGGCAGGTATTCTTATTGCCGATGTTCTCATGATGATTCTTGGCCAAGGCATGTGGCAAGCAGGGATTATTATTTTTGTTTGCTTAATGTTTGCCAGAGCACTCAATAGTAGTAGAATTTTCTCCACGCAAATTGCCATGCAGAGTTTAATTCTGGTGCTGTATCCTATGCCTACTACTGGTCATTTCTCTCGCGTCTTTGATGGTTTGATTGGTGGAATTATCGCTGTGCTCGTTACCATGATTTTTGCACAGAATCCGCAACGAGAAGCCGGCAAAGATATTTCAGATGTTCTAGGAGAAACTAAAGAGCTGCTTGAATCCAATATGAAAGCACTAGAATTCCATGACCTTGGACTTGCTTATGAAAATCTCATGTGGTCAAGAGACACTCAGAGTTTATCTGATAGCATGATGACAGCTGTAGAATCTTCACAAGAAACAACACGACTAGCACCGCATTATCGTGGCTATAGTGAAACTTTAGATATTCTAGATAAAATTTCTATCCATACTGATTTTGCCTTGCGTAATTGCCGCACTATTTCACGATTAGTTGTACGAGCAATTGAACTTGATGATGAAGAAAACTACGCAACTGAATACAAAAGGTTAGAAGCCCCTCTTGAAAAAATTTGCGCAGGCATTGCTTGTATCCAAACTGGCGTTGAACATATGGGCAAAGTGACAGAAGAAAATCACGATGTTGAATCTAATGCTGGTTTGGCAAGCCTGGCAGATGCGCAAGTGATTCTCAAGCAAGGTGCTTTGCTTTTAGATCATGATGAAGTTCATCTTCATTCTGCAGAAAGTTACGCAATTTTGTTAATTATCCGTGAACTTTATGTAGATCTTTTCCGTATTACTGGTATGAATGCCAGAGAAGCTGTAGATCAGCTTCCTGACCTTGAGCTACCTCACGAAGAGTAAATTGTCAGTGCCTACTGGCATGATAAAACCATGAGTAAAAAAACAGAACTTCCATATGTGTGTTCAGAGTGTGGCGCAAAGTTTGCTAGCTGGATGGGACGCTGCACTCAATGTCAGCAATGGGGAACTCTTGAAGAAAAAATAACGAAAGCAGCACCTAGAACTCAAGCAAGTGTAGTTAATGTAGCTGAAGCTGCCCAAGCCATTACCAGCATTGATACATCAAACTCTAGTAATTACCCCACTGGAGTCAGCGAATTGGATAGGGTTCTCGGTGGTGGTTTAGTGCCTGGTTCTGTTGTATTGATGGCAGGTGAACCCGGTATTGGTAAATCAACACTAATCCTTGATGTTGCTGCGAAGGTAGCACAATCAGGACTAAAAGCCCTTTATATCAGTGCTGAAGAGTCAGAATCGCAAGTAACGCTTCGTGCGCAACGTATTGGTGCCTTAGCTGATGAGCTTTTCTTAGTATCAGAAACTGACTTGGGTACTGTCTTAGGGCATATTGAAGACGTGGAACCTGAGCTTCTTGTTATTGATTCCATTCAAACACTATCTAGTACTGAAGTTGATGGTGTTGCAGGTGGGACGTCTCAGGTTAAAGAAGTTGCTGGCGCTATTATCAATACTGCTAAAAAACAAAACATTACAACCTTAATTGTTGGACATGTGACCAAAGACGGAACTATTGCTGGGCCACGAACCCTTGAACATTTGGTAGATGTAGTATGTCAATTTGAAGGTGATAGACACAGCACTTTACGTATGGTTCGTGCTGTGAAGAATCGTTATGGACCTACAGATGAGGTCGGCTGTTTTGATCTTGGTGAAGAAGGTATTAAAAGCGTTGAAGACCCAAGTGGCTTATTTATCTCCTCAGATCAAGAAGCAGTGTCTGGAACATGTATTACCGTCACTTTAGAAGGAAAACGTCCACTACTTGCCGAAGTACAAGCCCTTGTTGCACAAACCAATCAAGCTCAGCCACGCAGAGCCAGCAGTGGTCTTGATAGTGCACGTTGTTCCATGCTTTTAGCAGTGCTGCAACGTAGAGCAGGTTTCCCACTAAGCAAATACGATAGCTATCTGGCAACTGTTGGTGGCGTAAAACTAACAGAACCAGCAGTAGATCTTGCAGCAGCAATTGCGCTTACTTCCGCCTATACAGATAAACCAGTTCCCCAAGGAACAGTAGTGTTTGGAGAAGTTGGACTTGCTGGAGAAGTACGCCAAGTTCCAGGTATTGCCAAACGTGTTCAAGAGGCAGCACGTATGGGTTTTAAACACGCACTAGTACCTGTCTCAACACAAAAGATGAAAGGCATTCCAGCAGATTTCAAAGTAACAACTATCAAGACGCTCAGCCAAGCTCTGCATTACTTTAGTCAATAGCTTCAGCCTTTATTAGGTTAAGCTTACGTTACCACCTAGGATTTTTTCAGCTTTGCTCGTTACTGTAGTGTTATAAACTGTAGTTTAAGTATTAGATTAGGAGACTTGATGCCAGATAAAACCACGGCAGAGAAACTCCGTAGCCTCTTCCCACAAATCTCACCTGGTACTGAACTACGCGAAGGCTTAGACCGAATTCTTAATGGTGCCACAGGTGCTCTTATAGTGCTTGGACACGATGAAGTTGTAGAAGATATCTGTTCTGGTGGCTTCCAACTCAATGTTAAGTACAGCCCAACTCGGCTCAGAGAACTAGCAAAAATGGATGGTGCCATTGTCTGTGATAGACAAGCACACCACATTATTAAAGCTGCTGTTCAACTCATGCCTGATGCCAATATTGAAACAAATGAATCAGGTACGCGCCACCGCACAGCGCAACGAGTATCTCGTCAAACAGGGTATCCAGTCATTTCTGTCAGTAAATCAATGCGTACTATTGGCCTTTACCTTGATGGAGCGCGCTATGTACTCAATGCTTCAGATATTGTACTTGCCCGTGGTACACAAGCACTAGCAACACTTGAACGTTACCGTACCCGTCTTGACCAAGTAACTGATTCACTTTCTGCACTTGAAATTGAAGATATGGTTACCGTACGTGATGTCACTTCTGCCCTTCAACGTCAAGAAATGCTTCGTCGTATTTCCCAAGAAATTGAAGATGATGTTATTGAACTTGGAACTGATGGCCGCCTCTTGGCATTACAGCATGCTGAGTTAACAACGGGACTTGCACAAAACAGTGAACTTGTTATTAGAGATTACGTTTCAGGTGTAGACCCACAAACAGACTTGCCTCTCATGCTCAAAATGCTCAGTAAGCTTGATGACAATGCTCTTATTGCTGATCTTACAAAGATTTCTCAAATCATTGGACTAGGTGGAGATGATGAATCACTTGATTCTCCAGTCCATCCAGCAGGTTACAGACTCCTTGCATACATGAAAAAACCTGTGCCTCCTGCTATTGCTGACCGTCTTGTTGCACACTTCGGTAGCCTTCAAAATCTTATGGCTGCAACACTTGAAGATCTCATGGAAGTTGAAGGTGTTGGTGAACAACGCGCTCGCAACGTACACGATGGTCTCTATAAAATTTCTGATGCTAGTGTTCTAGAGCGCTTTATTTAATAAGCCTTTATCTCTTACTGCAAAACAAAATCAACACCATTACTTTGTTTGTCTGCCATTTGAACAGTTAAGGTGTACTGACCAGGTTGCGGAACACCATCAGGAACCGCACAGCCATCTTTTGAAAGCACACGATTCCACGTCATGATAGCAACTTCAGTTTTATTTGGAGTCATAAGGCGCTGTTCATCATCAGTGTTTTCTTGACAATCTTTAGAAGTCCAGATTTTATCTCCGCCCTTTTTTGCTATCGTGAAAGTCTGTTGTGATGTACCCACATTAAGTAAGCAACTATCACTACCAACATTGGTGACTTTCAAAGATAGCTTTGGTCGGTCTGTTGAGGTATAAACTTCTTGGTCAACAGCTGCCTCAACTTTAATATTGTTCATGTCACACGTTGGTGCAATCGCGGAAGTTGCTGCAGCAGCTGATTCTGAAGAATCGGCAGCAGGAGCTGACAAAGTCACAACACTACTAGCTTCAGCTTGTGCTTGAGCAGCTTGTTCTTTTTTCTCATTGTCGCGCCAAAAATAAATTCCCAATAAGATAATGGCTCCAAGTAGCGAAGCCACAACCATGAGCCGACGTTGCCTGTATACTTCAGGAGACTCTCTACGAGTTGTTCTCTGAGGGTTTTTTTTAGGCATCTGCGAACTCATACCTCCTATTCTAAACTTTTGCCTTCATAATAGTGTCAATGGCACTCCACAAAATAATTATTGACTGGTATACGCACAACCAACGTGACTTGCCGTGGCGCAAATCTGACTGTACCCCCTGGGGTATTTTAGTCAGCGAAGTCATGCTGCAACAAACTCCGGTAGTGCGCGTTCTACCACGTTGGGAAGCATGGATGGCACGATGGCCAACACCTGAAGCCTGTGCACAGGCTAGTAAAAGTGACATCCTTAAAATGTGGGACAGGCTTGGTTATCCACGTAGAGCATTACGTTTACATGCTGCTGCTCAAGCTATTACTACACAGGGTTTCTTTCCTGCTAACTATCAAGAATTACGTGAACTTCCAGGTGTTGGTGACTACACTGCAAGTGCTGTATCGTGTTTCGCTTTTAAAAATAAAGAAGTAGTAATTGATACGAATATTCGTAGAGTTCAAGCTCGTGCTATCACTGGGACAGCTTTGCCAGCACCAACACTTAACGCCAGCGAGAAGAAACTTGCAGCACAACTGCTTCCTCAACAAAGACTGAAATCTGTTCAGTGGAACGCTGCCATCATGGAATTAGGGGCACTAGTCTGTACTGCGAAAGCACCATCGTGCCATCAATGCCCTATCCATCATGAGTGTCAATGGATAAAAGCAGGTCGCCCTGAAGCGCAATATCAACCTCGAGGGCAAACATGGCAAGGAACAGACAGACAGGTACGTGGTGCTATTATGGCGATTTTACGTCATGCTAGCAAAGAAATTCCTGAAGAATTACTCACTGGTCCCATAGTCAATACCAACTATGCAGAAGAAGAAGTGCAGCAGCATCTTGCTAAACTTAAAAAACTTCAAGCTCCCCAAAAGCAACGACAAAAAGCAGTTGAAACACTTCTTCAGGACGGTCTAGCAAGCAGCTATAAACAGGGGTTAAGTTTACCTCAATAGTTCAGCGTCAAGCCTTCAGCGAACAAAGGATATTTTCGCTATCTTTTCGCAGCTAACTTCCGTAAAGTCATAGTAAGAAGAGATATATCTTAAGGCCAAGGAGTGAAAATATATGTTCGAGAAATTTACTGACCGTGCACGTCGCTGTTTAGTGCTAGCTAAAGAAGAAGCACGCCTACTGAATCACAACTACATCGGCACAGAGCATATGCTCCTTGGAATAATGAGCGAAGGCGAAGGTATCGGAGCTAAGGCTTTATCAAACCTTGGTATCAATATCGATACGGTTCGTGAAGAAATTAAAGAAGCACTAGGTCCTAGTGATACTCCTCCTGCAGAACATATTCCATTTACTCCACGCGCTAAAAAAGTTCTTGAAGCAGCAATGCGTGAAATGCTGCAACTTGGCGATAATTTCATTGGCACTGAACACCTCCTCCTTGGTCTTATTCGTGAAACAGACGCCATGGCATCTCAAGTTATCGTGAAACAAGGTGTTGACCTTTCTCAGGTTCGTCAAGAAATCATGAACTTACGCAGTGGTTTTGACAGCACTACTTCTGCTAAATCTGATGCAGACCTTATTGGAGCTGGTCCAGTTGGCCGCTCAGAAGGTGTTGCCAGTGGTTCTAAACTTCTAGACCAACTTGGTGCTAATTTGACTGCTCAAGCACGTGAAAACAAACTTGATCCTGTTATTGGCCGTCAAACTGAAGTTGAACGTGTCATGCAGATTCTATCTCGTCGTACTAAAAACAACCCTATTCTTTTAGGTGAACCTGGTGTAGGTAAAACAGCAGTTGTTGAAGGTTTAGCACAAGCTATCGTTGACGGTGACGTCCCAGAACCGTTGAAAAACAAGCATGTTTACAGCCTTGATCTTGGCTCTTTAACAGCAGGAACACGATATCGTGGTGACTTTGAAGAACGTATCAAAAAAGTGCTGAAAGAAATTAAGACTCGTGGTGATATCATCATTTTCATTGACGAGATTCACTCACTCCTTGGAGCTGGTAACGCAGAAGGTACCCTTGATGCTGCCACTCTCTTAAAGCCAATGCTAGCCCGTGGTGAACTCCAGGCGATTGGTGCTACCACTCGTGATGAATACAGCAAATACTTTGAAAAAGATGCTGCACTCTCACGTCGCTTCCAACCAGTTCAAGTTGATGAACCAACCCCTGAAGAAGCAGTTGATATTCTTAAAGGTCTGCGTGATCGCTATGAAACGCACCACAACGTTACCATTACTGATGATGCGCTAGAATCTGCTGTTAAATTATCTGATCGTTATGTTAATGATCGTTTCTTGCCAGATAAAGCTATTGACCTTATCGATGAAGCTGGTGCACGCTTACGTATCCGTCGCTTGAGTGCTTCACCAGAAGTCAAAGAGTTAGATGATGAAATTAGCAAAGTTCGTAAAGAAAAAGAAGCTGCCATTGATGGTCAAGAATTTGAAAAAGCAGCTCGTTTTCGTGATACTGAACAAAAATTGACACAAAAGCGTAATGCTAAAGATAAAGAATGGCGTGAGTCCGATATGGACGAAGTAACTACCGTTGATGAACAAGCTATCGCAGAGGTACTTCACCAATCAACCGGTATTCCTGTTTCACAACTTACTGAAGCTGAATCTGATCGCCTGATGAAGATGGAAGATGAACTACACAAGCGTGTTATTGGTCAAGATCTTGCAGTACAAGCTTTGGCAAAGACTATCCGCCGTACTCGTACTGGCTTGAAAGACCCTAAGCGTCCTATTGGTTCATTCATCTTTGCTGGTCCAACTGGTGTTGGTAAAACTGAGCTTGCTAAAGCACTTGCGGAGTTTTTGTTCGGAGATGAAAATGCCTTGATTCAGCTAGATATGTCTGAGTTTAATGAGAAACATACTGTGTCACGTTTATACGGTGCTCCAGCAGGTTACGTAGGACACGAAGATGGTGGACAACTTACAGAGAAGATTCGCCGTAAACCTTTCTCTGTTGTACTCTTCGATGAGATTGAAAAAGCTCACCCAGAGATTTTCAACTCATTACTTCAAGTTCTTGAAGAAGGTAAAATGACAGACGGCCGTGGTCGTGAAGCAGACTTCAAGAATGCTGTCATCATCATGACTACTAACCTTGGTGCCCGCCAGATTTCTAGTGGTGTTCCTACAGGTTTCCAGCAAGGAGACAATGAAGAACAAAACTATGAAATCATGAAATCTAGCGTTATGTCTGCACTTAAAGATGAAATGCGCCCTGAGTTCTTGAACCGTTTTGATGATATTATCGTGTTCCCACAACTATCTCGCGATGAAATTGGTCAGATTGTTGATAAGTTCCTTAAGAATCTCGAAGAACGTCTAAAAGATCAAGACATTAAGATTGAATTCTCGCAAGCTGCTAAGGATCTCCTTGCAGACCGCGGCTACGATCCAGCATTAGGTGCTCGCCCACTTCGTCGTGTTTTACAAACTGACATTGAAGATCAGCTCTCTGAGCGAATCCTCTTTGGTGAGCTCAAACCAGGTGAAACCGTATCAGTTGATGTTGAAGGTGAAGACGATGAACAGAAATTCTCTTTCACTGGAAACAAGAGTGGAAAACTTGGCACAAGCGATGTTGTTGAGGGTGCAAGCATTGACGATGTAGAAGAAGATTTAGCTGAACGTGTTCACGAATCTGAAGCTGCAGATGCTAAACCACAGACATCAACTCTTGATAATCCTGAAGATCTTGCAAAGAAATACTCTATCAAGTCTGACGATTCTGACGAGACTGAGTAAACTCTGCTCAGAAAAAGCTCCTAACCTTTTTTGCTTAGGGGCTTTCTTCTTATCCCGCAAATCAGTGCTGTTTGCTGACTTTTTGTCCAAATTTTCAGCAAACAGCACTGATTTGCGGTGGATTAATCCTGGGTGTTAGGGTTTTGCAATGGTTGATGGTTCTCCAGTGCCTTGCGGTCTGCTTCAGCTTCTGCTTCGCGTTCTAACTTATCAGCATTGAGTAAAGCCCGCATCACAAAGTAAAAGATAAGCCCTACTCCCAAAGATGGGACTACTGTGGCAATATACGGATACAAAGAATTCCACATTTTTAGGCTCCTGGTTTAACGAAAGGGAACAAAATAGTTTCGCGAATTCCTAGACCTGTTAGTGCCATCAATAAACGATCAATCCCCATACCCATACCGCCTGTTGGAGGCATGCCATGTTCCATGGCAGTTAAAAAATCTTCATCAAGTTGCATTGCTTCAACATCGCCTTGAGCAGCCATCTTTGCTTGATTTTCAAAACGTTCTCGTTGAATAACTGGGTCTACTAACTCTGAATATCCAGTTCCTAGCTCAAAACCACGTACATAAAGATCCCACTTTTCCACGATGGCTGGGTTATCACGATGCTGACGAGTCAGTGGTGAAGTTTCTAATGGGAAATCGCACACGAAAGTTGGCTCCTGCAGATTGTTGCCAATGAGTTCTTCCCAAATTTCTTCCACAAGTTTCCCGTGACTACGGAAAATACCACTAAGATCAACATCATTCTGCTGTGCATGCTCTTCAAGTTCTGCAACAGATGTATCTGGTGTAATCTCTACGTTAAGCTTTTCAGAAAGTGAATCATAAATAGACAGCCACGGCCATTGCCCGCCAAAATCATATTCGTTACCATCTGCAAGAGTTACTGTGGTGCTTCCTGTTGCATCTACAGCAGCATTCTGAACCATTTTCTGAGTCAATGCTGCAATAGATTTATAATCTCCATAAGCTTCATAGGCTTCGATGGCTGCGAATTCAGGCGAATGGGTTGAATCTGCACCTTCATTGCGAAAGTTACGGTTGATTTCAAAAACTTTTTCGATACCACCCACTGCTGCTTTCTTCAAGTAAAGTTCAGGAGCAATACGTAGATATAAATCTGAATCATAAGCATTGATATGGGTAGTAAAAGGTGTTGCTGAAGCACCGCCGTGAATTGGGTGCAACATTGGTGTTTCTACTTCTAGGAAACCTTCATCTTCTAAAGTTTTACGTAAGCTGCGAAGTACAGCAGAACGAATCTGCACCATTTTGCGAGCATCTTCACGCACAATTAGATCAACATAACGTTGACGCACTCGTGTTTCTTCATTAAGTTCATTGTGCATGGTTGGTAGAGGGCGTAGAGCTTTGGATGCCATCTGCCAAGAACTTGCCATAATGGAAAGCTCTCCACGTTTTGAGCTAATAATCTGCCCAGTAACTGAAACATAATCTCCAAGGTCTACTTCTGTTTTCCATGCTGCAAGAGCTTCTTCTCCAACACCGTTGAAGCTAATCATGGCTTGAAGTCTAGTTCCATTGCCTTCTTGTAGACTTGCAAAGCATAGCTTACCGGTATTACGGATGAAAACTACACGACCAACTACACTGGCTTCTTCTCCAGTTTCATCTCCTGCTTCTAAGTCAGGGTACTTCTGCCGAATTTCTTGTAAAGTATGTGTGCGTGAAACTGCAACAGGGTAGGCCTCTTTGCCATCCTGCAAGAGCTTTTCGCGTTTCTCTTTACGGATCTGAATCTGTTCAGGAGTATCGTCTGTTGTTTGTTCTTGTTGTGGTTTTGCTTGCTTAGAATTAGTCACATTGTTCATTTTACGTTAAAAATTAGCACTTCTAAACTGTGTCATAAAACTACTACGTGACTTTTGGTTATCTTCGTGAGCTATTTCTACCGAAGTTAACCAAAAGTCACGTAGTAAGCGAGTTAGACAAATTCACGAAAGCATTATCAATAAGGCGAGTTGTGCCAACTTTACCTGCAACCAGCACCAATGCTTCTCCGTTGTCTGTTTCTTCTAACGTTTCCGGATTTACTGCAATGAAGTAATCTACATCTACGTCAGAATCATCAAGTAACTTCCTCGCATCAGTCATTGAAGTACCTGCTGTTTTCAGTGCCTTAGATAGTGTCAGTGCAGTTTCTCGTTCAGAAGCAGAAAGGTACCTATTTCGTGAAGAACGTGCCAAACCATCAGGATCACGGCTAATGGGCACTGCCTGTATCTCTACCGGAAAATTCAAGTCAAAGACCATGCGTCGAATAATCTGTAATTGTTGCGCATCTTTTTGCCCAAAGTATGCCTTATCAGGCTGAACAAGGTTTAAAAGTTTAGCTACTACTGTTACTACCCCATCAAAGTGACCTGGACGAACCGCCCCTTCCAACTTTGTCCCCATTGCACCAGCAGAAACGCTCACAAAAGGACCTGAAGGATACATCTCTTCTACAGTAGGAGCAAACATGGCTACAGCACCTTCAGTTTCAGCTAACTCAGCATCAGCATCAAGAGTACGCGGATACTTATCAAAATCTTCGTTTGGTCCAAACTGCAAGGGATTAACAAAATTCGTCACAATCACGTGATCGTTGTGCGCAACAGCTTCTTTGATGAGCGTTGCGTGACCATCATGCAATGCCCCCATTGTCATAACTACCCCAACAGAACCTATTAGTGTGGCACGATAAGAGCGCAGTTGTGCTATGGTCTTGATAATTTTCACGATAATAGTTCCTCTAGTTGACTTATTGTTTCCGATGGCATAAAAAAGAATGGTTGTTTTTGTAAACGCTTTAAGGTGCTAAGAGCAAGTGCCTTATAGGTCTGTTTCTCTGCTGGCTTAAGAACCTCAAGGTGAGCTGCAATTGTTTTGACATCACCGCGAACTAAAGGGCCTGTGAGAGCTGTAGGGCCCAAATTGAGTGCATTATCAATACTGGCGTGCACCAAAGGCCCTAAATACTCTCCCGTATTATCAATCCCAACCTCTGCGAGCATCTGACTTGATTGTGCAATGATGGTGGCAGTGTGGTTTGAAGCATGTGCTAAAGCTGCATGGTACAAGGGTCTATCTTCTTCGGCTACAACCTGAGGGTTACCGCCAACCTCAATAACAAGTGCTTGCGCAATGGGTAGCAAAGTATTGGCAGCTGTTACAGCAAAACCACACCCCACCATACGGCCAATATCAAGAGAAGTTCCGGTAAAAGTCATAGCAGGATGAATTGCCATTCCTAGTGCACCAGTAGCTGGCTCAAAGAGTGCAGCACCATGCCTGCCACTTGTATGGGCAAGCAACTGCCCTGGCTTGAAAACATGTAACTTTGCCAAGCCTGAGACCATTTCTGGAAGTACATCATCTGGAAGTGTAAAGAAAACCAGCTCAGAATGAGTAACTACATCTTCAATGCTCATCACTGGAACTCCAGGAAGCATCGTGTCTATCCGCTCAAGAGTAGCAGGAGAAGACCCGCTAACACCCACAATGTCATGGTCTGCTGCACGTAAAGCAGCTGCTAAAACAGCTCCAACTTTACCAGCACCAACAAAGCCAATTTTTAACCTACCTGGCGCGCTCATTCTTCATCTTCTTTCACGATGCTCCATTTTTGAATGAACCAGGACAAAATTAAAAGTAGCGTGCACAAAGCAATAACTGCTAAACATGAAAAATATGGGGTGTGTACTGGCCGTGAAGCCCACGATGGCAACAAGAAGAACAACGCTCCCAGGTGCCAACCACCTAAAAGAACTGCCGTAATCATTGTTGCTTGAGTAAGCACAATAGTACGAGTGGAAACTATAGGATTCAAAGGAGCAACGCGAGCACCAGTATATTTCATGTAGAGTGGCACGGCCAAGCCAGCAAGCAGAACCAGCAGGGCAATGAGGGTGTAACTTGCGCTCAAAGGCAAAATAGGTAACGGTAACCACATCACGTCAGCAATAACCGTAACGAGCCAAGCAAGTAATGTTGATCCGGCAAGAATACGTGTAAGGTTAGCTGGATGCAGAGGGTGCATCGTGCCTTTATTTGCCACGATACTCAACTACTTCATCTCGACCGTGTGCTGTTTCAAGAAGCTTGCTAACTGCTTGACCTGTAGGAAATATAGCATCTGCGTCCATCCGGTACCACGGGTCTAAAACAAATGCTCGCTCATGAGCTCGTGGATGTGGAATGACTAAATCTTTAGTGTCTATTTCTTTGTTACCGTAGGTAATAATGTCAATATCAAGGGTTCGAGCACCCCATCTTACTTCTCTTGTACGTCCATACTTATTCTCTACTTCATGGATGAAATCTAGCAATTCATATGGGGTTAGAGTTGTGATAAATTCAGCTACTAAGTTCAAATAGTAAGGCTGTTCTGGGCCACCAACAGGTGGAGTTTCCACGAGGGGGGAAACTTTTTGTAAACGCATGGACATATTTCTGTCCAAATCTTCTAGTGCCCTCATGATAGTCATTTTTCTATCCCCTAGATTAGCACCTAGTGAGAGAACAGTTGTGAAATGAGGATGTGGGTTCTGTACACCATCTGTGTTAAAGAACAACTTAAGATTGTTAGCTTTTCTAGCTGCTTGTTGTTGAAGAGCTAGAGATGGAATGTTTCCTGTTGCATCTGGATAATTCTTGGATTCTCGTTTGATAGTAACGGAGATATCCTGAAAATCATGGTCAATAGGAGCATGAGGTTTATGAACAGTAACTTTCACAGACTTTGCGTCAAATTTCGCTAGGATGCCTTGAGCGATTTCTTCAGCAAGAGCTTCGATGAGCTGTACGGGTTCGCCTTCAATGCGATCTACCACTAAATCTACAACTTGAGCATAGTTGATAGTATGACTCAAGTCATCTGAATACCCTGCTTTAGATGTATCAGCTTTAAGGGCAACGTCAACAATAAATTCCTGCCCCTGTTGTTGCTCAGACACTAAGACGCCATGATATCCATACGCTTTAATACCTGTAGCCTTAATTACATCCATGTGATTTATTTTACGTTGTTTACTTTCCCCTTGTCAGATGAACATAAACTTGCCGTAACCATTCCATATCGCGCTGAGAACCTTGTGAAAAAGCTGTTCTTAAGGCTAGTTCAGGTCTTGAATCCCAAGCATTTTTCATCATTAACGTGTCGGTAACAGTTTCCTGAGAGCTTGCTATAAAGTTATTCTCACGAATTAAAAATAAATTGTCAGGCTCTTGCTCAGTTTGTTCTATGAAAAGGTACAGGACAGCTGCAGCATGCTTACAGATATCGTCCCATGATGGGCATGAACACGATGAATACTTAATCCACTTTGCCGTGAAAAAATCAGTATCTTCTAGTTTTTTCTGTAGCTGTTCACTCATCGTGTGCTCTTGTAGCTGTACTTCTTCTATTGGCTCTAGAGGAACCTCAACAGGGTTGAAAGCTATCTCTAAGCGATACGGCTGCTTTTCAGAACCTTGGATAGTGGCATTAATCTTCCCCAAACTTGGTGTAAACCAGAGCACTTGCCCACGACGAGCATAATTTTTACCAGCAACTTTGACTCGAGGTGAAAGTTCTTCTTCGATGCTTGCTTCAAAACGGTTTGTCCACCATCGTGAGCCAAAGCGACCTTGTTTCGATTGTGCTTTAATACCATCTGCAGGTAGTGGACGGGATGCTCTTCGTGGTGCTTCAAAATCAAACATTATTCACTCACTCCTGCTAAATCTAGTGCAAAAAGGTCCCGCAAAGCTTTCGTGTCTAGTTCTGTAATCCAACCTTGAGAAGTAGAAACAACCATATCCGCTAAGTCTTTCTTGGAGTTGATAATCTGCTCGATGCGCTCCTCAACGGTACCAACTGTGAGTAGTTTATAAACCTGAACATCTTTACTTTGCCCTATACGAAAGGCACGATCTGTTGCCTGATTCTCCACCGCAGGGTTCCACCAGCGATCAATATGAATCACATGATTAGCAGCAGTAAGGTTTAAACCAATACCACCTGCCCTAAGCGATAGCAGCATAATCTGTGGAGAACTCTGCGTATTTTTCTGAAACTCTGCAACCATCTGATCACGTTTCTTCTTACTGATTCCACCGTGCAAAAAAGGCACTTTTGTCTTAAATCGCTGCTCTAAATATGGCTGTAGTAGATGCCCAAATTCTGTGTACTGGGTAAACAAAATCACTTTATGCCCCTCTGACATGATGGTGTCTACTAAGTCTTCAACGCATTCAACCTTGCCAGAACGATGGGAGCCATCCTTTAGAGCAAATGCAGAGTTATCGCTTAAAAAATGGGCTGGATGATTACAAATTTGTTTGAGCCTCATCAATGTTGTCAACACCAAAGCTTTACGCTCAATGGCTGGCAATGCATCAATACGAGTTAGCATATCTTGCACTGTTGCTTGGTAGAGCCCTGCTTGTTCCACCGTCAGATTAGTACGTACTGTAATTTCTTGCTTCTGTGGTAATTCTGGCACGATAGACCTATCAGTCTTAGCTCTGCGAAGCACAAAAGGTTCAATGAAACGTTTGAGTTTATTCAGTACTTCTTGATCTGCATGACGCTCAATTGGTTTTGCAAACTGTTCTTGGAATTCTTTCTTTGCGCCGAACATTCCAGGGTTCACGAAATCCATAATAGAACGAAGTTCCGTTAGTTTGTTCTCAACTGGAGTACCTGTGAGGGCAACGCGATGCCTTGCTTTTAAGCTGCGAGCAGCTCGCGCTTGGCTCGTAGTGTGGTTCTTAATGTACTGGGCTTCATCAAGAGTCACTCTGTTCCAGTTAACTGTACGCAGAGTTTCACTATCTCTTGCCATCAGGCTGTAGGTGGTAAGCACTATATCGTGAGCTGCTGCTGCCTGTTTAAATTCTTCATTATTATGTCTGCTAGTTCCATGGTGAACATACACGCTTAGTGAGGGTGCAAACTTCTTCAGTTCACTCTCCCAGTTGCCTACCACTGACATAGGGCAAACAATCAGGTTAGGTCCTAACTTTCGTGGTTTTTCGTGCAGGATAAGAGCAATGAGCTGTATTGTTTTACCCAATCCCATGTCATCAGCCAAAATGACACCTAAACTAAGAGAGCTCATAAAAGCAAGCCAGTCTAAGCCATCACGTTGATAGTGGCGTAATTCAGCGTTCAAAGTTTTCGGCTGTGGTATTCTTTTAATCCGTTCATTAAGCGTACCTTTGAGAAAATCAGCAATCCAACCATCTGCCTTGATTTCAGGCTCAAGCAGCTCTAGATCCTTAACACCTTGAATGCTGCGTAACGCTTCACCTAAAGAAAGATGCTGATTCTTGTTGTTGCGAATATACTTAGCCGCGGCCTTCATACTCTTTTCATCAAGCTGAACCCACTGGTTACGCACGTTCACCAGCGAACTTTTTTGGCGCACAATCTCTTGGATTTCTTTCTGTGTGAGTTTCATATCCCCAAGAGCAACTTCCCAGGTGAAGTTTGCCATATGTTCAATGCCAAGGTTCTTATAGGGGGTAGCTTCAAACTCGGTATGAACATTGACCTTCATGTGTGGTGTAAGCTTGACCCACTCCCTTGGCAACATCACGATAAGACCTGCTTCTCGTAAGGCTGGAACACCAAAGGTAACAAAGTGCTCTACATCTTTAAGAGTGCAGTAAAAGCTAAAACCATCTGTTGAACTGTGCCAATCACTGGCTGCACGATATGTTTTCTGTAATTGCTTAAGACCAGTTACTCCAGCAGCTAGTATTCCTTTATCGCCAATGTTCTCGCTAATGCTATGAAGTTCGCTGTTTTTATCGCGCACAACGCATTCAATGAGCCATTCATCTTCCTCCTTAGGCTCTTGAAGCCTAAGGACAAATTCATAACTTGCATCTACACGTGTAATGTTTTTGTTCCAGGTTTCAAAGGCTTTATTGACATTGTTATAGGGTTGAATATCATCAGAGTATTCATATAAATCCTGAATAACTGGATGGCTACCTTCTGTTGGTACGATATCTTTAATCTGCTCGCGAACATAACCGTCCGTGTACTGCTTCACGAACTCTTCTATGCCAGGCATATTATGTGACGTTGCGTGCTGGAAAGCTGGTGTTGGTAAGGCCCAGATCCAGTGATAGCTAATGCCATCGAGCATGCTGTCTAGGGAAGTTCGTTGTGGCACCACGTAGCCTTGTGCTACGCAGTCTTCAATATATCGTGCAATATCACGATAATGATAGAGTGATTCATCGGCATTGATGTCCTCTAAGTGTTCGAAAAGTTCCCGTTGTTGCGCAATACTGAGCAATCGGGCAGGTTTATCTTTGTAGCTGTGGCGAAACTTACCCAGTGTTGCAAAGGCATCTGGCTCATCAGTCCAGACCATGAGTGCGTCTGTGCACACGCCATATAACTTTGCTTGCTTCACAACATTCCTTAAATTGCTTCAGAACGTGCACATTATACCGAATCAAGCTGGGAAAGGGTACTCTACCAGCTTCCGCAAGTCAGTGCTATTTTCTGAAAATTTCGTCTCAAAATCAGAAAATAGCACTGACTTGCGGAAGAAAGAGAGGGTAAAAGGAAAACCAAACGTATAAACAACAAAAATATAAAGAATAATCCCATATATTTATTAACGCACAAGTACAAAAACTCAGCTTTACAACTACCGTGCTATGACCACAAAAAACTTAGAGGCACTTTCCAAATTCTGTCTCCAAGCCACTGAACCTCTTTGCCAGTGTAGAAGACAAATCCACGAGCAAATTTCTCACCAATCTGATCTTTCATCCATTCAAGATGTTCCTCAGCTCCAGCAGCAGTTGAATTCAACTTAAACTCAAAACAAAAGACTTTACCTAAACTATCTTCTAGGATTAAATCAATTTCATGCTTTTTCTTTGAAGCATCGCGGTAATGATAAGAACGGTAAGGGGTATCAATCATAGTATTTAATTGCCTTAAAATTTCATTGATTGCGAAAGTTTCAAATAGTTGACCAGAATAAGTTCTACCTACTTCATCATTGAGCAATTTATCTTTAGATAGGCCTGAAATAGTGACAGCTAAACCACTGTCATTGAAGATAACTTTTGGTTTTTTTACAACCCTTTTAAGCTCATTAGAGAACCAAGGCTGTAAGGTACTCACTAAAAATAAATTTTCAAAAACTTCTAGGTACTCATTAGCGAGAGTATTATCAAAGCCCATTTTCTGAGCAAAATTAGTTTGAATAAACTCTTGCCCTGTTGATAACGCAAGGATATTGATAGCTTTAACTAATTGTTGCTTGGGCTTATAGGAAGCAAAAGTTTCTTGGTCTTTAGCTATCAAACTTTCAACATAATTTCTAAGTTCACGCCTACTCTTAACTTTATCTTCCGAAAGAACCACCTGTGGGTACCCACCTATAAGTGCTTTATCTAAATATTGTTCTTTGGTCAGTACCCCTGAATACTTCATAAGTTCAGCAAGATGTGTATCCTCTGAAGCCAGCAAATACTCTAACTTTCCCGAAACACGATGTAGCTCTGCCTCCGAAAACGGAGCAAGAGAAAAATGCGTAATCCTGCCAGCCAAAGAATCTGGGGTTTTAGAAGAAGTCAATGTGTAAGTACTTCCGGTTAGTAATAATTGCCCTGGTCTCGTATCTTCATCAACTTTCATCTTCATAGCTTTCCAGAGCTCAGGAGCCAGTTGTACCTCATCAATAATAAGTAAATCTGATCCAATTTGATTAACATAACCTTTTGGATCTTCAGTTGCTTTCTTCAGCTCAACATCGTCATCAAAAGTAACGTACCTACCATGTAACTTTTGAGCGATTTTCTTAACTAAAGTACTTTTCCCCACTTGACGAGCACCCTGGATATAGACAATTCGTGAGTGTGAGAGATAATCTATGACAGGCTCTTCAATTACCCTTTTTATTTGTTTTTTCAAGGGAAAACTCACCTGCTCTCTAATTCCAACACCACTTAGAGTCTAATTCTAACCCCACTTGCTCTCTAATTTTAACACCATTAGGGGTCTAATTCTAACCCCACTGTTTAAAAACCATCACACTAGAACACCTTTAACACTATTAAACGCAAATAAAAGCTGTGAAGTGTTTAACTTCACAGCTTTTACTTTATGGATTTAAGTTTTTATGCTTTTTTACGGCGAAGAACTACAGTTCCAGCACCAACGGCTGTGACAGAAGCCAAACCAGCAAGTGCAAGACCCTTGTTGCTAGTTGAAGTTGTTGCAATACCTGCTGTTGTAGTAGTTGCAGTATTGTCTTGAGCAACAACATTAGCTTCATTATTAGTTGCATCTTGAGCACTTGTATCTGCTGCACAGGCATTCAGATATTCCTCTTTTTCACCTGTTAACCATGATCCAGAACCACCTGAACCACCTACGTTAACAGTAGGAACTTCGGTGGCACCAGCAAAACTATAGTTATCACTTGCTTTTGCTAGATAACGAACTCCACCAGAAGTATTGGCTAAACCAGAAGCATCAATAGTAACATTTCCATTAGCATCTGCTACATAAGTAGCCACAACAGGGTTAGAAAATGTCAATCCTTGAGTAGCATTAAGTCCTACAGTTTCACCAGGAGTGAATCCACCTACAGTTTGTGAACAAGGCATAGCCTTTCCGTTTACTGTTACAGTATCAGCTGCCATTGCAGATGGTGCTGCTACAACAAGACCTGTAGCCAAGGTAGTTGCAGTTAAGATTGCTTTTTTCATGTTATTTCCCTATCCTTTATTTTGTACGGTATGAATCGTGGCGGGTGGCGTATCGAACTTTATTAGCACTCGCCCGTTTCGTACTTAAATCGTACCCCCCCCCCGCTTTTTGCAAATCGAGCGGAAAATCGGTGAGTTAGTTTGTACGGTCAACGCATTTGCACTTCACAATAAGAACGTAGCGTAAGGCAATGAAGAGTGTTTGTACAAACTTTAGAATATGGTCATCGTGCCAAGAGAAATCGACTGATGAGTCCTTTTATCTTTTTTGTTGCGCTGTTTTTTGTTATATCTTCTTCCTTGCCAGCCTTCGCTTTTGAACAAAGCTCTGAAGGGCAACGCTCTCATTCTTTCTCTGAATCTTTGGAGAGTTCTAAGCTGACGTTGGATCAATTCAATCAAGTGGGAACACAATTAGAATCATTAAATGCTCACATGGCTACTTTGAAAGCGGTTCCAGAGTATGGCGGTGCTTGGTACGAAGGCACACAGTTGAATATTGGCAGCACTAATTCAGCGAATCAAACTATCACGGATATTGCACAACAACTTAATGCAAAGGTGGTGCAGACACAGTATCGTGACAGTGATGTGCAACGGGTATTCACTGATGCCAAGAGCAAAATAACAGGGTACAACGCCATTAGCTACCGTTATGATTCGCCTGACACGATGACTCTTCGCATCGCCATGAAAGAAGGGCAAACTGCTGACATTACGCAATTAGGTCAATTGCCACCACATATCGAAGTAAAAATTGTGCCAATGGAAACTCTTTCGCAACTGACCAGTAGTGTTACCCCAGATTTAATTGAATCTGGCGATATTTTCTACACGATACAACCCAATGAACTAGAGTTAACCTGCTCCTTCGCTTTCCCAGCAGTTGCTCCTGATGGCACAAATGCACGAATTTCTGCAGGGCACTGTAGAGAAGAAGGCACAACTCCTATGGTTAAAGTTGGTGATAGCTACGAAGAAGTAGGCAGCTATGACATCGTGAACTTTGCGCCCGACACCAAGATTCCAGCTGATGTCAGTGGCATCAAACTCAAGGATCAAACCTTACCCAACCCACCAACTATTTCTGCGCATGGTAATGGGGCAGATATTCAATTAACAGGCATTGTGGACCCTATTCCTGGAGCACCCGTGTGTAAAAGTGGAAGCTATACTGGTGTGACATGTGGCACAATTATTGATATTCGCAGTCAGGATATGAACCAAGGCACCTACATTGATGGCTTTGGTACGAATGCAGACTCCTTCCCTGGCGACTCTGGTGGAGGTGCTTTCATTGGCACGAAAGCCGTTGGCATCCAAAGTGGTTCAACGATAGATAAGAATACTCATCAGCTGCTCAGTACTAATTTCACAAAACTCTCAACTGCGCTACAGGCATTGCCTGGGTACTATGTGAAGACCACTTCTGAAGCTAGCTACCCTGTTATAGCACCATTGAGGGATACTTGGCTCAAAGATGGTGGCAAAGATACAACCGGTGACAGTATTGCTATGCAAAAGAAAGTTGGTAACAACACCATCCAGAACTTTGAAAAAGGAGATTTAGTTAATTCTGCAACTGGTACGTTCTTTGTGAACACAGATGTCAAAGAGCAATGGGACAAGAATGGTGGACTATCTGGGAGTTATGGTGCACCTATTGCACAAGCTGATGTTGGGAGCTTTAGTGTTAGGCAGAACTTTGAGCATGGGACTGTAGAGATTTCAACTGGCACTGAAGGAACACAGAATTCAAGTTTTTGGCAGAATGTGAAGCAATATGTGCCTGAAATTATTAGTGGATTGTTTGCTTTAGCTGCTGTTGTGCTGGTTGTTATTACGTTGAGAAGAAAGAAACAACAATAGCTTCTACTACTAGCACTTACTGTTTCAACCGCTCCCACGTTTTCAACGCTGCCACTGTGTTCTTCACTTCGTGAACACGAACTCCCCAGGCATCATGCTCGGCAGCCCACAAGGACAGCGCCAAGGTTGCTGCATCACGGTCTTCAGCTGTATCACCTGTTGCGAACTCGGCAAGAAAACGTTTACGCGAGCCACCAATAAGAACAGGGAAAGCTAAATCCTGAATGTACTGATAGTTGTGCAACAGTTCCCAATTTTGTTCAGCATCTTTAGAAAAGCCAAGACCTGGGTCAAGAATCAGCTCTTTAATGCCTGCCTGCTCAGCTGCCTCAATGCGTTGTTCAAGTTCTTTGGCAACATCTTTAGCAACATTATCGTACTGATTTTGCTGATCCATAATGGTTGAATGTGCTCTCCAATGCATTGCAATGTATGGGACACCAAGACTTGCAACCGTTTGGAGCATTTCAGGATCTGCAAGACCGCCGGAAACATCATTGATAATCTGAGCTCCAGCTTCTACCGCCTTTTGAGCAGTTGCAGCATTCATCGTGTCAACAGAGATTGTTGCATGCTGAGAAAGCTCTTTAATAACATCTAAAATACGAGATTGCTCTTCTGCAATGGAAACTCGCTGCGCACCTGGGCGCGTAGATTCACCACCAACATCAATGATGTCAGCACCTTCATCAACAAGTTTCAAACCTTGTTCAATGGCATTATCGTGAGTCAGAAATTTACCCCCATCGCTAAACGAATTAGGCGTAACATTCAGAATCCCCATAACCTTCATGAGTTCTATTATAAAGGCCAGCGTAGAGCACTTAATCTCACACCTATAGAATGCATGTAATATAAAACTTTTAAATTCCTGCTAAAACACGCAATTCACTCAGCGAAACCTGGTTATTCAAGGGAGAATCAAGGTTAGTAGCACGATAATGCACAATGGAAAACAGCGAGAGCCGTTCTTCAACATTATCTTTTAAGTTAATGCTTGCATCTTTCAGTACTGGATTTAAACCCTGTTCATAACAAATCAAGTCAAAGACGCTACTAGAAAACAATACGTCTCCATAAACTTTGAGCATTATATTAGAACCAACGTTAAACTTCTTAGCCGCTTTAGACCAGCGTCGTTTTGGGTTAAAAAGATCTTTATTGAGAGGAAAAACTTCTTCCCATTTAGAATTAGCAAGTATTTCATCTGCATCAATATTTCCAAGCGCTTGAGCAAATATAGGCAAGTACTCCACTCCATGATGAGAGAAGATATCTATTGCTAGTAAAAGTTGTGAAGCTGATAAGGAATAAAAATTGGGAGAAGCTATAAAATTCTTTTTTCGATCTTCAAGGACTTTAACTTTCGCAGACAATGCTGCAAAATCTTCAACAATACTTGTTTGGTATCCAGTGCGTGAATTTTCACTACATATTGCCTTTAGAATAACCTCAACGCTGTGTGGGTCAAGGTTATTTTCTTGGCATAGCTTTGCAAAAAGTTCAAGAATATCTTTATTTTCTAAAGTAGTTCCATAAGGGGCGTTGATAAACCACTCGAACATTGCGTTTTCTACATTATTCTCATATTCTGGCTTCATTAACCCTACTACCCACTGTACCGACTAATGGACAAATGAACTATACACAGTCAAATGCTTAATGTCCAAGAATAAGGCTCATCGCCTCCGCCCGGGTTGCAGGCTCACGAAGCTGCCCACGAACAGCACTAGTCACAGTCTTAGACCCAGGCTTACGCACACCACGCATTGACATACACAAGTGTTCAGCTTCAACCACCACGATAACCCCTTGCGGGTTAAGGTTCTCAACGAGAGCTTCAGCAATTTGTGTGGTTAAACGTTCTTGCACCTGAGGACGTTTGGCATAAATATCAACCAATCGTGCCAATTTGCTTAAACCCGTCACTTTACCATCTGTGCTAGGAATATAGCCCACATGTGCCACCCCATGAAAAGGAACCAAATGATGCTCACACGTTGAATACATTGGAATATCTTTAACTAAAACCATTTCTTCATGATCTTCATCAAAAACTGTTTTTAAAACGCTTGAACCATCTTGATGCAATCCAGCAAAGGTTTCTGCATAAGCTTTAGCCACACGATGTGGAGTATCCTTTAATCCAGAACGGTTTGGGTCTTCTCCAACTGCTTCAAGAATCTCTACAACAGCACGTTCAATACGTTCTATATCAACGTTAGCGTTGCTCATCTTCGCCACTATCTGGCACGTCTTTCAGGTGTTGAATCTCTTCATCAGAAAGTTGAATGCGCTCTGTAGGAATTTCGCCTTCATGCTCTTCATCCTGTTGATCCAACTCTTCTTCTTGAGCTTGAGCTTCAGCAAGTTCCTTCGGGCTCTTCACAGGTGGAATCTGTGACACTGGGCGCTCATTACTTGAAAGCCATGTTGGGCGCTGTTCTGCTTTAATAACAGGTTCAAAGATTTCAGAGAGTTCTTTCTCGTTTAGTGTTTCTTTCTCGAGTAGCTCCAGTGCAAGTGCATCAAGCACATGACGATACTTCGTTAAAATACGCCATGCTTCATCATGGCCTTCTTCAATAATTTTGCGTACTTCTTGGTCCACGATATAGGCAGTTTCATCTGAATAGTTACGAGTTTTTTGCGCATTCATACCAAGGAATGGTTCACCGTCACCTTCACCTAACAGAACAGAACCAATGCGTTCACTCATACCATAATCCATGACCATTTTGCGAGCGATGTTAGTGGCTTTATCAATATCGTTAGAGGCACCTGTTGTTGGGTCATGGAATACAATTTCTTCAGCTACACGACCACCCATTGCATAAGCAATTTGATCAAGGAGTTCATTACGTGTTGTTGAGTATTTATCGTCTTCAGGCATCACCATGGTATAGCCTAGAGCACGCCCTCGTGGCATAATAGTAACTTTGGTCACTGGGTCTGTATGCCTACAAGCTGCTGCAACCAATGCGTGTCCACCTTCGTGGTAAGCAGTAATTTTGCGCTCATGTTCTTTCATCACACGAGTCTTCTTCTGTGGCCCTGCCATAACACGATCAATGGCTTCATCAATGGCACGATCATCAATTAACTGAGCATTAGAACGTGCTGTTAACAACGCAGCTTCGTTGAGTACATTTGCTAAATCTGCACCTGTCATGCCTGGAGTTTTCTTAGCGACGGCTTTTAGATCAATGTCTTTAACCATTGGCTTACCTTTAGCATGCACCTTGAGGATTTCTTTACGACCTTGGAAATCAGGTGCATCAACACTAATCTGGCGATCAAAACGGCCAGGACGTAGCAATGCTGGGTCAAGAACATCTGGACGGTTAGTAGCAGCAATCAAAATCACATTAGTATTCGCATCGAAACCATCCATCTCAACAAGAAGCTGGTTCAAAGTCTGCTCACGTTCATCGTTACCACCACCGATACCGGCACCACGATGACGTCCAACAGCGTCAATCTCATCAATAAAGATGATAGCTGGAGCGTTATCTTTTGCTTGTTCGAAGAGATCGCGAACTCGTGAGGCACCTACACCAACGAACATTTCAACGAAGTCAGAACCTGAGATTGAGTAAAATGGAACCCCTGCTTCACCAGCAACAGCCTTTGCAAGCAATGTTTTACCCGTACCTGGAGGACCATACAGGAGAACACCCTTTGGAATCTTTGCACCAACAGCTTGGAATTTTTTAGGATCTTCAAGGAACTCTTTAATCTCTTCAATTTCTTCAACGGCCTCATCAGCGCCAGCAACATCAACAAACTTTACTTTGGAGTCTTCTTTGTTGATAACTTTAGCTTTTGATTTACCAAAGTTCATCACACCACCGCCACCTTGAGCACGGCTTGCAAAGAACCAGAAAAGACCCATGATGAGCAATAATGGCAAGAAGTTCATCAAGAGCATGGAGAACCAGCCAGTAGTAGCTGGATCATCGTCATAGCCTTGAGAAAGGTTTGCAGAGTTAATGGAATTTACAACTTCTTCTCCACGTGGTTGAACATAATAGAAGTAGACGTCTTTGCCTTTATTGTTGTAATTATCTTTAAGTGCTAATTCAACTTTTTGATCGTTGTCAATAATTTTAGCTTTATCAACTTTTCCAGTTTTAATCAGGCTAATACCTTGACTCGTCTCAACTTGAGATGTTGATTTCCCATTCATCAAATTGAAGCCAAGAACAACAACCAGCAAGGCTAAAGCAATCCAAATTATGGGGTTATTAGTAATTTTTTTGGTTTTCATATACTTTCTAGGATATCGTGTTTTCTTCGCTGAAACTACTACTCATAAACTTTTGGAGACAGTGTACCCACAAACGGCAAGTTACGATATTTTTCAGCATAATCAAGGCCATAGCCAACAACAAATTCATTAGGGATTTCAAAACCTACATAACGAGGGTTAATGTCTACCTTTACCGCATCAGGTTTACTTAAAAGTGTAAGAATTTCAACACTTTCAGGCCCGCGAGAAAGCAAGTTTTTCTTAAGCCATGAGAGAGTAAGACCAGAGTCAACAATGTCTTCCACAATCAGCACGTTTTTGCCAAGGAGGTCTGTATCAAGGTCTTTAAGGATTCTTACAACACCTGAAGATTTAGTACCTGAACCATAAGAAGATACAGCCATCCAATCCATCTCAACGTGCTTGTTCAACGTGCGAACAAAATCTGCAACTACCATAACCGCACCCTTAAGGATACCTATGACAAGCAAATCTTTACCGTGATAATCTTTTTCTACTTGGCGTGCCAGTTCAGCTAGTTTTTCTTGAATTTTATCTTCTGGAACTAAAACATCTACTATCTCGTCTTTAACGTAATCAAGATCCACTTACTTCCCCTTCGCCTGTTGCTATTTAGCAAAAAATAGCTTTTTCTTCACTCGTGTGCAGCTAACTTTTCTCGGTAGTTCAACAGTGCCTTCGCCTGTCTCTTGTACTACAAGAGTATCAAGACTTTGTAAGTGGTGATAACTCAAACGCTGTGCGCCACTTTTTATTGCAAGTTTTTGCAGTACGCCCTTACGCACAGCCGCTGGGTACTGCCTGAGTTTCACTACATTAACGTACTGGCCTTGCACTACATCATCCAAGGCTTGGTTAATGAAAAAGTCTAAAGCTTCAACTTCTTCACGGCACAAGGCAGCAGTTTTAGCTAAAGCAGGGCGAATATCATGAGCTAAAATATTTTCCCACTCAGGTAATAATTTTTGCCTCACGATATTACGCGCAGTAATATCTTCTTGATTACTTGGGTCTTCCCAAAAAGGAACATTTTCTGCACGACAGGCACTATATAGTTGCTCCTTGCTTAAGGATAAAAAAGGTCTCCTAAACTTTCCCCTCGCGGGTGGAATTCCTGCTAAAGATCGTGGGCCAGAGCCTTGAAGAAGCGATAACAAAACTGTTTCAGCTTGATCCTCCTGATGATGTGCTGTCATGATAATGTCCGCATGGCACTGGCTAGCTACCAGTTCAAAGGCTTCATATCGTGCTTTGCGAGCTTGAGTTTCAAGCCCGCCAGTTTCTAGCTGCACTTTGATGAAGAAAACTTCTATGCCTTTAGCTTGCGCCCACTCTTTAGCTTTATACGCGGCTTGACTTGTTTCTGCTTGGAGTTGATGGTCTACCACCACTGCTTTGACTGTACAGTTTCTCTTCCTTGATAGAAAAAGTGCTGCATCCAAAAGCGCCATGGAGTCTACTCCACCGCTACAAGCTACAAGAACTGTGTCACCGTCAGAAATAACGGAATCTACAGCATGACGCGCAAGAGAAACTTCATGAGCTGGTTTGCCATATTTTCTCTGGGTTACTGCGTTGTACATCTTATTTGACCTTGTGAACCGTTATACTATATCTATCTTAGCTAATAGAAATGAGAATTATATGAACTATGACGTTACTATTGAGGTTCCGCAAGGCTCTCGTAATAAGTACGAAATTGACCACGAGACTGGACGTGTTCACCTTGATCGCTACCTTTTCACTTCTATGGGATATCCAGCAGATTATGGCTACTTTGAAAATACCCTTGGCGAAGACGGCGACCCATTAGATGCTCTCGTCTTCACTCAAGAACCAGTTTTCCCTGGAGTTATTGTTTCGGTTCGTCCAATTGCAGTTTTCAACATGGTTGACGATGCTGGTCCTGATGCAAAGGTTCTCTGTGTTCCTGTAGATCCACGATTTGATCACATTCAAGATCTTGATGATATTGACAAAACTCGACTCGATGAAATAGAACACTTCTTCCAGCACTATAAAGACCTTGAGCCAAATAAATTCGTTGAAAGTGCTCAATGGGAAGGTAAAGATGCTGCTGAAAAAGAAGTAGCTGCTGCCGTAAAACGTGCTAAAACTGAGCAACACTAAACCTTCAAAAAAGACCCTTCCCGCAAGTCAGTGCTATTTGCTGAAAATAACGTAATATTTTAAGATTTTGGCACTGATTTGCGGGAAAGGGAATTGAGCACTTGCGCTAGACCATCTTCATCAATTGTGCCTGTTAATTCATGTGCTGCATCACGCACAAGATCGCCTGCTTGCCCCATGGCAACACCTCTGGCAGCCCATTGAAGCATTTCCACGTCATTCTCTCCGTCTCCAACAGCAAGAGTATCAGCAGGATCAACACCAAGTTTTCTGCGCAATATTTCCAATGAGGAGGCTTTAGTAACTCCCTCAGGAGCGATATCTAGCCAAGCATTCCAGCCAACAGCATAACTAACACCATGTAAACCAATACTTTCAATAGCATGAGTAAAATCTTCTTTTGGTATCTGCGAACTTCGTACAACAAGCCTTGTGACCTCTTGTTGAGAAAGTTCTTCAAAAGGAACATGGAAAACTCTTTGACCAAAACTTCGGTCAAGAAAAGAAGTAGAAGTTAAAATATCGCCAGTCTTTGTTTCTACCGCATAATCCGCTTGAGGCAAAACTTCTTGCAAAGCTTTCAGCGCTCTTTCAGGATTAAACGTTACTTGCTCAATAATTTTAGTTTTATCATGTGAATAGCTAAAAGTTACTGCGCCATTACATGCCACAGCATAACCTTGTTTTAAACCAATTTCTTTAATAATTGGCAATGTTGCTGCCATAGACCTACCTGTAGCAAAAACAACTTCGTGTCCATCAGCAATCACACCTTGAATAGCTATTTTTTGCTTGTCACTAAGACGCTCATCGTAATCAATGACAGTTCCATCGATATCAAGAGCGATGAGCATCAATGACCTTCTTGCCCATGAATGGTTGCAAAACTTGAGGAACATTGACGGAACCATCTTCGTTTTGATGAGTTTCTAAAAGAGCAACAAGCCAACGAGTTGTTGCAAGTGTTCCGTTAAGAGTTGCCACAGGGCGTACACCCATTTCGCTCCGCTCACGTACATTTAAACGGCGTGCTTGAAATGAAGTACAATTTGAGGTTGAAGTCAACTCACGATATGTTTTCTGAGTTGGCACCCAAGCTTCACAATCAAACTTTTGGGCAGCAGAATCGCCTAAATCGCCTGCAGCCGTATTGATAACACGATACGTTAGCCCTAGATCTTGAAGCATTTGCTCTTGCATTGCTAATAACTTCTTGTGTTCAGCAAGTGCATCTTCTTGTTTAACATAGGAAAACATTTCAAGCTTGTTAAATTGATGCACACGAATGATACCTCGAGTATCTTTACCATGAGAACCAGCTTCACGCCTGTAACACGTTGACCAACCAGCATAACGCTTTGGTTTATCCACATCAATGATTTCATTGGAATGGTAGCCAGCCAAAGCAACTTCAGAAGTACCTACAAGGTACAAATCATCTTCTTCAAGGTGATAAATTTCATCTGCATGAGAGCCTAAAAACCCTGTTCCAGCCATTGTTTTCGGCAACACCAAAGTTGGCGTAATCATAGGGACAAAACCAGCATTCACTGCTCGCTGTAATGCTAAAGTCATGATAGCTTGCTCAAGAAGCATGACATCACCTTTAAGGAAATAGAAACGAGCACCAGAAACTTTTGCTCCACGTTCCATATCAATCCCGTCAACAATTTCACCAATTTCGAGATGATCTTTCGGAGTAAAATCAAACTCTGGTATCTTGCCTACAGTCTTAAGTACTTCAAAATCATCTTCGCCACCTGCTGGGACACCATCAATGACCAGGTTTCCCATCTGCTGCAACAGTTCATTACAGTGTGTAGATGCTTCATCGGCTTGAGCAGAAAGACTTTTCACTTCTGCGGCCATCGTGCCAGCTTGTTTAACTAGCTCCTGCTTTTCTTCCTTAGGAGCTTTTGCAACTTTCTTACCAAAAGCTTTTTGCTCAGCGCGTAGGCTTTCAAATTTTTGTAAAGCCTGCCTTCGCTTAATATCTGCAGCTAAGATTTGGTCAACAATATCAGTGGGTTCACCACGTAGCTCTTGAGATTTTTTGAACTCTTCTGGGTTTTCTTTGAGCGCATTAAGATCAATCATAAATTTAAGTTTATCAGCGAAAATTCCCCGAAATAAAGTAATGGACTGTTGTACTCTTTAATCATGGAAACTGAACTAAAGAAAATTGAAGAACCAATTATCAATATTTACAAGTCAATGCGCTTTTGGATTGATATTTTTGTTAGCCTCCTTATGCTGTATTTCTTTATTTACGTTGTGAAAGCTTTACTTGATTTTCTCCAGTATGACGAACCTAAACACAGATCAGATTATATAGTTCTCTTTTCCACTCTTGCCATCACGTTGGCGCTAAGCTGCGGCTATTATGCTTTCCATGCTTTCCAAAGAAACCAAGATCCCCATGCAGCTAAAAGTTTTCTAGAACTTATTGTGGAAGCCTTAGGTAAAAATGTACTGCTCATTGTGTGTCTTGTTGTGGTTCCATTCTTAGTAGCTGTTCTTGGAGAAAAAAGTCCTCTAGATGAGGGCCTCGAAAATATGTTAGTGCGCCTTGGTCTTTATTCTGGTTTAGCCCAGGTTTTCCTTTACGTTAAAGACAATGTCGAAGGAAATTTACGCAGCCAAAAAGACGAAAAAAAGCTACATTCTCTACAAACTGAGGTTAAACACTTAAAGTAACACTTCAACTTCTGAAATTAACAAGTTAAGTAAGAGTATTCTTGAATTATGTTCAAAAGTTTAGCTTCAAAGCTGGCTATAGCTACTGCTATTTCTGCCAGTGCCGCTCTTTCTAAGCTCTCCTCAGATGCTTTTCTTCGTGTTAAAACACGCAGCCCAGCTACGAAACCTGCCCAAGCAGCACCACAAGGTAAACATCGTGTAGGGGTTGTTATTAACCCTTCAAAAAATCGTTACGAAGAAGCTAAAGCAACCATTGAAGATGCATGCCGTGAAAAAGGTTGGCCAGCACCTAAATTTTGGGAAACCACTATTGAAGATCCAGGCACTAAACAAACCCAAGCTGCACTTAAGGCTGACTGCGACCTAATCTTAGTTTGTGGCGGAGATGGAACTGTTCGCAAATGCTCCGAAGAACTTTTAGAAACTGACATTCCAATGGGTATCGTGCCGATAGGAAGTGGTAATCTTTTCTCGCGCAACCTTAGATTGTTGACCTTAAATTTACGTAAATCTGTAGATACTGCTCTCTTTGGTAAAGAACGCTATGTAGATGTTGGGCACGTTCAACTTGATGGTGGTGAGCGTGAAATATGGCTTGTTATGACAGGTCTAGGTGCCGATGGTTACGCAATTTCTATTACAAAACCAAAGCTCAAGAAATACTTAAGTTGGGTTGCTTACCTTGAAAGCGGAGCTCGCTCAATTATGGATGGACGCAGAGATAAGGTGAGTGTTACCATCGATGATCAAGAACCTTTTGAAGCAAATATTCGTTCAATTATGGGTGCAAACTGTAGTATTCTTCCAGGCCAAGTTGACCTTATCCCCGAAGCTGTTATTGATGATGGTGTGATGAATATCATGATTCTTTCGCCACGAACCCCCTGGGGTTGGCTTAATATTGGAACTCGTATTTTGCTTCAGGCAAAGCGTCCAGAGGGTATTTTTACCATGGTAGAAGCAAAATCATTAACTGTTGAATCTGAAAACCCTATTCAAGCACAAATTGATGGCGACTTTGCTGGAGAGGTTCAAAAAATGGAGCTTACTATTGCACCAAGTTCCCTCAAAGTTAAAGTTCCACAAAAAAGAGCTAAATTGCCCTTGGATATGATCCTAAATACTTCAACT
>JASGFC010000016.1:0-40310 GCA_047605865.1 Micrococcaceae bacterium | reverse complement strand
CACGATGCCCAGCTACTGCTGAATACTACTTTCCAAGAGGTGTTAGACACTGACATCGTGCACTGGCCACAAGGTATCCCTTTTGCAACAGTGGGCCATACTGAACAACTCAAGGTCCTCAAAAACCAGCTGGCTGCTCAAAATCAAGTTCACGTTGTGGGGGCTTGGATTGCCGGTACTGGCCTTGCATCTGTTGTTGGTCAAGCTCGCAAGGTAGCACAACAGCTTAGCTATTAAATTTTAACGTTAGCTCTCGTTGCTGCTCTACTGACTGTAGAAAGAGGAGTAAACTTAAAAACATGGATAGTAAAGGACATTTGTTTGCTTTGTGGACCATTTTCAAGCGCGTTGAAAACGGAGAAGCAACTGGAAAGCAATCACTGAAAGAAATTATTCAAAACTTTGGAAAAGATGTTAGTTGTCGTGGTATTTATGATGTATCCATGATGCGTAGCGATTCCGATATCATGGTCTGGCTCACTGGAAATACTGCTGAAGCACTGCAAGAGGCAATGCGTGAAATACGCCGTTCAACAGATATGAAAGGTGCTTCAATAAGCTGGAGCGCAATGGGCGTGCATCGTGAAGCAGAGTTTAATAAGAGCCACGTTCCAGGTTTTACTCGTGGTGTTGAAGCTGAAAAGTGGTTGTGTGTCTATCCCTTCGTTCGTTCTTACGATTGGTACATTCTAGATCCCAAAGAACGTGCAGAGATGCTTCGTGAACATGGAATTAAAGGTGCAGCACACAAGAGCGTGATTGCTAATACTGTTTCTGCTTTTGGACTCAACGATTACGAATGGATTTTGCCACTGGAGGCTCCCAACGTTGAAGACCTTGTCGATGTGATGCGTGATTTACGTAATACTAAAGCACGTTTGCACGTTCGTGAAGAGATACCATTCTATACTGGTCGCATGATTGACATTGAAGACATTGAAGAGATTTTAAGTTAAAAAAGGAAAAAAGTGAACGAAGATTTAATTCCAACACAAGACCGTGCCCTTCCTGCAAAAAAATATGATGCTATTCTACTGGCTTCCTTTGGTGGACCTGAGGGACAAGATGATGTTATCCCATTCTTACGAAACGTGACTAAAGGTAGAGGTATTCCAGATGAGCGCCTTGAGGAAGTAGCGCATCATTACCGTGCCTATGAAGGTGTTAGCCCTATCAATGAGCAGAACCGTCAACTCCAGCAGCAGTTGCAAGAAGAGTTCAAAGCACGTGGGGTTGATCTTCCTATTCTCTGGGCAAATCGTAACTGGGATCCTTACTTTGTAGATGTTTTCAAAAAAGCCCACGAAGATGGTTATAAAAACATACTTGCTATTGTGACAAGTGCGTATTCTTCATACTCTGGGTGCAGGCAGTATCGTGAGAACTTTGCTGATATTTTGGAACAAACAGGTCTCACAGGAAAACTTACCATTGACAAAGTGCGTCAATACTTTGATCACCCTGGTTTCATTAAGCCATTCATTGAAGGCACTGAAGAATCTGTAGCGAAAATGGCAAAAGCCTGCCAAGAAAAAGGTATTGATACACCTATCCATGTCATGTTTGTTACGCACTCAATTCCACATGCAGATGCTGACGTATCAGGACCAGGCGCACCTATCAAAGGTCCAAATGAAGACCACGGTACAGGAGCTTATGTTGCTCAACACGAAGCGGTGCGAGATATCATTATCAAGAGCATTAAGAAGCCACAAGGTGTCAATGTTGAACATTCACTGGTGTACCAGTCACGTTCAGGTAACCCAGCAACACCTTGGCTTGAACCTGATATCAACGATGCCATTGCTGAACTCAAAGACGTAGCTGGTGTTATCGTGGTGCCCATAGGGTTCGTTAGTGATCACATGGAAGTAGTCTGGGATCTTGACAATGAGGCTAAAGAATCTGCTGAAGAAGCAGGAATTCTTTTCGATAGAGTTGCTACCCCTGGAATTTCAGAGCAGTTCGTTTCTGGACTCACAGATCTTGTTCTAGAACGCTGTGCAGGCTATGAAAACAAACTCAAAACTAAAGCAGGCTGTTCCATGATTCCACAACTTGGACCCTGGTTTGATGAATGCTCTATAACTTGCTGTGTCAATCAGATGGGTGAGCTAGCTACCACAAACAATTTAGCAACTGAACTGGACAAAGCGTTCATTGAAGATGCTAAAAAATCTAACTCTAAAAAATATGCGTAAGGTTAGAGTCGGAACTAGAGCAAGCAAACTTGCACTGACACAAACAACTGCTTTAGCTGAACAACTTGCTCAAGCAGGTGGTTTTGACTTTGAGTTAGTTCATGTAAAAAGTGATGGCGATCGCCTCAAGGCTTCGTTAACTCAAATTGGTGGTACTGGAGTTTTTGTCACAACACTACGTCAAGCGTTGCTTGATGGTGATGTAGATATTATTGTGCACTCGCTTAAAGATTTACCTACCTATCCTCAAGAAGGTATTGGACTTCCTACCATTGCCAAGCGAGAAGATCCTCGTGATGCACTGTGTGCACGCAACGGTTATATCCTTGAAACTTTGCCACAAGGGTCAAAAGTAGGAACAGGCTCACCTAGGAGAGCGGCACAACTTTTATCTCTGCGCCCAGATCTTGAAATTGTTGATATTCGCGGAAATGTGGAAACTCGGCTTGCACGTCTTGAAGATGATCTCGATGCAGTAGTTCTTGCCTACGCTGGCTTGCGCCGTTTAGGAAAAGATGCTGCTGTTACTGAAGTTCTTGACCCAGCACAATTCATTCCAGCACCTGGACAAGGAGCGTTAGCGGTGGAATGTAGAGCAGATTTACTAGAGCACGATGATGAGCTCAACCATGCTTTGATTGCAGGACTGATTGCCTGCGATGACTTAGTAACCCGTGCTGCTGTATCAGCGGAGCGTGCTGTTTTGGCTACTGCAGAACAAGGATGTAGTGCTCCTATCGGTGCCTATGCACAACTTTCTGATGAGGGACTTTTCGAGCTGCATGCCATCATGTACCCGCCTACTATTACTGCTTCTACTTCTGAATTAAACGAGCAAGGCTTGAATAAAGTGGCTCGCGAATCTTTTACTGGCACGATACCCACCGATGGCAATGTGTTTGCTGTAGCTGAAGAGTGTGGGAAGCAAGTTGCCACTGAGTTACTTGAAAGTTTAGAGCAGTAGTGATGAAACTGGTTATACCAGATTCTAGGTACGCAACTTTTGCGAGCAATATGAACTGCGAGCCACTAGAAATTCCAGTTCTTAAAATTCAATCAGTGCAGCCAGCAGATATAAAGCCACATTTTGCGCAAGCGTTTGATTGGCTTATTGTGACAAGCCAAAATACTGTTCGGGCTCTGAAACCGCTGAAACTACAACAGCAGTTCAAGGTGGCTGCTGTTGGAAAAAAGACCGCTGCTGCTTGTGAAGAGATGGGCTGGAATGTAGCTTTTATTCCAAAGGAAGAAAGTACTGCTGGTCTTGTGGCGCAGAATCTTGTTCAACATCAGATTCAAGGAACAGTGTGTCTCCCGCAGTCAAGCCTTTCGTCAGAGGCCTTAGAAAATGAACTCACACATCAAGGCTGTACGGTAGATGCTTTCACAGCCTATGTAGTAGAGATTGTCAAAGATAAAGGATGCAAAGAACAACTGCAACAGCAGTTAGTAGCAGAGAATATCAAAGGTTTTTATTGCACTTCGCCAAGTGTTGCTCAAGGTTATCTTTGGCTTGCAGAAGGCTATCATCGTGCTGTGGAGTTTTATGCTATTGGAAAAACTACGCAACGCTATCTCGATGAGCATCGTGAGTGAAGTTTTAACCCTGTAAGAATTTTTCTAAAAGTTGTATATCTTCAGTGGTAATGCCTTGGGTGGGTCGAGTTTCTAAAAGTAAGAGCCTATCTCCATATTTCGCCTTAAGCGCTTTTGGTGCGCTGTAAGGGATGTTGTCGTCTACCCAGGCTACTTTTCGAGAAGGTGCCTCATCGAGAGCTTTGATGACTTCGTTGATTTTCCACCAATTTCCTGCATCAATATGTGGGGCAACAAAGTTGCCTATCGTACCAAGACCAGTGCTGTTGAGCTGCGCTTCAATGTCAGTACTAATGCCTAAAGCTGGTGCTAATTCTGTTTGTGCATGGGTGCCCCACGTGGTGAGCCATTTAATATTGTGTGGGTGTTGGTTGAAAAAAGCTACAACTTCAGGTGAATAGACAATATAGCCGAAGTCGCCTGAAGCTTTTTTGAAATTATTAGAGCTACTGGGGCGTGCCGCAACAGCAACGACTCCATTAACGTCTGAAAAAATGAGAGGTTCCATAGTTTCATTATATTTCCCATGGTTGTGAGTTTAGAAATTACTCCAAATTTTCCATAGCTATCGTGGGCTAGAATAGAAATATGCACGATAATTCTTTAGCTATTCGTCCGCGCAGACTTAGGAATACTGCAGCAATCCGCAGGCTCATCACAGAAACTGATCTTTATCCAGGGGACTTGGTACTGCCTCTTTTTGTCAAAGAAGGTTTAGCTACTCCTCATGAGATTTCTTCTATGCCAGGGGTGTTCCAGCACACCATGGATTCCTTGAAAGAAGCCGCAGCTCAGGCTATAGAAGCAGGTGTAGGTGGCATCATGCTTTTTGGAATTCCTGAACACAAAGATGCTACTGGTTCTCAAGGCACTGACCCATCTGGGATTTTAAATACTGCTTTGAAAATGTTGCGTGAGGAATTCGGCGATAAAACTGTCATTATGGCTGATACCTGCCTTGATGAGTTCACTGACCATGGTCATTGTGGTGTTTTGGATGAAAAGGGCAATGTAGATAACGATAGAAGCAATGAAATCTATGCCAGAATGGCAGTTATTCAAGCAGAATCTGGAGCACATTTTGTTGCTCCTTCTGGCATGATGGATGGACAAGTAGCTGTGATTCGTACAGCACTAGATGAAGCAGCTTTCCACGATGTTGGAATTTTAGCGTATACGGCCAAGTATGCTTCAGCATTTTATGGACCATTCCGAGAGGCAGTAGATTCTTCACTGAAAGGTGATAGGCGTAGCTATCAACAAGACCCAAGCAACCGCAGAGAAGCACTACGCGAATATGAGCAAGACATTGCGCAAGCTGCAGATATGGTGATGGTGAAACCAGCGATGAGCTACCTAGATATCCTCTCTGACATTGCTAAAGTTTCAACAGTACCTGTTGCTGCTTATCAAGTATCAGGGGAATACTCCATGATTGAAGCTGCAGCACAGAATGGTTGGATTGACAGAGAACGTGCCATTAGTGAAAGTCTTATTAGTATTAAACGTGCTGGAGCAGATATCATTTTGACGTATTACGCACAAGAAGTTGCCCAATGGCTTACAGGTAATAGAGGAGAAAACAATTCATGAAGCATAGCGTTTCAGATCAGCTGTATCATCAAGCAGAAAGATTAATGCCAGGTGGTGTCAGCTCTCCGGTACGAGCTTTTAAATCTGTCGGTGGAAACCCGCTCTTTATCGCTGATGCTAAAGGTCCTTATTTACACGATGTTGATGGCAATGAATATGTAGATTTAATGTGTTCATGGGGGCCAGCAATCTTAGGTCATGCTTATGAACCTGTCGTGCACACAGTGCAGAAAACAGCTGAAAATGGCCTATCTTTTGGAGCCTCAACAAGCTTAGAATCTGAACTTGCTGAACTTGTTCTACAAAGAGTAAGTTGCATGGAAAAAATTCGTTTTGTTTCAACTGGTACTGAAGCAACTATGACAGCCATCAGATTGGCTAGGGGTTATACGGGCAAAGATTTATTAGTAAAGTTTTCTGGATGCTACCATGGGCATTCAGATGCGTTACTTGCTGATGCTGGCAGTGGTGTTGCTACTTTAGGTATTCCTGGTTCTGCAGGTATTACTGAAGCTACAGCTGCGCAAACTATCGTGGTTCCCTATAACAACAGTGAAGCTGTTCAAGAAGTATTTAAACAGCATGGCCATAATATAGCTGCCATTATTACGGAGGCGGCGCCAGCTAATATGGGTGTTGTTGCACCTCTTCCAGGTTTTAATAAAGCGCTCTTAGATATTGCTCATGAGCACGATGCTTTGCTTATCAGTGATGAGGTTTTAACAGGATTCCGTGTTTCAGATGCTGGTTTTTGGGGGTTGGAAGGCCGTCATGAAGGCTGGGCTCCCGATATCATGACTTTTGGAAAAGTCATTGGTGGTGGTATGCCAGCTGCAGCTTTAGCGGCGAGTGCAGAAATTATGGATTACCTTGCTCCTGTTGGGGCAGTTTATCAAGCTGGTACCTTGTCTGGAAATCCACTTGCTATGGCAGCAGGACTTGCAACCTTGCAGGCATGCACCCCTGAAGTATATGAAACAGTTGATAAGCGTTCTGAAGAACTCTCACAATTTGTTTCAGAACAACTAGAGAAGCAAGGTATTGAACATAGCGTTCAGCGTGCAGGTAACTTATTTAGCGTTGCTTTTGGTGTTGAACATATTGAGAATTATGCTGATGCAAAAGCACAAAAGACCCATATGTATGAACCATTCTTCCACTCAATGTTAGAGCACGGTGTTTATTTGCCGCCTTCAGTTTTTGAAGCATGGTTTCTTTCTGCAGCTCATGATGATGTTGCAATGGATAAAATCTATCATGCTGTTGCACAAAGTGTTAAGAAGTTCGACTAGTGTGTGTTAAGATGTCTGACTAGAGCAAGAAAAAGTTAGATATACTTTTGATTTAAGTAAATAGTTTCTGTGCGGAGTTTTTAGGGAGATAATGGCTCATCTGGATAGCAATAGTAATGAGAACAACGGTAATGTTGTTTTCAGTGGGCAAATACTTAATGTTGATGATAACGGAAACATGGTTCCGTTAGATGGTGCCAAACAAGATCAAAAGTTTGATCTTGGTAAAATTTTACGTCCATATAAAGCGTACTGGAAAGAAATTCTAGCTGCAACGGTTCTAGGTGGCCTCCTTGCTTATGGTGTTTCTCATACTCGCCCAAAGATGTACAGTGCTCAATCTGTTGGTACTGTTGTTACCTCAAAAACTGACAACTTAGTTCTTGCTAATACCGGTGATCAATTGGCAAAATCTCGCGCAAAAACATACGTTGATTTAGCTAAAACTAACACTATCGCTGAAGGTGTTATTAGGGAACTAAATTTGACTAATGTAACTCCTAGCCAAGTTACCTCCAGAATTACCGTGAATAACCCAACTGATACTACTAATATTTCAATTTCTGCTACTGGTTCTACACCAGAAGCTGCTAAAGATCTTGCTGATGCTTGGGTAAAAATGCTGGGCGAACAGGTTTCTCAAGTACAAAACATGCAACCTGCAGGTGCTGCAACTTCTAGTACTGGATCTACTAATGACAATGACAATGTTGTCTCTTTCATACCAACTACTTCAGCAGTTTTGCCGAAATCTCCTTCTTCACCAAACAGGCTTCGTTATGGTTTAGCTGGCTCTATTCTTGGGCTAGGTTCTGGTATTGGTTATGCCTGGTATCGTGGTCAAAATGATAGGCGTGTCCGTTCTCGTCAAGACATTGAAGATAATTTCTCTACACCAATTTTGGGTATGATTCCATTAGAAGAGCACCCTAAACTGATTGATATTAGTGGTTCAAATTCAGAGCACGGATCAGAAAATTACCGAATGGTGGAATCTTTCCGTGAGCTACGTACCAACATCCGTTACTCAGGTATTGACGATAGCCTTCGTTCTATTGTGGTTACTTCACCAACACCAGGTGATGGTAAGTCAACTATTGCTTCTAACTTGGGTATAGCTTTGGCAGCATCTGGTGAAAAGGTTGTCATGATTGACTGTGATTTACGCCGCCCAACCATGGCTAAGGTTTTTGGTATAAATGCTGATATTGGTCTTTCAGAAGTTGTTACAGGGCAGGTTCAACTTCAAGATGCACTTGTTAAATATGACGCTGAAGGTGAGATTTTTATACTTCCTTCAGGTAAAATTCCACCAAATCCTGCTGAGCTTTTAGAGTCTAAAAAATTGGCTAATATTATTCAAGGTTTCACAGACGAAGGAGCTTTCGTCATTCTTGATTCGCCACCGTTGCTTTCAGTTAACGATTCAGCAGCACTTTCACGTACTACTGATGGCGCTGTTGTTGTCATTACAGCAAATAAAACTGAAATTGATGAGATTCAACACACTCTTGATTCCTTGAAGAAAGTTGATGGCAAGTGTTTAGGTCTTGTTCTTAACCGTGTTCCAACAACAGGTAGTGATGCTCGCTATTATGGCAAGTACTCTAGCAGTAATTATTACTACTACTATGGTAATAGTTCTCAGCACAAGGCGCAGCAAGGCAGTAAATTATCGCAGAAATTTGGTTCTTCTTTGAACAAGAAGAAAGTAGCTAAAACTGTTGATACATCAACACGTACTCTGGATACTTCGGCATCAACAGATGATATGCCTACACAGCAGATTGAGAATGTTGAAACACGAACAATCTCCACAGATAGCTCAGAAGAAAAAGAGTAAGTACAGCTCTTAGGCTTTGTGCATTACTTTCCTTGAGAGGTAGTTTCCAAGGAATTGTACTAGTTGGACTATGACAATAATAGTAACAACGGCTAGTATGGTTACAGTCCAATTAAAGCGTTGATAGCCGTATTGGATGGCAAAGTTTCCCAGTCCGCCACCACCGATAGCTCCTGCAATTGCTGTCATATCTACAACGGCAACAAAAACAAAAGTGTAGCCAAGAATCAAAGGTCCTAGTGCCTCAGGTATTAAAACAGTACGAATAATCCTCCATGGACTTGCTCCCATGGAACGCGCCGCCTCAATAACACCTGGATCAACGGACACGAGGTTCTGTTCCACAATTCTGCTGATACCAAAGCTTGCAGCCACACTCAAGGGAAACAGGACCGCAGTAGTACCTATCGTGGTACCCATGACAAGTAGAGTTAGTGGGCCAATTGCTGCTAGGAAGATGATGAAAGGAATGGGGCGTACGATATTGACAATAATGTTCAGTACGGTATTGCCCATCCGATGAGCAAGTAGCCCACCTTGACGGGTGGAATATAAGAAGATTCCAAGGATGAGTCCAAAGAAGCCACCTACAATCATGGTAACAAGAACCATGAGTAGAGTTTGCCAGATAGATTGTAGATAAATTGGTTGTAGAGTTGCCCAGTCTTGCATTATGAAATCACCTCTGAGTGTGTAGTCTTTTGAAGAGCTTCGATAGCTCCTGGAATGTCTATGCCAGTTAAAGCAAATGTCAAAGATCCAAGGCGTTTTCCTTTCAGGGTGCTGATTCCCCCATAAACAATATCGGCATTCACGCCATAGTCTTTGTGAAGTGTAGTAAGTACAGGTCCAAGTTCGTAACCATCAGGGATGTGTGCGTAGACTAAAGTTCCAGGATGCTGTTGCTGAATTTGTGCCAGTTCTTTTCTATCAGGTTTACTTGGCATTATCGTTGAAACAAAGTTTTGCGTGCTTGCTTGTTGTGGGTTTGAGAAAACGTCATACACTGTGCCTTGCTCAAGAATTTTACCTTTTTCCATGACAACAACCTTGTCTGCAACGTCTTTAACAACTTCCATCTCGTGAGTAATCACTACAATCGTGGTACCAAATTTTTCGTTGATGTCTTTCAGAAGTTTCAAAATTTCTTGTGTTGTTTCCGGATCAAGAGCACTGGTGGATTCATCTGCAAGCAAAATTCGTGGACGTGTTGCGAGTGCTCGTGCAATGCCAACACGTTGTTTTTGCCCACCAGAAAGTTGACTTGGGTAATTTTGTGCCAAGCCTTCTAAACTCACGAAACTTAAGAGTTCTGCCACACGAGCGTTAATTTTTTCTTTATCCCAGCCAGCTAATTCAAGAGGGTAGGAAATATTTTTCGCGGTAGTGCGAGATTCAAATAGATTGAATTGTTGGAAGATCATCCCAATTTCTGGACGAAGTTTTTTCAGCTCCTTTTCGTTCATGGCGGTAATATCTTCATTCAGTACGATAATCTGACCAGAATCTGCCTTTTCTAAGCCATTGATAAGCCGTACTAAGGTGCTTTTACCAGCACCGGAGTAGCCAATAATGGCCACGATATCGCCTTCATCTATGCGTAGATTGATGTCGTGAAGTGCTGGAACTTTTGTCCCGTCAACGGTATAGCTTTTGTCCACATGAGTGAATTCAACAAGGTAAGACATGAATTTCCTTAATGGTTTTGCTGGTGGATAGCATCATAAGCTAACCACCAGCTTAGTTGTGTCGAAGGCAAGCTGCTTATTTTTGTGAAGCTTGTTTGATAATTTCTTGCTGTTGATTCAAAACCTGCTCAAGCTCAGCAGGTGTCTTATTGACCAGCACTGAAGTATTTTTACTCTGCGCTTTAACCGCTTGTTGAACTTCTGGTTCTTTGTAGGCTTCAACAACTTTCTTGTAATTTTCGTTGTCTTTGTCATTGGCTCGAGAAACGATGACGTTGATATAAGGTTGTGCTTGATCACTATTCGGATCATCTTTGAAGATGGCGCTATTGGGATCAATCTTTGCATCTTGAGCTTTATCGTTGTTAATAACAGCAGCATCAACAGCGGGTAGATTTGCTGGAGTTTGTGCAGCATCAATAGCTTGAACCTTAACTTTTTTACCTTCAGAAGAAATGTCTGCAGGGGTAGAAAGAATATTTCCACCACCATTAAGTTTGAGTAGGCCAGCTTTTTGCAAGAGTAAGAGCGCTCTAGCTTGATTCGTTGGATCATTGGGTATTGCAATAGTGCCATCTTGTGGAATCTGCGAAACTTGAGTATGTTTCTTGGAGTACAAGCTCAAAGGAGTAACGTAAGTAGATCCAATTGGCGTAAGATTCTGATTGTTTTTCACATTGTAATCAGCAAGGAAAGCAAGGTGTTGGAATAAGTTCAGATCTGTTTGATTCTGTGCTAATGCTGGATCGACTTGAGTGTAGTCACTGAAACTAACAGGTTCAATAGTGATACCTTTTTCTTTTGCAGCAGCTTCAAATGGCTTCCAATAATCTGCTGAAGCTTCAGTGGTTCCAATTTTAATAGTATTAGCGTCTTTTGACCCTCCGCTACATGCTGTGAGTGCAAGTCCAAGTGCGATTGTTGTTGTGGTAATTTTAAGTTTCCTTGAGAACATTTTCTTTCCTTTAATGAATGAGAAGTAATAGAGTAAATTGAGTCTCTTCAAGGCAGAAAAAAACAGCTCTGTTTAGGAGCTGCCGGAGTATCTTAGACGTACGTCGAGACTACATGAAACGCACGCAAAAATACCCCTTGTAAGGCATTCGGTGCATCATTGTTTGTGTAGTCATGTATTTTAGTAAACCATAATTTTCTTGTGATGTCAGTTGATTTTAAAAATTTTTAGAAAGCTCTTAAAATCAACTGTCATCCAGAAATTTTAGAAAGCTTATTTTTGGAGGTTTTTAAGCTCTGCAATTTCTTTTGTCTGAGCATCGATAATTTGCTGAGCTAAAGCCTTTGCTTCAGGGTTTTGACCTTTAGCAACTTCTTGCTGAGCCATTTGAACTGCACCTTGGTGGTGGTTAATCATATTGACTAGGTAAAGTTTTTCACCTGTTGCAGTATCGGCAGTTTTCATATTGTCAATTTCAACTTCAGAAATCATTCCTTCCATGTCTTTGACATCTTGTTCCGGATTTTCTGGTTCTTTCCATTCTTTGAGTAACTTTTTCATTTGGTCAATTTCAGGCTGCTGTTCAGATTGAATTTTCTCAACAATTGCAACAATTTGAGGATCTTCTGGCTGTTTAGAAAGCAGAATATCACTCATATCAAGAGCCTGACGGTGATGAATAATCATCATCTGCGCAAAGGCAGTATCTTCAGAGTTGTGAACTGCATCAGCACTAGTAGCAGAAGCATGACCATCGTGAGAAGTACTCTGTGAGGTGCTATTACAAGCAGCAAGAGTTAAAGAAAGTGTAGGCACAAGAGTTGCGGTAATGAGAAGTTTTTTAGTGTTTGGCTTCATTTTAAATCCTTTTCTGGTTCAAGAACATCTTAGCATACCCCTATAGGGTATTTAGATATTGTGTCGTAATTGTTTCGTTTGATGTAAAGATCACTTCATCATGCTACTAAACCGCAATGGTATAGTGAAGTATATCTCTAGAGAGGCGACACTGATGCAAAAAATAATTCCAAGCCTGTGGTGTATAGAAAATGCTCGCGAGATGGCAGAATTCTATACAAGTACTTTTCCAAACTCTTCCATTATCGGTGGCAGTAAGTATCCAACAGAAGGCCTTTTGGACTTTCAGAAAGATTTTGTCGGCAAAGATTTAACACTTGAAATAAAGTTGATGAGTTACCAGCTTACACTGATTAATGCTAGCGATGAATTCAAACCAAATGTCAGTACCTCTATGATGGTGATTTTGAAAGATAAAGAGCAGCTTTCAAAGATTTATCAACAACTCTTAAATAAGGGAACAGCAGTGATGCCACTTGGCCAATACCCATTCTGCGAACTGTATGGCTGGGTAGCAGATCAATACGGTTATTCATGGCAGTTAGTGCTTGGCGCTGAAGAAGACGAAGAACGAATGTATCCAAGTTTGAGTTTTGGTGGCAACGTTCGTGGTAAGGCTGCTGAAGCAGCAAAGTTTTATATGGATACTTTTGAAAATTCAGAGTTATTGTTTGAGTATAAGAATCCTCAGGATGAAAATCTGCTACAAATAGGTGAAATAAGTCTTGATGGTCAATCTTTGGCACTTGATGATGCTGAAGAAGAGCGTGCTGAAACTTTTAATGAAGCTTTTTCTTTGCAGGTTTTCTGCAAAGATCAAGATGAGATAGACCATTTGTGGGAGAAGCTATCAAGTAATCCGAAGGCTGAACAATGCGGTTGGTGTCAAGATCAATTTGGTGTTGCCTGGCAGGTTCTTCCAGCTGAACAAGAAGAATTAATGAAAAAGCCGGGTGCCTTTGAAACCATGATGCATCAGAAAAAGATTATTATCTCTGAATACTAAACTCTAGATTTTTATTGGGGAATTCGGGCTGGCCACGATGAGTCAATAGGCTCTTTAAACTTGCCTGTTCGTTTCAGGTATTCTTCAAAGCTTTGATCTTGCAGTTTTTTCCATTGCTTTTGTTCTTCATGTAGTTGCTGAACAGGGATATTTAAGTAGTTACGGTATTTGTAGCCAATTTTGTCGGCAAGCTCTAGAGCAGCTAGAGCATCGTCTTCAGATGAGTGGGCATTTTCTAGATCTATTTTGTAGAGTTCGCACAATACGCTAAGCGTTCGCTTACCTTTACGGAATGGTTCTGCTTGTTTATCAATGACATAAGGGTCAATGACGGGTGAAATTTTTGCAGGAGGGTTGATGTCATGGCGTTTGCATTCATAGAGTAAAACCGTGAAATCGTAGCTAGCGTTATAGGCAATAACAGGGATATCACGTTCAAAGAGTTCATCGAGGGCTTCAACAAGTTGAAAGAGCACTTCTCGAATATCGTGCCCTTCAGATTGGGCTTGTTCAGTGCTGATGCCATGAATTTCAGTAGCTTTCTCAGGAATTTCTACTCCAGGGTCTGCAAGAAGCTCAAGAGCCATCACTGGTTCACCGGCATTATCACAAAGAATCAGTGATGCAGTAACGATGCGAGCTGTGCGAGGGTCAGGTCCTGTAGTTTCTAAATCAAAGCAGGCTCGTTGTGCGCGGTACCAAGGAGTCATAGTTTAAGTCTACCTGTATTCAAGTACCAGATACTGCAAGGTGCGCACCTATAATGGAATCAAGGTCATTCGAAGATGAAGGTAGTATGGAAAAAATAACACAGCTGGATACTGTACTTAGTGACATTCAAGATGTATTCTTTGACCTTGATGGGACCTTGTATATTTCTGGAGAAGAGATTCCAGGAGCTTCTGCACTGGTTCAAGATTTACGTGCAATGGGCAAGAACGTATATTTTTTATCGAATAATACCTCTAAAAATAAGCAAGAATATGTTGATCGTTTAGCAAAAATTAATATAGTTGCTTCTGTGGAAGATTTCATTTCCCCTATTGATGGTCTTATTGATTACTTGGAGCAACAAAAAGTAAAAAAACTTTATGTTTTAGGCACTCAGACTTTGCAAGATACTTTTGAAACTGCTGGTTTTGATCCGGTTTCTACTGATCCAGAGTTCGTCATTATTGGTTACGATACTGAACTGACTTATCAGAAGCTAACTCAAGCCTGTGCTTTTATTAACAAGGGTGTTAAGTTTATTGCAACTCATCCTGATAATTTTTGCCCATCCAAGCTAGGACCTTTGCCTGATGTGGGATCTTTTTTAAAGATGATTGAAGTTGCTACAGGTAAATGTGTATATAAAATCTTTGGTAAACCACATAGAGTTATGCTTGAATCTTTCCTGGAGCATCACGATATAAATCCTACTCGAGGGCTTATTGTCGGTGACAGATTGTACACTGATATTCATATGGCTGCTGAGTTAAAAATGAAGTCACTTTTAGTACTCAGTGGTGATACGCAATTAAAAGATGTGGAGGGAAGTAAAGTGAAACCAGACTTTATTCTAGATAGTGTGGCAGACCTTAACGTTAGAGGTGGACGTAGCTAATGCACAATGCCCCACGTTTGGTGCCTGCAACAAAGACTCATCGTAGTCTTTCTTTGTCACCAAGCCAAGAAGAGTTAGTAGCTTTACCTAGTATGCCTTCGCTACAACTGATGTTAGGCGGTGCAGCTACTGGAAAAACTGCAGTATTAAAGTATCGTGCACTTGAATTAGCTAAAAAAGGTGTAGGTTTTGAACAAAGTCTAGTTATTGCCTCTTCACGTTCTACAGGGGCGCGTTTAAGAAATGAGCTTTCAGAATTAACAGTTCACGATGAGGCCTTGCCTGCTGTTAAAAGCTGGCAAGCAGTAGCTTTTGAAATTGTGAGTCAGGCCAGAGCTGAAGATGTTATCCCAGATGTAAGCTCTAAGATTAGGCTGTTAAGTGGTGCTGAACAAGATGCTTTGTTGGCTGAAATGTTGAAAGCCTATGAAGATCAAGATTCTTTACATCTTCAATGGCCAGTAGAGTATCAAGCTGCCCAGAACACCTTTGCTCTACGGAAAAACATTCGTGATTTTTTCGATATGTGTGCAGAATCTGCTCTAGGTCCAGAGCAGATTGCTGCATTTGCTCATCAAGAACACAATCAGCTTTTTGTAGTTCTAGCTCAAATTTTCCGTGATTACCTCAACGTTGTTTCTTTACGTTTTCCGGAAGCATATGCTCCAGCAGAGTTGCTCAGAACTGCTATTGAAGTGCTTAAAACTAATGAAAAACTTAGAGCAGATAGGGTGCAGCACTATCAAAATATTTTAATTGATGATCTTCAAGATGCTTCCTATGCTCATCTTGAATTGCTGGAACAACTTTTGTCTGCGCAAAGTAATATACTCATTGCTTCTAACCCTGAAGTCACAGTGCAGGGGTTTCGTGGAGCCAGGCCACAAAGTTTTACTAAGTTGCAGGAAATGGCACATCACGCGAAGCTTTCTTATACTGAAACGAACTTAAAAACAGTTTTTGGTTTCAATGAGGATATTGCCAAAATTTACGATGCCCTCAACGAGCAATTACCTGCTTTTGGTAAAGGCGAGCGGCGGTATAACAAACAATATGTCAAAGCGGGTTCTTCTCACGTGGCTTTATTTCAAACTGATAGCGAACTTGATGAAGAAGATATCGTGGTAGATCAACTTTCTATAGTGCATGTTGAACATAATGTCCCTTGGGAAGAATGTGCCATCATCGCTAATAATCATCATCAATTACAACGTTTTGAGCAAGTGCTGCGTCAAAAAGATATTCCAGTGGTGGTTAAAGTTGCAGAGCTTCCTCTTAAAGAAGAACAAGCAGTGCAACCCTTACTAGATATTTATGCTCTCACACCGTTGTTGAACTTTAATCCGAAAGAAGACTATAACGTTACTGAACTTGCTGAAACTGTAGAAAACTTTTTACGCAATATTTACATTTCAATGAGCAGTGTTGAAGTGCGAAAGCTCAGACAACAACTACGAATCAATGCTCGTGCGCAACAGAATCATGATTCCTCCGATTCCTTACTGCTACAGGCGCTGTCTCAGCAAGAGCTGCTAGAAGGTCTCAGCGAAACTATTTTAGCTAAGTTTTCATTGTTTAAGGCCATGCTTAAAGAGGCAGATACAGTCCAACACAATTCTAACTACAGCGTGGAAGAGGCTTTATGGAAGGTTTGGGAAGTAAGCAAAAAGGCAGATCTTTGGAAAGATCAAGCCTTAAATCTATCGCCAGAAAGTAAGGTTGCAGATCACAATCTAGATGCCGTTGTGGCGCTGTTTACACTTGCAGCAAGGTTCAGCGAACGTCAGCAGGCTGCATCCATCAATAACTTTATCACTCACGTACGTAGTCAAGAAGTTGTTGAAGACCTCTTAGCTTCTCAGTCTCTTGCACTTAAAGGTGTTAACTTACTCACTCCGGCAGGTGCTGTGGGGCAAGAGTTCAGCTGTGTTCTTGTTCCAGGGCTTCAAGAGGGTGCTTGGCCACAAAAAAGGCTCATTGCAGATATTTTTGAAACTCAAAAATTCATCGAAAAAATAAATGATGAGCCTGTTACGCTTTTAAGTGCTCAACTCAAAGAACAATACTTTCAGGAGCTCAGGGCATTCCTTTGTGCTATCTCTAGAGCTAAAGATTACCTTATTCTTACAGCAGTATCATCTGAAGAGCAGCAAGTTTCAGCCTTTTTCATGCAAGCAGCGCAGATTGCTGAGCATCAGGTCATTCATGGTACCCCAAGTGTTGATCAAAAATATTCTGTAGATTCTATTATCGTGCAATTGCGTAAGATACTAGAAAACCCAGAAAGTAGCCAACAGAAAAAGCAAGAAGCAGCAAAGTTCCTGGCCTTAATTAGTCAAGATGAAGCTGGTGCTCGCTTAGAAAACTGGTGGGGGGTTAAAGATTTCTCAAGCACAGCACCTTTCTATGATGAAGGTGAAGAGATTAGAGTTTCTCCAAGCCGTTTAGATCAAGTTCATCGATGTCCACTGTGCTGGATGGTCTCTACGGTGGGTGGTACAGCCTCAACTGATTATGCAAGAAGCCTCGGTACTTTGGTCCATGCTATTGCTGAAGCTTACCCTGATGCATCAGCTGAGCAATTAAGAGAAGCTCTCTTACAACGCTGGAAAGAACTTGGCGTAGGCACATCGTGGGCAGATGTGAAAGAGCAAGAACGTGTGCTTAAAATGATGGATTTTGTTGCAGAATATATGAAGAGCATGCATCAGAATAAGCGCACATTAGTTGTTAGCGAGAAACCATTTAGTGTTAAAGTTGGTAAAGTAATTTTGCATGGCACCATGGACCGCTTGGAACAAGACAGCACAGGTAAGCTCATGGCCGTTGACTACAAAACTGGTAAGGCACGTATTTCAAAAGACGAAGCCAAAGCCCATGTTCAAATGCGAGGCTACCAATTAGCAATTGATCGAGGCGCTTTTAAAGAACATGGAACGCAAAGTGCTGGCGCTATTCTAGTAGGTCTTGGTACCACTAATAAATCTGTAGCGTTACCACAACAAGATCCACTCACCAGTAAAGAATTAGAAGAAGTAGCTGCCTTAGTTGAAGAAGCTGCAGAATTGATGTCTCACAGCACTTTTGAAGCTAGACATAATCCAGCAGAGAACACTTTTGGCAGAGAGCCTTGTGATGTTCCTCAAGTGTGCCCATTGTGTCTTGGAAAGCAGGTTACAGAACTATGAGTAAGACACTGCACCAGGTTACTCCTGAGCAAATAGCTGATGCTATGGGCAAACCGCATCCTACAGACGAACAGTGCGCCGTTATTACAGCTGAACTGCAACCACAACTCGTAGTAGCCGGTGCTGGTTCTGGAAAAACTGAAACAATGTCTTCAAGGGTTTTATGGCTCATTGCAAATGGGATAGTTAATCCCCAAGAAATTCTAGGTGTTACTTTCACCAAGAAAGCAGCAACAGAGCTTTCAGAGCGAATCTTTACCGGAATTGCAGCCTTGCAAGAAGCACATTTAATGCCGAAAAACTTTGAATTTGCAGCACCAACCGTTTCAACATATCATTCTTATGCTCAAGCACTCGTCAACGAATACGGTTTTACTCTAGGTGTAGAAGGTCCAACAGAACCTATGGGTGCAACTGAAAGCTGGAGTTTAGTCAAAAAACTTGTTGAAGATTATCCCGGAGATGCACAGAATATTACCTCAGCGCTAAGCTCTTTATGCAGATACATCATCACTTTTAGTGGGCAATGCGCAGAGCACTTAATAGAACCAGCAGATGTTATTTCTTTTCTGCAAGAGCAAATAGCGTACTTTGAGGCACTTCCTGAAGCACCTGAAGGTAAACGTCCGCGAATGAAAGATAAAACAGACTACCTATTTCCACTCAAAGAACGCATTGTTGTGGCAGAAATTGCCCAAAAATTTGAGGACGAAAAACGAATTCAAGGCCTTGTTGACTTTGGTGACCTCATCAAACTTGCTGCAGAAATTGCTATCAACGTGAAACAAGCAGGAGAAGACCAACGAGAGAAATATAAAGTTGTTCTTCTCGATGAATTTCAAGATACTTCTTTTGCGCAAATGGAACTCTTTGAGAAACTCTTTGGCACTGAGCATGCAATTACGGCCGTTGGAGACCCTAACCAGTCTATTTATGGTTGGCGTGGCGCCTCTTCAGGGGGGATGGGCAGGTTCGCACAAAATTTCGTGAGTAAAAAATACGGACGAGTGCCAGTAAGTAACCTTTCTACGTCATGGCGTAATCAAACAAAGATTCTCGATGCAGCCAATAAGATTGTTAAACCTCTAGCAACATATGGCCTTGACATAGCTGAACTAGAATCAAAACCACAATCAGAGCAGGGTAACGTCAAGCAAGCTCGCTTTGAGACCAATGCTGAAGAAAGTGAAAGCATAGCAGACTTTATTGAAGCCAAATGGAACAACAAAGACACAATACGGCCTGCTATTGCCATTTTGTGTCGTAAGAAATCTTTCTATGCTGAAATTGAAAAAGCACTCAACGCCAGAGATATTCCGTGCCAAATTCTTGGGCTAGCAGGACTCTTAGATACACCAGAGGTAATTGACCTTGTCTCAATGTTGCAGGCCATTGATAACCCTGATGAACCAGAAGCTATCATGAGAATCCTCATGGGGGCACGATGGCAACTAGGTGCTCGCGATCTTAAAGAACTTAAGGTTTTAGCTCAAGCCTTACAGGAAGAAAGCTACAAAAAACGAACTAGCACTGAAAATTCTCAATACATTCCAGAAACTTTGGATGAGTATTCCTTGATTGATGCCATTGATGCACTACGCACTATAGATGAAGATTTCGTGGTTAAAGCTAGCAAACTGAGCAAGGAAGGCTACCAGAGGTTAAAAGCTTTAGCGCAGCATCTAGCTCAATTACGTACTCTGCAATATCTGGAACTTCCGGATTTTGTGTATCGTGTGGTGAAATCTATGTACCTAGACCTTGAACTAAAGGTTGTGGCGCAAAATAGCAAAATTGCTATGCGTCACATACACGAATTCCTCAATGTTTCTAAAGAATATTTTCGTAGGGATGCTGGAAGTTTAAGTGATTTTCTCTCCTGGTTAGAGATAGCTAAAGAGCAAGAAAATGGTTTAGAAATGCCTGAACCTGAGGCAAATAGGGATGCTGTGCAACTTACTACAGTCCATTCTGCTAAGGGATTAGAGTGGGATATTGTGATTATTCCACAATTAAGTGAAGGCTCTTTTCCAGATACTCCTAGGGCAACGGACTGGATTTCAGATAAAGGTGCTGTCCCATGGCCTTTGCGAGGTGATGCCAAAGATTTACCCCAATGGGATCCTTCCACACAATCGGATCAAAAATCACTCGTTGATTCTTATCTTGAACATCTCAAAGAACCTTCAAAAGATCATTTCTACCAAGAAGAACGCAGACTGGCTTATGTTGCCTTTACTCGTGCAAAAGAGTTCTTATTGCTCACAACTTCTGTCTATACAGGAACTACAAAGAAGAAACGTGAAGTTAGTCGCTTCCTTGATGAAATTTGCTTAAGTGATGCAGATACGCTGCACTGGGTTACCAATGAAGAAGCTGAAGAAGAAAATCCAGCTTTGGATGCTGAGATTTTAGTAAGCCAATGGCCGTATGATGCACTCGGAAGCCGTAGGCAAGCAATTAATGAAGCTGTGGAACTGATTAAAAAATATCAGGGAACTTCAGATACTTCTTTTAGCGATCCACACATCAGTACACTTTTTCAGAATTATGAGACTTTACGTAAGAAGCAAGCTCAAGATCGTCCTACAAACAATATTCCATTGCCGTCAAGGTTATCTGCTTCACAAATTGTGGAGCTATCCAGTAAACCAGAAGAGCTTGCTGCGCGTTTAAGAAGACCTATGCCTTTTAAACCAAATCCGCGTGCTAAGCGAGGTAATTCTTTCCATGAATGGGCACAGCACTATTTTGAAAAAGCAGGAGATTCTTTATTTGATGATGTACAAGAGCTAGAAGAACCAGCTGCAGCAGATCTTGAAGAGTTAATAGCTATCTTTGAAAACTCAGAATGGGCGCAGAAGCAGGCTGTTGCAGTTGAAGCCCCTATTGAACTCTCCTTAGAGGATGTTACTATTCCTGGACGTATTGATGCTATTTTCAAAGACCAAGACGGATACACTTTAGTTGATTGGAAAACTGGGGTCATGCCTGAAGGTAAAAACATGGAAAGTGCTTCACTGCAGCTAGCTATTTATCGCCTTGCTTACGCCCAGCTGCACAACATTGATGTCAATAAAATCAAAGCCTGTTTTTATTACATCAATGATAATCATGCAGAATATCGTGATGAGCTAGCCAGTAGAGAAGAACTTGAACAGATAGTGCGCAATGCACTTTCTTAAGTTCAAGTCTTAAAACTATTTATTGTTTCAATAAGATTACAAAACTCCACACCACCTTCTTAATATACTCATCTTCCGTTACTATTAAAAAATCGAAAGGTGGTCAATGGTGAACACTATTCTTTGGGGCGGTGCCACTTCTGCTAGCCAGTACGAAGGCGGTTTCGTAGCTGAAAAGGGGCTAGACACGCAAGACTGTCGGCCATATGCACCACGGGCAAGTAATGCCACCACTCAAACACGTTTACTAACGCAAGAAGTCATCGATGAAGCTAAAGATCCAAACTCTATCCATTACTATCCTTTTAGAAAAGGTACTGCAGGCTATGATTACATCGAAGAAGATATAGCGTTACTTAAAGAACTTGGTCTTGACCTTTATCGTTTTTCGCTTAGTTGGTCTAGGCTATTTCCTCAAGGAGATGAAGAGGAACCCAATGAAGTTGGGGTGGCATATTACGATAAGATTTTCGCTTTGTTAAAGGAAGCAGACATTAAGATTTTCCTCACGATGAATCATTATGCAGTTCCATTGAACTTAGTGGAAAACTACGGTGGTTGGACTAACGCTAAGATGGTTGACTTCTATATGAATTTTGCTGATTTTGTACTCAAACGTTGGGGACAATGCGTAGATTTCTGGCTACCGTTCAACGAAATAAATGCAGGTTTCTTTAGCCCATACAATGGTGTTGGGCTCATTAAACCTACAACTGCAGGGTATAACTATCAAGATATCTTTCAATCACTCCACTATCAATTTGTTGCCAGTGCCAAAACCATTAAACTAGCCAGAGAACTGAACGTTAAAGGAATCTTTGGAGCCATGATTTCTTGTTTCTGTTACTACCCATATAGTGCAAAGCCAGAGGATAACCTTAAACTAGTTACCGATGAACAAGTTAACCAATGGTTCTGTTTAGATGTTCTTGCTAAAGGTAAGTACCCCTACTATATGAATCACTTCTTTAAAAAGAATAATGTGAATTTGAATGTTACTGAAGAAGAGCAAGAACTTCTTGCCACCAATACCTGTGATTTCGTTTCTTTTTCGTATTACACGTCAAATATTATTGCCACAGAAGAAGGCGAAAAGACAGCAGGAAACCTAGTCGTTACTACGAAGAATCCATACCTTAAAGCTAGCGAATGGGGCTGGCAGATAGACCCACTTGGACTGCAAATCACATTGCATAAAGTTTATGACCGTTACAACTTGCCACTCATTGTTTCAGAGAATGGTTTCGGCGCTAAAGATCAGCTCATTAAGGGCAGAGTAGAAGATAGTTACAGAATTCAGTATTTTGAAGATCATTTTGCTCAAGTTATTAAAGCACAAGAAGAAGGAATACCTGTTCTTGCTTATATCGCTTGGGGAATCATTGACATTGTTTCTGCCGGAAGCTGTGAGATGGAAAAAAGATATGGCGTGATATACGTTGATGCTGACAATGAAGGAAACGGTAGTTACAAACGCTACAAGAAAGATAGTTTTCACTGGTATCAAAACTTTATCAAGACATATCATCAAGGTTTAAAAATTAAATAATCAATGTAAATAAAACAGGAGAAGAAAAATGAAAAATGTATTGTTTATCTGTTCAGGTGGTATGTCAAGTGCCATCGTGGAGAAATCACTTAACACAGAAGCTGCCAAACAAGGTGTAGAAATTCACAGTCAAGCAGTAGGCACAGGTCAAGCTGAGGATGCAATGGCATCAGGTCAGTGGGATATCGTGCTAGTTGCGCCACAAGTAAAGCACCGCTATGCAGGGCTTGAAGCAGCAGCACAGAAGAACAACCTTCCTATTGCTTTAATTCAACCACGTGATTACAGCCCATTGGGTGGTCCAAACCTTCTCAAGCTAGTTACTGGCTAGGATAGTGCGCATGATTGGTTAATCATGGAAAAGTTATTTGATTTTCTTGAAACAAAGGTGGCTACCCCTGCTGCAAAGCTAGGGGAGCAACGCCACTTACAAGCATTACGAAATGGTGTTGTTTCTGCAATTCCATTCATCATTGTAGGAAGTTTCTTCCTCATCATTGCCTTCCCGCCAGTCCCAGAGAGCTGGGCTATCGCAAAGTGGGCAAGTGCTCATGTTGACCAGATTTTAATCCCTTACCGATTAACATTCTTCATCATGTCTTTGTATATAGGCTTTGGTATTGGCTATAACTTGGCTAAGAGCTACGATCTAGATCCACTCGTTGGCGGTCAACTATCTGTAGCTGCTTTGTTACTCAGTATTATGCCTGTCAAACAAGGTGATGATTGGTTTTTACCAATGGCAAGCTTAGGTTCTGTTGGTATTTTTCCATCCATGCTGCTCGCAGTTTTTGCTGTGGAGGTTTTACGGTTCTGTAAATCGCGAAATTTGATGTTCAAGTTACCTGAACAAGTTCCAAGCTCTGTTGCCAGATCCTTTGAGAGTATTATTCCAGCGGCTATCGTGATTTTAGTGATGACGCTTATCAATGTGGTCTTGAAGATTAACCTTGAAAAAGTAATTCAAGCTATTTTCTCACCATTTGTAGCAGCAGGAGATACGTACTTTGGTGTTCTGGCTCCGGTACTACTCATTACCATTTTGTGGATGTTTGGTATTCACGGAGATTCCATTGTAGATACTATTGCTGAACCTATTTGGTTACAGTTTTTTAATCAAAATGCTGAAGCCGTGGCTAATCATCAACACCCAACACATATCGCTCCTGAACCATTCTTCCAGTGGTTCATTTGGATTGGTGGGTCAGGTGCCACTATTGGGTTGATTATCTGTGCTTTAATTTTTGGTCGTGCAAAATATACCAGGTCTATTAGCCGAGCAAGTGTAGTACCCAGTATTTTCAACATTAACGAACCGGTAATCTTCGGATTCCCTATTATGTTGAATCCGATTTTCTTCATTCCTTTTATCCTTGCACCAGTGGTCATGACAACAGTGACTTGGTTTAGCTTCAAAGCTGGACTGGTCAACCTGATGTACGTGCAACCACCGTGGACATTACCTGCTCCTATTGGTGCATTTTTAGCAACAGGAGGAGACTGGCGAGCAATTGTTTTATGCTTGGTAAACGTTGCTATTGCTACTATCATTTATTTCCCATTCTTCCAGGTCTATGACAGGCAACAACTTGCCTTGGAAGCTGAGGAAGAAAATGAAACTCTTACTCCAGAGGAAGAGAACTTGTTAACACCTAACAATAGTGCAGAAGCTACTGCTACAGCAACGGCTGGAGATGAAGCTCTCGATACGAAGTTAGAGAAAACAGAACCATTATCATGAAAGAAAAATTCACTGGACCACTCATACTGGTAGCTGCCCTGGCTTTGGTAAACCTTGCCATACTGCTGAGTAACGCAAATTCTAAGATGCTCATCTTCTTTGGCAATGTTGGCACTATCAGTATAGTGTTCCCGTGGGTGCTTCTTTATTGGGAGCGGAAGAAGGAATTTAAACTTTCCACCTATAGTTACTTTGTTGCGATGACATTCATTGCGACAAGTATTATTTGTTACTTGTACATATTTAAGTTTTAACTTGGAGAAATGCCATGGAAAATATGGAAAACCTAATTTTTGAGATTATCGTACACAGTGGTAATGCTCGTGCAAATTTGTATGAAGCATTGGATGAAGCTGCCAAAGATGCTCCACAAGAGAAAATTGATGAGCTGCTCAAAACTGCAAGCGAAGAGATGACAGAAGCTCATAAGATTCAAACTGACTTAATCCAGAGTGATTTAAGAGGCGAGGGTAAGATTACCTTGCTCATGATTCATGCTCAAGATCAACTCATGACCACGATGAGTGAGCAAACTCTTATTGAGCGCATGATTAAGATGCAGCAGCAGATTAATAAGTTACAGTAGTTGTTTTCTGCATGAGTTTATTTGTCTTGTCTCTTGAGGTCAGCTGAATTGTTCTGTGCTAAAGCCCACGTAAAGTCCGCCTGTTAGTACCATATCCACCTGGTACACCAAGTAGAAATGGTACTTTGGGGCAGACTTAGCTGTCTGTAGAAAGTGCAACGGAATAATATCTTTAGCTTTTCTGTTGTAGTTTTACACACCTTGTTCGATGGAAGTGGGTAGAATTTGATATTAATGGAACAAGAAAAGAAGCCACTTGGCCAAAATTTTGAAGACGCCTTCCAATATAGTGATGAGCTTTATGCTGCAGCATTGAGGCTCACTAAACATGAGTATGATGCGCAGGACCTAGTGCAAGAAACCTATACAAAAGCGTATGCTGCTTTTCACCAATTCAAAACTGGTTCTAATTTGCGTGCTTGGTTGTATCGAATTCAACACAACACGTATATCAATATGTATCGTGCAAAGCAACGTCGCCCGCAAGAAACTGCCGCAGAAGATATTCAAGATTGGCATCTTGTAAAAGCCAGTAATCACACTGCTGAGGGGTTAAAATCTGCTGAGGTTGAGGCGTTAAATCAGCTCCCAGATGAAGAAATTAAGCAGGCTCTTCAGGAGCTTTCTGAAGAGAACCGTATGGTGGTTTATTACGCTGACGTTGCTGAATTTAAGTATAAGGAAATTGCTGAAATTTTAGATATCCCTTTGGGCACTGTTATGTCACGGCTGTCTAGAGCGAGGAAGATGTTGAGGGAAAAACTGGAATCGTATTGTGAGGGTAGAGCAAAATGACTGATTGTGAAAAACTTGGTAACTGCTCAGAAGAACGGATGCAAAAGCTTGAGGCTTACCTTGATGGACAGCTTTCAAGCCAAGAGGTAGAGCTTGTTAAACAGCACATTCAAGAGTGTGAAGATTGCCAAAATGAGTGCAATGTTGAAACCATTATTCGTGATGCGCTTAAACGTTGTTGCAACGAGAAAGCGCCAGAGAGTCTGAAGGCAAAGCTAGCTAATCTCTAGTTCGTTTTTTAATCCAAAACCGGTGCACAAGTAGTGAAATCAGCTTATAAAAAATCCCCATTCTAGAAAACTAGAAAGGGGATTAGCTTGGTAATAACCAGGTATCCACTGTTTAACAGTTTGGACGTTTACCGTGGTTTGCGCCCTTCTTGCGACGATCCTTACGTTTACGGCCTCGCTTGCTCATCAGGAGCCTCCTTGTGAAGTAGTAGTTCTTTAAAAGTATAACAGTTTACTGTGTTGGTTCAGGCATGCCCATCCACTGATACCAGCCACGGTGCAGCACAAGCCACGCCATGAGACCATAGCCTGCTTGGCCAGGAAGACCTTTTCCAGCAGCTAAGTCTGTACGCCACTGTTCGTGGTTAACAAGAGGGGTGAACATATCAATGTAGAGTACATTTCTACGTGCAGCAACATCACCAAGTACTCGTGAGTATTCAGCAATTTTCTTGTTTGTTACAGTATCAGTTGTTGGTGGTGGACCAACAACAAGAGGAATTATGCTCTTTGACGTTGCTTGATCAAGGATGTTAGCAAGGTTGAGACGGCTTCGTGCAAGAGAAAGGTCTTGCCTAATATCTTCTAGACCAAGTCCAATGATGAGACGGTTATCAGTAAGATCATTGTATCGAGGGGTGGCTTCTTTTTCCCAGCGCTCTACGAGCCCAGCAGTACCTTCTTCAGGCATTGCTAGTTCAAAGACGTCAACGCGAGGGTTCTTTCGAGGTGTACGTGCGATAACACGTCCTAGCCAACCAAGCGCTCGGCTATCTCCTGAGCCTGCGACGAGTTCGTCTCCAACGGCTACGATGCGCATGTTGCGTTTTTCTGCCATGTATTACTCTCCAAATACTTCCTGAAGCAATGTTTGTTGCTCCGCAGCGTGTTTTTTACCAGTTCCTGCAGCGGTTGATGCACTTGCTGGTCGAGAATATACGCTAAGTTCTCTGTCTAGTTCTGGTGCAAGGTTTAATGACATATGTGGCCATGCGCCTTGGTTTTTAGGTTCATCTTGAACCCAGTGAAGTGAAGCGTTTGGATACTTCGCAAGCTCTGCTTGTACTTCTTGAACAGGTGTTGGATACAGTTGTTCAAGTCTGAGAATAGCTGTTGAAGTATCATTTGCTTTTTCACGTGCCGCTACTAAATCATAATAAACTTTACCAGCACAAAGCAAAACGCGGTTCACATTTTCTAATCGTGCTGTTTCTGGAAATACCGGCATAAAGTTCATTTCAGTGAATTCTTGAACGTTTGAGGCAGCAGCTTTCAAGCGTAGCATTGACTTTGGTGTGAACACAATCAATGGCTTGTTTGGAGTGCTGTACGCTTGACGGCGAAGTGCATGAAAGTAAGATGCTGGTGTTGACGGGAACACAACAGTCATATTCTTTTCTGCACTCATTTGCAAAAAACGTTCAATACGTGCTGAAGAGTGGTCAGGACCTTGTCCTTCATAACCGTGAGGTAGTAGCATCACAAGGTTAGAGTTTTGTCCCCATTTTTGTTCTGCTGAAGAGATGAATTCGTCTGTAATGGTTTGAGCACCATTAGCAAAATCACCGAATTGTGCTTCCCAGAATGTGAGACCTTCTGGTGTTTCTATTGAGTAACCATATTCAAAACCGAGCGCTCCGAATTCGCTGAGAAGTGAATCATAGATGGCTAGCTTGCCTTGATTTTCACTCATTTCATTCAACGGTATCCACATATCATCAGTGTCACGATCGTGGAAAGTAGCATGACGCTGCACGAAAGTACCACGGCGAGCATCTTCGCCACCAAAGCGAATGTTCTTTCCTTCTAACAGAAGTGAACCTAAAGCAAGGATTTCGCCAAAGCCCCAGTCAATTCCGCCTGATTGGCTCATTTTAGCTCGAGTTTCAAGGAGTCGTTTCAGCTTAGGGTGTATGGTAAAGCCTTCTGGAATATTGACGTAAGCATTGCCTACAGTTTCTATCACTTGTGGTGAAACAGCAGTGTTTTCTTCAATATTTGCAGCGGTACTGTGCGAGCTTGGCTTTTCAAAGCCACTCACAATAGTGTCAGAACTAGCCTGTGACTCCGTACTATTTTGAGCTGCTTTAGTCTGTTCAAAAGCAGTGTTGAGTTTCGCCTGGAAATCGTTAATAACCGATTGAGCCTCAGCTTCAGTGATATCTTTGCGACCAATTAAGTCACGAATGTAAAGGTTGCGTACGTTATCAAGTTCGTTAATCTCGTTATACATCAGTGGTTGGGTCATTGAAGGATCATCACCTTCATTATGGCCACGACGACGATAACACACCATGTCAATAGCAATATCGCGGTTGAAACGCTCACGATATTCAAAAGCTAACTCTGCTACATGCACAACAGCTTCAGGGTCATCGCCATTAACGTGGAAAATTGGTGCTTCTATCATTTTCACAACATCTGTACAGTATCGTGACGAGCGTGAATCAGAAGGACGAGTAGTGAAACCAACTTGGTTGTTGACCACAATGTGGATAGTACCACCTGTGCCGTAACCTTCAAGTTGTGAAAGTTGCAAAGTTTCTTGCACGATACCTTGACCAGCCATAGCAGAATCGCCATGAATCAAAATAGGCAAGACAGAGTATGGTTCTTCATCTTCTGCACGAAGTTTATCTTGTTTAGCGCGGGCGATACCTTCTAGAACAGTGTTAACTGCTTCTAAGTGTGATGGGTTAGCAGCTAAGTATACATTGGTTTGTTGGCCATCATCTCCAACGTACACACCTTCAGTACCTAGGTGGTATTTTACATCTCCAGAACCTTCAGGGTTACCTGGGCTGATGTTGCCTTCAAATTCACCGAAGACTTGTGAGTAAGATTTACCAGCGATGTTGGTTAAGACATTTAAGCGGCCACGGTGTGGCATACCAATAGCCACCTCGTTGAGGCCATCTTTAGCTGCACGATGCAAGATCTCATCGAGCATTGGAATCAATGATTCGCCACCTTCGAGTGAGAAACGTTTCTGGCCAACAAACTTAGTTTGCAAAAAGGTTTCAAAAGCTTCAGCTTCATTGAGTTTACTTAAAATGCGTAGCTGTTTAGCTGGAGATGGCTTTTCGTAAGGGTTCTCAAGTTTCTCTTGGAACCATTGACGCTGTTCAGGGTCAGAAATATGCATGTACTCTACGCCCACAGTGCGGCAATAAGAATCACGAAGCAAACCGAGAATGTCACGAAGCTTCATCGTGTTCTTTCCAGAGAGACCATCAACTGGCCATTCGCGGTCTAAATCCCACAAAGTAAGCCCATAAGTACCAATGTCTAGGTCAGGGTGTGAACGTTGTTTGTAGTCAAGTGGGTTAATATCTGCCATTAAATGACCGCGAGTACGATACGCCTGAATCATCTCTTGGATACGTCCAGTCTTACCAACTTCGTCGGATGGATTGACCTGATGATCCTGATTCCATGGAATAGCAGCATATGGAATTTCGAGTGAGCGGAAAATCTCATTGTAGAAATCCTCTTCACCCAAAAGATAACCATGAACAATCTTTAAGAATTCACCAGAAGCAGCACCTTGAATTACACGATGGTCATAGGTAGAAGTCAGTGTAATAACCTTGCTGATACCTTGTTTAGCTAAAGTATCTTCAGAAGCACCTTGGAATTCTGCAGGATATTCAAGAGCACCTACACCAATGATGGCAGCCTGACCTTTGCTGAGCCTAGGCACAGAGTGGACAGTACCAATACCACCAGGGTTAGTGAGGGATACAGTTGTTCCGGCGTAGTCTGCAGGAGTGAGTTTATTGGCACGAGTCTTTTTAACGAGTTCATCGTATGCTTGCCAGAATTCTTTGAAGTCCATTTCTTCAGCGGCTTTAATGTTAGGCACTACCAAAGCGCGAGAACCATCAGGTTTTGGTAGGTCAATAGCGAGGCCGAAGTTCACATGATCGTGCACAATTTGTGAAGGTTTTCCGTCAATGACATCGTAGCTAATGTTCATAGAAGGGAAAGCTTTAAGTGCTTTAATTACAGCAAAACCAATGAGGTGTGTAAAGGAAATTTTTCCGCCACGAGTACGTTTCAAGTGATTATTGATGACGATACGATTGTCGATGAGTAACTTGGCAGGAACTGCACGAACACTGGTTGCAGTAGGTACTGTTAAGCTCTCATCCATATTGAGGGCAATAGCCTTGCTGATACCTTTAAGGGCTTCGGTTTTGCTTTCTTCAGGAAGTGTAGCAGAAGCTTTCTTCTTCGGTGTAGTGCTCGGTGTTGCACTTTGAGTAGTAGCTTTTGCTTGTGGTGTAGCTGCAGCTGTTGAGTTTGCTGCAGTTTGTGCTGGAGTTGCTGCTGTAGTGACTTGAGTCTTAGTAACTTCTGGAGTTGGAGCAACTTGTGTTTGTGTAGTAGCAGTTGCAGTTTGAGCTGGCGTGTTATTTTGTGTAGCTTGACTTCCAGTAGCAGGATTAGCTTGTGCTGTGCTTGCTGCAGTTTGTGTCGCTGGAGTAGAAACAGTTTCAGCCGAGGCATCGGGGTTATAGTTCTTAAAGATTTCTTTCCAATTCTCATCTACAGAGTTTGGGTCATTCTTAAATTTTTCGTACATCTCATCAACGAGCCAGTCATTTGCACCAAAATCCTCAGGATTAAAGTTTGAATTAGACGCCATACTTCCTCACATCTTCTTAAAAACTGTTTACTTCAATCTTAATGGAAAGCCTAAAATATCTAAGCATTTAAAAAGGTAGAAGGAATTATTGTTGACTGTTTTCTTTGATCTTAAGTAGCCCAGTTGCTAAGTTGAAGCCCAGTGTAAATTGATTCTTAGAGTTTGTATTCTCCATGATGTGACTTACTCGACGTTGTATTGAGCGTGGTGATTTTCCGAGCCTTTTAGCAATTTGTTGGTAAGCTAGGCCATGAACTAGCAGCTGGATTATTCTTTTATCTTGTGCAGTAAGTAATACATTTTGTGAGAGGATATTGCTTTCATCGGGATAAAATGTCGTAGCATTTTTCCAATTACACATGAAGTTTTCTGAAATGAATTGAACTAGCCTTGGGTTTTTGATAAGAAGCATCTCATCATTACTAATGAGAAAAGCTGTTGTATCATCCGCCACGATATAGCTAGCTTTTGAATGTGAAAGAAATTTGAAATCTTTATTGGTGAGATATTCTCTTTTAATGTTAGGGGTTACCGATTCAGAAATTAATGTTTTATTACCCAAATTTTTTTTAAAAATAATTCTGTAGAGTTCTTTAAAATGTTGGTTGTAATAATCAACAAATGTTTCTGAAACAGAGATTTTAATTTCCTTTTTACTTGAGTGAATACGTTGAAGGAGTATTAAGAGAGTTTCATGCTCTTCAAGTGAATATTTTTCGCCAAAAGATTTGCTAGATTTGTCATATATTTGTTCAAGTTCTTTAAGCTGGTTGCCCTGAAGGTTGATAGTTCTTTGTATCATTTCAGATTTAACACGTAATTTTTCATTTAATTTAACTTTTTCTAGAAGAGGATCTTTGGCTTGAAGTACTCCAACAGTTTCATTAATTACGCCTAAATGCCTAAGCTCACATAGGACAATCTCAACATTTCTTTTATTATCAAATAACATGAAGAGGTCTTCTTTTCTTGTTGAGCTTTTTTTACAAATTTCTTCAAAAACACTAGCTGTAGTTATATCTAACATCTTGAGAGTCATGATGGCTCCTTCTTTTGTATGAATAGATGGTTTCAATGACGATTTGTATATCCAGTATGAGTAGCAAGTCCTTTTTTAGCTAGGTGAATTGTAGTTAAGCAACAAAAAGTAGGTTAATTCTCTCCGCTATGAGATATTTTTATTTCCTATTTGAGTTAAAACGTCCTAGATGAGCCATAAAAGTATTTACTACTAAAATTTCGGGGTTTATGTTTAAAACATTGCTACAAACCTGTAGTGCTTTGCCTAAATAAGTGTATGTGCCAAGAGAATCCCTCTTGGCACATACTACCTCTGAAGAAAGAGAAGTAGATGCACTCAATTCAAATCAAAAACCTTATGAAAAGTTTTCAATCTGAGAACGTACTTAATGAAATTAACTTAACAATTGATGCAGGGGAAAGGGTTGGCCTTATTGGCAATAATGGTAGTGGAAAGACTACTTTGATGAAAATTATCGCTGGGCAAGCTATTTATGATTCTGGTTCAGTATCTGTATTAGGGAGAGACCCTCGTTGTTTCGATAACAGGTTCTTGGTGTCATATCTCCTTCAGGAAAATAGTTTTCCTGAAAGTCTAAAACTCAGCGAAGTAGCTAGTTTTATAAGTAAGCATTTTGAAAAAATATACAACCTTGATGAACTTTTTGAATTATTCCAACTGTCAAAATTTAAGACTAAAAAGGTAGCTGAACTTTCAGGTGGGTTACAGCGTTCATTCGCACTGTTATTGAGCTTTATTGGAAAACCACGCATTTTATTATTGGATGAGCCAACAGTTGGTTTAGATGAAACAGCCAGACAGAATACTTGGAATCTCTTAAATAATTTTCTTGATGAAGATGTAACTATTTTAGTGACTAGTCATTATAAGGAAGATATAGATCAATTAACGGATAAAACCTATGCATTGAATCGAGGCGAGTTGCGTGAAACGAAATGAGTTAACATTGGCTTTAATAAACGCTAAATACTTACTTGTTGAATCAATAAGAGTGCCTTCCAGTTTGGTGTTGGGGGTTCTTTCACCGGTAATCATTTTTATGTTGTTCGTTCTTCCTAATCCATCAATGAGAGAAAATCCTGAATTAGCCGCTCGCGCTACGGTGGCTCTTAGTTTATTTGGGGTACTAAGTAATAGTATTTTTAACGTAGCAATCAATACTGCGCAATTGTATGAATCTCAATGGGGATCTTATTTACGAACATTGCCCATGAAGCCAGGTCCAAAAATTCTAGGCTATTTTATTTCATCTATAGCGTTAGCCTCTTTAACTGTTTGTCTCATTTTCTGTGTATCAAAGTTATCTACCGCACTTAGTCTTAACGTTATCGGTATCTTTTGTACTGTACTTACGATACTTTTATGTTCTGTTCCCTTTATGGGGCTTGGACTTATAGTTGGTTGCTTAACGGTTCCTAAGACTGCTATTGCACTAAGTCAATTAATCATGATGTTTTTAGCTTTTATTGGTGGCCTATTAATGCCAACAATAATGTTTTCTGAGACTGCAAACAAATTGTCTGTAGTAACACCTGCAAGACAGGCACTTGAGTTAAGCCTTTATGCAGGGGGTGTCACTCATGATTTTCCGACAGATAAGTTCCTAGGATTATTCGTTTGGACAATTATATTCACTTTGGGTGCTGGTTATTTCCATCATCTTATTAACATTAAAAAACTTAAGTAGCTTCAGCCTCGAAAGAAAAGCAATATGGAGCCCTACTTTACAAAGCCACTAGACTTTACGATACAATCGTATTCGTACATATTCATACACAAGGTAAGGTGTTTAGCCTTTGGAGTGGTTACTCCTCAGTCTGGGTTTCTTGTTAATTCTAGGAACCGGTTTCTTCGTCGCAGTTGAATTTTCCTTGGTGGCTTTGGATCAGCCAGCAGTCCAGCGAGAGGCTGACGAAGGGAAAAAAGGAGCAGCAAGCCTGCTCAGCAATCTTAAGTCGCTGTCTACACAGCTTTCTAGTTGTCAACTAGGGATTACGCTTACAACTCTTTTAACAGGTTATCTGATGGAGCCATCATTAGGGCAGCTTCTTGAAACTCCGCTCCATGCTCTTGGATTAAGTACAGCAGCTAGCAAAGGTGTTAGCGTCATTTTGGCTATGGCAATTGCAACGTTGCTCTCAATGCTTATTGGCGAACTCATTCCTAAAAACCTCGCTATTTCATTACCTATGAAAGTGGGTAAACTACTTTCACCACCAATGTCAGTATTCACAAAAATCTTCAAACCGCTTATCATGCTCTTGAATAACTCCGCCAATAAAGTACTAGGCTGGATGGGGCTAGAAGCTAAAGAAGAGGTCACAGGTGCCAGGAGCCCAGAGGAACTGGTCTCCATGGTGAAGCGTTCTGCTAAAGAAGGTACACTCGACGAGGCAACAGCGAACTTTCTGGCTCGTACCCTTGGTTTTTCAAGCCATACGGCAGCAGATGTCATGACGCCTCGAGTCAAAACTGTTAGTGTAGAGTCTGATCAAACTGCGGCAGATGTGATCAAATTGGCTCGCACAACAGGCTACTCACGCTTCCCAGTACTCGGTGAAAACTCTGATGAGATTCGTGGGGTAGTGCACGTGAAAAATGCTATTACCGTTCCTCACGAAAAGCGCAACGAAGTACCTGTGCCAGCCATCATGACTGAAGTTCTTGAAGTGCCTGAAACACTGAAACTGGATTCACTGCTCACACAATTAAAGGAATCAAACTTCCAAATGGCTGTTGTCCTTGATGAGTACGGCGGAACAGCAGGGGTTGCAACACTTGAGGATTGTGTTGAAGAAATTGTCGGTGATGTTTCTGATGAACACGATAGAACCGCAAGAAGTATTCACCAAATGCGCAACGGTGACTGGATTATCCCTGCGATGAGCCGCCCACATGAAATTACTGAGCATTTGGAGAAGTTTGACCTTGACCCTGATGGGCAAGCTAACTTTGAAACCCTTGGTGGGTACATCATGGAGCAGTTAGGTAGAATTCCACAAGTCGGAGATACTGTCCATACTGATCGTGGCACGCTCACGATTATCACGATGGATAAAAAACGTGTAGATTTAGTGCGTTTCACACCTCACCCATACGCTGTTACCACTGAGGAGGTTTCTGCATGAGTTCCTGGATGGGAATTTTCTGGCTTGTAATCCTTCTTGCAGGGAATGCGTTTTTTGTGGGCGCGGAGTTTGCTGTTATGTCAGCACGACGTTCGCAAATTGAACCTTTGGCAGAAGATGGTAATAAACGTGCTAAAAAAACTTTATGGGCTATTGAGCATGTTTCACTGATGTTAGCCTGCGCCCAGTTGGGTATTACAGTGTGTTCCTTGCTCATTCTTAATGTTGCTGAACCATCAATTCACCACTTGCTTGCAGACCCATTGATTCACTTAGGTGTTCAAGCTGGCCTTGCTGATGGTATTGCCTTTGCGATTGCCCTAGCTGTTGTAACTTTGTTGCACGTTATCTTAGGTGAGATGGTGCCAAAGAACATTTCAGTATCTTTTGCTGATAAGGCAGCTCTGTGGCTAGCACCACCATTGGTTGCATTATCAAAGCTGGTTAAGCCTCTGATCGTGGTCTTAAACTGGGCTGGTAACCTTGCCTTAAAAATAATAGGTGTGCAACCAAAAGATGAGCTTACTAGTGCATACACGTTAGAGGAAATGGAATCTATCGTGCAGCAATCAACTAAGCACGGTACCGTTGTGGACTCTGGTGGCTTACTTGCCGGTGCCATCGAATTCTCTCGTTTGAATGCTGCTCAATCAATGGTTCCGCTGGCAGATGTGGCAACATTGCCAATGACGGTGACTCCAGAAGAGTTTGAAAAGAAAGTTGCAGAAACTGGTTTTTCGCGTTTCCCTTTAACCAATACACAAAATGAAATCGTTGGTTATCTGCACCTTAAAGACGTGTTAGGTAAAGAGGCCAGCGATAAGTACGAAGAGCCCATAAATACGAAGAGAATCCGTCTATTAGTCAACATTCCTGCAACGGTTGATGTGGAAGATGCCTTAGAGTCTATGCAGCGTTCTGGTTCGCATCTTGGTCGGGTAGTTGATGCTAGCGGTAGGACTATTGGCGTGCTCTTCTTAGAGGACGTACTAGAGCAACTCGTGGGTGAGATTCGAGACGTGACACAGAAGCAGCACACTTAACCCGCAAATCAGTGCTGTTTACTGAATATTTCGCGAGATTTTCAGAGTTTGGCACTGACTTAGGGTTAGGTTTCGAGTATTTACTGTACGATTTATAAATACTAAAAATTCAATAAGGACTATTAAACAAATGAACCAGGAGATGCATATGTCCACCTCGATTCAAACTACTGCTCCATCCCAACAGCTTTCTAGGAATGCTTTAATTGGTGGCTCGGTAGGTAACTTTATTGAATGGTACGAATTCAGTATTTACGGCTACTTTGCAACAGTTATTGCAGCTAACTTCTTTAGTTCAGGTCATAGTTCACCCATTGAAGCACTAATTAAAACGTGGGCAGCTTTTGCTATTGCTTTCTTCTTCCGCCCGATTGGTGCTACGATGTTTGGTCGCCTTGGAGACAGGATTGGGCGTAAACCTACGCTCCTTATCGTGCTAGTACTCATGGTTGTATCAACCTCTTGTATTGGACTTCTCCCTACTTATGCAAGCGTTGGTGTTTTAGCGCCAATACTCCTTACTATCGTGAGAATGATTCAAGGCCTTTCTGCTGGTGGAGAATTCGGTGGCGCTGTTTCACTCATGACAGAATTCGCACCACATGGTAAGCGTGGTTTATACGGTGCATGGCAATCTTTCACTGTTGCATTAGGTTTGCTAGCAGGGGCCTTAACTGCTGCAATTCTTTCTTACGTGATGAGCGAATCAACTATGAATTCTTGGGGTTGGCGTATACCTTTCTTGATGACGCTTCCACTTGGTCTTATCGCTCTCTATTTACGATTGAAACTCGAAGAAAGCCCGGACTTTGAGAAAACAACAAGTACAAAAGTTGAAGCTCCTGTGCGTAAAGCTTCAACAAGTGAAGTGGCAAAAGCAATCTTGCTTGGTGTTGCAAGGCTCATGGGCTGGTCTGCAGCAGGTTACACTTTCTTGGTGGTCATGCCTTCTTACTTGCAGAATTCCGTGGGCACAAGTTTCCGTCAAGCCCTTGTTGCTACAGTGGTGGCTAATCTTGGCTTCGCGGCAACTATTCTTCCAGCAGGAGCATATAGCGATAAAATCGGGCGCAAGCCAGTGATGCTCACTGGTACTTTCCTCATTGTTGTCTTGGCGTTGCCATTGATGAAAGTCTTGCAAGCAGAACATTCATCACTGTTCGCCAAGAGTGTTGCGGTCTTTGTGGCTGGAGCATGCGTTGGTTTAATTGCTGGTCCTGGGCCTGCAATGCTTTCTGAAATGTTCCCAACATCAGTACGCTATACCGGACTTGGCTTAGCGTATTCACTCTCAAATGCAGTCTTTTCAGGTTCAGCAGGGTTGATTATTACTTCATTGATTAGCAGTACTGGCAATAAAAATATTCCTGCCTACTATGTCATGATTACCTGTGCTATCAGCTTCTTTGCACTGAATACACTACAAAACAAAGATAGATTAAAAGCATTGAGCGATGATTCTATAGGAGTGAAATGAAAATTATAGGCATGATGTGTGGCACCTCTTATGATGCAATCGATGCAGGTGCTGTTGATTTAACTCTTGAAAACAACACCCTCATCATGAAGCCACTTGGCATGATCAGTGGAAGCTATTCGGATGAACTCCGTGATGAGTTACACCGTCAAATGCCTCCAGCACCAAGTAGTTTTGAAGAGTTTGCAAAGCTTGATACTCGTATTGGGCAGGCTTTTGCAGAAGTTGCGCAGAAAGCGAATGAAGAATTATGTGATGGTAAAGCTGATGTGGTTGCTTCACATGGACAGACAATCTATCACTGGTTTGAACAAATTGGCAACAAGAATGTTGTTCATGGTACCTTGCAGATTGGACAGCCAGCATGGATTGCTGAAGAAACAGGTTGTACAGTTGTGTCAGATTTTCGTACTCGTGATGTAGCAGCTGGTGGACAAGGAGCACCCCTCATTAGTGCTTTTGATCAGATGTGGTTAAGCTCGCGAGCAGAAGAAGGCCATCGAAGTGCTGCACTCAACCTTGGTGGCATAGCAAATGCTACTGTTCTTCTCACTAACGATGATGGCAAAATTAGTAGTGTTGCTTTCGATACAGGACCAGCAAATGCTCTCTTGGATGTGGCAATAACAGCAGGAACAGATGGTAAGCAGCACTATGACCCTGATGGGAAGATTGCTCGCAGTGGTGCGGTTAATGATGCTTTGCTTCAACGCTTTTTAGCTGAACCGTATTATCAACTTCCAGCCTCAAAGACAACGGGTAAAGAGCTCTTCCATAGTGAATATATGCATGATGCTTTGGATAAAGAAAACCTTGTAGCCCATGGTATCAATGATGATAGTACTGGCGAAACAATTTCGCTTGAGGACTTTCTTGCAACCCTTACGGAGCTGACAGCTGTTACGGTAGCAGATGGCCTGAAGCCATATAACCTTACTGAGGTTATCGTGAACGGTGGCGGCATCCAAAACAAATACTTGATGGAACGCCTTCAGCAGTTAATGGGTCACGATGTCACGTTTAGCCCTGCAGAAGATTTAGGGCTAGAGAGTCAAGCAAAAGAGGCGTATTGTTTTGCAGTCCTTGCTTTTTGCACGATACATGATTTGCCTGCTACCATTCCAAGCTGTACTGGTGCAAAGCATGCGAGCATTCTGGGAAGTATCACTCCTGGAAAGGACGGGCTTCATCGCCTGCTTGAGGACGCTGAGCCTATTAGTACGGATGAACCTTTGACCATGAAAATCGTGAAAGCAGGGTAGAAGCGAGTATTAGACTAACTAGTCTAGATGAAAAAATGGAATAGCAAGTCATGATAAATTGGAAGTGCAAGATGTGATAAAATGGAACCATAGTGAGAAAGGTTCCGGTGAATGACACAGGAAATCACCCGTGGTATCAAACAAAGTGTCCTAGATGCTTTGCAACATTCACGTATTGTTTACATTCAAGGCGCTAGGCAGGTAGGAAAGAGTACCCTTGTTAAGCAGCTTGCTAGAGAACTTGATGCTGAGTACATCTCCCTAGATTCTAAACAAAGCTTAAAGCTGGCTCAAGAAGATCCAAGAAGCTTCCTCGAGCAAGGAGGGGAAGGCCTTCTTATTATTGATGAGGTGCAACTTGCCCCTGAGCTATGGCTAGAGATGAAACTGAAAGTTGATGAAGATAACAGGCCTGGTCAGTTTTTGCTGACTGGTAGTACGTACACGCTCACGTCTTCCAAGACGCCAGATTCTTTGGCAGGTCGCATTGTTCACTTTCGACTCGACCCCTTTAGTGAATCTGAACTACACGATAATCGTACAAAACTTAGTAGTATTCTACAAGGAATAGAATCATTCAGAAAAGCCATTAAAGGCTACAAAAGTAAGCTGACAAAAACACAGTACCTAGAATTGGCTACAAGAGGGGGATATCCAGAGGTCGTTTTCAGCACAAAACAGAAAGAAAGCCAAGCCTTTCTAGTAAACTATGTGCAAAGTCTGCTTTCAAAGGATCAAGAAAGCTTTGCATCTTACAAGCCTAAAAACCAACTAGTCAAAGCTTTACGTATTTTTGCACAAAACACTGGTCATGAATTCCTCAAAACAGAATTCGGCAGAAAAATGAATCTGAGCAATCATACAGTAGCTGAATACTTGGAAGTCTTTGAAAATCTGTTCTTAGTCACCTTGCTTGATGCCTGGTCTGGAAACAATCTGAAGAGGATTGTTAACAAACCAAAACTAGTATTCAATGATTCTGGGCTTGCTGCAAGTATTACGAAATACAATATAGAAAAATATGAGCTTCAGCTTGATGGTAATTATTCAGGCCAACTGTTTGAATCTTTCGCAATTAACGAGATTCTGCGCCAATTACACATGCTGTCTGAGCCTTTCATCTTGCCTTATCACTATCGTGACACAACAAAGCGTGAAATTGATCTGATTATAGAAGACCAAGCAGGTAAGTTATTCTGCTTTGAATTCAAGCTCAATTCCACCGCTTACGGCGCTCACAAAACCCTGCAATGGTTTAAAGAAAAAAATGAAGATCGCTTTGAACTTGGTATTGTTTTCTTTACTGGAAACGAAGCGCAACTGGTATCAAGTAATATCTGGCTAGTGCCTTTAAGTTTCTTGTGGGATTAGAGCTATTAGCTAAGAAATACTTAATCTCAGGAAATCATGATATTCTCCCCGATGTTTAAAAGCTGTAGGACTCAAGAAGACAATGAATAAACCAACTGCAGAATCATTCACAGCGTATGGTTTAACAGCACAAAGAGCAGACTTCTCTAAATGGGAACAATACGATGTTTATGACGGTGAAACAGAAGTAGGCATACTGAGAATGAAAGATGGAACTTTTGAAGCTCTCAAGTACGTTATGCCCATCATGCCTGACAAAGTTCGTTTTAATCAACGAATATTCACTCCTGAACAGGTATACGAACATGAATTTCACAATCCCATGAACCAACTACTAGAACAAAATAGAGAATACTTTATTGCCTCTGGTCTATATGCCATAAGGAAAGCACTAGATACTGAAAATAAATAGACCTTGAGGCAC
>JASGFC010000015.1:0-41113 GCA_047605865.1 Micrococcaceae bacterium | reverse complement strand
GCTCCACAGCTCCACAGCTCCACAGCTCCACAGCTCCACAGCTCCACAGCTCCACAGCTCCACCACGATTATGATGTTTTAACTACTGCTGTCAAGCAACACGCTAGGCTTTACTCATGTTTGGGTAGGGTCTTTTTTCATGCCTTGAAACAAAATTCAACACTAAATACTATTTTTGGTGGTGAGTGCTAGTGGCTGCGAAATCTCAGAAGAAAGGTCAATACACTAAATACAGCAACAAAATTGGACTGTACAGTAACGTTAAAGGTAATTTCATTAAAAATGATACTGACGTAGTTCTTCATTTTCCTTTCAAAGATGCAGTCCTTGAAGCCGGCATGAGTAAAGAAGATGTTGGACGTGAAGAACGTTTTCTACAAGTCGATATAGATTCTAAAGATATTGATACTCTCGAAGAGCCAAAAGTATTAACTGATTTTCGTTATATTGATAAAAATGGTGAGAAAACTCTTACTGCTGATAGTGATATTGAGTTTTTTGACGAGAATGATGATTTGAAGCAGAATATGCTTATTAAAGGTAATAATCTATTAGCTTTGTATACTTTACGAGAAAAGCTTGCTGGTAAGGTAAAACTCATTTACATTGACCCACCATATAATACAAAAGGTGATGCTGATACTTTTACATATAACAATAATTTCAATCATTCAGCTTGGCTTACTTTTATGAAAAATAGGTTAGAGGTTGCAAAAGAATTAGTTACGCAAGATGGTTTTATTGCTATAGCTATTGATCATGTTGAGTTATTCTATCTTGGTGTATTAGCTGATGAAATATTTGGGGCACATAATCGAGTGGGAATTGTTACAGTAGTTCATAATCCTAAAGGCAGAAATCAAGCTAAGTTCTTTTCTGCTAACAGTGAGTTCATGTTGGTCTATGCTAGAGATATTGAAAATGCTAACTTTAATAAAGTAGCGCTAACGGAAGCTCAAGCTAAATCTTTTACTGAAAGAGACGAAAAAGGAACTTTTAGGTACGAACCATATATACGGTCTAGAACTGCTTGGTCGAGAAAAAATAGGCCCAATAATTGGTATCCACTTTACGTAAGTAGTGACTTAAAAACAATATCTTCTAATAAGTTTGATAATGCAAAATATGAGCTTTTTCCTGTGCCTAGCACTGGAAAAGAAATGTCGTGGAAAAATATCAAAGAAACCTTTGATGAACTGAATAAAGATGGTTATTTTATTGCCAAAAGAGAAGGAAATACTGTTGTTATCTATCATAAATACTATGAACAGTCTGTATTGAAAAATGTTTGGGACGATAAACGTTACCAATCTGAGTTTAACGGTACAAAATTATTAAAAAGTCTAGTTCCAGACACCAAATTTAGTTATCCAAAATCTTTGTATACAGTTCTAGATACAATACGAATTATGACAAAACCTGAAGATGTTGTTATTGACTTTTTTGGAGGAAGCTTAACCACAGCTCACGCAGTTTTAGAAGCCAATATTATGGATAATGGAAGCAGAAAATTTGTCATGGTTGAGCAGTTAGAAGAACATGTTGACGTTGGAATTAAAAGATTAAAAAAAATTGTGGATAAAAACGATGCGTCTTTTGTTTATTTGGAGTTGAAGAAATATAACCAGGAATATATTGAACGTATTAATGCTGCTGACTCACTGAAAGAGCTTGAGGAAATTTATGTTGAAATTCGTAATAATGCTTTCTTAAAGTTTTGGTTTACTCAGGGTGATTTTGAGAAGGATACTGATTTTCGCAATCTTGATTTATCTGCTCGTAAACAAGTACTTATCAGTGTGCTTGATGAAAATCAGCTGTACCTTAATTATGCGGATATGAATGATACTAGGCATGAAGTAACAAATACTGAGAAAACTTTAACGGATAGGTTCTATGACACGCACTAAAAAAGTTAACCAAACCCTTGATAACTTCCTGTTCAAACAAATAGAAGATAACCCAGATTATCAGCATTGGGCTTTGGAATATGAAATTCCTGATTACATTATTGAAAATTTGCATCCATCCAAAAAATTACGTGGATACCAAGAAAATGCTTTAAAACATTTTATTTTCTTGTATGAGCATGACAGGGAAAAGGCGAAGCATCTTTTGTTTAACATGGCTACAGGAACAGGTAAAACTCTTGTTATGGCGGCAGTGGTATTGTTTTTATTTAAGCAGGGTTACCGAAATTTTCTTTTCTTAGTGCATCAAATACAGATTAAGGAACAAGCTGTAAGAAATTTCACAGATTCTAGTTTTTCTAAATATTTGTTTAATCCTAAAGGTGTAAAAATTGATGGACGTAAGATTTCAGTTCGTGAAGTAAATAGTGTTGAAGATAGCGAACGTAATAGTATAAATTTCTTATTCTATTCCACGGCTTTGCTTTATAACCGTTTGCGTGAAAATCATGAAAATGGTCTTACTGGTGAATCCTTTGAACGAAATGACATTGTTATTATCGCTGATGAAGCACACAGGTTAAATGTTGATACTCGCAGTAAAAGTAAGAAAGATAAAGATGAGGCTCATAATTGGGAAACTACTGTTCTTTCAGCTATCACATCACGTGAAGAAAATATGTTACTTGAATTTACTGCCACTGTTGATTTAGCCAATCAAGCTATCCATGATAAATATGAGAATAAAATGCTCTATCGCTATGATTTTCTTGCTTTTAATAAAGAGGGTTACAGTAAGGACGTTAAGTTTTTGTATAATCGGGAAGTTCATACTGAAAACCAGAAACGATTACTAATCATCAATGCTGTGGCGTTGAGTGAGTTTCGTCGTTTATACGCTGACCATGTCATGAACAAGCATATGACTCCGATTGTATTAGTTAAATCCACTGGAATAGCTAAGAGCGAGGAAGACCGTAAATTCTTTGATGAAGTAATATCTTCAATCCGTTTAGAAGACTTAGAACGGCTTAAGAGCATAACTGAATATGATACTGGTCATACCATTATTAAGAACATGTTTGATTGGCTTGAACGACAAGGGAAAGATAATCCCTATACGCCTGCTGGTGGTGTAGAGAGTTTAAAAGCATTTATTGCTGATATACGTGTTAACTTCGCTCATTCAAATACTCTAATCTATAACAGTAAAACGAAAGAACGTGCTGATTTACTTGTTAATCTTGATAGTCCAAGGAACACAATACGAGCAATATTTTCTGTAAATGCACTAAATGAGGGATGGGATGTTTTAGGACTTTACGATATTATCCATTTTGATATTTCAGAGACTAAAAAAGTATCACTGCAAGATATTCAACTAATAGGGCGTGGGGCAAGATATAACCCATTTGACCTACCTAAAAGATATGGTGCTAAAGATGCTAATTTTCCTAGTATCAATGGTTTAAGTTTTGAATTTGATAAGTACAAACGTAAATTTGATAATTCCCCTGATGATAGAGGCCGAGTACTTGAAACCTTTGTTTACCATTTCGTTAAAACAGGTACCTTTCTTGAAACATTACAACGTGATTTACTAGGTGAAGGCATTATTAATGAAGGTGTTGAGAAAAAAACTATCACACTAAAACAAGAGTTTTTAGAAAGTGAAACTTATTGTAAAGGTTTCATCTTAGTAAACCATATCATCAGAAGGAGTCGAACAACTGATGATGAAATAGATACTACTTTTAAACGTGTTATTAAAGCTGGAACATATAAGATTCACACAAGTGGTTTGACTGATCGTGAAGAAAACCAGATTATTGCCAGCTATAAAACTGCAGATATCCGGATTAGTAAAGATTTTTTTCCTGAGGCTATGATTCGTAAGGCACTTGTTGCAGCAGAGGGTAATTTCTTCAGACATAACAATCTTTGTGAGCATATTAAAGGACTTGAAACTGTTGATACTTTCATCAAGGATTATCTGCCAGAGTATGACATTAAATATACTTACGAAAAGGGCAAAAGTATTCAAGAGCTTACAAACGAAGAAAAATTACAATTACTTGTAAATGTCATCTTGCCTGAGGTAAGGAAATCAATTGACCTAAATCTGCCAAAAGAAATGGGAAGTAAAAAATTCCGTCCTATACCATTGCCCGAAATTTTCAAGCAAGAAAAAAGTATTTATCTGATGGCTTTTCCAGAAGAAGACGAATTTGGTAATAAAATTTATAAAAGTGGTGACCAAAGAGCACAGTCTCAAACTCACAACCTTAACCCTGATTTACAGTATGATGTAGCCAGTTCAGATTGGTATGCATATAGCGAAAATTACGGTACGAGTGAAGAAAAACGGTTTGTAAAATATATTGCTACTCAAATTGATGACCTCCATGCTAAATATAAAAGTGCAGAAATATACCTTATCCGCAACGAATTAGATTATTGGTTATACAGCCCCAAAGATGGTAGAAGATTCAGCCCAGACTATTTATTGATTATCAACGATGTGCAAAATCATGAAGTATACTATCAAGCCATTATCGAGCCTAAAGGAGGCCATATCCTTGAAGGAGATATTTGGAAAGAAGAAGTACTCATTAGTTTAAATAAAGACAGTCAAGTCGTCTTTGATGAAAACGAAAATGATACAGTTTCTTACAAAGACTACCTCAAAGAAGCCCAGCAATTCGGATATAAAGTTATTAAACCAATCGGATTAAAATTCTATAACTCAGATACTCGCGGTGAAGAAGACTTCGCACTTGACTTCCAAAACATACTATTAGAAAACACTAATTAGCTCTTAAGTGCAAGCGGAGATTGTCAATGCTAAATAGTACGATAAGGTTAAGGTAATACCGCATCACTTTTAAGAACAGATATTTATTCACTTACAAGGGTTTTAAGATGTCTTCATTGATGGGGAAAGCTAAAGTATATTGTTCTTGGCTTGCTGTAATATCACCATAGTCTTCTGTTTTTAGCACAATTTTCTTTGAAGATACTTCAACGATGCGAACTTTAATCCACTTGCCTTGTGAAGGCTGATAGAGGTAAGGTTCTGCAAGGTAAGCTAAGCCTTTTTCTTCAAGATATTCTTCTGCTTGAAGGTAATCCATGGCTTCTCTTTTCTGACCCAGTAAGTCTACTGCTATAAAATCTTCACCGCTAGGAATTAACCAGCCTAATAGTTCATTGTCTGACCTTTTATGAGCTATCCAGTCATTTGGAATAGTCATACGTCACACCCTCATCAATAACATAAGTAATAGCAACAGTTAGTATTGCTGCACCAATCATGTGTAGCTCAACAAGTGCACCTGGTAGTCCCATGAGATGTTGAGTATAGCCAATTCCTGCTTGAATAATTTCAGCCATGACCAGCCACATCATTGGCTTCTCAATTTTTCGTAGCTGAGGAAATTGACGAATCATCATGAAGCCATAGACAGTTAAGGCAATAAGAATCCACACAGACGCAGAATGAAAACGAGTAATCCAGAGTGGGTCAAGGCCGTTACGAGGAGCGTTTGCATCTCCAGCGTGAGGACCAGAGCCAGTGACAAAAACACCAAGAATAATGGCAGTAATACCAAAAATTCCGATACTAATCAAAACACCTCGTGGGAATTCAGCAAGAGCTGATGATACTCGAGGGCCATTATAAACACGGTTAACAAGGAGAGTTGCAAGCGAAATCATTGTAATAGAAACAAAGAAATGAAATCCAACAACCCAAGGATTAAGGTCAGTTAAGACAGTTATGCCACCAACAACTGCTTGAGCTGGAATACCTAAAAGTAAAAGAATTGACAAAATCCATAAATCTTTACGTTCAGCACGGTATCTCCACACTGCGGCTACCATCATGACAGCAATAACAGAAAGTACTCCCGTAAGGGTACGGTTAGTAAATTCAATAACACCGTGAATTCCCATAGCTGGAGTGTTTACTAAAGAACCAGGCGTACATTTTGGCCAGCTTGGACAACCCAAACCAGAACCAGTTAAACGAACTAACCCACCGGTTGCAACCAGCATCATTTGCGAAATCAAAGAAGCTATAGCGACATACTTAACGTAGGGAGTAATTTTTGTTGGAGTTAATGTTTTAACTAATGACATGATTTCTATTCTACTGCCACTTAAAAAATTTAACGCATCCAAAGGTGCACACGATAATCCAGACGAGCAAGACAATCCAGGCATAAGGACTAGCTTGCCCTTGTTCTAAAGCAACACGAAGCGCATCTCCCAATGCTCCAGAAGGCGAATGTTCAGAGAACCAACGCAATACTGGTGGCAACATACTCGATGGATAAATTAGCCCACCAACTGCCACAAGTAAGACAAAAATTAAGTTTGCCAGTGCCAAAGTCGCCTCAGCGCGTAGCGTTCCACCCATCAATAACCCTAATGAAGTAAAGGCAGCAACACCTAAGATAACCGAAATGGCAGCGTAAGGTATTCCTGAAACAACTGGATGCCAACCATTCATGATGGCAATAATTGAGATAACAATAAGTTGAATCAAAGCCACAATAAAAACAGCACATACCTTACCCATTAGTAAACCTGAGCGCCCGATGGGAGTAGTTGCAAGATATTTAAGGACACCGTAACGTCTATCAAACGCTGTAGCAATAGCTTGACCAGTAAAGGCACTGGACATAATACATAAAGCTAAAACTCCAGGTGTTGCAAGTTGCACTTTTGATACTCCTGCAGACTTAGCTACGTTATCAAGAACTGAGGTATGAATCAGTGCCAACAAAACAACTATTGGTATCACAATGGAAATCAGTAATTGTTCACCATGACGCAAAATTGCCATTGTTTCAAACCAGGTCTGAGAGCCTACACGTTTTGCAGCGGATGTTGGTTTCTGATGGAAAGTTGAAACACTCATCGGATACTCCTACCTGTTAAATCAATGAATACGTCTTCAAGAGTGCGTTGTTGCATAGAAATGTTAGTGGCATTGATGCCATGGAGCAGGAATTCCTGAATGAGTTTACTGAGCTGAACAAGATTTATTGGCTCATCGCTACGATAAAAACCAGCTGTTTTTTCAGAAATAGTATATGGCAATTCCAATTCAGTAAAATCAATTGTTGGAGGAGCTTCAAAACTAACATTCGCCGTTTCAGAATTACCAATCAATTCATGAGGAGTACCTTCAGCAATAATTTTACCGTGGTCAATAATATACACACGATCACTCAAACGCTCCGCATCGTCAATATGATGCGTAGTAAGAATGATAGCAACCCCTTCAGATTTGAGTTTTTCAATAATACCCCACACAACATGGCGAGATTGTGGGTCCATACCAGCAGTAGGTTCATCAAGGAATACGATTTCAGGTCTGCCAATGAGTGCTGCCGCCAAACCAATTCTTTGTTTTTGTCCACCAGATAACCTACGAATATTTGTTTTTGCAAATGATTCTATGCCTAACAAATCCACTAGCTCTTTGATAGGACGAGGATTTTCATACAAACTCGAAACATGTTGCAGCAATTGTTGAGGGTTCAGCCCAACCGGAAGACCACTATCTTGAAACATGACACCAACTCTTGCTCGCAATTCAGGGGAGTAGTTTTTAGGTTCTACCCCTAGGAGTTTAATTGAGCCAGAATCATAAGTTTTTAATCCTTGAGTACATTCAATAGTTGTTGTTTTTCCTGCACCATTTGGACCAAGTAATGATACAACTTCACCTGCACTCACATATAAAGAAATGCCATCAATAGCAACCTTAGTTCCAAAAGTTTTTCTTAAATCTTTAACGAGTAGTTTTGAATTCTTTTCACTCACTCTTTTAATAATACAAGCCGTTGGGTAAACATTGGTTCAAAGGTCTTGATTTCTTTATCTTTGATGCCATTTTTCTTAGCTACTTTTTCCCATTGGCTAACAGCACTGTGGATATCGTGCACGATTTCTTTGAATAATGCACTAGAAACATCAAACATGGCAATATTTTCTCTCAAAGCTTTGAATTCATCACTAGCTGTACTAGCCCCAGCAATAGTAGTAGCACGATGCGCTTCAGTGCTAGGGTTTGGGTTAATGTCAAAGATTGGACTAAGTTCCCATGCTTTTTTCGTGCGCAAGAAACCATGATTTCGTAAATGGTCATCAGTATTGTTAATTGCTATGGAAAAGATAATTCTACGCAACAATTCTTGTAGATTTTGTTTTGTGTCTTCCATATAGACAGGCATTTCATCTGCTAGCTCAAGATAGTCTTTGCTGTCACCATCATTGGCTTCTAGCATTGTCATTGCACTCATATAGCCAATGCGTTCAGTAGACTTTCGATCAAAGCGCTCAAGCAATAACACAGATTGATTTTCAATAGTGACTAGCTTTGAGTGAGGAACTTTTATCCTTGCAATTTTCGCCAGATCGAGTGCAGTTTGTTCCCATGCCATCATGTTCCATTCATCGTGATGATGTGGAAACTTCGCCAGCATGAGTTTGTTGCCATCATAGACAGATGCTTTAGGACGTGCACCTCCAAGAGAACCACTTCCGGCATCTAACAATTCTTTAATAGCTTCATGTGCTTCGACACCTTGTTTACTCACTTGTTGAGCTGCATGCATTAATTTTGGTAGCTCAAGAAGTTTTGGAACGTGAGTCTCAGGATGTTGAAATTCACCATTTTCTTCTAAGGAGAATCTGAGAGCTCCTTGACGTGTTTCATCACTGACGCCAAGAAGAAAATCACGATCATCTAAAGTAGGAATTCGTCCAGTTTCTGCTTGTTTTCTTTTGATAATCAGATTGCGTCCCCACCTATCTGGAGCAGAATCCATAAAACATCGTGGCAGGTTCTCCACGTGTTGACCTTGAGATTTTATAAATGAAAGTTCAGGATCAATGTGGTAAAAATGAGAGTCTTTGAGGAAGTCAAAATTATAGGTGAAAGTACTACTTAGTTTTCCATTTCTAAAATGACAGTAATTTGTTCCAATGAGTAGATTCTCATTATTAATGCTTTGATAGCTATAAATCTTATCTATCATCTGATCCTCTTTTTCAGTAATAACTCGGACTTAGCAATTCCGAGAGGGGTTTTATAAGGATCTGTAGCTTCAATAAGTTTATCAAGAACACCTAAAACTCGTGCAGTGCTTAAAATAGCTAAAAAGCTAACACTAGGGTCTCCATGTTCTATCTTCTGCAGAGTAGTTCTGGATATTCCAGCTTTATCAGCTACTTGCTGAGCAGTAAGATTTGATAGTTTTCGCCATGACTGCAGTTGCACTCCAATATTTTTTGCAGCGTTGTTAATTTTATAACTTACTTTCCTAGCCATAATATAATGCTCGCTATCTTAGTCATAATTAGATTTAATGACTATTATAACAATCATTAAAAATAAATTTTGCTAAATGTTTCTACTGTATCTATTCCTTATATAATTAGGTAAAATAAGTATTATGTATTCTGCTACAGATCAACGAACAAGGGAAAAAGTATTTGAAACGCTTTTCCATGAGAGTCCGTGCTCTGCAGCTCAGATTGCTAAGAAATTACACCTAACCACAGCAGCTGTACGTAGACACCTTGATTATTATGAAGAGCAAGGTGATATAGAAGTCAAAATGATTTCTCCTGCTGGTCATGCTGGTAGACCTGCAAGGCGTTATGTACTCACTGCAAAAGCTCAAGATACTGCCGGTAATGATTATCTTGAAATTTCAAAAATTGCGTTAAAAAAACTTCAGGCTTTAAGTGGTGACACTGCTATTGAAGATTTAGCTCATGAACGAGCAGCTGAAATCAAACAAGCTTATGAAGCAAGCTCCAAACCCAAAGATACTCTTGAAGAACGGGCAGAAGTTTTAAGAAAAGTTTTAACAGATTTAGATTATGCAGCAACTACAGCAGAACGTAATATTTATGGACATCATGCTTTACAACTATGCCAGACACATTGTCCTATCTTGGGTTTAGCATCAGATTATCCAGAATTTTGTACAGCAGAAAAAGATGTCTTTGCAGAAGTATTAGGAGTGGATGTACGTCAACTCGGTACCATGGCTACTGGCTCTCACGTATGTACTACACACATTCCTCTTGATAGAGTGGAATAAAGATTTGAAAATAACGTTGTCTACAATGGAAGGACATCATGAGCGAAAATAAAGCCCCAGATATTTTGGAGTTAAACCCTGAACTTGAAGGTATTGGGAATTACGAATATGGCTGGCATGATGAAGATCCTGCTGGTACTAAGGCAAAACGTGGCCTTTCAGAGGCTGTTGTGGAAGACATTTCTTCAAAAAAAGAAGAACCTGAATGGATGTTAGATATCCGTAAAAAAGGTTTAAAATACTTTGACCGCAAACCGTTGCCTAACTGGGGTGCAGATCTTTCAGCTATTGATTTTGATAACATCAAATACTTTGTCCGTTCCACTGAACAACAAGCAGGTTCATGGGAAGAACTTCCTGAAGAAATTCGTGATACCTATGAGAAACTTGGTATTCCAGAAGCAGAACGTAATCGTTTAGTAGCTGGTGTTGCTGCACAGTATGAATCTGAAGTTGTTTATCACCAAATTCGTGAAGACCTTGAAGAACAAGGAGTTATCTTCTTAGATACAGATACTGCCTTGAAAGAGCATCCTGAAATTTTTAAAGAATATTTTGGATCTGTTATCCCTCCAGGAGACAACAAATTTGCAGCTTTGAACACTGCAGTTTGGTCTGGTGGTTCATTCGTGTACGTACCAAAGGGAGTTCACGTAGAGATTCCACTTCAAGCTTATTTCCGTATTAATACAGAAAACATGGGTCAGTTTGAACGCACTTTGATTATTGCTGATGAAGACTCTTATGTTCACTATATTGAAGGTTGTACTGCTCCAATTTATAAATCAGATTCACTACATTCAGCAGTGGTTGAGATTATCGTGAAGAAAAATGCTCGAGTACGCTATACCACCATCCAGAACTGGTCAAATAACGTATATAACCTTGTGACCAAACGTGCCATTGCAGAAGAAGGCGCAACAATGGAATGGATTGATGGCAACATCGGCTCTAAAGTAACCATGAAATATCCTGCTGTCTATTTAACAGGACCTCATGCTAAAGGAGAAACTCTTTCTATTGCCTTTGCTGGAGAAGGTCAACATCAAGATACTGGTTCGAAAATGGTACATACTGCCCCATACACCAGTTCTTCAATTATTTCTAAGTCAGTAGCAAGAAACGGCGGTAGGGCATCTTATCGTGGTCTTGTTCAAGTACAAGAAGGCGCAGAACACTCTGCAAATACTGTTCGTTGTGATGCCCTCCTTGTAGATCAAATTTCTAGATCTGATACTTATCCCTATGTTGATATCCGTGAAGATGATGTCACCATGGGTCATGAGGCAACAGTATCTCGCGTCTCCGAAGATCAACTCTTCTATTTGCAAGCGCGAGGTATCGAAGAAGATGAAGCTATGGCCATGATAGTACGTGGTTTCATTGAACCAATTTCTCGTGAACTTCCAATGGAATACGCACTTGAACTTAATCGCCTCATTGAACTTCAAATGGAAGGAGCTGTAGGTTAATGCAAACATTTGGCGACATTGTTCCAGATTCTTCCAGAGCTGATAGGACAAGATCTTATAATTCAAAAGACTTTAAAGATATTGTTGGCAATGAAGAAGATTGGAAATTTCTTCCGCTGAACCGTTTAGCTGGTTTAGATAAAAGAGATACTCAACTCAATGCTTCAATTGCATTACCTCAAGCAGATGGTGATGCAAAAGTTGAGCTCATTAATCGAAATAATGAACTCATTGGTCAAGCTGGTACTCCAGAAGATCTAGTTTCTGCAAAAGCATGGGAGTCTTTTAAACAAGCTGTCTTTATTGATATTCCAGAATCAAAAGAATTAGATCAAGTAGCTATAGTGCATCTTGAAGATTTCTTAGGAGAACCACAAGCAGTACATATTGTTATTCGTGCTGGTAAATTCTCTAAAGGTACTGTCATTCTTAACCATAAAGGAAAAGCTGAAGTTGCTTGCAATGTAGAAATCATTGTTGAAGACTCAGCACAATTGACAGTAGTATCTCTTCAAGACTTTGATGACGATGCAGTCTTTGTTGCTTCACAACAAGCAAAAGTGGGTAGAGATGCTTATTTTAAGCATATTAATATCACTTTAGGTGGAGATTTAATACGCCTAACACCTACTGCAGTCCTTAACGCACCAGGTTCTGAAGTTGACATGTACGGTATGTATTTTGCTGATGCAGGGCAATACCAAGAACACCGTAGTTATATCGATCATGCAGATGAAAACTGTAAATCTAACGTCATGTACAAAGGCGCTTTACAAGGAAAAGAAGCACATACTGTTTGGGTGGGAGATGTTCTCATTCGCAAAGAAGCAGAAGGCACAGATACTTATGAGCTAAATCGTAACTTGATTTTAACCGATGGTGCTCGTGCAGATTCAGTGCCTAACCTTGAAATTGAAACAGGTGTTATTGAGGGTGCTGGACATGCCAGCACAACAGGTCGTTTTGACGATGAACACCTTTTCTACCTTCAATCTCGTGGTATCGAAGAAGAAATTGCTCGTCGACTTGTAGTCCGTGGTTTCTTAAATGAAATCATTCAAAAAATTGGTGATTCACAGACAGAAGAAATCTTGAGAGCCAAAGTTGATATTGAGCTAGGTAATGAACCTGAAGTAGATATTGAAGAGGCTAACTAATGGAGAAAGCTTGTTCAACAACAGACATAAAAGCAGGGGAAGTACAACACTTTGATATAGAGGGAACTCCTGTTGCTATTGTTCATGCGGAAGATCAGAACTTCTATGCAATACACGATGTTTGCTCTCATGGCGATATTCCGTTATCAGAAGGTTTTGTAGAAGGTTGCGCACTTGAATGCATCGGACATGGAAGTCAATTCGATCTTAAAACAGGACAGCCACTGAACTTACCAGCATACGAAGCTGTTAAAGTCTATGAAACAGAAATAAAAGATGGCGAAGTATTCGTTGATATTAATGCCATTGTGAATGCAAAAGAATTTGAAGCTTAAAGAAGGAAGAAGGAAAATGTCTACTCTTGAAATTAAAGACTTACATGTAAGTATTACTACTGACCAAGGGACAAAAGCAATCCTTAAAGGTGTTGATCTTACTATTAAAACTGGTGAAGTACATGCCATTATGGGACCAAACGGTTCAGGTAAGTCAACACTTGCATATTCAATTGCAGGTCATCCACGCTACGATATCACCAAAGGGTCAGTAACTCTTGATGGTCAAGATGTTCTAGACATGACAGTCGATGAACGCGCACGTGCAGGTCTTTTTTTAGCTATGCAGTATCCAGTTGAAGTTCCTGGTGTAACTGTGACCAACTTCTTACGTACAGCAAAAACTGCTGTTGATGGCCAGGCACCCAAAATTCGTACTTGGAGCAAAGACGTTAAAGATGCAATGAATAAACTCAAAATGGATCCACAATTCTCAGAACGAAACGTCAATGAGGGATTTTCTGGAGGAGAGAAAAAGCGTCACGAAATTCTGCAAATGGAACTGCTTAAGCCTAAATTCGCTGTACTAGATGAGACAGATTCAGGTCTTGACGTAGACGCCTTGAAAGTTGTTTCTGAAGGTGTAAATCGCGTTCATGAAGAAAACGATATGGGAGTTATGCTCATTACCCACTACACCCGTATTCTTCGCTATATTAAACCTGATTTCGTGCATGTATTCGTTGATGGAAAGATTGCGGAGCAAGGCGGCCCTGAACTTGCTGATCGCCTTGAAGAAGAAGGATATGATCGTTATGTCGACTAAAGATTCAAAGGGTAAAGTTTCTTTTGAAAAAGGTAAAATTACCGAAGAAAACTATACCCCTGAAAAAAGAGATAATTTAACTCCTGTTGAAGATATTGAAGAAGCTTTAAAAGAGGTCATTGACCCTGAACTTGGTGTTAATGTTGTGGATCTGGGTTTGTTGTATGGAGTCGGGTACGCAGATGATGATGCCGTCCTTATTGATATGACACTCACCACAGCAGCGTGTCCTTTAACAGATGTTATTGAAGAGCAAATTTCTCAAGTCCTTGATCCCATCGTTGACGATTGGCGTCTGAACTGGGTATGGATGCCACCATGGGGTCCTGAGCGTATTACAGATGATGGGCGAGAACAAATGAGAGCCCTTGGTTTCAACCTGTAATGGATATTAGTAATCTTAAAAAATACCGTGTACAAACTAGCGAAGGGCTTGTCCAAGGTCAAGAGTATAAAGGTATTGGTGTATGGAAGGGAATACGTTACGCAACCCCTCCTATTGCTAATTTAAGATTTCAAAACCCACAAGCTCCCCAGCAATACGAAGGAGTTTTCCAAGCCATTAATTTTGGTACTATCTCTCCGCAAAAGAAAAGTATCTTTAACTCCGAATCTGAATATATAGAGGCATCCAACGAAGATTGCTTATTTGTTAACATTTGGTCTCCAGCAGCTGATGATAAAAAGAGGCCAGTTATGGTATGGATTCATGGTGGAGCATATGCAACAGGATCAAGTTCAGATACTCTTTTTGATGGATACTCTTTAGCAAAGAATGGCGATGTCGTTCTTGTTAATTTTAATTATCGAATGAGTGCTTTTGGATATTTGCATTTCGGAATTCTTGCCGAAGAACAAGGGATTGAGGGTTTTGATAATAATCTTGGACTCAAAGACCAAGTTGCTGCTCTTCAGTGGATTAAAGCAAATATTGCTGCTTTTGGCGGTGATCCTGATAATATCACCATTTTTGGTGAATCAGCAGGCGGAGCCTCAGTAACATCCTTACTAGCCACTCCAGTAGCAGATGGTTTGTTCCATCGTGCGATAGCTGAAAGCCCATGTGTTAATGCTATCAATCTGCAACAACGAGCTAAAAGATATGCTCTCGATACACTTTATATGCTTGGACTTGAACCTGAAGAAATGGAAGAGCTCAAAGCTATCCCAGCAGAAAATATTGTTAATGCAAGTCACTACGTTTGTGAAAAAAATCTTGTTGCTGAGCCTGGGTCTTTTGTTTTTGCTTGTGTTATTGATTCTTTTTTACCTGTACATCCTATTAGAGCAGTTTTAGATGCACAAGTAAGCAAAAATGTACCTTTAATGATTGGTACTAACTCTGATGAATCTAGTGTTTTCGGCTTTGGTAAGCCACCACTATTGCCGGTAAAAGAAAAACTTCAGAATCAACTCTTTGACAGGATTGGACCTCTTTATAAAGACAACATTACTTCTACATATAAGGGCTATCCAAAAAAAGAAGCACTCTTTGATCTTGCTACTGATTGGGCTTTTACTATGCCTACTTTTTGGTTTGCAGAAAATTATTCATTGACTAGGCCAAGCTGGGTTTATGAGTTTCAGTATGCTTCTCCATTTCTGAAACTAACTGGTTTTGGAGCAGCGCATACCTCTGAAATCCCTTATATTTTTCATAGCTGGCACTCAAACCATGCCAAAATCATTAATTCTTTATCTACAAGAGCCTCTATTGAATACATGGGGCAAAAAATGCAAGACACCTGGTTAAGATTTGTTAAAACAGGTAACCCAAATCCTACTGAAGCAATTGAAAAGGCAGAATCAGATGTTATTAAAGCTGATGAATCCTACAATAGAGTCAAAAGGCAGTCAGATTCTGAAACTTTGAATCTTAAACAACCAGATTTCATGACAAGTCTAGGAGAAAATTTAGTATCTTCTGTCACTAACATAGCTTGGTTTGCCCGAACTAGTGAAGAATCAGATCAGAAAAAAGAAGCTGATACTGATAAAAGTTTGTGGCATTCTCTACCTACTTTTCCTGAATCATTACCATCAATACAAGATTCATTAGCTTCATTGCCTAAGAGAGAAGATTTAACGTTGCCTTCGCTTGATGATGCACTCAGTTATGCTAAATCTTCACTAAAAAATCTTTCAATTCCAAATGTTAAAGGACTTATTGGTGCACAAGAGCATGTTGAAGAAAAAATAAATGAAAAAGCTAGCTGGGTTCCTTGGCCACAATACACTACAGACAGACGTGCAGTTAAAGTCTTTAATCTTGAAGATTACATCGCTATTGATCCTGGGAAAGAATCACGTCTTGCCTGGAATAGTATCTTAAGAACAATTTGGCAACGAAACAAGAACCAGAATATTAATAGTTAAAGTATGATCTCAGCAGAAAATATAGAACTAAGGGCTGGCGCTCGAATACTTATGGATAATGTTACCTTTCGAGTAGACCAAGGTAATAAAATTGGGCTTGTAGGGCGTAATGGTGCTGGAAAGACAACTTTAACAAAGGTGCTAGCCGGTTTAGATGAACCTTATCAAGGTAGCATCATTCGTCAAGGCACGATAGGCTACTTGCCTCAAGATCCACGCACAGGGGATTTGGGGCAGACAGCTCGTGATCGAATTCTTTCTGCAAGAGATTTAGATACTGTCATTAAGAAATTGCGCCAAGCTGAACTTGATATGGCAAGCTCTGATGAAAATATTCAAGAAAAAGCAATGAAACAGTATTCAAAAATAGAAGCTACTTTTGTTGCAAGGGGAGGGTATGCAGCAGAGTCTGAAGCTGCAACAATTGCTGCAAATCTTTCTTTGCCTGGTTCCGTGTTAGATCAACCATTGGGGACTTTATCGGGTGGGCAACGAAGGCGTATTGAATTAGCAAGAATTTTATTTGCTGATTCAGATACTATGCTTTTAGATGAGCCAACTAACCATTTGGATGCAGATTCTATTGAATGGTTGCGCCAATTTCTCATGAATTATCAAGGTAGCTTAATGATTATTAGCCATGATATCGATCTAATCCGTTCTACAGTCAATAAAGTTTTTTTCCTTGATGCCCAACGAGGTACTATCGATATGTATAACATGGGGTGGGATTCCTATGTTAAAGCTCGTGAAGCAGATGAAAAACGTCGTAAAAAAGAGCGAGCAACTGCAGAAAAGAAAGCTGAGCAGCTCATTTCTCAGGCAAATAAATTTCGTGCTAAGGCTTCAAAAGCAACCGTCGCACAGAATATGCTCAAGAGAGCAGAAAAATTAACGCGAGGTCTTGCTGAGGTTCCTCGAAATGAAAGAGTTGCACGCATACGTTTCCCTGATCCTGCTCCTTGTGGAAAAACTCCTCTTATGGCTACTGATCTTTCTAAATCTTATGGTTCACAAGAAATTTTTACCAGTGTTAATGTTGCTGTAGATAAAGGCTCTCGTCTAGTCATCTTGGGCCTTAACGGAGCTGGAAAGACTACTCTTTTAAAAATGCTTGCTGGAGAACTTGATCCTGATACTGGAAAAGTTGAACAAGGCTTTGGTGTAAAAATTGGTTATTACGCTCAAGAGCATGAAACCCTTGAAGTTGAGCAAAGTGTATTTAGCAATATGTCCAAAAATTCGCCACACTTAACTGATGAACAAGTGAAAAATCTTTTGGGGTCTTTTATGTTCTCTGGTGATGATATTCAAAAACCTGCTGGTGTCCTTTCTGGTGGTGAAAAGACAAGATTAGCATTGGCTATATTGGTAGCATCTTCAGCGAACGTTTTACTTTTAGATGAGCCAACGAACAACCTTGATCCTGCAAGTCGTGAAGAAATCTTAGCTGCGTTAAGAAGTTATAAAGGCGCAATTATCATGGTTTCACATGATGAAGGAGCAGTAGAAGCACTTAACCCAGAGCGCGTGATTATTATGCCAGATGGTGATGAGGATTTATGGAGTGCAGATTATTTAGACCTTATCGAGATGGCCTAAAATTCACAAGTCTGTATGTTAAGTACAAAAGCATTGGAAATACCGAGCAAAAATGGTACCAATAGACGAACTTAATAACTAGTACTGATATTTTTTAGGGTCAATGATGATATCCCCATGACGAGCGTAGAGATATTCATGTGTATAATTCCCATATTCTCCTGCATGTTGAACAGGGGACAGAATCCAAGTTTTCCATTGGTAATCGTTGTCTAGAAGCGGTGCTCCATGCGCATCCATAGGGCTTAAATGGTTAAGTAATAAAGATTGAACTAGGTAGGCTTGCTCTTCAGTTCCATAAAGCCCAATACGAATTTCATGAAGTTTTCGATCCTCTGGGTCTTGACCAATATGAAGTGCTTGCCATGAATCTTGCTGTTCAAGGTACAATTCTGCAACCGTAGTTAGGTTATTAGGATCTGGTGATACTTGAGCATCAGGTCCAACAAAAGACATGTCATAAGGAATTTGAGGAAGTCCAAATTTTTCTGGAGAAGCTAACATATCTGAAAAGGTATCGAAGATATCGTGTAATATTTCTTCCTGAGAAGCAAAAACACCAACTTTAATCTCGTAGATATCATCTCCACGCCTAAACTGTGCAGGCAATGGAGGCAGTACGTTACTTGTCAATTTTGTTCCTTTGCATCCTCTATCTTATCAAGTATGGCGTCTTCATAATCTTCATCCGTGAACCCAGATTTCGTAGGTGACGCTTCTTTTACTGAGGGGTCTTCATCCATTATACGTGCTTGTGAGCGTGCAGAGTAAAAAAGACCACAAAAAGCTAGCATACCAAAGGCATACCATTGCCATGTATACGATAAATGCGATCCTGGATCCATATCAGGTGCAGGCAATTGCTGAGGTGTATTTTGTACAGGGGGAGTTTCTGATTCCATGAGTGCGTATGCTGCAGGGGATAAAGGATAAGAAACCATTTTTTGATATTCGGAAATATTGATTGCAGAAATTTGACCTTCAGGAGCATCACGATTAATAGTAGTTTCTCCTGCTTTAATGCGAGCTATGAGGGTAATTTCCCCTGAGGGAGCGCTAGGAACATTATCGGGATAGCCATCTTTTTTCTCACCAAGTGGAATCCAACCACGATCAACAATGAAGATAGTCCCATCATCTGCTTTAAAAGGTACCAACACTTCAAAACCTGTGTGAGAATCAACAGTTCTATTTCGAGCAATACGAGTATCTTGTGAAATATAGTGACCTTTGACTTTAAAATGCGTCCATGTCTTGTTTTCTGGTAAAGAGTTGAAATCTTGTTTGATAGTTTCAAAAGGCACCGGTGTTTGATTGTAATTAGTATTGACAGTATTAATTTGTTCCATACGTTCAAGATGTCTACCGTATTGCCACTGTCCTAAAAAATAACAGCAGACAGCGAAAAGTGCTGTAATGAGAAAGTACTTTAACCATTGGCTGGAGAAAAGGAAGGAATACTTTTTCATGTATTATCCTTTAGTTCAAGAGTATCTTTATAAAAGCCTCGAATTGAGAGAAAATGTTCAAAATATTTCAAGTGTTCTGAACAACTCGTCCATTCTTTTCTACGATCGGCACTATGGATTTTTGGGTTATTCCATTGCACGATGTAGTGTGCACGATTTTCACAACCAGCTCTAGAACACTTAATGTAAGTTAATTCATTAAACATTAGCGATGAAGGCCTTTTGTCATGTTAAAAGGTAGTGATTGTTCATGTTCCTCAAAGTAAGAAGCCTGATAGTTTTTATTTTCTTGTCCAGTATTAGCATAAAGTACTGCAAAATAAGGAAGGACTGCGGCTGCAATTAGCATGGCCCAGCGCATCCAGCCTTCAACAAAAACTGCTCCAGCAAAGCAGACAACACGAATTGACATTGAAATAAGGTAGTTCCTTGTACGAAGAGAGATATCTTCGTGTCGAGACTCTTGAGCGCTGGTTATAGAGTAAACTTCATGTTCTGCTTGAGACATAGTTCTATTTTACGTCATGAAGGAAAAATCCACTGCTAAAAGCTCATCATTAACTTGGTTTTAAGCCCGATACCTTGTATAGTGTAAGAGTTATTTTTATTATTCATTTCAATCTGAGGTAAATAAACGTGAAATCAGACATTCATCCAGAATACAATGATGTTGTATTCAACGATCTTTCTTCAGGAGAGAAGTTCTTAACTAAATCAACTGCAACCCCTCGTGATGAAAAAACTATCGATTTTGAAGGCAAAACTTATCCTGTCATTGACGTAGAAATTTCTTCTGCATCGCATCCTTTCTATACTGGTAAACAGCGTATCCTTGACTCTGCAGGTCGTGTAGAACGTTTCAATGATCGCTTTAAAGGCTTTGGTGCCTCTGCGAAGAAATCTAGCTCACAAGAAGAAAATTCTTCTGACACATCTGCTGAAAGTTCAGATTCTGAAGATGCACAATAATCTTTAAATTTATGTAAAAAGGGGGGTTCTTTTAAGAGCCCTCCTTTTTACATAAAACAAACTATCTAATCCCCAAAGAATGAGAAGGTTAAGATGAAATATCATGGTGAATACAAAGTACCTGATGGAAAATTCATAGTTGTTGAATTCGATGTTGAAAAAGACACTTTTAGGAATTTTTCTCTCAGCGGTGACTTTTTCCTAGAACCAGATGAGGCTCTTGAGGCTATTAACGGAGCATTTGAAGGTGCTTCTATCCACGATTCCCGTGAAAAACTTGTAAAGCTTATTAATAGTAGTGTTCCTCGGCACACCTACTTTACAGGTTTCACGCCAGATTCTGTAGTTTCAGCAGTTCGTAGAGCTCTTAAGAAATCTACTACTTGGGATCAACATGATTTCGCAGTTATTCCTGCTTCAGAAATGTCTGCTGAAATGAATGTTGCCTTAGATCAAGTTATTTGTGATGAAATTGCTGCAGGAAAACGTGGACCAACGCTTCGTTTTTGGACCTGGAACTCTGCTGCAGTAGTGATTGGTAGTTTCCAATCTTTCGTTAATGAGGTTGACCCAGAAGGACTCAAAGAACACGATGTTTCAGTAGTCCGTCGTATTTCTGGTGGTGGCGCAATGTTTATGGAACCAGGAAACTGCATTACATATTCTATATATGTTCCAGAAACTCTTGTTGATGAACTTTCTTTTGAAGACTCATACGCATTTCTTGATCAGTGGGTTATGGACGCATTTGCAAGCCTTGGTATCAACGCTTTTTATAAACCATTAAATGATATTGCTACAGATCAAGGAAAAATTGGTGGTGCTGCTCAGAAACGCTTCGCCAATGGAGTAGTCCTACACCACGTTACAATGTCCTATGATATTGATGCAGACAAAATGATGGAAGTTTTACGTATTGGTAAAACTAAAATTTCAGATAAAGGAATCAAGAGTGCTAAAAAACGTGTTGACCCTTTGAAACGTCAAACAGGTAAAACTCGTCAAGAACTCATTGATTACCTTAAAAATTTCTTCTTAGAAAATTACAATGCTACTGAAGATCGCTTAACTGAAGAAGAACTTGCTGAAGCTAAAAAACTATGTGAAGAAAAATTTGAAACTGAAGAGTGGACTAAGCGAGTTCCTTGATTTTATGAACTCTTTTCAGTTAGCTAAGAGAAAGGACCGAGTGTAAACTAGAAACATGGTCGATAACCCTCAATTACTTATGACTGATAGCGCTTTATTAAAAAATTCGCTTTCAATAGATAAAGTTTCCAGATTAGCTCATTCTCCTGCTATTCAAGCATTAGATCCTGAGTTAACAACTGCCTTAAAAACTGTTGCCCGTGAACCAAATTTGTTGATTGCAACTGACTATGATGGCACAATCGCTCCTTTAGCGGATAAACCACATAAAGCCTTACCAACACACGATAGCCTTGTTGGCTTAAGAGCGCTAGCTTCGTTACCACAAACAGATACTGCTGTTATTTCTGGTCGTTCACTACGAGACTTAGCTGCTATTTCTCGTCTTCCGAACGAAGTGCACTTAGTAGGTTCTCACGGTTCAGAATTTGATGTTGGATACCTTGAAGAATTACCAAAGAAGAAGAAAAAAGCTCTTAAGAAACTTATTAAAGCCGGTAAAAAACTTGCAAAGAAGCGAAAAGGTGTTTTCATAGAGAAAAAACCTCATGGGATTGCAATCCACTATCGTAATGCTCCTCGTGAAAATGCGGAGTTGGTTGCACGTAAAACGCAAGAATTTGCTGATGAGCTTAACATTTATCGTACCCATGGTAAAAAAGTAATTGACCTTTCAGTTATTAAAACTTCAAAAGGTAAAGCTTTAAAGTCTATTCGTAAATCATGTTCAGCAAGTGCTGCTGTTTATTTTGGTGATGGTATTGCAGATGAAAAAGCTTTTAAGACACTTCGTGGTCCAGATATCGGCATCAAAGTTGGTAGTGGAAAATCGCGTGCACAATATTCAGTCAAAGATCCAGAAGAAGTAGCTATCGCACTTTCTTATCTCTTTGAATCAAGAAGAGCTTGGCTTTTTGGTGAGGAAGCTGTTCCTATTGAACGTTTTACTCTCATTGGTAATGGTAATAATTCAGCTATTTTGACTCCTGATGCAAAAGTCTGTTGGATGACACACCCTATGCCAGACTCAGAATCATTATTTGCACACCTTCTGGGCGGCGAGCCAGCTGGATATTTTGGTATTGAAAGCACAAACGGCACTAAAGTATTAGGTCAGCGTTATATCAGAGATTCTATGGTCGCAGAAACACGATGGGCAGAGTTTAAAGTTATTGACTATTTTGCTCCTGTTTCAGAAGGTCAAACATGTCTTGTAAGAGTTATTGAAGGTACTAGTACGGTTAAAGTGAAATATGTTCCTCGTCCTGGCTATGCTTCTGCACCTTTCAATTTGGAAGTAACTGGAAATAAAGTTTCTCTCAATGGTGTTGGTGAAGTCATTGAACTTTACTCTAATCGTGGAGAATTTAGCATTAATCAAGAAGGTAATACTTCTTCTGCAGAGCTTGAAGTAGATCTTAGCGAAGACAAACTAATTCTAATTCTTCGGCTAGGACACTTCGGATATGAACCTGAATTCGCAAAAGAAGAATTAGTTCGTAATGATTTTATTGGTGAAAGCCATAATTGGATGAACGAACTTGAAATTCCAAGTTTTAAAACACAAATTGTTAAGCGTTCAGCATTATTGCTTCGTGCTTTATGCCATAAAACTACTGGTGGAGTGTTAGCTGCTGCAACAACATCGCTCCCTGAAGGTATTGGTGGTATTCGTAACTGGGATTATCGTTATTGTTGGCTTCGTGACGGTTCAATGACTGTCAACGCTTTGGTGAACTTAGGTTCAACTGAAGAAGCAACACGTTTCTTAGATTGGCTTGCTAGAATCCTTGAGGAAAGCAACGGAGCTCAGTGGCTTAAACCGTTATATCCACTAGATGGTAAGGGTACTGCTACAGAGGCTGTTTTGGATCATCTTCCAGGATATGCCGGTTCTCGTCCCGTTAGAATTGGTAACGCTGCAGATCACCAAGTACAACTTGACGTTTTTGGTCCCATTGCTCAACTTATTGACAATCTTACTCATGTTCAAGGTGCTGTTACTGACTTCCAATGGGGTCTTCTAAGTCAAATGGTAGAAGCAGTTCAAGCACGATGGATGGAAGAAGATCACGGTATTTGGGAAGCACGTATGATGCCTCGCCATCATGTCTATACCAAAGTTATGTGTTGGTTCACTATTGATCGTGCTTTACATGTTGCTAAAACTTTTGGGCGTCAATTCCCTGATAGTTGGAAAAAGACAGCAGATACAATTCGTGAAGAGGTCTTAGAAAAAGGCTGGAGTGAAAAATCACAATCTTATACTGTTGCTTACGATAGTGACGATGCAGACTCAGCCATTTTGCATATTGGTCTTACCGGCTTAATTGACATGGAAGATGAGCGTTTCAAAAAAACCGTGGCGTTCATTGAGAAAGAATTACGAGTCGGTCCTACAGTTTTTAGGTATCGCTATGATGATGGTTTACCTGGGCTTGAGGGCGGATTCCATATTTGTACCACTTGGCTCATTGAGGCTCTTGTTGGTGTAGGTCGAATTGATGATGCCCTTGAGTTATATGGAAAACTGTGTGCATTGGGTGGTCCTACAGGAAATATGCCTGAAGAATACGATCCAGCAGTAGAAATGCACCTTGGTAATACTCCACAAGCATATTCTCACATTGGTTTGATTCGTTGTGCTCAACTTTTGCAACAATATAGGTCTTAACAGAAAGTTTTCATGACAGAAGAAATACTTCATTATTCCTCACCACAAAGTATGATGGCTAATTTAGGTGTTAGTGATGAGTTACTTCGTAAAATCGATAACCATTTTTCTGATGTTAATTTTCGTGCACAAGGGCTTGAGCTTTATGTTCAAGGAAACGGTTCGCATTTAAAGCAAGCCACTAATTTACTGCACGAAATGCAAAATATTGTTTCTCAAGGGCAGAGCCTTTCTGAAGCAACTATTGAACAACTGCTAAGCATGCTTGATAGGGCAGAAGCTACACAGCAGGACTGGGTTGCTCCAGTATCTCCTTCAGAAATAATGGCTACAAATATTCTCTCTACTCGTGGAAAAAATGTAAGGCCAAAAACTCCAAACCAAAAAAGTTACGTTGATGCTATTGATCACAACACTGTTATTTTTGGGATTGGACCTGCTGGCACTGGTAAAACCTATTTAGCGATGGCAAAGGCTGTCCAGGCGCTACAAGCTAAAGAAGTAAATCGAATTATACTAACTAGACCAGCTGTTGAAGCCGGTGAAAAACTTGGTTTTTTGCCAGGATCATTGACAGAAAAAATTGATCCTTATTTACGCCCTCTTTATGATGCTTTACACGATATGCTTGATCCAGAAACAATCCCAAAACTCATGGAAGCTGGAACAATTGAAGTAGCTCCTTTAGCTTATATGCGTGGGCGTACTCTCAATGAGTCTTTTATTATCTTGGATGAAGCTCAAAACACTACGCCACAGCAAATGAAAATGTTTTTGACGCGTTTGGGTTTTGATTCCAAAATAGTTGTTACTGGAGATGTTTCACAGGTTGACCTTCCGAGTGGTACAAGTTCCGGACTTAGAGTAGTTCAGAGAATTCTTAAAAATGTTGAAGATATTCATTTTTCCACCCTTGACGCAAGTGATGTAGTACGTAACCCTCTGGTTGCTAAGATTGTTGCTGCCTATGATAAACATGATAATAAAGGCAAAATCAATCATGCTTGAGATTATTAACAAAACCTCACAGACAGTTGATTCTGCTGATTTTCAACGGTTGGTTGATTTTACCTTTAAAACTCAAAATCTTGGTGAAAATGTAGAACTTAGTCTAGTTTTCGTCGATGAACAAGAAATGGAACATCTTCACGTTACCTGGCTTGACTTAGCTGGCCCTACTGATGTCATGTCTTTTCCCATGGATGAGTTAGAAGTTGGTGCCCAAGAAGGTATTCTTGGTGATATTGTTTTATGCCCTACAGTCACAGCTCAACAAGCTAAAGCGGCTGGACATAGTGTACGTCAAGAAAATTGCTTACTTGTTATTCACGGTATTTTGCATCTTCTTGGACATGATCATTACGATCCTGAAGAAAAAAAAATAATGTTTAGCTTACAAGACTCCATTCTTAAAGATTATCTGGAGCAGTTTCCTTCATGAGTAGTGCTGTCATACTATCTTTCATTATTGCTGGTGCCATTTTGGTTTCAGCTACAATGAGTGCTGCTAATTCAGCTATGATTTTTTTGCCTCCAAGCGATTCTGATGAATTCGAGCATGTTAAAAAAGGCTCTTCGTTTGAGAAAATAATCAATAATCCTAGCTCTTTTGTTGTTTCGTTAAGGTTTTGGCGCGTCTGGTTTGAAACACTGGCCGCAGCTGCAACAACTGTTTTAATTGATACTTACATGGATTCTATGTGGAAAACATTGTTGCTTTCATCCGTTGTGGTTGGAATTGTAAGCTTTGTTATAGTAAGTATTTCTCCTGGCAAAGTAGGGCTTAAATATGTTGTTCCTATCGTGAAATACTTAAGTCCTTTTATCTATTTTTTCCGTTTAGTATTAGGGCCCATCCCACGTTGGCTTTCACGATTGGGTGAAAAATTCTTCCCTGGTGGATCCAGCTCTACCAGTATCTACGATGATATCCAACTCAGTGATTTAGCTGAACATGCTGAAGAGTCTGATGCTATTGAAGATGATGATGTTGAGTTAATTCATTCTGTAGCTGGGTTCTCAGATACTCTCGTGCGTGAAGTTATGGTACCGCGAATGGACATGATTACAATTGAGGAAGGTTCTACCTTATCCCAAGCAATGAGGTTATGTTTAAGGTCTGGTTTCTCACGCATTCCAGTTATTGGGGAAGATATTGATGATGTCACCGGCATTATTTACCTTAAAGATATCAATGCCCGTATTCATCTTCGTAAAGATAATCCTGATGAAACCTTGGTTGAATCAATTGCTCGTCAAGTACGTTTTGTCCCTGAATTTAAAGAAATCGACGATCTACTCAAAGAGATGCAAAAAAAATCTACCCATGTAGCTATTGTGGTTGATGAATACGGTGGAACAGCAGGCTTAGTAACACTTGAAGATATTTTGGAAGAGCTTGTCGGTGAAATCGTTGATGAATATGATAATGAATCATCTGATATTGAAGAAATTTCTGAGTATGAATATCGCGTAGCAAGTCGCTTATCACTTCAAGACTTAAGTGAACTATTAGATCGAAAAATAGAAGACGAAGATGTAGAAACAGTTGGTGGTCTGCTTACTAAAGAATTAGGTGAAATTCCTATCTTAGGTTCTACAGTTACTATTGATGGGATCACACTCATCGCTGATCAACTTGAAGGTCGAAGAAATCGATTAAGCCATGTTATCGTCATTAAAAAAGACGATGAAGATACAGAAAGAGAAAATGACTAAATTTAAAGCAGGCTTTGTAGCTTTTATTGGCCGCCCAAATGCTGGAAAATCAACATTAACTAACTCTTTAGTGGGAGAGAAAGTAGCTATTACTTCTTCGAAACCACAAACAACTAGACGTGCCATTCGTGGTATTGTCGCAGGAAAAGATTACCAGCTAATCATTGTGGATACTCCAGGTCTTCACCGTCCACGAACTCTACTAGGAGAGAGGCTTAATTCTGTTGTAGAGTCAACTGTAGCTTCAGTTGATGTACTTGGCTTTTGTATCCCAGCAGATGAAGCTATTGGACCAGGGGATAAGTACATTGCCGAAAATTTCATTGCACATGGAAAAAAACGTCCCATGATTGGCATCGTAACTAAAGCTGATAAAGTTTCAAATGATGCCTTAGCAGCCCAACTTGTAGCACTTAAATCCTTGGGAGATGAACTGCTAGAAGGTGGTTTTAATGAAATTATTCCAGTATCTGCCGTTGATGGTTTTCAGGTCTCAAAGGTTGCAGATTTACTGGCGCACTATCTTCCTGAATCTCCTAAACTCTACCCTGATGATGAGTATACAGATGAAACTGTTGAAGAAATGGTTGCTGAACTCATTAGAGAGGCAGCACTAGAAGGTGTTCAAGATGAACTTCCGCATTCTGTTGCAGTACAAATTGAAGAAATGGGTCTACGTGATGGCAGGCCAAAGGATAAACCGTTAACTGACGTTAATGCCACGCTCTTTGTGGAACGAGATTCTCAAAAAGGAATTATTATTGGTAAGAAAGGAAGCCACCTTAAAGAAATCGGTCAAAAAGCTAGAAAAAGCATTGAAGATTTGCTGCAAACTCAAGTGTACTTAGATATCCGAGTTAAAGTAGCAAAAGACTGGCAAAGAAACCCGAAACAGTTGAATAGACTTGGTTTTTAATTCTCAGGAAAGTCTAAAATAACTCCCAACTTTCTTACGCAAACGATTGTATACTTAACATTATGGATCACAACTCTCTTCCTTCACACTTGAAGAACATTGAAAAGATAAGGGCAACTCCCCAAAAACAAGAAAGAACTTCTCGTTCTCAAAAAGGTCCAGCAACTACTTTAAAATCAAAATCTCCAAATACAGGGAAAAAAAGTATTGCACTTACACTTTCTCTCGTCCTGTCCACAATTGTTTTAGCTTTGGGAGCTTATTTAGCTCATTTTGATATTGGGTTAAAAAATGCTTCAAGTGCTAAAAGTATTGGCGATATGGACGATAAATCAGTCGCTGCTCAAAAAGGTGAACCTATAGATATTCTTATTCTAGGTACTGATACACGTTCTGGTTCAGTCAACCAGAACTTTGGAACCGATGATGATAGCACCGGTGATGGAAATTCAGACGTCATGATGCTCATGCGCATTTCTGGAGACCGCCAACGTGTTTCTGTGATTAGTTTCCCTCGTGATCTTATGGTTCCAGGTCCTGCTTGTAAAAACCCAGAAACTGGAGTAGAAACTGCAGCTCAAAATCCAGTAATGGTCAATAGTATTCTCGGTTACGGTGGTCCTGAATGTTCAGTTAAAGCTTTCAGTAATTTTACAGGTATTCAAGTAGATCACTACATGGAAGCAGACTTTAACGCTGTAATTGAACTATCAAATATTGTTGGTGGAGTTGAAGTCTGTGTTAACTCTGCTGTAGACGATCCACTTTCAGATTTGAAACTCCCAGCAGGTAAATCAGAAGTTCAAGGAGAACAAGCACTTGCTTTCTTACGTTCACGCCACGGTATGGGTGATGGATCTGATTTAGGCCGTATTAAATCACAGCAACAATTCCTCTCTAACTTGGCTAAAAAGTTAAAGTCTGAAGGTACCTTAACAAATCCAATCAAAGTTAATAATATTGCTCAAGCAATGCTTAAGTATCTTAACTTTGACCAAGGCCTTGCAAACGTTCCTGCGTTGGTCAACCTTGCAGATATTCTTAAAGACGTACCTCTTCAAAATGTTACTTTCTTGCAAGTACCCGTTGAAGCATGGACTCAAGATGCCAATAGGCTTCAACTTAAGCAACCAGATGCGAAGCGTGTTTTTGATGCTGTTAACGCAGATAAAGACCTTAGTGATCCATACTCATACAATGGACAAACTAAACCTCCATCAGCTCAACCAGTTGACAAGGCTTCAGTTGCTTTAGCTGTTTATAACGGTAGTGGTACTGAAGGTAGAGATACTGCTATTGCCACTAAAGCTCAGCAACTTGGTTACACTCAAGCTTATGGTAATGGTGATAGCCAAGAGTCTTCTCAGACTTCAAAGGTCTACTATGGAACTGATTCTTATGATGCTGCCAAACAAGTTGCTAAAGACTTTGGCATCCAGGATGCAGCCCTTGTTCAAGATGACACAGTAACAGGCGTTCAGATTCTTGTTGGAACTGACTGGACTAGTGGTGATACAGTGCCAGCAGAAAAAGTACTTCCTGATGGCTTAAGTGGTCAAACAGCTGATCAAGATCTATGTCAGGTTGCTGCCACTAGCTAGTAACACGATTCACAAGCTGAAGCCCACTCTTTATCCTTACCGTAAAGAGTGGGCTTCATTGATAAAAGATGCGAAAAGCTTACCAGATTTCCACGCGCTCTTGTGGTTTAATCCACATCTGGTCTTGCTCAGAAACATTGAAAGCATCATAAAAAGCAGTAATGTTCTTTACAATCTGATTACACCTAAATTCATTAGGGGAGTGTGGGTCAGTGGTTAAGCGATTTAATGCTTCTTCTGGGCGAATCATGAAACGCCATGAAGCAGCCCAAGAGTAAAAGAAACGTTGATCTCCAGTAAGACCATCAATAATTTTGTCTTTTTTTCCGTCAAGGTACAATTTATATGCTTTATAAGCAATACCTAAACCACCAAGATCTCCAATGTTTTCACCTAAAGTTAACTCTCCGTTAACATGATGGTCTGGGCAATCTGTAGGCTCTAGTGCGTTATATTGTTTAACAAGTTGAGAAGTTAACTTTTTAAACTCTTTGCGATCTTCATCACTCCACCAATTAGTAAGTTTTCCATCACCATCGTAGTTAGATCCTTGATCGTCAAAGCCATGACCAATTTCGTGACCAATAACAGCGCCTATAGCACCAAAGTTACTTGCAGCATCACGGTCTGGGTCAAAGAAAGGAGGCGATAAAATTGCTGCCGGGAAAACAATCTCATTTCTTGTTGGATGGTAGTAGGCATTAACAGTTTGTGGATACATTAACCATTCATCTGGATCAACTTTTTTTCCGAGTTTGTTGAATTCATAATCAATTTCAAATGCCGTAGCATTCTCAATACTTTGAATAAGATTATCTGGATCAATCTTAAGCGCTGAATAATCACGCCACTTATCAGGGTAACCAATTTTTGGGATAAATTTAGAGAGCTTTTCAAGAGCTTTCTTCTTAGTTTCTTCGCTCATCCACGGTAGCTCTTTGATGCTTTGTTCATAAGCTTTGATAAGGTAACTTACCAATTCTTCCATCTTTTCTTTTGAGCTTTCTGGAAAGTACTGTTTAACGTATACTTTTCCAATTGCTTCACCTAACATGGCTTCAACCAGTGAAACTCCACGTTTCCACCGTTCACGAATTTCAGGTGTTCCAGAAAGTTGATGTGAATAGAAATCAAAGTTTGTTTGCACAAAATCGTCTGACAAATATGCTGCGTAAGAACGAAGAATATCTAATTGCAACATAGATTTTAACGCTTGCACATTTTCTGCTGTATACAACTTTTCAATGTCTTTAAAAAAAGATGGTTGAGAAAGGTTAATCTCCGCTAACTGTTTTTCATTAAGTTTCAAACCTTTAAGCCAAGAAGCAAGGTATGAATATTTTTTTTCAATGTCATTAAAACTAGTAAGATTATATGTGGCATGAGCATCACGATTTTTTACTTTATCCCAGTGAGAACTAGCTACTGTGGTTTCAAAATCAAAAAGTTCTTGTGCCTTTCCTGAAGCATTATCGATATCAGCTAAGGTGAACATCTTTTCAATGTACTTTACGTAATCTTTACGAATATCAGCAAAGTCTGCTTCTGTGTAATATGATTCATCCGGTAAGCCAATACCTGATTGAACCAAATGAGCAATGTTGTATTCAGGATTTCCAGGATCGCCACTGACATAAATACCGTAAATTCCTGGATGACCATTTAAAGTATGCTGTGGCAGATAGGCTACAACATCATCGATGGTTTCTAATGCTTCAACTTCTTTGAGGAGTTTTTCAATAGGTTTCTTACCTTGTTTTTCAATGTTTTTTTCATCCATAAAGGATGCGTATAGATCACCTATTTTTTGTTCAATAGTGCCAGCTTTGTTCTTTTGTTCTGCACAACCAGTAATAATACCTTTTGTTCTTTTTTCTGCTTCTTCATAAATTTCATAAAAAGCACCATCTGTAGAACGGTCCTGTGGCATGTGATGAGTTTTAAGCCATTTACCATTGACATGACGGTAAAGATCATCTTGAACTGTAACTGTCTTATCAAGATACGGGTATGAAGTAGTCATTATGCTCCTAAATTTATAACCATACTTTCTATTAGAGCATAAATTTTTTAGCTCTATGAAACAATAGAAATTATGAGGGGAACCAGCTTCGCATCAAAGAGCTATAAAGACAATGCCATTGTGATACGCACACATAAATTAGGTGAATCCGATAGGATTATTACCTTGCTTACTCAACACCATGGTATTGTGCGTGCTGTCGCAAAAGGTGTACGTAAAACAAAGAGTAAATTTGGTGCCAGACTTGAACCAAGTATGGTGGTAGATGCATTATTAGTTCACGGACGCAACCTAGATATAGTGTCCCAAGTTGAATCTTTGGGTGCTTATACTGAACTTTTTGCCAGTGATTATCAACTTTATATCATTGGTAGCACGATGCTTGAAACCGCTGAAAAGCTCTACCAAGACACTGATCAAACATTTCATGAATACAACTTACTTCTTGGTGCACTCAATGCTCTGAATAATCAACACGATGATCCGCACTTAATTCTTGATGCTTATCTACTTCGAGCAGTATCGCAAGCTGGCTGGACTCCAAGTTTTATAGATTGTGCAAAGTGTGGAAAAGCTGGTCCACATAAGGCTTTATCAATTCCATTAGGTGGTGCAGTGTGTGAAAACTGTAGACCACCTGGTGCTGCAGCGCCAGATACAGAAGTTTTTGAAGTGCTTGATGGATTACTCAACTCACGATGGGCGAAACCCAGAGTAGCCAGTACTGAAGTTAAAGACCATGTTCATTCAATAACAGCAAATTATGTACAGTATCATATTGATAAAAAGATTAAGTCCCTTAATTATGTGGAGATTCCATGAGCCATAAGAAACCATTTCCTCACCCCTCTGGTGCAACTCCACCGAAAATTCCTGCAGAACTAGTTCCACAACATGTTGCTATTGTTATGGATGGCAATGGCCGTTGGGCCAATGAGCGCGGTCTTCCTCGTATTGAAGGGCATAAGGCAGGAGAGCCTGCACTCCTTGATGTTGTTGCAGGATGCATTGAAATTGGAGTTAAATACGTTACAGTTTATGCTTTTTCAACCGAAAATTGGAAACGTTCTCCTGATGAAGTTCGGTTCTTAATGGGATTCAATAGGGATGTTTTACGTCGCCAGCGTGACACGATGAACGAATGGGGGGTTAGAGTTCGTTGGTCTGGACGAAAGCCAAAATTATGGCGTTCAGTCATGAAAGAACTGATTGAAGCTGAAGAGCTTACCAAAAACAATGATGTGTGTCATTTAACAATGTGTGTTAATTACGGTGGTCGTGCTGAGATTGCCGATGCAGTAACAGCGATTGCTGAAGAGGTTCTGGCTGGAAAAATAAAACCTCGAGGTATTACTGAGAATACTATTCAAAAGCACTTAGATGAACCCGATCTTCCTGATGTTGATCTTTTCTTGAGAACTTCAGGAGAGCAGCGTCTGTCTAACTTCATGCTGTGGCAATCAGCATATGCAGAAATGGTGTTTATGGATGTGCTGTGGCCAGATGTTTCAAGAACAACGCTATGGGAAGCCATAGAAATTTATGCACAACGTGATCGCCGCTATGGCGGTGCTATTGATAAGGCTTCCCAAGCATGAGAAACCTTTGGTTTTCTCAGGGTATAGCAAATTTACTCTCGCAAGGTGATGCTGAGAAAGCTATTGATTTATCTTTTGCGTCCCTGAAGGCGGCTCATTCACTAAGAAATACTCAACTTTACGCTGCACCAGAACCTTATGACGATACACTTACAACACAGGCTTTAGGATTAGAGTTTTCTTCACCTCTTGGCTTAGCTGCAGGATACGATAAGAACGCAACAGCTATTGATGCTTTGGCAGATCTTGGTTTTGCTTTCGTTGAAATTGGAACTATTACAGCATACGAGCAATCTGGCTCAGTAAAACCTAGGATTTTCCGTCTTCCAGAAGACCAAGCTCTTATCAATAGAACAGGATTCAATAATATTGGAGCCAAGGCTGTCCGTAAAAATTTAGAACAACGTGCTTTGAGCTCACATCATCAAAAGGTTAAGCTTGGTATCAACATCGGTAAAAGTAAACAAGCCAGCATTTCAGAAACTATAGAAGATTTATCTATTTCTATTAAGAACCTAGCTGAGTTTGCCGATTACATTGTGCTCAATCTTGATACCCTAGACAGTTTTCAAACAGAACATTTAGATGCACAAGCTTTGCTAGAGACTTTACAAACTAAAGCCTACGAAACAGCTCAAAGACCAGTACCTTTTTGCCTTAAACTTTCTCCAGATATGAACAATGATCAACTTAAAGAGTTGGCAACAATAGCGTGCGAAAACGGTATTAAAGGCATTTTTGCTACAAATCCCACTGCTGAACGTCCTACTTTAAAAACTAAGGCAGATACTCTTGCAGAATTCGGAGCTGGAGGCCTTTCTGGTTTACCATTGGCACCACGCTCTTTAGCGGTTCTTAAAACTTTAAAAGCAGAAATTGGAACTGAACTTGATATCGTATCAGTTGGTGGAATACAAAACGCTACAGATGTTGTGCAACGTCTTGAAGCAGGAGCATCTTTAGTGCAAGGTTTGACTGCAATGATTTTTCAAGGATCACAATGGGCGCAGACAGTCAATACTGAGTTGAAAAATTTGCTTTAAGATTCCTTAGTGTTATTCTTCACTGCACTTGTACGAGAAACTTGAGGTTTTGGCAAGCGAATACGGCGCATCTGTAGTGCACGCCCTGCGGCGTATAGACCAGTACCTTTTTCTGCTTCGCCGAATTGATCAACTAGCTGTTTCTTCACTTTGCGAGCTACTACAAAAGAGTCAATAGCTGTAGCAACCATGAAAATCCAAAGTATAGAAAGAATAGTTTGTGAAACAGCAAGGTTCTTAATAAATAAAGTCGCTAAAAGCATAAAGACAACAGATAATGGCATCATAATTTCACCTATATTGAAGCGACTATCTACAATATCGCGAGCTATTTTTTTCTGTTTTCCTTGATCACGAACAGGAAGGTAACGCTCATCGCCTTCAGCAACTTTCTGGCGTGCTTTAGCTCGCGCTGCTGCTGCTTTCTTTTTAGCATCTTTTTTAGCTTGTTTTCGATCTGCAGGAACTAAAGGACGTTTACGAGCTGCCACCTGGTCTTTACGTTTTGGTGTAGGGCGACCTTTACCTTGTTGAGGAGTATCTGTACTTTGGCTTAAATCTTCAGACATTTCGTTACTTTCCTTTGATTAGTTCCACTTTATCTAGGATACTGAAATAAAAGAGGTTCACCTAGTAAGTAATGAGGAAATATGCCAGATAGTAAAAATAAAGAACTGATTGATGATATAGAAAAAAATTACGAAAATTCAAAAGAAACTCTTAAAAAACTGGTTGCTATCCCAGGAGTAGCTTGGGATTCCTATAATCCAAAAGACCAAGAAAAAATGGCTAAGGTCACTGCAAAACTTTTAACAGAAGCAGGGCTTAAGAATGTTGAGATTCTATCTGTTAAAGATGGCGATGTGCAAGGTAAACCTGCTGTGCTAGGCTCTCTTCCTGCTGCTGATGGATATCCAACTGTTCTCCTTTATGCTCATCATGATGTTCAACCTGAAGGTGATCCTAAACTCTGGAATACCCCACCTTTTGAAGCAGTCGAAAAAAATGGTCGTATGTATGGCCGTGGAGCTGCAGATGATAAAGCTGGCATCATGGTTCATCTTAATGCCATTCGTGCCATGGTAAATACTTATGGAGATAATCTCAAGCTTGGTATCAAAGTTTTCATTGAAGGTGAAGAGGAAGCAGGTTCACCAACTTTCCGTAAGTTCTTGGATACATATAAAGACCAACTTGAAGCAGATGCCATTATCGTGGCAGATAGTGGAAACTGGGAAACTGGAACTCCAGCACTAACCACAACGCTGCGTGGAGTTCATTCTGCTGTTATGGAACTTGAAGTTTTAGATCATGCTGTTCATTCAGGAATGTACAGTGGGCCAGCAATTGATGCGCTTTCTATCATGTGCAAAATTATTGCAAGTTTTCATGATGAAAAAGGCAATGTCGCCATTGAAGGTCTGGTTTCTTACGACGATTCAGAGATAGATATGAAGGAAGAAACTTTTCGTCAAGATTCTTCTGTACTTCCTGATGTTGAACTTGCTGGAGAAGGGTCCATCACATCACGTATTTGGACTAAACCGTCCATGACGCTTATTGGCTTCGATGCACCAGCAGTTGATGTTGCTTCAAATACGCTAATTCCTAAAGCTCGTGCTTGTTATTCGCTCAGATTGGCACCGGGCCAAGATCCACAAGAAGCTTTTGAACTGGTACAAAAACATGTCAAGAAACATGCTCCTCTTGGTATTGATGTTAAGTTCTCTCATACAGAATTTGGTAAACCATTTAAAACTGATCTTACTCAAAAATTTGCAACTGCTATGAAAGAATCATTAGATGAAGCTTGGGGCAAACAATCAGTAGAAACTGGTGTTGGTGGATCTATCCCCTTCACAGCAGACTTGAAAGAGCTGTATCCGGAGGCAGAAATCCTGATTACTGGTGTTGAAGATCCAGATTCTCGTGCGCATAGCCCCAATGAATCTTTGGAGTTAGATGATTGGAAAAAAGCTATGATTGCTGAAACTTTGTTTCTTGCTAAGTGTCAGGATAACCAATAATGATGCAAGAAATTTCAGTACCTATGCAACGGCAAAATATTGAGCAGCAGCCAGCTGTCAAGAAAAAGCGTTCAACTCAAGCTATGTTCACCTCTACCGTGTTGTGCCTAGAAGCCTTTGTTGTTCTTTTTGCAATGCTCGCTATGGCTGGCTTATCTGATTATTCAAAAGCTATTGTCTTTACAGTTGGATTGGTTTTATCTGCTGCTCTTATTGGTACATGTGCCTTTATTCGAAAACCACAAGGAATCATTGCTGGTTGGATTTTGCAAGGCTTTTTAATTCTTGGTGGTTTCTTTATTAATGAAATGTTTTTCATAGGTATTCTATTTGCTATCGCATGGTGGTATGCCGTAACGAAAGGCAAAGAGATTGATGTTGAAGTTGCCCAAAGACAAGCAGAAGAACGTGCTTATTTTGAAAATCTACAACAAGGAGAACAACAATGACAGAGCAAACATTAGTATTAGTTAAACCAGATGGTGTTAAACGTGGCTTAATCGGCGAGGTAATTTCACGCCTTGAAAGGAAAGGCTACGTTGTTGCTGATCTTAAAATGTTAAACGCAGATAAAGAACTTCTTGAAGAACACTATGCTGAACACAAAGGTAAACCTTTCTTTGACCCTCTTGTGAATTTCATGATGTCTGGCCCTATCGTGGCCATAAAACTAGAAGGCGAAAGCGTTATTGAAGGTTTTAGAACTATGGCAGGTTCTTCAGATCCAACAACAGCACCAGCTGGAACCATCCGTGGTGACCTTGGCCGTGACTGGGGTGAAAAAGTTCAACAAAATATTGTGCATGGTTCAGATTCTCCTGAGTCTGCAAAACGTGAGCTTGGACTCTGGTTTAAATAAGCTTTTTGAGTGTGTCCTTGTCCTCATAGTGTGGGTATGTACTAACACTATGAGGACAAAGGCGCACTCAAAGTTTTAGATGCTCAATACCTGTAGTTCTTTGGTACTCCAGCTCTAAACTCATAATGTCCCTGCCTGTCTATAGGGTAGAAGTGAATCGAAATTCGCCAATAATTTTTCAGAAAAATTTGGTGTGTCGTTTCAAAAAATGCTTAGGCTTAAATATCAAGGGAGGACTATTTTGAAACACCGAAAACACACTATATTGTGTCTATTGTGTAAACCAACCACTATATGTAGTATTGATAGAGAAAAGAAATCTTGAAACTCTAAAAAGTTTCCACCAACGAATGAAGAAGAGGAATAGTCATGAGTATTACCGTATACAGCAAACCAGCATGTGTTCAGTGCAACGCAACTTACCGCGCACTAGATAAAAAAGGCATTGAATACAATGTTGTGGATATGTCAGAAGATGCACAAGCACTTGAAATGGTAAAGTCTCTTGGCTACCAGCAGGCTCCAGTTGTTGTAACTGACAATGATCACTGGTCAGGTTTCCGCCCAGATAAAATCAGCGGTATTGAAGCTGAATACCAAGGTTCCGTACAGCACGCTGCATCAGCCTAAGTAACTCGTTGTAAGAAATGGGACAGCTAGTTTATTTCTCAAGTGCGTCAAACAATACGCATAGATTCACAGAGAAACTAGCTGTTCCTTCTCTACGACTACCTCTTTATACAAAAGAGGAAACACCTATCGTGAGTGAAGATTTCGTGCTCATGGTTCCAACATATGGTGGCGGTAGAGAAAAAGCATCTGTACCAAAGCAAGTCATTAAGTTTTTAAACGTTCCTGAGAATAGAGCACACATCAAAGGTGTTATAGGTTCAGGAAATACAAATTTTGGTTCAGATTATTGTCTTGGCGCAGATATCGTGGCCAGAAAATGTAAAGTTCCCGTGCTCTACACATATGAACTCATGGGAACACAAGAGGATGTAGAAAAAGTAAGAGAAGGACTGAAAGAATTTTGGCAAAGACAACAGTAAAAGTAGATACAAAGGAAAGTACTCCGGATATCGTATCTGACTTAACGTATCACGAATTAAACGCAATGCTTAACCTTTATGATGATGAGGGTAAGATCCAATTCGATAAAGACAAAGAAGCAGCTAAACAGTTCTTCCTCCAGCATGTTAATCAAAACACAGTTTTCTTCCATGACTTGGAAGAAAAACTAAAGTATTTGGTAGATAACGAATACTACGAACAAGCTGTCTTAGATCAGTACACGCCAACTTTTATTAAGAACCTTTTTAAGCGTGCTTATGCTAAAAAATTCCGTTTTCAAACCTTTTTAGGAGCTTACAAATACTACACATCATACACACTTAAAACTTTTGATGGACAGCGTTATTTAGAGCGCTACGAAGATCGTGTATGTATGGTTGCTCTCAGCTTGGCTGCAGGTAATAAGGCAATGGCTGAACATCTTGTTGATGAAATCATTTCTGGGCGTTTTCAGCCTGCTACACCAACATTTCTAAACTGCGGAAAGAAACAGCGCGGTGAATTAGTATCTTGTTTCCTGCTTCGTATCGAAGACAACATGGAATCAATCGGACGTGCTGTTAACTCTGCACTTCAGCTTTCTAAACGAGGAGGCGGGGTTGCATTCAGCCTGACAAATATTCGTGAAGTAGGTGCACCAATTAAGCAAATTGAAAACCAATCTTCTGGTGTTATTCCTATCATGAAATTGCTTGAAGATGCTTTCTCTTACGCTAATCAGCTTGGTGCTCGTCAAGGTGCCGGAGCAGTATACCTTCATGCACATCATCCTGATATCTACCGTTTTCTTGATACAAAACGTGAGAATGCCGATGAGAAAATTCGTATTAAGACGCTTTCAGTTGGGGTAGTGATACCAGATATCACTTTTGAACTAGCTAAAAAAGATGAAGATATGTACTTGTTCTCTCCTTATGACGTAGAAAAAGTATACGGCGAATCTCTTTCTGATATTTCAGTAACAGAGAAGTATCAAGAAATGGTTGATAACCCTAAAATTCGCAAGGAAAAAATCAAAGCTCGTGAATTCTTCACTACACTTGCTGAACTTCAATTTGAATCAGGGTATCCATACATTATGTTTGAAGATACAGTGAATAAAGCAAACCCTATTGATGGAAAAATCATCATGAGCAATCTTTGTTCTGAAATTCTTCAAGTATCAACTCCTACTCAGTACAATCCTGATCTTTCTTATAAAGAAGTCGGTAAGGATATTTCTTGTAACCTTGGCTCTATGAATATTGCTAAAGCAATGGAATCTGAAGATTTTGGAAAAACAGTAGAAACTGCTATTCGTGGTCTAACTGCTGTTTCAGATATGAGTCATATCAGTTCTGTGCCTTCTATCGAAATAGGAAATGAAAAATCGCATGCTATTGGCCTTGGTCAGATGAATCTTCATGGTTATCTTGCAAAAGAGCATATCTATTATGGTAGTGATGAAGGTCTAGACTTTACCAATATGTACTTTTACACTGTGGCATATCATGCTATTCGTGCCTCTAATAAGATTGCTAAAGAGCGCAAAGAAAAGTTTGACGGTTTCGATAAATCTAAGTACGCAACAGGGGAGTACTTTGATAAGTACACTCATCAAGAGTGGAAGCCAAAGACTAAGAAAGTTGGAAAGCTCTTTAAAGATGCCAATATTGAGATCCCTAACCAAGAAGATTGGGAATCTTTGAAAAAGTCAGTGATGAAGTACGGTCTGTACAACCAGAATCTTCAGGCCGTACCACCAACAGGCTCAATTTCTTATATCAACAATTCAACGTCAAGTATCCACCCTATCGCATCCAAAATTGAGATTCGTAAAGAAGGTAAGATTGGCCGGGTTTATTATCCTGCTGCTTATATGGATAATGACAATCTTGAGTACTACCAAGATGCTTATGAAATTGGATATCAGAAAATTATTGATACTTATGCTGAAGCTACTCAGCACGTAGATCAAGGTCTTTCTCTGACGTTATTCTTTATGGATACTGCAACTACTCGTGACATTAACAAGGCTCAAATTTACGCATGGCGTAAAGGTATTAAAACTATTTACTACATCCGTCTACGTCAGATGGCTATTGATGGTACTGAGATTGAGGGTTGTGTCTCTTGCATGCTGTAATAGTATGTAAAAGTTACGTAAGGGGATAAATATACTATGGTTAATCCTAATCATGATTTAAAAGTTGGCCTAGTTGGTCACGTTGAAGCCATTAACTGGAACAAAATTGAAGATGACAAAGACCTTGAGGTCTGGGATCGTCTAACTGGGAACTTTTGGCTTCCTGAAAAAATACCACTTTCCAATGATGTTCAGTCATGGAATACTTTGACTGACCAAGAAAAAACACTCACGATGCGTGTTTTCACTGGTCTAACTCTTCTTGATACTATTCAAGGAACTGTTGGTGCAGTAAGCCTCATTCCTGATGCTTTAACACCTCACGAAGAGGCAGTTTATACTAACATTGCCTTCATGGAGTCAGTTCACGCTAAATCTTACTCTTCAATCTTTTCAACCTTGTGTTCAAGCAAAGAAATTGATGCAGCATTTCGTTGGTCAGTAGAGAATAGGTACTTACAGCAAAAAGCTGAAATTGTGATGTCTTACTATCAAGGTGATGACCCACTCAAACGCAAAGTGGCCAGTACACTCCTTGAATCTTTTTTGTTTTATTCAGGATTCTACTTGCCAATGTACTTCTCATCGCAAGCAAAACTAACGAACACAGCAGATATCATTCGTTTGATTATTCGTGATGAAGCTGTGCACGGTTATTACATTGGTTATAAGTTCCAAAAGGGTCTTGAGCAAGAAAGTAAGGAACGCCAAGAAGAGCTTAAGATGTACACTTATGAGCTTCTTCAAGATCTTTACGATAATGAAGTCAAGTACACAGCAGATCTCTACGATGATGTTGGCTGGACTGAGGATGTTAAGAAATTCCTTCACTACAATGCCAACAAAGCACTGATGAATTTGGGTTACGAAGCAATGTTCCCAGCCTCGGTAACAGATGTCAGTCCTGCTATTCTTTCTGCACTTTCACCAAATGCTGATGAAAACCATGACTTCTTCTCTGGATCAGGCTCCTCTTACGTGATGGGTAAAGCAGAAGAAACAGAAGACGAAGACTGGGATTTCTAAAGCTTGACTATACTTTTAAGCTGTCTCTTTAATAAGACTGTCTTGATGACTCTGTGATTAAAAACAGAACTTCTTCGTGACTTCTGGTTATCTTCGTG
>JASGFC010000014.1:0-41208 GCA_047605865.1 Micrococcaceae bacterium | reverse complement strand
ATCTTATTCAGCTTCCTCATCAGGTGTTACATCAGTGTTTTCTACTGTTGTATCAGCTGTCTCTGGTACTGTTTCAGTATCTTCTGCTGTGGCATCATTTTCAGATTCAGGAGTAGAACTTTCAGTGTCTGTTTCAGACTCTGTTCCAGATTCAGTTTCTAGCTGAGTTGGTGCATCAGGATCAGTAACATGGAACTCAAATTGGCTCTCAACATCATCATGAAGACGAACTTTTGCCTTATAAGTACCAGTTTGTTTCACTGGATCTAGAATTTCAATCTTCTTCTTGTCTATATCTGCAATACCTGCTTGAGAAACTGCATCTGCAACATCTGCTGAACCAACAGAACCAAAGAGTTTACCTTGTGCACCAGTTTTAACATGGACATGAATTGGCTGATCTTTAAGATTCTGAGCAACAGTTTTCGCAGATTCAACCTCTTTTTTGTGCTGTTCTTGACGAGCAACACGAAGAGACTCTACAGACTTTTCAGCATCCTTTGTCCATGCCATAGCGAAACCTTGAGGTAGCAAGTAATTACGTGCATAACCACCTTTTACTTCTGCGACTTCACCAGCGTGACCAAGACTTTCAACATCTTTAAGTAAGATAATTTTTGCCATTGCTATTCTTCCTTTCTAGCGACCTGAGCCTGTGTAAGGAAGCAATGCAACTTCACGTGCGTTTTTAATAGCACGTGCAATACGCCGCTGATCTTGTACTGAAACTCCAGTTACTCGACGAGCACGAATCTTGCCTCGATCTGAAATAAATTTACGTAGTGTAGCAACATCTTTGTAGTCGATATTATCGACTTTGATTGCTTTTACAGGACCTACAACTGGTTTTGGCTTACGATTATGGTTTGCCTTTGCCATCGTGGTGCTCCTTTTCTTTGTTGGGAGCCCAAACTACTGACTGTAATTTGGGATGGGATTTTCTTTAAAATGGTGGATCTTCGTCGTTAGGAACTGAGTCCCAACCACCTTGATCTTGAGAGTTAGTGCTTGGTGCAGGTGCACGCCAAGGGTCTGCAGCAGCATTAGCTTGTGCACTACTACCAAAATTGTTTTGTGGTGCTGGTGTTTGCTGCGAAGATGCAGCAGCACTGTTATTGAAACCTTGCCCACCAGAACTAGAACCACCGGAACGTTTAGTTACTGAAGCAGTAGCATAACGAAGGGATGGGCCAATCTCATCAATATCAATTTGCATAGATTGGCGTTGTTCACCATCTTTAGTTGTGTAAGAACTTGATTTAAGCCTACCTGAAGCGATAACTCGCATACCCTTTTTAAGGGTTTCAGAAATATTTTCAGCCATATCTCGCCATGCACTTGCACGCAAGAATAATGCTTCTCCGTCTTCCCACTGGCCACTGTCGCGGTTGTAACTACGAGGCGTTGAAGCAATTGTAAAGTTAACAACTGCCGCACCATTAGGTGTGAAACGGAATTCTGGGTCGCTCGTGAGGTTCCCAACTACTGTGATATTTGTTTCTCCGGCCATAGTATGCTCCTACAAACTTTAGCTAACGAAATTTACTGTTCGTCAGGACGGATGATTTTTACACGCATAATTGACTCGTCAATACCAAGCTGACGATCAACTTCTGCTGCCGTTTTAGCTTCAGCAGTGAAATTAACCACTACATAATTAGCTTCTGATTTCTTTTGGATGTCATATGCCAATTTACGGCGACCCCAAATGTCAACGTTTTCTACAGTACCACCGTCTTTTTTAATGACATCAGTGTACTTTTTAACGGATTTTTCAATTGATTTTTCTTCGATATCTGGATCGATAAGAATCATCATTTCGTATGGACGCATATTAACGAATCCACCTCCTATGGGCTAAGCGGTCATGGTATTTCCATGACAGGAGATTCTTTGAATGCTCTTCAAGCATAACTTAGGATGAGTAGTTACTCAAGCTAGATTAACCATTCCATTTCTCAACAGCAGGGGCTTTTTTATCCCAACCCATAATTGAAATGTGAGCTGTTTCCATGAGGAAGTGCTTACCCATGTGTGGGTCCATTGTTAACCATCGTGCAGCTAAAATACGAGAGAAGTGTCCGTGGCACACCACTAAAGAATTAAGGTTTCCTGCTTCTTTGACGCGAGCAATAACTTTGTCAGCTCGTGCGGCAACCTGTTCAATAGTTTCACCATGTGGCACACCATCATCCCAAATCACATAGTTAGGGTTAGTTTTACGAACATCTGCTGCACTGATACCTTCATAGTCTCCGTAATTCCACTCCATAGCATCAGGATCAATCTCATAATTCTTAATTCCCATAAGTTCTGCCGTCTTCCTGGCACGCTGCATGGGTGAAACTAGTACTAGACCAAAATCTACACCTTTGATTTTTTCAGCAGCTTGACGAGCTTGCTCTTCACCATGCTTAGTTAAAGGTAAATCAGTACGCCCTGTGTACTGACCAGATTTAGACCATTCAGTTTCACCGTGACGAGCAATCCACATTTTAGGTTTCTCGTGAATATTAAATAATTTTGAAAATTCTTGACTCATTGTTGCGCCCACCATTCTTTCAATTTTGTTATTGCAACATCTTTTTCTAAAGGACCATGTTCCATACGCTCTTCTAATAAGAAATTATATGCTTTACCAAGTTGAGGTCCTGGTTTCAGTGAAAGAGTTTCCATAATTTCGTGCCCATTAAGATCTGGACGAACCGAATCTAATTCTTCTTTTTCTTTCAACTGCACGATGCGATTTTCCAAGTCATCATAAGCAGACTTCAACCGCTTTGCTTTTTTCTTGTTCTTGGTTGTCACATCAGCTCTAGTAATACGATGTAGGTACTCCAAAACATCGCCAGCATCAGTAACATACCTTCTCACTGCTGCATCACTCCAAGCACCTTCAGCATAACCAAAAAAACGTAAGTGTAGTTCAACAAGCCTGGAGACTTTCTTAATGGTCACTTTGTCAAAACGAAGTTCACGCATACGTTTTCTGGTTAATTTAGCACCAATAATATCGTGATGATAAAAACTCACAGCCCCATTTGCCTCAAATTTTCGAGTATCAGGCTTGCCAATATCGTGCATTAAAGCCGCGAAACGCAAGATGAAATCTGGCCTAGGGCAAGGACCTTGAGGTCCAGTTTCTAAATCAATGGCCTGCTGAACAACAGTTAAAGTATGAGCGTAGATATCTTTGTGATGATGTTTTGGATCAATATCTAACTGCAAAGCATCAACTTCAGGCAAAACAACTTTAAGTAGCTTAGTTTCTCTCAAACATTCAATACCAGAAACTGGATTTGTCCCACACATGAGCTTAATAAGTTCATCGCGAATACGCTCACGAGAAATAATAGCTAATCTATCAGTCATTTCACTCATGGCACGAGCAGTTTTTTCTTCAAGATGAAACTCTAATTGCGAAACAAAACGAGCTGCTCGCAACATGCGCAGTGGATCATCACTAAAAGAAATTTCAGCCTCAATAGGGGTGCGTAAAATTTTATTCTCAAGATCTTTTTGGCCCCCCGTTACATCAACAAGTTCTCCAGATGGTAAACGCAGAGCAAGGGCATTAACCGTAAAGTCCCTACGGAAAAGATCATCTTCTAGTTTGGTGCCAAACTGGACTTCAGGCTTTCTTGAATTTTTATCGTAATTATCGGCACGATACGTAGTAATCTCTAGCTGATACCCATCTTTTTCAATGGCAATAGTACCAAAATCCCTACCAATTTCCCACAGATTATCAGCCCACTGACTAAGAAGTGGCATCATTTGATCAGGGGTTGCATTTGTAGTGAAATCTAAATCAGGAGAGGATCGCCCAAGCAACAAATCCCTGACTGGACCACCAACAATGGCAAGATCAAAACCTGCTTCTTCAAAACGTTCACTTAAAGCGTGAACAACGGAAGGTAATTTGCTGACTAACTCTGATGACATAACACATATAAACATAACACTGTTTCAAAGTGAGCACCCTTACAAAGAAATTCCCAGTAAAAAATTGTTAAAGTATTAATATGTCACGTCCAATACCTTCAGCACCAAAACAGCCGTTGCAACAGCCGCAACAGGTTGAGGAAGTTTCTGCTGGTGGAATTATGGTCGATTTTGAAAGCGATGAAGCTTTCGTAGCAGTTATTTGTCGTACCAACCGTGGTGGCAAAAAAGAATGGTGCCTTCCTAAAGGGCATGTTGAATCTGGTGAAGAACTAGAAGACACTGCACTTCGTGAAGTGGAGGAAGAGACTGGAATTTCAGGACTCATCGTTGATTCGCTAGGTACAGTAGAATACTCCTTTGTAGTAGATGGTATGAGAATCCATAAAACTGTGTATCACTTTCTCATGAAAAAAACAGGTGGTTATTTAACAATTGAAAACGATCCAGACCAAGAAGCAGACGATGCAAAGTGGATACCTCTTTACGAGCTTAAAAACCACCTTTCTTTCCCGAATGAAAAACGTATGCTCACGAAAGCATATGAGATTTACGAGCAGTCTAAATGAAAAAAATAGTTGCCACATTGGTCCTTTTTATGGGGCTTTTTGCTAGCTTCTCATTCTTAACGCTTGAAACAAAAGCAGATACTAATAACAATTACCAACTGAGCTTTGTAGAAATTTCACCAGCTAGTATTGAGCAAAATTCCAAGGTAGAAGTTAAAGCAAGTATTAAAAATACTTCTCAAACTACTCAAAGTGATCTACATATGAACTTAAGATTAAATCCACGTTTGCTGGTAAGTAGAACCCAAGTGCAAAACTGGGCTCAAGGAGACCAACAAGGAAACGTGCCGTTAGATAGTGAAGATGTAGCTTCTCTTTCCCCTAATCAAAGTGCAACTGTAGAGTTTCAAATATCTCAAAATGCCTTAGATCCACTCTTTGAAGATTGGGGAACACGAGGCATCAGCCTTGATGTCACTCAAGGAGATAGCTCTGACTACCAAGCTCTAATTTCATCGTTTATCGTGTTGGATGCACCAGATCAATATCAGCCAACGATGCTTGTACCTATCGTGCCTATTACCTCAACTCTTTCCGGGACAACTCCTGCAGGTCAAATACCTAATGAAGATTCAAGCTTTGCAAAAAACAACCAATTCGCTAACCTTTTGCAAGTTGCACAAAATAATCCCATCTCTATTGCAAGTGACCCAACTGTTGCAGCTACTGCTGAGGCCTCTACAAATGCTGATGCTAAGACATGGCTTGATGCATATAAAAAAATTCCAAATGAAATTATAAATTTGCCAGCATTTGCTCCCGATGTCATGGCAGCTACTCGTGCATCTGAAGAAGAAAATACAAACTACCAAGATTTTCTGAATAAAATCAAAGATGTAGCACCAGCAGATTCTCGAGGTATTAATAATATTATTTGGCCAAGTAACTCTGCTGTTGACCCTGAGCTCTTAGATTCTATTGCCACAGAAAACGACACATTCCTTATTGACAGCCAAAATTTTGACCCCAGAAATGATATCGTCTTTACCCCAGATGCTCTCACAACTGTTGGTGATAATAATTACAAGACGGTAGTGGTAGACCATGAATTCTCTACACTTCTTAATTCCTTAGACCCTGCCGGAGACCTTACTCAATTGCAACAGCAATTTTTAGCTGAAACTGCAACGATTACCCGTGAACTTCCTAATACTCCTCGGCACATTGTATTTACAACTTCTCCAGCATGGAATCCAAATCCAGACATGGTGAAAAAACTCATGACTACTCTCCAAAGTGTTCCTTGGATTAAATTCTCAAATCTACAAGACGTTCTCGATGGCACCGCTAATGCAAATTATGGAACCTTAAATTACACCGATGAGCAAAAGCAGCAAGAACTTAATCCATCTTTGATTCAACAAAGCAACGAAATTAGGAATAAACTTCTTGATTTTTCTAAAACAGTTGCCTCCACATCAACTGTTGGACAACAAGGATCAACTGCATTGGCACAAGTAGCTTCAGGTTCTCTAAGACCAAACACTGACCAACAACAAGCATTATTTGATTCTTGGAAGAATACATCTGATGAGATTCTTAACAGTGTTGAAATCGTACAAACAAGTAATTTGAATTTATTAACAAACAACGCAGATGTGAAATTTGTTGTTATTAATAAATACAATCAAGCAATCAACATTAAAATTGAAGCTGCTGTCAGTAATACTAAGTTAAAAGTAGATCAACCACCATCTTTAACTGTTGAAGCTCATCGGCAAGCAAATGTTAGCATTCCCTTGACAGCTGTTGGTACCGGGAGCACTGTTTTAACCCTTACACCTGAATCTCTTGATAATCAACCTGTTGGTAAATCAGTAGAAATTCCCGTTTCTCTTAATTCACAATGGGGCAATATTGTTACTAAAATTATTATCTCGCTTTCTACATTGCTAATTTTAGTTGGTTTAATCAGAACTGTGAGAAAAAACATCAAAAATGGAAAACCTCGAGAAAAAGCTTCAACAAAATTCTAGGATTTTTTGCCTAAAACATACTCTTATTTACTGAAAATATCGTTGTAAGACGATAAAGTAGGTACTTAAGACTGTTTAAATCGCTAGAAAGGGATCGCTTGTGAGCGACATAGTACTTGGTACCATTCTCGGTGGTCGCTATAAAGTGACCCGTGAAATTATCCAAACTAAAGATGGGGATCGTATCTTTGATGGCGAAGACCAAACACTTCACCGTAATGTTTCCATCACTCTCTCTACTAAAAAAACAGCTGGCAGAGTTGCTGAAGCTGCTCGCCAAATTGCTCTTGGCAATACGCAATCTGACTTACAAATCATTGATTTAGGTCTTGAAGGGGACAAAGCATACGTTGTCACCAACGACTCTCGTTTACAACAAATTCAAAGCATTCTTCTCAAAGACACCTCTAATGTTCTTTCTGATAAAAAATCTGAAGAAGAAACAGACGATGAAATATCAAATGATGATTTTGACTCCTTATTAGCAACCGCAGTTGCAACAAAAAATGAATCAAGTAAACCAAGTAGGTCACGTAGAAAAACTGCTTCTGAAAGTGTCAAAGTTAGTTCAAAGGTTTCAGCAGCACCTATTCCAACTACCTCAGCAAAACAACAGGAAACTTCAAAACCGCAAGCTTTACCTCAACATAAAAAAGTTGCAAAACAACGACTAACACCACGCCCAACTCCTAAAGTACAAGCGCAAGCTTTGCCACAAGCTAAAGCTACTCAACAAACTCAGCTTGTAAAGCAACAGTCAAAGGTTAAACAGCAGCCATTACAAGCTAAGCAACAGGCACCAAGAACTAGTCAACAGGTGAGAAACCCACAACAACAGCCTAAGTTCATACAGCAGCAAACAAAAGTACTGCCTCAAAACCGAATTACTGCAAGTCCTCAAAGACCTACTGCTCCTGGTCAAAGGTCTGGTGTTCCTAGTCAAAGACCAGCACCACAGAAACAGAATCAACCAACACAAAAAAAGAGTTTATTCTCAGGTCTTAGTGATTCATTCAAAAACCTTACAACAACAGGTACAGTGCCTAGTCCAGCACAACAACGTCCACCTCAAGCTTCAGCACAGTCACAAACAAAAGCTGTAACCCCTCAAAAGGCTGTTTCTGTTTCTTCAGCACCCAAAAATGAAGCTAGAGATAAAGCACTTACTTCAAATACTCCAGATAAACAGAAAAATCAAAGAACTCAACAAGCCACTAACACCAAGAAAGTTAGTGCAAGTCCAATACCAAACAATAATTCACAAAAAGCAAAAGCTACTTCAGCTGCAGTAACTGCTACACCAATTCCTACAAGAGATAATAAACCTACTCGTAAACCAGAGACTCCTACGCAACAACGCAAGGTAACTCAACCACAACAGCAGAAAAAACCTCAAAAAGATCCTAAAGCTTTATTAACTGGTGCATTGGGCGGTCTTAGTACTGGACTCTTTGCGTCAAAGCAAAAGAATCAACAGGCTCCACAACATAGTGCGCAGCACCCACAAAAAACTCAGCAACTTACTCAAAATACAAAGAATTCAACAGCTAACAAACCACCAGCTCCAAAGGAAAAGCCTAAATCACAAGCAGCAACAACAGCAGTTAATGTTGCACCAACACCAGTACCAAAACCAAAGTCTTCTTTGCCAGAAAAACAAGATTTACAAAAAAACCTTAAGAAATTACCTGCTACTAAAGTTAAATCTTCTGTTGAAAAGAAGAAAAAAGCTAGTTTTTCTCAAACTCTAAAAAATCTTGGACACATCAAAAAACAAGACTTGTTAGCTGACCCAATTACTAAAAATACTCCATCAATTAAACCAATTAAAATTACTACAGTTTCTGGTGCTCATATCTTTGATAAATCTCTTTACTACGAAGAGGAAGCAAAAGATCAACCACCTTCTTACGTCATGAAAGTTATGGGTGGTGTACTAGCTGGTGCTGCGGTACTAGGTATTGGTGGAACCGGAATTATCTACTTTGCAAATAGAGATACAAATACTACTACTACAGCTCAAGGAGCAACTATTGGTAATACGCCACAAATTGTTGGAGTGAACCATATTCCTGATGCTAAAACTCCTAGCTTTGAAACAGCCAATAACTCTAGCCTTAAAAATATTTCCGATGATGATGAAGATACATCTTGGAGCACTCAAACTTACCAGAGTGCTAACTTTGATGGGAAGGCCAGTAGCCTACCTATTGAGATTGACCTACAACGTAAAGTTCCAGTTTCAAATGTCACCATTGAGAAAAATGATAGTCAAGGTGGTCACGTAGAAGTTTATGCTTCAGATAGTGGAACTATGGCTGGAGCCAAAAAAGTGGGTGAAGCAAATCTTGATGGTACAAGTGTTCCTGTTAATCTTGCTTCAGTCCCGAGCACACAACATATTATTTTAAACATCACCTCGTTACCGCAAAATGATAACAAGTTCCAACTTACAATTCTAGATGTCGCTGTTCGTGGACAGTAACAAGGAATAAAAACCAGATATCACACGTTGTAGTTCTGTGGAGGGAAGATAAACAATGAGCACTACCCATGACGTACTAATTATTGGTTCAGGTCCTGCAGGCTACACAAGTGCAATTTATACTGCTCGTGCTGCTCTTAATCCGGTTGTTATTGCTGGAGCTATGACAGCAGGTGGTGAATTAATGAACACCACTGAAGTTGAAAACTATCCAGGCTTTGCACAAGGCATTATGGGGCCAGATCTCATGGATCAAATGCAACAACAAGCTGAGCGCTTTGGAGCAGAAATCGTTTTTGATGATGTAACTGCAGTTGACTTAAGCTCAACTCCTAAAAAAATCACCATTAGCGATGGCACTGAATACTATGGGAAAGCAGTTATTATCTCCACAGGTGCTGCATATCGTCACCTAGGAGTTCCAGGAGAAGAGGAACTCAGTGGTCACGGCGTAAGCTGGTGTGCAACCTGTGATGGATTCTTTTTCAAAGATAAAGACGTTATTGTTGTTGGTGGTGGAGATTCAGCAATGGAAGAAGCAATCTTTCTCACAAAATTTGCTTCAAGCGTTAAAATACTCAATCGTTCTGATACTCTTCGTGCTTCTCAAGTTATGCAACAGCGAGCCAAAGATCATGAACTGATTGAAATACTCTATAACACTCAAGTTCAAAGTATTAATGGTGAAGACCTTGTTGAATCAGTAACTGTCACACATGAAGGTAAAGAAGAAACTATCCCAGTACAAGGTATCTTTATTGCCATTGGTCACGATCCACGAGTAGACCTCTTTAAAGATACTTTAGAATTGACACCAGAGAACACCATAAAAGTTGATGGGCGTAGCTCTAAAACTAATGTAGAAGGCGTCTTTGCAGCTGGAGATGTTATTGATCCCACCTACCGCCAAGCTATCACTGCAGCAGGCTCAGGCTGTGTTGCAGCACTTGATACAGAATATTATTTAGAAGAACTAGAAGAAAAAGAAGGTAAGTAAAATGACTGTCATTAACATTGACTCAAATAATTTTGAAAAATACGTAGAAAACTCAACAGGTCCTGCAATAGTAGACTTCTTTGCAACGTGGTGTGGTCCGTGTAAACGAGTTTCTCCCATCTTAGATAAAATGTCAGATCAGCATGATGGTAAAGTACAGTTTTTTAAAGTAGACATTGATCAAAATCCTGATCTTACAGCTAAGTTTGGCATTATTTCTGTTCCAACGCTTATTGGTTTCAAAGACGGAAAACAAGTAGAAACAATGGTTGGTGGCGGTAACGCTGCTGCAATTGAAAACAAGTTTTCTGAACTGTTCTAAGTAGGTATTGAGCTTCGTGAAACGTTTACAAGCTGGTGATACCTCAACAGACGTCTTAGAGCTTCGCCAAAGATTGCGTACTCTTGGTATTTCTGTACCAGGCTTAGATGTGTCTTCGTCAAATAATCCAGAGCTCTTTGACGATAGTGTTCGCACTGCCGTCATGATATTGCAACAAAAACGTGGCTTAACCGTTGATGGTATTGCTGGTGGTGAGGTTCGAAAGGCTTTGCACGATGCACAGTGGACTTTAGGTGAACGGCAACTCAATGCCAGTGACGATCAACCTCTTACTGGAGATGACGTTGTAGAATTACAAAAGAAATTAGCTAACTTAGGTTTTTATCAAAGTAACATTGATGGCACTTTTGGTACTCAAACAGTTAATGCTCTTAAAGAACTCCAATTATCTTTAGGTGTTGATGCCACCGGAATCTTTGATGAAGAAACAACCTCTGCTCTTAAACGTTTGAACCTGACTATGAGTGATTCTAAAGCTAACAAATTGCGTACAATGGATCGCATTAAACGCCAAGGAAGCTCTCTAACAAAACGAAAAATCATTATTGATGCCAGTGGTAGCGGACCAGAAGCAGCAATCACTTCTACAGTTGCTCACAAAGTGGCAGACATGATTCATGATTTTGGTGGCATGGTTTTTGTTGTTGATGGTTCTACCAACCTCACCATGGACGAACGTGAACAATTTGCTAATGATCACCCCGTTGATTTGTATATCGGGTTATCTGTAGAAAAAATGGAAGAACCAGCAGCTCGAGGTTTCGCAGCCTTTTACGCAGGTGATGTCAACACTGGCATTAGTGAGAACCCTGCTGCTGAACATTTTGCACGAACTGTTTGCAGTGAAGTTTCTACCCGAGTGGGGATACCTTGTTTAGGTACCTTTGCTCGCCGCTGGCAGTTATTAATGTTAGAAGAAACTCCAGCTGTTCATTTTGATTTAGGCTATATCTCTAATCCTGAAGATCAACAGATTTTAGAAAATGAAGAAGCCCTTAAACAGTATGCTCAAGCTATTACTATTGGTCTACAACGGCTTTATTTACCTGCAGAAAAAGATATGCCAACTGGTTCTATTAGCATCATTGAACTTGCTAAGTTTGCCAAAGAGTAAGCTTATTTTAGAGCTTGCAGTAACTTTTGAAGCTCAGCATCATTTTTATAGACAAAAGTAACCCTGCCACCTTCGCCTTTTTGGGTTACTGTTGCAGGAATATTATACCTTTGAGTCAACTCTTCAGATAAAGCTACTACTTTCTGTGATTTCTGAGAAACAGCATGGGGTTTAGCAGTAATTTTTTGTTCTAATTGACGCACTGACCAATCTTGAGCAATGGCTTGTTGCGCTAACTTTAGTTGTAAAGTTTTGTCTTTGACACCCACTAAAGCTCTAGCATGTCCAGCAGATAAGGTGTTATCGTGCAGCATTTTTTGCACATCTGCTGGTAGTTTCAAAAGCCGTAAAGTATTGGCAATATGTGGCCTTGAGCGGCCAATTCTTTCAGAGAGTTGCAGTTGAGTAATCTTGAAATCTTGCATCATTTGGTCATAGGCTGCAGCTTCTTCAAGGGCATTGAGATTAGAGCGGTGTAAGTTTTCTAAAAGCGCATCGCGGAGCATATTTTCATCATCAGTAGTGCGCACGATAGCTGCAATTTTATCTTTTCCAGCAAGTTTAGAAGCGCGCAAACGGCGTTCTCCCATAATGAGTTCATACTGGTTTTTTCCAGTTGCTCTAACAACAATGGGCTGCAATTGCCCCACGGTTTTCAAAGAATGTACAAGTTCAGCCATTGCCTCTTCATCAAAATGAGTTCTTGGCTGATTTTTATTAGGAGAAATACTGTTAACATCAAGCTCAGCAAAATGCGCAGTATCATTGCTTTGACCACCGAAGAAAATATCAGTAGCTCTAGTTTTATTTTTGTTACCTAATGCAGCATCTAAACCTTGCGATAATGATTTTTTCCCGGCGTTTTTACTCATGATTCAAGTATATAATGAAGTCTATGACAACAGCTGCTGAACAAATTTTTAAAGATCGTCTACCCCTTGCTGAACGTTATGTGGAACATCTAAAAACTACTGGAATAGAATGGGGCTTAATGGGTCCACGTGAAGCAGATATTATGTGGGATCGCCATGTACTCAATTGCGCTATTATCAATGAGCTGATGGATCACAACTCAACAGTTATTGATATTGGCAGTGGAGCAGGCTTACCTGGCCTTACTCTAGCTATTGCACGAGAAGATCTTGATGTTACTCTTGTTGAACCTTTAGAACGCCGAGTTCAATGGCTCAAAATGGTTGTCAAAGACCTTGAATTAGACAATGTGAAAGTCTTTAGGAATCGAGCTGAAGATCTTGATATACAAGCAGATTATGTAACTGCACGTGCTGTTAAGGCCTTAAAAACGCTTTTACCCATGACGCTTCCACTGTTAAAGAAGCATGGTGAATTATTAGCAATTAAAGGTCAAAGTGCTGAAAACGAAATTAAAGCAGCTAAGAAAGCTCTTAAAGGCTACTCTGCTGAGATTCTTCAGCTTGGTCAGAATCTTCTTCAGACTCCAACAACTGTGGTTCGAGTGGTTCAGAAGAAGTAGTATCTTGAACTGCTGGTTTGACCACAATATGGCGAGCACGCCCCTGGCCTTCAGATTCTGAAATTAAACCAGCTTCTGCAATCATATCGTGTACTAATTTACGCTCGTATGATCCCATCGCTTCAAGGTCAACTTCTTGCCCTGTTTCATTGACTCTATCAATTGCAGCTCGAGCAATCTTTTCCAAAAGCTTTACGCGTTCTTTGCGACAGTTATCAATATCTAGTACTAAACGAGTACGTTGTCCTGTTTGTGCTAAGACAGCAATGCGTGATAATTCTTGTAAAGCATCTAAGACTTGATTATTTTTACCGACAAGGTTTTTGAGATCTTGAGAGTCTGCTTCTTCGTTCAAGATTGAAACATAAGGGCGCTCGTTACGAACTTCAATTTCTAAATCTCCATCAACATCGGCAATATCTAGAAGTTCTTCAAGGTAATCAGCGGCAACATCACCTTGTTTTTCAAGATCAGCTACGCTGATAGTTTCTGTATCTTGAGTTTGCTCTGTTGTATCAGGGGTTAGTATTTCTTCACTCATTTTTTGTTACCCTTCTTTTTCTTTTTCGCACGCTTTTTACTCTTAGGTTGTACCCTTTGTGTTGGCTGTTGAGTAGTTTGTGCTTGTTGAGGTATTACTTTGCCAGGTAGTTGCGTTGCTAGGTCTTGAGGTTGAGAAGTTTTAGTTTCTGTTTGAATAACTTGCGTCTTGGAAGTACCTTGAGTTGCAGTAGGTTCTTCTGTGATAACTTGGGTATTTTTCTTTGAAGAAAGCGGAGAAACTCGTTGTAAGAATCCTTTTTTCTCTGCTTCAGCAGCTTTGGCTGCTGGAGAACCTGGTCGAGGTGGAATTGGTTTACCTTGTGCACGAAGACGAGCATGGTACTCTTTTTCTGCCTGAGAGCCAGGGGTTGGATTGTTACGAATAACCCAGTACTGTTGTCCAATAGTCCAGAAGTTGTTAATAGTCCAGTAAATCAACATACCGATAGGGAAGTTGAAACCACCAATAGCGAACATGAGAGGGAACAAGTACATCATCATCTTCTGCTGCTGCATGAATGGTCCCTTGAGTGCCTCTTCACTCATGTTCTTAAACATGAGCTGTTTTTGGCTAAAGAACTGAGCACCAGACATGACCACAATCATAACGACTGCCATGATTTTAACTGCCATTGCTCCACTACCGGAAGCTGTCATGAAGGTAGAAGAAAGTGGGGCACCAAATAGAGTAGCTTGGTTAAACTGCTCAACAAGTTGAGTATTCATTGGGCCAATTGTTTCGTGGTTCTGCACACCCATCAACATGTGGTACAAAGCCAAGAAGAAAGGCATCTGGAAAAGTAAAGGCATACAACTTGCAAATGGTGTTGTTCCATGTTTTTTGAACAAATCTTGTTGTTCTTGAGCCATAGCTTGGCGGCTTGCTACATCATTTTTACCTTTGTATTTTTTCTGCAGAGCCATCATTTCAGGCTGTAAAACAGCCATTTGTCGCTGTGCTTTAATCTGTTTAAACAAGATTGGTATCAAGATTACGCGCAAGGTAATAACAAGACCAGCAATAGAAAGACACCAGGTAACACCCCACGCTGGGTTCATACCAATAACTGTAAAAATTTTGTGCCAAGCAACGAGCAAGAATGCTACGAAGTACTTAAAGGGAAGCAGCAATAAGCCGAAAAAATTATAAATACCTTGCATTTAGTCCTCAATTATTTTTGGATGGTTTAATTCTAGTATGCCTTCATTTGGGTTACAAAGCGAATATATTGGGCCGGCAGTCGCTTTTCCATCTTTCCTTGCAGGCACATGGTCTACACCCATTCCTCCCCAAGGATTACAAGAGAGGATTCGCTTTCCTCCCAGATAACTTCCTTTGACTAAGCCATGAACAATAATTGCCTCTGTTGTGTAAGCTGAGCACGATGGAAAGTACCTACAAACGTTACCGTAACTTGGTGACACAATTTTCCGATAACAATTCAACAGTGTTACTACAATCGAACGCGGTAGAGCAATAATGTAGGCTAGCATTTTTGCGCCTTCTGTTGAGCAATCTTTATCGCATGAAGATATTGTTGTTGTAAATCTTGAAAACTAAATTTTCTAGCCAGTGGTCTTGCTCTAATGACCACGCGCTGATTTTCTGCTAAATTTTCTGCCACGATAGCACGAAACTTGCGTTTCACACGATTACGTTGAACTGCGTTACCAATTGCTTTAGACACGATAAATCCTGCTGCTTGAGGCTGTTCTTTTTCAGAGCACACATAAATGATGGCGCCAGGTTCAACAACCTTGACGCCATTTGAAATCACTTGTGCAAACTCTTGAGAAGTTCTAATTCTCAATGGTGCAGGTAGCACATAGCCTCTCTTTTACGCTGAAAGCTTCTTACGTCCCTTATTACGACGTGTAGCTAGGATTGCGCGGCCAGCACGAGTACGCATACGAAGACGGAAACCATGCTTCTTTGAGCGGCGGCGGTTGTTTGGTTGGAAAGTTCTTTTAGATTTACTCACCGAAATTCTCCAAATTTTCTAGATTGTATAACTTATTAACGTTATGACACTTATAGGTCATTGGTCAAGTTTCAACCCATTTTACCACTGAATCTGAACTGACCTATAATTAAAAACTATGACAGAAAACCCAGCTCTTTTAGATTCTCAATGGCAAGATTTATTAAAAACCATGCGCGATGATGAATCTTTAGGTCCTTTTACTTTGGCAAATATTGACTTGTTAAAGCCTCAAGGAATCATGGGAGATACTCTTATTATTGCAGCTCCAGATAAAGCTGTTCGTAATAAAGTTCAAGAGAAAAAAGTTTTTTCTGTTTTTAAACGTAATATCAAAAAAATCTTTAACGGTGCTATTCCCCATTTTATTATTGATGAGTCTCTGAAAAAATTGGCCCCTACTGATGAAGGACAACTCTTTGACCTACCTGAAGGAAAAGGAGAAGTTGTTAAACAACCAAAAGAATCTCAAGTTACTTCAGCAAAATTAAATCCTAAATACACTTTTGAAAATTTTATTCCCGGTAAAAGCACACGATTCGCTTTCAATGCGGCTATGGCTGTTGCAGAATCTCCTGCGAAAGCCTACAATCCTTTATTTATTTATGGTGGCTCAGGTTTAGGTAAAACTCACTTGTTGCATTCTATTGGGCACTATGCCTTAAATGCCTTTAAAGACCAAGATATCAAAGTGGTTTACGTCAGTAGTGAAGAGTATTTGAACGACTTTATCAATATGTTTAATAACGAAAAAGAGAAAAAAGCTTTTAAAAACAGATATCGTAATGTTGATATTCTCCTCGTTGATGATATTCAATTCCTTGCTGAAAAGGAAAGTAGTCAAGAAGAATTTTTCCATATCTTTAATACTTTATTTGATGGTTCTAAACAGGTTGTTATTTCTTCAGATGTTTCTCCACAGCATCTACAGTCTTTTGATGACAGATTATTAACCCGCTTCCAAATGGGCTTAACTGTAGATGTAATGCCACCAGATTTAGAAACACGAATTGCAATCCTTCGGCATAAATCCAAATTAGATAAGATTTCAGTTCCCGATGACGTTATTGAACTTATTGGATCTAAAATCGACACTAACATTCGTGAATTAGATGGTGCTTTAACTCGTGTTTCTGCTCTAGCAGACTTAACTGGAGTACCTTTAGATATTTCATTGACTGAATCAACATTAAAAGATGTTTTCCAAAAATCTGATTCTATTGTTGTTTCTCCGGAAGCCATTATTCAACAAACAGCAGATTACTTTGATCTTAAACCAGAAGATCTCAGAGGAAAGGCACGTGATCGGTCTATAGCTTTTCCCCGGCAAATTGCGATGTATCTTTCACGTGAACTTATTTCAGATTTAACTCTTGCACTCATTGGTAAAGAATTTGGTGGTAGAGATCACACTACTGTGATGCATGCTATCAATAAAATCACTCAATTGATGAAAACAGATAAAAAAGTCTATGACGAAATCTCTGAACTAACTACTCTTATCAAGGAAAAAAACTAATTTCCACATCCTTTGTGTATTTCTTGTGGATAACTCGTGTTTCTTGTGGATAGTTTCTTGCTATTCCGCTTAAGCAAATAAATATTAAAAAGTTATCCACATTTAATCCACATGATATTAACAAGCTATTCACGTAATTACATAAATGTAATACTCTACAACCTTCTAGTAATCCACAAAGTTATCCACAAATCCACAGGCTCTACTACTATTACTACTAAAGTTTTAATCTACTTGTATTAGCGCCTCTTCGGCACATTTTGTCCTACACGACTGGTAAGCTGGAATCAATACAAAATCTCCCCAATGAAAGGTATCGCTATGAAATTTCAGGTTGATCGTGATGTGCTTTCTGAAGCAGTATCATGGACAGCACGTTCTTTAGCACCTCGTCCACCTTTACCTATTCTTTCAGGCGTTTTAATTGAGGCAAAAGAGAACAAAATTTCTTTAAGCGCTTTTGACTATGAAACTTCAGCAAGCATCAGTATTGAAGCAGATGTTGAAGAAGCAGGTTCAGCACTTGTATCTGGCCGTTTATTAACTGATATTGCACGCAAATTACCTGCAGCACCAGTAGTTTTTGAAAGTGAAAACAATAAAGTAAATCTTAGCTGTGGTGTTTCTAGTTTCACCTTGGCCTCTATGCCAGTTGATGAATATCCTAATCTTCCTGAATTTCCAGAAAGTAGTGGACAAATTCGTTCAGAAGAATTCTCACAAGCAGTTTCTCAAGTTGCTATTGCTGCAAGTAAAGAAGATTCACTACCAATTTTAACTGGTGTTTACATTGAATTTAAAGGAGATGAAATAACTCTTCTTGCAACAGATCGCTATCGTTTGGCTATGCGTATAGCTCATTGGAATCCTGAAGATCCAAACTTTGAAGCAACGGTACTTATTAAATCTAAAACTCTCAATGATGTTGCTAAAGCATTAGCAACTGGCGGCGGTATAGATATGGCAATTGATACTAGCGGCAAAGCTAATGCAATCATTGGTTTTGAAAAAGATAGCCACAAAACAACCTCACTTTTGGTAGATGGAGAATACCCTCCTGTTCGTTCACTTTTCCCTGAAGAAACGCCAATATATGCAGTAGTTAACACACAAGCTCTTTCTGAAGCTGCAAGTCGTGTCTCTCTAGTAGCAGAGAAAAATACTCCACTACGCCTTGAATTTTCAGAAGGTCAAGTTACGCTTCATGCTGGAACTGGTGAAGAAGCTCAAGCTTCAGAAACCTTAGAAGCTGAACTCAATGGTGAAGATATCACAGTAGCCTTTAACCATCAGTATCTTCTTGAAGGTCTTTCTGCCTTTGACACACCATATGTTCGTCTTTCCTTTACTACACCAATGAAGCCTTCTGTACTAACAGGTCAAGAAGAACTTAACGGCGAAGATGAACAAGATTATCGATATTTAGTTATGCCAGTAAGATTACCTCAGTAGTTTTGGCAGTAGAATAAAGAATAAGTAGTAAATAAACTACAAGAGAAAGAGGATACTATGCATATTGGACTAGTTGGACTAGGTAAAATGGGTGGAAACATGCGTGATCGCATGAAAGCAGCAGGAGTTGGAGTAACAGGGTTTGATCAGAACCCTAAACTAACAGATGTTAAATCGCTAAAAGAACTTGTTGAAACAATTCGTAAAGAAAACGATGGCAAAGCAGTAGTTTGGGTCATGGTTCCTGCAGGAGACATCACTGACAGTGTTGTTAAAGAACTTTCAGAATCAATGAAAAAAGGTGACATCCTTATCGATGGTGGTAACTCACGTTTCACTGAAGATATTAGGCACAATGAAGAGCTTAATAAAGATGGAATTCACTTTGTTGACTGTGGCGTTTCTGGTGGTATTTGGGGTAAAACAGAAGGTTATGGTTTGATGGCAGGCGGAACAAATGCCGATATCAAAACTCTTATGCCAGTCTTTGATGCATTACGTCCAGAAGGTCCACGTGAAGAAGGATTCGTACATGTAGGTGATGTTGGTGCTGGTCACTACGCAAAGATGGTACACAACGGTATTGAATACGGTTTGATGCAAGCTTATGCAGAAGGCTATGAGCTTCTTGCTAAAAAAGATATCATCAAAGATGTTCACGGAACTTTCCGTGCATGGCAACGTGGTACTGTAGTACGTTCTTGGCTCCTTGATCTTCTTGTAAAGGCATTAGAAGAAGACCCAGATTTGGCTAAAATTACTGGTTACGTTGATGATTCTGGTGAAGGTCGTTGGACTGTTGAAGAAGCAATCAATGAGGCAGTACCAATGCCTGTTATCTCTGCAGCACTCTTTGCTCGCTTTGCTAGCCGTCAAGATGATTCACCTGCAATGAAAGCTGTTGCTGCATTGCGTAATCAGTTTGGTGGTCACGAAGTACTTGCTGCAGGTGCTAAGAAACCAACAGGTGCTGCTGCAACAGAAATTACACACAACTAATATAGAGAACCTTGTACGTTGAACATTTAAGCCTTTTTCAGTTCAGGAATTATGAAACTGCTGAATTGCAATTAAAGCCAGGTGTAAACGTTCTTGTAGGCTCTAACGGAATGGGCAAGACTAACCTTGTGGAAGCACTCGGTTATCTTGCTCATTTATCGTCTCATCGTGTTTCCCATGATGCCGTATTAGTTAAACATCCTAAAGACCAGGCTATCGTGCGTGCAAAAATCGCCAGAGGTTCACAGTCTGCTTTTATAGAAATTGAACTTAATGCTCATAAAGCTAATAGAACCCGAATTAATAAAGGTTCATTTAGTCGCCAACGTGAAATACTTGGCATGGTTTCAACGGTTCTTTTTGCCCCAGAAGATTTGGCTATAGTAAAGGGTGAACCGTCAATTCGTAGAAGGTTCATGGATGAAATGTTGGTCTCCATTGCTCCACGTTTTGCTGGAATTCGTCAAGATTACGATAAAGCATTGAAGCAAAGAAATGCTCTTATTAAAAGTGCAAAAAAAGCTCGATCCGAGGGTTTGCCTGTTCAACGTGCAGATTTTGAGGTGTGGAATCAGCACACAGCTATGGCAGGTGCCATTTTAGTTAGTGCTCGCTTACAAATGTTAAAGAAGCTAGAACCATACTTTCAGCAAAGTTATGCAGCGTTTACTGATCAAGCTAAAGAAGTAAAGCTTAATTATAGTAGTTCTTTAGAAAATCTTGATGCCAGCATGAGTGTTGAAGAAATTCAGCAGAAAATAGTAGAGCGTATGAATGAGCGTTTCATAGTTGAGATTGAACGTGGGCAATCTGTAGTTGGTCCGCAACGCGATGATATTGAGATAATGTTAGGTGAACTACCTGCTAAAGGCTATGCTTCTCATGGTGAATCTTGGTCAGTTGCACTTGCTCTTAAACTAGCTTGTTATACTTTGTTGAAAGAAAATAATGAAGAACCAATTCTTATTCTTGATGATGTGTTCGCTGAGTTAGATACACAGCGTAGACAACGCCTTGCAGAGCACATCAAAGAAGCAGAGCAAGTTATTATTACTGCTGCAGTTGAAGATGATATTCCACAGCTGTTACAGGGTCATAAAGTGTATGTTTCACGTGGGGTACTTTCGGAGTTTAAAAATGAATATGGAACAATTGATCCTCACGATGTCACACACCTTAAAACTGAAGTAGATAAGGCAAGCAATGACACAAGAAAATGATGCTCGTTTTATTCTGTACAACGCTATTAAAGCTAATTCAGAAAACAAAGGTTTTAAAAGAAGAGCTAAAAAAGACTTTTATTACAAATTACCTGAGTCTAGCTCTCGTGATCCAGAAACTCTTGCCACTTTAGTTAATACCATTGTGGAAGAACGTGGTTGGAAGGCTTCTGTAGATGCAGGTAGTCTCTTTAGTGATTGGGAAAGCTACGTTGGCAAACAAAATGCTCAATTTACTTCCCCCGTAAGTTTCAACAACGGATTTTTAGTGGTTAAATGCGATTCAACAGCTAGAACAGCACAAATGCGTCTCATAGAATATGATTTCATTTCAACTATCAATAAAAAACTAGCCGGTGAAATGGTAAAAAAGATTAAATTCATTGGTCCACAAGCACCAAGTTGGCGTAAAGGAGTACGCCATATCAAAGGCCGAGGCCCAAGAGATACATACGGGTAGATTTAATATGTGACCCCAAATGTTTAAAGTAACTCTCTATAGGGGGGCACCTCAACTATTTGTGATTACCTTGAGTTACAAGCCATGATGTGCTGTTGGTTTTTTGTAAGGCTTATTTTTCTACTTTGTAGGCTTAGTGCTCTAAGTTATCTTTATTGATGTCTGCTTTGAATTGAGCTTCCCAGGCACTTTGTTCTTTTGCGTGCTTGTTAGATTTAGAGTTTTCTTCAGCAGTGTTTCTATCTTGCAGATAAGGATTAGCAGCATCTTGTGCTTGCTGGCGGTAAGTATCACTTTGCAAAAATCGTGGTTGATTATCAGAAAGTGGAAGTTCCTCTTTTTGTTCTTGCAGCTGTTGGACTTGCTGCGGAATTTGGTTTTGTAGTGGATCTTGCTCAAGTTGGTGTTGAGTTAGATTGTTTTGATTAAGTCTATTCTGCTGGTATGTATCATTTACACCTGGAATTTGGCGCTCGCCGAGGGCATTACGACTGACAAGCGAGCCGCCTGCAATAGCTACCCCAAGTCCAAGCCACCAATGACCAGACATAAACATACCCAAAGTTGTGAAAGTCATCAGCGTACTGAAGAATATCCTGTTATTTTGATTCATATTTTCATTATATGCACGATTGATGGAAAACAGGGCTAAAGAACGCATTTCTTTCTCCTCAAATCCCTAATTTTAAGCCTAAAAAAGGTAAAATGGTAGCAGTATATTGTAGTGATTGAGGAGCTTAAAAGAGTGGCTGAAAATGAACAAGAATACGGTGCTAGTGATATCACCGTATTAGAGGGCTTAGAAGCTGTTAGAAAGCGCCCTGGTATGTATATCGGTTCTACCGGTCCACGTGGTTTGCACCACCTCATCTGGGAAATTGTTGATAATGCTGTAGATGAAGCTCTTGCTGGGTACTGTACTGAAATTGTTGTTACCTTGCTTGCAGACGGTGGTTGTAGAGTCTTTGATAATGGACGTGGAATTCCAGTTGATATTCACCCAGTAGAAGGTATCTCAACTGTTGAGGTTGTTCTGACCGTTCTCCACGCTGGTGGTAAATTTGGTGGCAGTGGTTATGCTGTTTCTGGTGGACTCCATGGCGTTGGTAGCTCTGTTGTTAATGCTTTGTCTTCTGAACTTAATGTAACAGTATGGCGCCAAGGCTATGCATGGCGTCAAGGATTCAAAGATGGTGGAGAGCCTCAAGGTTCATTAGAAAAAGAAGAAGCTACAGACAAAACTGGTACTGAAATCACTTTTTATCCAGATTCTGAAATTTTTGAATCTGTTACTTTCGACTATGAAACCATCCGCAGTCGTTTTCAACAGATGGCTTTTTTGAATAAAGGTCTTCAAATTACACTCATTGATGAGCGCTCTATCGAAAATGAAGATAACCTTGATACTGAAGAAGACGAAACACAAGCTCGTACAGTCACTTATAAGTACGAACGTGGTCTTGCAGATTATGTAGAGTTCCTTAATGCTGCTAAAAAAGCTGATGTAATTAACGACGATATTATCTCGCTTGAAAAGGAAGATACTACAAACCACATCTCTTTAGAATTGGCAATGCAGTGGACTAACGCGTACTCTGAATCAATTCACACCTATGCCAATACTATTAACACCCATGAGGGTGGTACGCATGAAGAAGGTTTCCGTACCGCATTAACAAGCCTTATCAATAAGTATGCTCGTGAAAAGAACTTACTCAAAGCTAAAGACGAGAACCTCTCTGGTGAAGATGTTCGTGAAGGTTTAACCGCTGTTCTTTCAGTAAAGCTTAGTGAACCACAGTTTGAAGGTCAAACAAAAACAAAACTTGGTAATTCTGAAGCCCGTACTTTTGTACTAAAGGCTGTTAATGAAGAACTTACTGACTGGTTTGATCGTAACCCTAGTGAAGCTAGAGCTATTGTCCAAAAAGGTATTGCCGCTCAGCAAGCACGTTTAGCTGCTCGCAAAGCTCGTGAAACAACAAGACGTAAAGGTCTCATGGACGGCGGACTTGGTATGACGGGTAAACTCTCTGATTGCTCTAGTAAAGTTCCAGCAGATTGCGAAGTTTACATTGTTGAGGGTGATTCAGCTGGTGGTTCAGCAAAGCAAGGGCGTAATCCAGCAACACAAGCAATTTTGCCATTGCGTGGAAAGATTTTGAACGTTGAACGTGCACGCTTAGATAAAGCTCTTGCCAATAAAGAAGTCCAGGCTATGATTGCTAGTTTTGGTGTTGGTATCGGTGAAGAGTTTGATATCGAAAAGCTACGCTACCACAAGATTGTGTTAATGGCTGATGCGGATGTAGATGGCCAACACATTACAACATTATTGTTAACTTTGATTTTCCGATACATGCGCCCACTTATTGAAGGCGGATATGTCTATCTAGCCCAACCTCCTTTGTACCGTATCAAATGGACTAACGCAGATCACGATTACGTCTATTCCGATGAAGAACGTGACAAAAAACTTACTGAAGGCAAAGAAAAGGGCTACCGAATTCCAAAAGAAAACGGTATTCAACGCTACAAAGGTCTCGGTGAGATGGATTATCAAGAATTGTGGGACACAACGATGGATCCAGAGCATCGTATCTTGAAGCGCGTCACGATGGAAGATGCGGCTGTAGTGGACAATGTCTTCAGTGTTTTGATGGGTGATGATGTTGAATCTCGCCGTAAATTTATTCAGCAGAACGCCAAAGACGTTCGATTTTTGGACGTGTAGGAGTTATCAGTGAGCGAAGAAAATAACGAGAACGAACTCAACGAAAACGCTTTTGATGAAGCGATGCAACATAAAGATCCAAACGATCGTCCTTTTGAAGAAATTTCTGAAGCTACAGAAGAAGCCTATGACGAATCTCTCAATGACGAAGATTCAGAATCTCAGCAAGACGGCGAAGGCACAGCCAAAGTAGATCAAGTGACCTTGGTAGATTCAGTAGACCCTGAACAAAGTGGCGAAGATAAAGTTATGCCAGCTGATCTGCGCACCGAAATGCAAGATTCCTATCTTGCTTATGCAATGGCTGTTATTGTTGGTCGAGCACTTCCTGATGTTCGTGATGGCCTTAAGCCAGTACATCGTCGTGTGCTCTACACCATGTTTGATGGTGGCTATCGTCCAGATCGTGGTTACAATAAATCATCTCGTGTTGTTGGTGACGTGATGGGTAAATTCCACCCTCATGGCGATAGTGCCATTTATGATGCACTTGTTCGTTTAGTGCAGCCATGGAATATGCGTTACCCACTCATTGATGGGCAAGGTAACTTTGGTTCTGCAGGTAACGATGGCGCTGCAGCTTCACGATACACTGAGGTCAAAATGGACCCATTAGCCATGGAGATGGTTCGTGACATTGAAAGTGACACCGTTGATTTTCAGCCTAATTACGATGGAAAAAACGAAGAACCTAAAGTACTACCAAGTCGTTTTCCAAATCTCCTTGCCAATGGTTCAAGTGGTATTGCAGTTGGTATGGCTACAAACATTCCACCACATAATCTTCGTGAACTTGCTGAAGGTGTGCAGTGGTGTTTAGATAACCCAGATGCGAGCAAAGAAGAAACTCAAGATGAGCTCATTGAACGGATTAAAGGTCCTGACTTTCCTATGGGTGCTACTATTCTTGGTCGCAAAGGAATTGAAGAAGCATACCGGACTGGACGTGGCTCCATTACAATGCGAGCAGTTATTAACGTAGAAGAAATTCACGGTCGCACTTGTCTTGTTATTACAGAATTGCCTTACCAAGTCAATCCGGATAACCTAGCTCAAAAGATTGCAGATCTAGTAAAAGACGGAAAAATCAATGGTATTGCTGATCTTCGTGATGAGTCTTCCGGGCGTACTGGTCAGCGTTTAGTTGTTATCTTAAAACGTGATGCTGTGGCAAAAGTTGTTTTGAATAATTTATACAAGCACACACAATTACAGGAAAACTTTTCAGCTAACATGCTCGCTATTGTGGATGAAGTTCCACGCACTTTAAGTATTGATGGTTTTATTCGTCACTGGATTAACCACCAGTTAGAAGTCATTGTTAGACGCACTACTTTCTTGCTTAAAAAAGCAGAAGAGCGTATTCATGTTTTGCGCGGTTATCTTAAAGCACTAGATATGCTTGATGAAGTTATTGCCTTAATTCGTGCTTCAGCATCTGCAGATAAAGCACGAACAGGTTTAATGGAACTTCTTGATGTTGATGATATTCAAGCTCGAGCAATTTTAGCCATGCAATTGCGTCAATTGGCAGCTTTGGAAAGTCAAAAGATTATTGATGAGCACGATGAGATTCAAAGAGAGATTGAAAAATATCAAGACATTCTTGCTAGCAAAGAGTTGCAAGCAAACATCATTAAAGATGAATTGAATGAAATTGTCACTAAATATGGTGATGATCGTCGTACTGAGATTTTGCAAGGTTTTGATGCTGATGTAAACATTGAAGACCTTATTCCAGAAGAAGAAATGGTAGTTACTATTACTCGCGGTGGTTATGTGAAACGTACCCGCAGTGATAACTATCGATCTCAACATCGTGGTGGTAAAGGTGTTAAAGGCGCTCAGCTTAAAGGCGACGATGTTGTAGAGCATTTCTTTGTCACAACTACACACAATTGGCTCTTGTTCTTTACTAATTTTGGGCGAGTATATCGTACAAAGGCTTATGAATTAGCTGAAGCTGGCCGTGATGCAAAAGGTCAACATGTGGCCAATTTGCTTGCTTTTCAGCCAGATGAACAAATAGCTCAGGTGATGGAACTTAAAGATTATTCTCAAACTCCTTATCTTGTGCTTGCAACGAAACGTGGTTTGGTCAAGAAGACTAAACTAACTGAATATGATTCACCTCGAACTGGTGGTGTTATTGCTATTAACCTTCGTGAAGGTGATGAGCTCATCAGTGCCAATCTGGTTTCTGCTGAAGATGACATGATGCTAGTTTCACGTAAGGGTCAATCTATCCGTTTCAAAGCTGATGATACTACGCTTCGCCCGATGGGACGAGCAACGTCAGGTGTCACTGGTATGAAGTTCCGTGAAGATGATGAGCTGCTTTCAGCTAATGTGGTTTCTGATGATTCTTATTCCTTTATTGTGACTGAGGCAGGATATGCAAAGCGTACTCCTGTTGAGCAGTATCGTGTTCAAAACCGTGGTGGTATAGGTATTAAAGTTGCAAAACTTGAACAGAAACGAGGGGATCTCATTGGTGCTCTTATCGTAAATGAAGACGATGAAGTACTCGTTGTTATGGAGGGTGGTAAAGTAGTCCGCTCTGCTGTTGCTGGAGTTCCAGCTAAAGGTAGAGATACCATGGGAGTTATTTTTGCGAAGATGGATTCCAAGGATAAAATTATCGCTGTTGCAAAAAATACTGAACGTCATTTAGACGAACAAGATGATGGAGAAAATCCAACAGAAAATTCTGACTCTCAGGAAACTTCTAAGGAAAACACTAAAGAATCTGCCGAAAATAAGGTAACCTTAAATGCAAGTGAAGTTTCTTAAGTTTTGAAACGAAGGGAAAATACGTGAGTACAGTTAAACCTGCTCGTCAAGCAGCTACAGGTACTAAATTTGAAAAAGTGCGTCGCGCGCGCCTGACACTTTCGCAGGTGAATATTGGTTCTGTAGTTAAGGTTGCGTTGTTGCTTTCTGTAGCAATGTTGGTCATGACTATCATCGCTGGTCTAGTTCTCTTACTCCTTATGAATGTTACCGGCATTATGGGTCAGATTAACGATTTTGCTAAACAAGTAGCTGGAGATAACTCCCACTTCAATATCCACGATATTTTCTCTGTAGGGCATGTTCTTGCAGTGAGTGCATTGATTGGTGTTATTAACGTTTTCTTGCTAACTGCTTTTGCTGCGGTTACAGCATTCATTTACAACCTTGCATCTTCAATGGTTGGTGGCGTAGGCGTTACTCTTACCGACGATTAATCTTTTGCCACGATGTGGCTTATAGAAAAGGCTCCTTGTAACAAGGAGCCTTTTTCTTAATGAGTAAAGGTTTTAACTAAGGTGTGTATTGAGCCGTTCATCAATCCAGTTGATAGTCTCATGAAGAATCTCTTTTGCTTCAGGAAATTCCAATTTGAACTGATATTCGTGTGGTAGTTCTGGATCTGCATTATCAAAGAAAATTCTGGTAACTTTCACGCCTAATTTTTCTAGCTCAGTAGCAAACCTTTTCGATTGTGGGTTTGTAAATCCATCACCGTTCCCACCACTAATAAGCACTGGTGGGAAATCTTCCGTAACATGGTATATCGTGGACATTGCTTGAAGGGTATCGTGTTCAAGGTTGTCATTTTTGGTGCCTGTTAAAGCCCAAGCTTCTTGTTTAAAGCCCCAGTTTACAATTTTTGAACCAGTTTTTGAGCCTAATAGCCGCGGTAGGTCATAAACTCCACATTGCAGGATAACTCCCTTTAGTTCTTCTGGTTCTAGTGCTGGTACGATGTTACACTCTTGTGCAAATTCTGGATTCGTTGTGATTGCAGCAATTTGGCTGGTGAGTTGTGATCCTGCTGAATCACCTGCCAAAATAACTTGTGACATATCAAGGTTGAATTTATCTTGATGTTCTTTGAGGAACTTAAGAGCAATATTAATTTGTTCAACTTGAGTTGGGTATTTTCTCTCAGGAGCAAGCGAGTAATTCAGTGAAACAGCAGCAACTTTGTCGCTAACAATGTACTTTAAGTAAGGATTCACATGCCAACTTTTGCCAGAAATCCAGCCTCCTCCGTGAGCCCAAATCAAAACAGGTAGCTTTTCATCTTTATTTTTGCTGGTTCGAACGATATCGAGTGTTGTGTTACCCTTATCCTTTACTGGTGACCCTGATGCATACTGGATTTCAGTTTCTTCCACGATGCCTTCAGGCGCATTTTGTTCTAAAGCACGTGCAACTTTTGCTGCATCTCTATCAAAAGCTGTTCTAATAACGGTAACCCCTGGTTTAGGACTAAGTTGTGTTCCTGCAATAAGCGGCGCTAAAAGTCCTAAAGATTTTAAAATTTTCCTCATAGCTTTAAGTATAGTTCTTAAGAGTTAAAAACAGACGAATATAGTTTTTGGAAAAAGTAGGCTTTGATGTAGAATAGTAAAGTCCTAGTGACGTTGCGCCCATAGCTCAGGTGGTTAGAGCGCTACACTGATAATGTAGAGGTCCCAAGTTCAAGTCTTGGTGGGCGCACAGAGCAACATTTACACTGTGGCAGGTGGTGGAGTGCCTAGCACTTCGCCCCTTTCACTAAATAAAATACACTGTTCGTACACCACGAATAATATTGATTAAAATCCATTTCCCAACTTTAAAAGTTAGCAAACAAGCCTAACACTTAATAATCCTTAACTTTTTATTTACAACGGTTAGTCATTGGCTTCAGTTGTGCGTTCATAAGCCTTCTTAAAAACCGCCTTCAGCTTCTTAGAGTCAACATCATCAATGCTCTTGATATACAGACAAGACTTAGTATGTGTGTTCTTGCCCAAGTCCTCTAATTCCTTTTCAGAAACGTTATCTGCAATAGTATATAGAGCGATTTTTCCCTTACGAGGCGAGAAACCAAGTGCTGGCCACTCACCAGTTTTAGTGTGATATTTATCAAAACCAATAATTGACGTACCCCACATGACAGGTTTATGCCCGGTCACTTCCTCCATCATTTCAATAATCTGATGGCAAGAAGATACCTGCTTTTCATCCACACTTTTTGCAATAAATTCGAACGGATCTTGCTTAGTTGGCACTGTCTTAGGCATCATTATCACCTTTAGCTATCTTGACTTATCTTTCTTTAGGTTTACAACATTGCTCTAAATTATCTTATTGATAACCATAGAAGAATCTATTCTATTTATTCTCGTAGGCTTTAAGGAGCAATTCTTCGGTTTTACTATGACCTATTTCGCGGGCAAGGTTGTTGTTATAGAAATCTTTAACATGAATACGTAAATCTGCAATTTCTTGGTCACTTAAAGAACTAGCCTCTTCAATAGCATCAGCAAGTTGTTCAGGATTTTCTGGGTCTACTGCATAGCCCAACTTATTTTCAGTAACAAGACGCTTGACATCACCACCAACTGCTGTAATTACAGGTGCTGAATGTGAAATACTGACACCTAATTTTGATGGTACAGTTCCGTAGAATACGTCCCTATCCTTGAGAGTTACTAATTGAAAATCAGAGGCAGCATAGACTTCTGGCATTTCAGTATACTCAACCCTATCAACGAATTTCACATTTTTTACGCCATGTTCTTTGCTAAGTTCTTTGATGTTATCTAGGTCAACACCCTGACCAAGAATGCAAATATCTACATTGTCTACCTTGCGATCTTGAAGTATCTTTGCAGCACGAATGACATTATCAATGTTTTGCATCTTTCCAATGTTTCCAGCAAAGACAATGAGTCGCTCTTTCCCAGTACCTAATTTTTTACGCATTTCATGAGGTAAACCATCAAAAATTAAATCTTCCATCGGGTCAGAGTTATAAACTACAGATACTTTTTCTTCAGGGATTCCTAATGAAACAATCTTTTGTTTCATAGTTGGGGCAATAGCAGTAATGTAACTTGCCTTGTTATAAACGAACTTTGCGTACTGAGTAATAAGTTTTTCCAGTGTTTCTGTTACCTTTTTACCACCAGACATTCCAGAGTTAATGACTGAATCTGGCCACAAGTCTTGAATATCAATAATGAATGGTTTTCTGCCTAGAATCTTAAGCATTAGACCAGCTTGTGCCACTGTAAGCGGGCTAGCATGAACATAGATGACATCTCGGTCCATTAGCCATCGGAAAGCAGTTGAGGTGCTTGCTGAAAAGCTTGAAAAGGTTAGGAAGCGTTTGATACCACTTGAATCATGGGTTGGGAAAACTGGAACTCTCAGTACGTTTAGACCATTGACGTCTTCTTGCATACGCCATTTTTGTTTATACCCAGGATAAATGGTTCCTCCAGGGTAGTTAGGGAAAGATGTCAGTACTTTTACATCATGACCCTGTTCTTTTAAAAATTGACCAAGAGATTCTGGAATCAGATATGGTTCAGGAGTAAACCACTCAGAAATAATTCCAATTTTGAGTTTCTGCTGGTTCTCACTCATTTTCTTCTTCCTCGTTTTCCTTGATGTTTGCTGCATCTTTACTTTCTTCAATATCATTACCAAGGAAGTCGCCGTGATCGTATTCAATACCTTCTTTGTCAAAGACAGATTTAACGGTGTTAACTAAAATCTTTAAGTCTAATAAAGGACTTCTATTGTCAACATAGTCAACATCGTATTTAAATTTTTCTTGCCAAGAAATTGAATTGCGCCCAGCTGTTTGAGCTAATCCTGTAATACCTGGACGTACTTCGTGCCTCCGTGCCTGTTCAGGGGAGTATCGCGGTAGAAAGCTAACGAGTAGTGGTCTTGGGCCTATAAGACTCATGTCACCTTTCAAAACATTCCACAAGTTTGGAAGCTCGTCTAAGCTTGTGGAACGTAATTTTTCTCCAAACGGAGTTAAGCGCATAGCGTCGCTTTCAAGCCTGTTGTTTTTAGCCCATTCATTCAAAGATGGATCTAGATCCTTCATAGTTTTGAATTTATAAATGGTAAAGATTTCTCCATTTTTACCAGGACGTTCTTGTTTGAAAACAACAGGAGTACCCAGATTTTTAGCAATCTTGTAGGCAACAAACGCTTGAATCGGTGCAGTGGCTACAAGTGCAGCCCCAGAAACTGCAATGTCTATGCCTCTTTTAACTGGATCATAGGCTTTTTTGGGTGCTTGTACTACTGCAGTTTCTGTATCTTGATCCATTGTTCCAGCTTGTGCTGCCTGCAACTCTTCTCGAATATAAGATTTAACTGGCTTAATGTTTTTATCAGCCCAAGGTGTTTCAATTTCTTGTCCTTGCCAAATCAATGAAACTTTATGTACTGGTGCAATAAGTTTATTTTTAAGCAAAGGTGAAGCTTTGTAGCCTGTAGCAACAAGAGAACTTGCAAGTGGTGCTGGTACTTTAATGGGGTCTTTTCCTGAACTAATTTTCAGTGCTTCACTAACTGTTAAACCTTCCCATGGTTGCATGAGGATGAAAGGTAAAGTGCCAGAATAGTCTGCTATCTCTTTAATGAACAAGGCAAAACTTCTGACTGATGCAATAGGACATGGTGCATCTCCATTACCTGCTACAGAAGCAAATTTTCCTTGTGCAAATTTAACGAAAGCTTGCGTTCCAGGTTTTGATGCTGCATGTAAGGGAGTAGCACGAACACAGCAAATGTTAAGACTTTTTGCATCACGCAGCGCTTCAAGGACTTCTTCACCTAAAGCTTTGGTTTGAGCGTAATCAGAAAAAGGCTTTCGTGGAGAAGTTTCGGTTAACTTTTTTGTATTTCCAGCTACGTAGACAGAACTGATATGGATGAGCTTAGCTTGAGAGTCCATTGATTCCGCAATGACAGCAGGTAGAAGTGCATTTGCACCAAGCTGTTCTTCATAATTTCCAGCATCAGGAGCAGGAAGTCCAGCAGCATTGATAATGATGTTTGCTTCTTGAATCTTATGCCTAAAACTTTGGTGGTCAGGCATGATTTTCTTAGCCTCGTCCAGTAAACCCTTGACAGTATCTATAGATGTAGATACGCGAGGAGCCTTTACGGATATAACCTCATATGCAGAGTTGTTTTCAAAAACTTCTAAAACATGAGAGCCAATAAAGCCACTGGCACCTACAATAACAACTTTTTCTTTCATGAATCACCCACATCGTATATTATAGTTAAGTATATTCTAAAAGGGAAAATAAACAGTACTCGAGTTACTTGTCTATCAAAGGAAATGTTATAAGATTCTGTTATTATTTTTAGCAAGCTATAGATTCCAAAGTTTAACCTTAAGAATGAATTATTAGTGAAACAGTTATTCAGAGAAACCACCACTCAGTACATTTATTAAAGAACCTTTATAAGCTAATTACCCTTATTACTAGCTTTGTGAGATAATTCAAACTAACCGTTTACCTGATGTTAGGAGAGATTGTAGGATGCCAAACCCAAAGGTAGAGCGTAATTTCGTTGTCCTTGGTGATGTCATATCGTGGTATGTAGCTATTGCTATTGCAATTCTCATTAGGTATGGATTTGAGTGGCCTGGTGAAATTTCTTTTTTCAGTTATTTTTTGTTTGCTGGTGTAATTTCTTTAGCTCAAATTGTTTTGGGTTGGCTCACTCGCATATATAGAGGAAAGCATAAGCTGGGCTCTTTTTATGAAATACAAGACCTTTGTCTCGTCGTTTTTTTGGTCTTTTTATTGTTTATTGTGCTTACCTTATTACGTTATCCTCATTCTGGTAACCTCCCTAGAAGTATCCCTTACATAGCACTACCTTGGGCGTTAGTCATGATGGTGGCTTTTCGTTATATTGCCCGTGGTGTCAAAGAGAAGAAGCTTGAAACTCAGGGAAATAAAAATAACGTCATTATTTACGGAGCAGGATATCTAGGTAATAGCATTATTAGAGCTATTAAGACTGACCCTAGGACGCCTTATCATCCTGTTACAGTTATTGACGATAATCTAGCAAAGCGGGGACAGCGAATTGATAAATATACCATTACTGGTTCCTTGGATAACCTGAAAGAAATTGCTCATAAATACGATGCAGATACATTGCTGGTAGCAATTGCTCGCACTGATAAAGATTTTTTAAATAAAGTTAAAGATGAAGCAACTGAAGCAGGTCTTACTGTTAAAGTTTTCCCTCCTTTCTCTGAAGTGATAGATGGCCAATCTTCTATTAACGATATGCGCGACCTTTCTGTTGAAGATCTGATTGGGCGACAACCAGTTGATACTTTAGACCACAGTATTACAACATACTTGCGTGGTAAGCGTGTTCTCGTAACAGGAGCTGGTGGCTCAATTGGTTCTGAGCTATGTAGGCAAGTATCACGCTATGAACCAGCTGAATTAATGATGCTTGATCGTGATGAGTCCGGTCTTCACGGTGCTCAGATGTCTATTAAAGGCCATGGACTTTTAGATTCAAAAGATGTGGTTTTAGCTGACATTCGAGATTTAGATAACCTAGAGATTATTTTTAAAGAGCGAAAACCAGAGGTTGTTTTTCATGCTGCTGCTTTAAAACACTTACCAATGTTAGAGCAGTACCCTGATGAGGCATGGAAAACTAACGTCTTAGGTACGCTTAATGTTCTCACTGCAGCTGCAGAAGTTGATGTAGAGACTTTTGTAAATATTTCTACAGATAAGGCAGCAGATCCAACCAGTATTCTTGGTCACTCTAAACGGCTTGCAGAACGCTTAACATCATGGTTTGCTGAGACACATCGGGGTAAATACCTTTCTGTCCGTTTTGGTAATGTGATGGGTTCTCGTGGTTCTATGTTGCCTACTTTCCAGAAACAAATCGATGAAGGCGGGCCAGTCACTGTTACCCACCCTGAAGTCACACGATATTTCATGACTATTCCAGAAGCGTGTCAACTTGTTATTCAAGCTGGTGCCATTGGACGTGAAAAAGAGGTTCTCATTTTAGATATGGGTGAACCGGTCAAGATTGTTGATGTTGCACAAAAAATGATTAATGCTTCCGGTAAAGATATTGATATTAAATATACTGGTCTTCGCGAAGGAGAAAAGCTTCATGAAGATCTTATTAGTGAAAATGAAAGTGATGAACGTCCACTACATCCAAAGATTTCACATGCTAAAGTTCCTGCGCTAGCCCCTGATAAAATTGAGTCAGAAAAGTGGAAAGAGTCTGGAAATCCAGCCCTGAAAAAAGATCAAATTGCAGAAAGTTCCATTGAAAGGAAAGGTCTTAGTTAATGAGTACTAACTATGACAACAAAACAATATTAATTACAGGCGGTACAGGTTCTTTTGGTAAAACAGTCACAAAAAAACTTCTTGATACTGATGTTAAAGAGATTAGAATCTTTAGCCGGGATGAGGCTAAACAAGATGCTATGAGGCATGAACTGGAAGATTCACGTCTACGCTTCTATGTTGGTGATATTCGTGATTACACCAGTATTGAACGCGCTACTCGCGATGTTGATTATGTTTTCCATGCTGCAGCACTAAAGCAAGTACCGTCGTGTGAATTTTTCCCGATGGAGGCTGTTAAAACTAATATCATTGGTAGTGACAATGTCATTCGTGCTTGTGAAGATAATGAAGTTAAGAGCCTCGTATGCTTGAGTACAGACAAAGCTGCTTATCCTATCAATGCTATGGGAATCTCTAAAGCCATGATGGAAAAAGTCGCTCGTTCACATGGTATGAATAACCCCAATGCCAAAACCATTGTTTCAATTACTCGGTACGGAAACGTCATGTATTCTCGTGGTTCTGTTATCCCGTTGTTTATCCAACAGATTAAAGATGGTAAGCCACTTACTATTACAAATCCTGACATGACGCGTTTCATGATGTCTCTAGACCAATCAGTAGAGCTGGTTGAGTATGCTTTTAAACATGCACGCCAAGGTGACCTCTTTATCCGTAAAGCTCCTTCGGCAACAGTTAAAGATTTAGCTGTTGCACTCTGCGAGCTTTTTGAAGTAGAGCCTAATATTAAAATCATTGGTACGCGTCACGCAGAAAAAGTTTCTGAAGCTTTGGCTACAGGTCAAGAACTTGCTACTGCAGAAGATATGGGAGACTATTACCGCGTCGTTGCTGATAATCGTGATCTTAATTACTCAACATTCTTTGAAGAAGGTAAAGAGGAAGTGAAAGAGTTTGAAGATTATGATTCTCATACCTCTGATCGTTTAGATGTGGAAGGTGTGAAGGAACTGCTCTTAACTCTTCCAAAGATTAGAAAAGATTTAGAAGAAGCTGGTATTACTAAGTACTCTAAGAAAGACTCTGAATAATGACTTATTATTCCCTAACTGGAGGTAATGGATTTTTAGGGTGGCATACGCGTGCCTTGCTACACAGTGAAGGAATTGAAAGTAAAAGTTTTAGCGTTGGTCAAGAGTTCGATGTGGATCAAGCTAAAGCTGCAGTTGATGGTTCTGAACGCCTTATCCATATAGCTGGTGTGAATCGAGGCACTGATGATGAGGTAGCAGATGGTAACGTAACATTTGCTCGTCAAGTTGCGCAGGTTTTACAAGAGGTTCACACCCCACCTCGGGTAGTGAGCTTTGCCAATTCTATTCAGGCAGACTTAGATAATATCTATGGTCAGGCAAAGAGTGGAGCAGCTAAGGTTCTACAACAGGTTTGTGATGAGCTGGGTATCCAGTTTGAAAACGTATTGTTGCCTAATCTTTTTGGTGAGCATGGGAAACCAAACTATAACTCTTTTGTGGCAACCTTTTGTTATAAGTTAGCGCATGATGAGACACCATCTGTTAATGGTGATACACAGATTCCACTATTGCACGTTCAAAATGCAGCCAAAGTTCTAACTGGAATGGTTCCTGTAAAAAACATAGATCAACTCACTACGAAACGAACTGTTCCACAAGTGTTGGAACAGTTAGAAGAGTTTAAAGCAAAGTATGACAAAGGTGAGATTCCATCCTTACAGTCTGATTTTGATCTTGATCTTTTTAATACCTATCGTTCCTATGTCTTTGAAGTACGCCCCGCTATTGAACTAACAGCCAATGCTGATAACCGTGGTCATTTTGTAGAAATGAGCCGCGCATATCAGGGTGATAGTCAGTCTTCATTTTCAACAACTGTTCCAGGAATCACTCGTGGACAGCATTATCATCGACGTAAGATTGAACGTTTTGTGGTGATGAGTGGCACGGCAGAAATTGGACTTCGTAAACTTCTAACTGACGAAAAAGTAACGATTCCAGCTACGGCAGATAAGCCTATTGCTGTTGATATGCCAACGTTCTGGCCACACAATATTACAAATACTGGTGATGATACACTCCATACGTTCTTTTGGACTAACGATATTTTTAATCCTGATAACCCTGATACTTACCCTGAGGATGTGTAATGTCTAAGAAGTTAAAAGTCATGACAATTGTTGGCACGAGGCCTGAGATTATTCGTCTTGCTGCGGTCATTAGGAGATTAGATGAGTATACAGACCATGTGCTTGTTCATACTGGTCAAAATTATGATTACACTCTTAATGAAGTCTTCTTTGAAGATTTAGGTCTTCGTGAACCAGATCACTTCCTGAATGCTGATACAGATAGTCTTGGCATTATGCTAGGTTCTATTTTGGCTAAAACTGAAGCAGTGATTCAAGAAGAGCAACCAGATGCTTTTGTGGTATTAGGAGATACAAATAGTTGTATCTCCGCACTTATGGCTCGTCGTCTCAAAGTGCCGGTTTACCATATGGAAGCTGGAAACCGTTGTTTTGATCTTAACGTGCCAGAAGAAACAAATCGTCGCCTCGTGGATCATGTTTCAGACTACAATCTTGTTTATACCGAGCATGCACGTAGAAATCTTCTGTCCGAAGGTATTCATCCGTCCCGTATTCTTTTGACTGGTTCGCCTATGCGAGAAGTACTCAATGGTAATGCCAAAGCTATTGATGCTAGCAACGTTGTTAAAGAGCAAGGGTTAAAAAAGGGTGAATATTTCTTGGTGAGTATGCATCGTGAAGAAAATGTTGATAATCCAGAGCGATTAAAGTCACTTTTGGCAGCGCTTAACACCCTTGCTGATAAATATAAGATACCAGTTCTTGTTTCTACTCACCCTCGAACTAAAAAACGTTTAGAAGAGCAAGAATCAGAGCTAAAAGACAAACTTATTTTACATCCTCCATTTGGTTTCAATGATTACGTTAATCTACAGAAGAATGCCAAACTTGTTCTTTCAGACAGTGGAACTATTAGCGAAGAATCACTGATTTTGCGATTCCCTGCTGTAACACTTCGTGACACAGTTGAGCGCCCAGAATCCATTGATATGGGAGGAATCATCACTACTGGCGTGCAAACAGATGCCATTGTGGATGCTGTAGATATGGTTCTTCGAGAGACTCAAGAAGAAGGAATTCCTCAAGCACCTTTTGAATATGATGTTGATGATACTTCTCGTAGAACAGTGAACTTTATTCGCAGTACTGCTGCAACGCATCATGAGCGCGCAGGTATCAGAATATAAAAGAGGGTTTAGCAGTGAGTAGCGAATACATAATTCCTGTCCAGAATGAAGATTATGCTTCGTATCGCATTCGTGCATTAAGTTTTTTTGAGCATTTAAAAGAACCTGTTGAAGTTTATGAAACAGGTGATTTTGGGTTAACTCCACATAATCTTCTGAAAAAACAAAACTACTCGCAAAGAAAAAAAGCTGTAAAAGACCTAAAATTCCACTTAAAAGATAGAAAAATTTTTTTATCCCGAAAAATTTTTGATGGAATTACAAGAGGTCAGTTGGTAGCCAATATTTTTAAAAATGCCGAATATTCCGTATACGATGTTGATGACGCTATTATGTTTCCCGCTAGAAAATACAAGTTACCTTTTGGTGGTCCATATGTCTGGAAAGCTGGTGTTTTAAATGCCTCTCAAGTTATAGTAGGTAACGAATTTTTAGCTGAAGAAGCTTTAAAGCTCCGCCCTGATGTCAATATAATACCAACATGTATCCATCCAAATGATTATCAAGAGAAAATAAACTATGAACCAGAAAAACAGTTTACTGTTACTTGGATTGGTTCTCAAACTACCGAAAAGTATCTTATAGATATTCAAGATCAGTTGAAAAAAGTTCATCAAGAAGGCATTAAGCTACAAATTATTAGTAGTCCTGCTGAACAAAGTATGCTGGGTAGTTTTGAACAATATGTGGAAAGAATTCCTTGGAATATAGATACATTCTCGCAACATCTTCAACAGGCTGACGTAGGTATCATGCCTTTAAGAAATACTTTATGGGAGAGAGGTAAGTGCGGTTACAAGCTTCTTCAGTACGCTGCTACTGGCTTGCCTATGTTAGGTAGTCCAGTAGGTGTTAATAAAAAGATTTTATCTGATCTAGGTGGAATAGCAGTTTCACAAGAAAATGATTGGCTTGATTCCATCTTGGACCTTAAAAATTCAACAAGCACTGATAGAGAAAAAATGGGTAGATACTCACGAGAACACGTTCAATCTCTCTATAGTTATGAAACTTGGAGTAATGAATGGAGTTCAATTGTTAATGGCTAGCGAAGTTATACCTTCTCTTTATATGCCTTAATTAATAATTTCTCCGTTTACCATATCCAATTTTTCTAGCAAGATTTCTATCATAAAATCTTTGACATGCTTTTTTAATACACTTACTAATTAATTACGGTGAATTTTATTTTTTATTCCGGTATGAGATAATTAAAAACTGGTGTCAGAAAAGAGGAGCTAATATTACAACAGGGGTACGGACTGATTCAATCGTGGATTCAGTGGAGATTGCTTTAGCTGAAGCTCAAGAGGAAAGTAAACCTCAACCTCCTTTTGAATATCTCGTTGATGATTTCTCACTGGAACATGGTGGTGTTTTATAAGTGAATAAAGTTAAAAAACAGAAAGAGCTGAGTTTTTTCTTATCATTGAGTTCTAGGCAAGTTTTAGCGATACCCTTGACTGCGTTCATAGGTTTACTCACAACAAAGATTTCTTTTTCAGCTGTTGGAACTCAATGGTTTGGTATTGTTGGTACTGTTGCAGGTCTTTCTACTTTTCTAATTTTTTTAGATTTTGGAACAAGTGGTCCCGTTGTTAATAATGTTGCTCTAGCATTGAAAAATAAAGATTCTGTATTACTATCAAAAACATTAAATACAGCTACGAGTTATTTGATAACAACAAGTGCCATTTTTATTGTATTTTTCTTTTTTCTCACTAAGTTGAATATCTGGTCTAAGATATTTAGTCATAATTTCACTTACCAAGATAATCTAATTATTTTCTTTCTATGTGCAATATATTGTCTTGCTATTCCAATGGGAATATGGGGGCGGGTACTTCAGGGTCTTGGAGAGCAGAAAATTCTAGTTGTAACTAGTGTAGTTCTAGCTTGTATTAATTTATTTACAACTACACTATTTTGGCATTTCTCTGTTTATCCATTGCTATTCATTTTGACTGGAAATATTGCATATTTTGTCAATAATTTTCTTAACCTTTTTCTTTCACTTCGTAAGTTTAAACAGACTGGATTAAATTTTACTTTTAAACTCGAAAAACCTAGTTTCGCTATGTTTAGAACGATGGAAGGGGCTTTGCCAATGCTCTTTCTTAATATTTCTTTTCCTATTGCTTATACAGTTGCTCGGTTTATGCTGATGGGAAAAGTCTCAGCATATGACCTTTCACTTTATTCATTCATTATGCTTATCTTTACATTAAGCAACTCTATTATTCAAACTGTTGGAAATGGTGTGTGGCCTTATTTTGTCAATAAACGGGAAAATGCTAAAGATACTATCAAGTCAATTAATATTTTTAGTCTTATCTTCCTAGCTTTCGGAATTTTAACTGGATTGGCGTTAATCATCTTTGGTCCATTATTTGTTAAGATTCTTTCAAGTAATGAGTTAAAAGTATCGGAAAGTGTGTTGATTGCTTGTGCCATACTAATTTTTGTTCAGTCTCTATCAATCCCTTTAATTTCATTACTAACTACACCTAAGGAGTTAAAGTTCCAAGGTATTTGTTCAGTACTTATGGTTGTTGCAACGATAGTAGCAAGTCATATATTGATTCCACTGATTGGTATAAATGCCCCATTTATTGCATTAGCAAGTTCAATCTTAATTTTTCAAGTTTTGCCTTATAGAATAATGATGAAACGTTTTATCTTGAACAGGGATGAAGTAAAAAGTAGTGTTTAAGAATATGAGTAATGTAGTTAGAGCTTATCCTCATATTACAAAAAATAATTCTAAGGTCAATAAGAATGTATAATGGGCATTGTTTATATTCTTGAGTTGGAGTGGGCTGGTTAATTTTGCTTTATATCATAAATTTGTTGCAGTTATTTTTCGCTTCTTCTAGCAGAAAATTAATGAAAGTTAGTGGTTTTTTTTCTGTTATTATTCTGACTTATCTTAGTTACAGTGTCGCTTCTAATTTAAACCAAGGAGTTGATCCCGATTACAGTGCTTATTTGTCAGGTTATGGTACCCGTGACGATTGGGAGGTGGGATATCGGTTTACAACCCATTTTCTCTCTAATTTGGGAGTAGATTATGCTGGATACAGGCTTATTTTTTATTTCCTTTCTTATTTAGCTATCTTCTATGGATGTCTTCGTTACACTAAAAATGTCAGTTTCTTTTTTTTGATGTATTCAATTTCTCTTTTTTTCATTAATGTTGAACAAACAAGGTATTTTTTTATGATGGCCTTTGTATTCTTGGGCTACAGTTTTTTTACTAAAAAAACAAAAATGAATTACTTTATAGGTACTTTGTTTGTTTTACTCGGTTCTTCCATGCATAGTTCAGGGTATCTCTTTCTTCCCTTAGTCCCATTAACACTTCTATCTCTTAAGACGCTAAAAAAATTAACCCCTCCCTTTTTTATTGGTAGTGTATTATTCGCTGTTATTGCTTATAGCAAGCCTGGAATTCTTAAGAATTTATTAGAAAGTTTTGGCGGTAATGATATGAGGTTAGAATACTATGAAGCATCAGATTTATCTGGTACAGTATTTTTGCTCACAATATTTGCTTCTTTATTAACATTAATCACAACATATTACATCCTACGAAATAGCAATAAGTTTTCTTATAATATGAGAAATACTATTCGAGTGGTATTACCAGTTATTTATTTTGGATTCTTTTCAATATCTTTTTTTTCCGTATCCTTTATTTATTTAAGATACCAGCGATGTACATTTCTTTTTTTCTTGGTATTAATATGTGCTTTGCTATCTGATAAGGTAATCTTTAATGGCATAAGTGTTAGAACACGTGCGATAGCTGTTGTTCTTGTTTTAGGTATTTCAATTGCTATTTTCTTAACTTGTTCTTATCCTTATGTATATATTCAAGATAACCTTTTTTATATCATTCAATTGGAGAAACCTACTAGCCCTGGTGAAAGTCCTATACTTAAG
>JASGFC010000013.1:0-41387 GCA_047605865.1 Micrococcaceae bacterium | reverse complement strand
CCACAGCCGCGACCTTCTCGAACTTCTTGAGCCATTGCACGAGCAACCATATCACGAGGAGCAAGGTCTTTAATGGTTGGGGCATAACGTTCCATGAAGCGTTCACCATCGGAGTTACGCAGAATTGCGCCTTCACCACGTGCTGCTTCGGAAAGTAAAATACCAAGACCTGCAAGACCAGTTGGATGGAATTGGAAGAACTCCATATCTTCTAGTGGTAAGCCATTGCGGAAAGCAATACCCATTCCATCACCAGTTAGAGTGTGGGCGTTAGAGGTAGTTTTGAAAATTTTACCTGCACCACCAGAAGCTAGAATGACAGACTTTGCTCTGAAAACGTGTATCTCACCAGTAGCGAGCTCAAAAGCTACCACTCCAGCACATTGACCTTCGTTCAGGAGGAGGTCAAGTACATAAAATTCGTTGTGGAAATCAACACCAAGTTTGACACAGTTCTGGTACAAGGTCTGGAGAATCATATGCCCAGTACGGTCTGCTGCGTAACAAGCGCGGCGAACTGGTGCTTTACCGTGGTCACGAGTATGCCCACCGAAACGACGCTGGTCTATCATGCCCTCTTGGGTACGGTTAAAAGGAAGTCCCATATGTTCTAAGTCAATAACAGCTTGGATGGCTTCTTTTGCCATAACTTCTGCTGCATCTTGATCAACAAGGTAGTCGCCACCTTTAATAGTGTCAAAGGTGTGCCATTCCCAGTTGTCTTCTTCTACGTTGGCAAGGGCGGCACACATGCCACCTTGAGCAGCACCAGTGTGTGAACGAGTAGGGTAGAGCTTGGTAAGTACAGCTGTTTTTGCGCGTTGGCTGGATTCAATTGCTGCGCGCATACCTGCGCCACCAGCTCCTACGATAACAACATCATATTCGTGAGTTTGCATGAAGTTAAATGTGCCCTTCTTATTTGGTGCAGAATGACGCTAAGAGCGCTGGGTCTGCATTCTTTGGACATGGATCGAAAGTAAAAATAACAAGTGTTCCAAGAATGATAATTGCAGCTGCTGCAATATGAAGAACCATCTTGAAAGCCTTGTTTGCGCCAGGTTTCGTGACGTAGTCATTGATAACAGTAGTAACACCATTTGTGCCATGAAGCATTGCTAGCCATAGCATAATAAGATCCCACCATTGCCAGAAAGGATTAGCCCATTTACCTGCAACAAAACCAAAGTCAATGGCGTGAATACCATCGCCGAGCATTAAGTTGGAAAAGATATGTGTAAAAATCATGACAACAAGAACAACACCAGAGGCACGCATAAAGAGCCAGGCATATTTTTGACTATTGCCCTGTGTAGATTTTGTGCGTTGATAACGCTCAGGAGTCCTAGGGTTTGGAATAACAGTTTGAGTTAGCTCACTCATTAGTGTCCACCCCCAAATACATTAGCAAGGTGGCGAGAAGCGAAGCCTACAAAGAAGATAACCCATAGCACTACTACACCGTAGAACAGTTGTTTCTGATACTTAGTTCCTTTTGACCAGAAGTCAACCAAAATAATACGAATTCCATTAAACGCATGGAAGAGAATTGCTCCAACAAGACCAGTTTCACCCAGACCCATGATTGGGTTTTTATAGGTCCCAATAACAGCGTTGTAAGCTTCAGGAGATACACGCACTAGTGAAGTATCAAGAACGTGGATTAAGAGAAAGATAAAAATTGCAACACCAGTGATGCGCTGTAATACCCAGGTCCACATACCTTCACGACCTCGATACAAAGTATTTGTATTTGTTGTCAATTGTTTTCCTTATTTTTGTATAAAATATTTGTAACTTACGTCTATTCTACATCTAACTAAAAGAAATTCGTTTCGTTTTCCTTTTTAAGGGATAACTCGTTAAAATGGTAGACGTGCGTACTTTAGATACTCCTGATTATCCAACTCCAAATGTTGCCTTAGCATCTTTAACGGTAGACGATTTTGTCGACGAAATTATCGAGTTCAGACGTGAACTTCATGAGTATCCAGAATTATCGAACCAAGAATTTGATACAACAAAAAGAATTGCCCATCGTTTGCAACAAGTTGGCCTTGAACCTATATTGTTCAAGCCTTCAGGCTTAATGGTAGATGTGGGAGCTGGTCCTATTGTTGCAGCTTTTCGTGGCGATATTGATGCTTTGCCACTTCCAGACTTAACCGAACTACCTTTTGCATCTAAGAATGAAAATATTTCTCATGCCTGTGGGCACGATGTGCATACTGCTGTTGTGCTTGGTGTTGCTTTAACGCTCAACAAGATTGCACATCAGGGCAAAGTCAAGGGTGCTTTTCGTTTTATCTTCCAACCAGCTGAAGAAATTATGCCTGGTGGAGCAGAGGAAATTATCCCCCAAGGTGCTTTAGAAGGTGTTCCTCGCATTCTTTCTTTGCATTGCGATCCACGAGTTGAAGTAGGTAAGATTGGTCTTCGTGTAGGCCCCTTAACAAGTGCTTCATCGGTTGTAAAAATGAAAATTTCAGGTCGAGGCGGGCACACTTCGCGTCCGCAAATGACAGAAGATTTAGTGTACGCAATGTCTAAAATTGCAACAGAAGTCCCAACTGTAATGCAACGTAAGCTAGATGCACGTAATGCAGCTGCTATCGTGTGGGGAACAGTGCGTGCAGGTTATGCCCCTAATGCTATTCCTAAAGCTGGTGTCCTTGAAGGTACTCTACGTTGTTTAGACAAAGACGTGTGGTTTGCGCTTCGTGAACGCCTTCCAAGTCTTGCTAGAGATATTGGAGCACCGTACGGCGTTAAAGTAGAAGTTGAGCCTATCGCCGGAGTAGCACCAGTTGTTAATACTCAAGCTGAGGTAGATCTTTTACAAACGAGTGCTCGTAATATCCTTGGTGAAAACCATACGGTACGTGTTCCACAATCAATGGGCGGAGAAGATTTTTCTGCGTATCTTGAACAAGTTCCTGGAGCTATGATGCGTTTAGGTACTCATACGCCTGGTGGTACTGAATATGACCTACATCAAGGTGATTACACCGTTGATGAGCGCTGTATAGAAACTGGAATGAAAGTACTGACTCTTTCTGGATTATTGTGTGCTCATGCACATGGATAAGCTCATCTTTGATGTAAACTGAAACGGTAATTCATTTACCATTTACCAAGGAGAAAACCTTGAAATTCAACAAATTAATCGCTACTTCTTCAGTTTTAGCAGCATCATCCCTTGGCTTAACAGCTTGTGGCAGCGCACCTAGTAGTACTTCTGCATCTAGTTCAGCCTCACACAGTGATTTCACCGCATGTATGGTTTCTGGTACTGGTGGTTTTCAAGATAAATCATTCAACCAATCTTCACTTGATGGCTTGAATGCAGCACAAAAAGATCTTGGTGTCCAAATCAAGAAAGCTGAATCTATGTCTACCACAGACTTTGCTCCTAATACTCAGCAGATGGTTCAATCTGACTGTGGCATTATCATTGAAGCTGGTGGTTTCCCTGCAGCAGATGTAACTAAGCAGAGTGCAACAGCTAATAAAGATAAAAAGTTCGTTATCGTTGACGATAACTCCATTCAACTTGATAACGTTAAGCCTATTGTTTATGACACTGCTCAAGCTGCTTTCCTTGCTGGCTACTTATCTGCAGCTCAAACAAAGACTGGTAAGGTTGCTACTTTTGGTGGTGAAAAGATTCCAGCTGTCACAATTTTCATGGATGGTTACTCTGATGGTGTGAAGTATTACAACCAGAAGAAAGGGAAGAATGTTCAGCTTCTTGGTTGGGATAAAGATGCACAGAATGGAACCATGATTGGTTCTTTCACTGATCAGGCAAAAGGTAAACAACTTGCTGAAAGCTTCTTAAGCCAAGGCGCAGATATTGTGATGCCAGTTGCTGGTAACGCAGCAAACGGTGCTTTCTCAGCAGCTAAAGATGCTGGGCAAGCAAATGGTGAGAACAAACTCTCAATCATTGGTGTAGACGCTGACGGCTACGAGGCACAGCCTGATTTCAAGGAATACTTCTTAAGCTCAGTTCAGAAATCAATGTCTAGTGCAGTTGAGCAAGTTATTAAAGAAGCTGCAGAAAACCAATTCAGCAGCACACCTTACCTTGGTACTCTTCAAAATAATGGTGTTAGTATTGCACCTTTCCACGATTACGATTCTAAAGTTTCTCAAGATACTAAGAATGAGTTGGATCAAATTAAACAGGATATTATTTCTGGTAAGTTGAAGGTTGAGTCTCAAGCTACTCCTAAGACTAGCTAATAGTAACGTTCATAAAATGGCTTGTGTTGTTGCACAAGCCATTTTTATATGTAGTTTTTTGTAGCGGCTATATGAGAGCAGTACGTGAGTAATGGTTATCTTCGTGAGTTTTAGCTCACGAAGATAACCATTACTCACGTACTGCGTGGTTGTTGATGCTGTGTATCAAGACACTGAGTGTTTGTTCAACTTGTGGGGGGGGGGGCTTTTTTTGTTATAGTTATAAACCTTAAGACACTGTAAACGTCTTAAACGGCAAAATATGAAGAAGAGGGTTCTGTTTTGACTAAAATTAGTAATGAAAAATTCAATATTTCACGTCGTAATATTACCAAAAGTACTGCTTGGAGTATTCCAGTAGTTGCTGTTGCTATCGCTACACCTATGGCTGCAGCCAGTGATGCTTATTATACTTTGACACCTGTTGGTTCGGTTACCTTTGACGGTAACGATGTTCAACAAATTTGTTGGACAGTTGGAGTCGTGGGTACTCCGGCTGATGTCACTGTTACTTTTAGTTCTGATGACGCAGATCACCTTAGCGCAGTGTTGCCAGGCCAAGCGACTTTAACGTCAACTACCACTCAAGTATGCGTTGATTACACCTCATCTCCAGATACAGCAACTATTACAGCAAATGCTACAGCGACTTTTGATGCTTGTAGCCTATGTACCATTACTCCAACTTCAGTCACTATCACTCCTGATAGTGGAATTAACCCTGCGCCATGGACTGGTTCTTGGAGTGCAGCTAGCCGTACTGCTGCAGATACTTATTATGGAAGTAATACGCTAACCGTAGGTACTACGGTTTCATTCAGCTTCAATGTGACTGGTAGTGGAAGCCACAGCACGATTCCAGCAACACAAGGCTATGTGTCTGTTGGAACACTCGCCAGCAATTGTGGAAACGCTATCACATTGAATGCACCAAGTACTGCTGTTCCTAGTAGTTTAAACTTGCCGAATTCTGCTCAACGCATGACATACCCTGTTGTCAGTGGTGTGGTCAGTGGATCTTTCACCGTTAATAGTACCTGTACAACAACAAACGGTTTGATTTTGTATGGACCTACTCCAAATGTAAGTTCCACCTCAACTCAATATGCTGCAGCTTACAATGGTGCCGGCAAGCAACTGTGGTGGAACAGGCCTGGTACTGCTAGATTTATTGAGTACACCAATGGAAACTTCGGATCTCCTGGTCGAAACATGAGGTATGGACGCATTCTTTCTTAACATTCTTGGCTGGGTGTAAGTACAACTGTAATGAGATTGTGATTAACCATGAGCTTTTGTTTGAGAACTTCGCTAAACTACTAGGCATTATCCTTGTGTAACAAAGTTTTTAGCTTGTTTTCCGAGAGGTTTTAGAGAAACTTGAAAGAAAAAATTCAGTTACAATTGTTATAGCTACCAATGTCGGTAGAAGAATAAGCCTACGGAGGGTACTTTGAAAAGTTCTATGGTAAAACGAGCACTTGGAACAACTGTTGTTGGTGCTTCAGTATTTTCACTCGCAGCTTGTGGCAGCGCTCCTGATCAACAGAGTAGTTCTTCAGGAACTTCAGGTAATTATTTAGCTTGTATGGTATCTGACTCAGGTGGTTTCAATGATAAATCATTCAACCAGTCTGGTCATGACGGATTGTTGAAAGCACAATCAGATCTTGGTATCCAAACAAAAGCTGCACAATCAAACTCAGATTCAGATTTCAAACCAAACTTGAATCAAATGATGCAAGCAAACTGTAACTTAACAGTAACAGTAGGTTTCTTGCTCGCAGATGCAACAAAAGAAACAGCTCAGGCAAATACTTCTAAGCATTTTGCCATTATTGATGATGATTCAATTGACCTTGCAAACGTTAAACCAATTATTTACGATACTGCTCAGGCTGCTTTCCTTGCTGGATACGTAGCTGCAGCAGAGAGTAAAACTGGAAAAGTTGGTACTTATGGTGGTACCAAAATTCCTACTGTAACAATCTTTATGGATGGTTTCACTGAAGGCGTTAAATACTACAACGAAAAGAAGAGCAAGAACGTCCAGGTTATTGGTTGGAATAAAGATTCACAAGATGGCGTATTCTCTGGCGATTTCCAGGATGTATCTAAGGGTAAGCAAGTAACGCAAAACCTTGTAGACCAAGGTGCTGATATCGTGATGCCAGTAGCTGGCCCTGTTGGTGCTGGTTCAGCAACACTTGCTAAAGAACTTGGTAAGAACCAAGATGGTAGCAATAAGTTGAACCTTATCTGGGTTGATGCTGATGGATACGTTACACAGCCAGAGTATAAAGACTACTTCATCACTTCTGTTGTGAAAGAGATGAGTGGAGCTGTTGAAGACGTCATCAAGCAAGATAAAGATGGCAAGTTCGACAAAACTCCTTATGTAGGTACGTTGAAGAATGATGGTGTGGATATTGCTCCATACCACGACTTTGATTCTAAGATTAGTCAAGATACTAAAAATGAGGTTACTCAATTGAAGCAAGACATTATCAATGGAACTGTTAAAGTTGAGTCAACATCAAGCCCTAAGGGGTCATAAGGCTAAGGCACGCTTTCAAGCGTGCCTTTCTTATCTGGCAAAGGTATAGAAAAGAAACAGTATGAAGTTAGAGCTTAGAGGGATTACCAAAAAATTTGGTGATTTTACTGCTAATGACAACATTGACTTAGTGGTAGAACCTGCTGAAGTCCATTGTTTACTTGGTGAAAATGGTGCAGGTAAATCTACTTTGATGAATGTCTTGTTTGGTTTATATCAACCAACAAGTGGTGAAATTCTTCTTGATGACAAAGCTGTTCATTTTGACGGGCCTGGAGATGCTATGAAAGCTGGAATTGGCATGGTGCACCAGCACTTCATGTTGATTCCAGTATTTAGCGTTGCTGAAAACGTTGCTCTAGGAAATGAACATTCAAAGAATGGCATGCTTGATTTAGAAGAGACCAAAGCTGAAATCCGAAAAATCTCAGATAAATATGGATTCCAAGTAGATCCTGATGCAATTGTTGAAGATTTGCCAGTTGGTGTTCAACAACGTGTAGAGATTATTAAAGCTCTCATGCATAAAACTGAAATTCTTATTCTTGATGAACCTACTGCGGTACTTACCCCACAAGAAACAGATGAGTTGCTGGAAATTATCCGTCAGTTAAAAGCTAATGGAACTTCTGTAGTTTTGATTACTCACAAACTTCGTGAGGTTAAAGCTATTGCCGATAAAATTAGTGTGATTCGTCGCGGTAAAGTTGTTGGTACTGCTGATCCAAGTGCTTCAACAACAGAGCTGGCTGCATTGATGGTTGGGCGTAATGTCAACCTTAATATTGATAAAACTCCAGCTCATCCTGGTCAAGAAACCTTTGTTGTTCGCAATCTAGAAGTTACAGAATCAAACGGTGTGCGTACTGTTGATGATGTCAGCTTCGGTGTTGCACAAGGTGAAATTTTGGTTATTGCAGGTGTACAAGGTAATGGGCAGACTGAACTTACTGAGGCAATTCTAGGTTTGAAGAAAACCGCAAAAGGTTCTATCGAGCTTGATGGAAAAGAGTTACTGGGATTACCAGTTAAACAAGTTCTTGAATCTGGGGTTGGTTTTGTGCCTGAAGATCGTAACTCGCAAGGGTTAGTAGGAGATTTCTCCATTACGGAAAATCTTATTCTGGACCTATACGATAAAAAACCATATTCAAATGGTGTGAGTCTTGATACAAACTTCCTTGAGAAAAATGCGAAAGAAAAGGTTAAGGAATTTGATGTCCGTACCTCTTCTATCAGTCAGCCAGTACGTTCACTTTCTGGTGGTAATCAGCAGAAAGTAGTGCTAGCACGTGAGCTAGCACGTGAGCTAAAACTGTTCATTGCTTCCCAACCAACTCGTGGGCTTGATGTTGGTTCCATTGAATTCGTTCACAAACGTATCGTTGAAGAACGTGATAAAAATGTTCCTGTCATTATCGTCTCAAGTGAGTTGGACGAGGTTAACCAATTAGCAGATAGAATTGCTGTCATGTATAAAGGGCGAATTGTTGGCATCGTACCACCAGAGACTTCTCGTGATGTGCTTGGTCTTATGATGGCTGGCATGAACCCTGAAGAGGCAGAGGAGAAAGTAGGCACAATGGAGAGTGCAGTATGAGTTTAACAGTCAAAGACAATGATTCTTCATTGCCAATAATCAAAAGACTATTTAGCCATAACACTTTAGTTTCCTTCCTTGCAGTATTACTTGCTGTCATTGTTGGTGGTATTTTAATTTGTATTACAGACCAAGGTGTTCAGACCGCTCTCGGGTATTTCTTTGCTCGTCCTACAGATACTTTTGTTGCTATGTGGAAAGCTGTGATTGGAGCTTATGGAGCGCTGCTTGAAGGCTCAATTTTCAACCCACATGCTTCAAGTTTTAGTGGCATGATTCAACCGCTTACGGAAACTTTGACGGTATCAACTCCTTTGATCCTTGCTGGACTGGGTGTCACTGTTGCTTTCCGTGCGGGCTTGTTTAACATTGGTGCGCAAGGTCAAATTATTCTTGGTGCTGTTTTTGCAACTATTGCAGCTATTCACCTACACTTACCACTTTTCCTTCACTTACCACTAGTGATTATTTTCGGAGCAATCGGTGGTGCACTCTGGGGTGGAATTGCTGGTGTTTTAAAGGCTTACACAGGTGCCCATGAAGTGATTGTCACTATCATGTTGAACTATATTGCCTTGAATTTAGTGTTGTTCCTTTTAGGTTTGCCATTCTTGCAACGTCCTGGTGCTTCAAACCCTATTAGCCCAATTTTGCCCGATTCAGCAATTTTCCCCTTACTTTTAGGTAGCAAGTATCGTTTGAATTGGTCATTCGTGATGGCAGTTCTAGCAGTATTTGCAGTGAACTGGCTTTTGAATAAATCAACTCTTGGTTTCAAACTTCGTGCCGTTGGTTCTAACGATGAAGCCAGTGAAACAGCAGGTATTAACGTTAAAACAAGCTTTGTTATTGTGATGGCTCTTGCAGGTGCTCTTGCTGGTCTGGCAGGTGTTTCTCAAGTTTCTGGTACTGAACGAGTGCTCACACAAGGTATTGCTGCAAGCTTTGGCTTTGATGCTATTACTGTTGCCCTATTGGGACGTTCAACTCCATGGGGAACTTTCTTCGCAGGTTTACTCTTCGGCGCTTTCCGTGCTGGAGGTGCAGCAATGCAAGTTAGCACAGGTACTCCTATTGATATCGTCTTGGTTGTGCAGTCATTAATCGTGCTCTTCATCGCTGCTCCACCACTAGTGCGAGCAATCTTTAGAATTAAAACTCCAGAAGAAAAGGCCCTCAAAGCGCAAAAGAAGGTGGCTAAAGTATGAGTACTCTAGCAGTAGAAGATAAAGCTTCAGATGTTGTTAAAGCACCTGTGAGCTATAAAGCTCCCATTATGTATGCGGTGTTTGCCCTTGTTGCAGCCATCCTGTTTATCTTTAATGGAGCTCGTGGGCATCATGCGACCTTCGATATCTCTGATTCATCAGATAAAATCAAAATCAGCCCAATTGTTATGCCAGCAATGCCAGTTGGTATTATTACTACTTTAATTTGTATTGCTGTTATAGCAGCGAGTTATTATTATGCTCAACGTTCTGAAAAACAGCCGTGGTGGCTACCAGCAATTTTTGGTACTTCTTTTATGGTTGGATTTTTAACCTGGGTTGTTTCTAAAGCAAATACTAATGAAATCTCACTTGCAAACCTTATTGCTGGTGCTGTGACCTTATCCATTCCGTTGGTTTTTGGTTCACTCTCTGGTGTTTTGTGTGAACGTGTTGGTGTAGTAAACATTGCCATTGAAGGTCAGCTACTAGGTGGTGCCTTTACCGCAGCAATGGTAGGTACTATGACAGGCAGCCCTTATATTGGTATGATAGCTGCAGCTATCGCCGGTGTTTTGGTTGCTTCTTTACTTGCAGTATTTTGTATCAAGTACTTCGTGGATCAGATTATTGTTGGTGTGGTTCTCAACGTTTTGATTTCAGGTTTAACTGGTTTCTTCTACTCAACCATGATGACTGCAAATCAAAGTAAGTTTAATACTCCTAATCACTTGCCAAATATTTCGATTCCTTTCTTAAACCAGATACCAATTATTGGTCCTATTTTGTTCCGCCAATCTATTATTGGCTATTTCATGTATGCTGCTGTTATTTTGGTTTACATTGGTTTGTTCCATACAAAATGGGGATTACGCGTCCGTGCGGTAGGCGAGCACCCAGAAGCTGCAGATACTGTTGGTATTAATGTGAACAAAACTCGTTTCCAAAATGTTTTGCTCGGTGGAGCAATTGCTGGACTCGGTGGAGCTTTCTTTACCTTGGTTTCTGTTGATAGTTTTACTAAAGATATGACAGCAGGTAAAGGTTTCATTGCCCTAGCTGCTTTGATTTTTGGTCGTTGGAACCCAATTGGTGCTTTCTTTGCAGCATTGCTCTTTGGTTTTGCTGACAACTTGCAGTCCATTATGACCATTATTGGTACTCCAGTTCCAAGTTCATTCATGGCAATGTTGCCTTATGCAGCTACTATCTTTGCTGTTGCTGGACTGGTGGGACATTCTCGGGGACCTGCTGCTGCTGGTGTACCTTATAAGAAAGGCTAGTGGCTATGACTGCCCAAAATATTGACTGGGAGCAGCTTCGATCAGCAGCTAACGATGCCATGACACATGCATATGTGCCGTACTCGCATTACCCAGTGGGTGCTGCAGCCCTGACAGATTCTGGCAGAGTTGTCAGTGGTTGTAACGTTGAAAATGCTTCATATGGTTTAACTCTTTGTGCTGAGTGCGGATTAGTTTCAAACTTAAGTGCAACAGGTGGTGGTAAACTGCTTGCCTTTACCTGTGTTGATGGCAAAGGACAAATTACCATGCCGTGTGGGCGTTGCCGACAGCTCCTTCTTGAACACGCTGCTGCTGGAATGCAGCTCGAAACGCAAAACGGAATTAAAACAATTGAACAGATTCTCCCAGATGCTTGGGGTCCTGAAACTTTGAAAGCAGCGGAAAACTCATGAGTGCAGAAAATTTTGATGCTGTAGATATTATTCGTACTAAACGTGATCACAAAACATTGACCAATGACCAAATAGATTGGGTCATTGACGCTTATACTCGTGGGGTAGTAGCAGACGAGCAAATGTCAGCACTGAACATGGCTATTTTGCTTAACGGTATGTCACGTGAAGAGATTTCGCAATGGACTAAAGCCATGATTGCTTCAGGGGAACGCATGGATTTTTCTTCTTTGAAGGACCCTACTGCAGACAAGCACTCTACTGGTGGAGTAGGGGATAAAATCACTCTACCTCTTGCACCACTTGTTGCAGTCTTTGATGTGGCAGTACCTCAACTATCTGGTCGAGGGCTTGGCCATACTGGTGGTACTCTCGATAAACTTGAATCCATTCCTGGTTGGCAAGCGGCCATGAGCAATGAACAAATGTTGAAGCAGCTAGATGATGTTGGTGCTGTTATTTGTGCTGCTGGAGATGGTCTTGCTCCTGCTGATAAAAAACTTTACGCACTGCGTGATGTTACCGGTACAGTGGAGGCTATTCCGCTTATTGCTAGTTCAATTATGAGCAAGAAAATTGCTGAAGGCACCGGTTCATTAGTCCTTGATGTGAAAGTCGGCTCTGGTGCTTTCATGAAAACTAAAGAAGATGCCAGTGAATTGGCTCGCACGATGGTTGATCTAGGTACGGATGCTGGAGTAAAAACAGTTGCGCTCCTTACAAATATGGAGACTCCGCTGGGCGCCACTGCTGGAAATGCTATTGAAGTTCAAGAATCTATTGATGTTCTTGCAGGTGGTGGTCCTGAAGACGTAGTACAACTGACCATCGCTTTGGCAGAAGAAATGCTAGCATGTGCTGGTAAAACTGATGTTGATGTAGCAGCAGCTTTGAAAGATGGACGTGCTATGGATAAATGGAAAGCCATGATTTCAGCACAAGGTGGAGACCCTGATGCTAAACTCCCTGTTGCCAAGCATCGTGAAGTTGTGAAAGCAAATCAAGATGGGTATCTTACTAGGCTTGATGCCATGGATGTTGGTGTTGCTGCTTGGCGTTTAGGTGCTGGGCGTGCTCGTAAAGAGGATAAAGTCCAGGCAGGTGCTGGTATCATCATGCACAAAAAACCTGGAGAAAAAGTTAAAAAAGGTGAACCACTCTTGACTCTTTTAACTGATACGGAAGATAAACTTCCTCGTGCACAAGAAGTTTTGAAAGATTCCTATGAAATTAACGATAGTTCCCAGGTAGACAAGACCCCCCTCATACTTGATAAGATTAAATAGATGAGTTTAGCAGCAGTACAAAGTCAAAAGCCTCTTAATTACCAGAAACTTCCTAAAGTTTCACTTCATGATCACCTAGATGGTGGTTTGCGTCCGGAAACAATTATTGAGCTTGCTGCAGAGCAAAAACATATGCTTCCAACCACAGATCCTATTGCATTACGTAAATGGTTTGAAGAATCATCTCAGTCTGGTTCTTTGGTTCGATATTTAGAAACTTTTAAGCATACAACTGCTGTAATGCAAACTAAAAAAGCGCTCATTCGTGTTGCGTGGGAGGCTGTAGAAGACCTAGCAGCAGATGGTGTGATTCATGCAGAAATTCGCTATGCGCCTGAACTGCACGCAAATCGTGAGATGGATCTGGATGAAGTAGTTGAAGCTGTCCAAGAAGGCATCAATCTTGGTGTTAATAAAATGCGTAATCTAGGCTATGAGATTACAGTTCGCCAGATTCTATCTGCTATGCGTAACAAAAACCAAGTAGACGAAATCGCTGAATTGGCTGTGCGTCATCGTGATAAAGGTGTAGCAGGTTTTGACATTGCTGGACCAGAGTATGGTTTTCCTGCTTCTCGGCATGTTAGTGCCTTTAATTATCTTCAAAATGAGTTTTTACCTGTCACAATTCATGCTGGTGAAGCAGCTGGTATTGACTCCATCGTCGATGCTCTGAATGCGGGGCATGCACTTCGTTTAGGGCATGGGGTTCGTATCATGGAAGATATTGAAGTTGAGCCTCAAGGTGAAGAATCTATTATTACTTTAGGCAAGGTGGCTGAATGGGTAAGAGATCGCAAGATTCCTCTAGAAATTTGTCCAACATCCAATTTACATACAGGTGCTATTTCAGCTTATGGAGATAACTTTAGCGAGCACCCACTGGATTTGTTGTATCGCCTTGGTTTTAATACCACTATCAACACTGACAACCGTCTCATGAGTGGTATAACCCTTTCTGAAGAGTATGAGTCTTTGGTTGAAGTTTTTGATTACACTGTTGAAGATTTAAAGAAACTTAGCCTTAATGCTGCGCAATCAGCATTTTTATCTTACGATGATCAAGAATATTTAAAGCGTCGTATTGAACTTGGCTATTCACGTTTTATTCACTAATACTTATGGTCAATGAAGAGTATCAGGGTGTTGATGGACTTATTTCGTTGATGCATCGTTTGCGTCAAGAATGCGAATGGGATAAAGCACAAACTCACGAAAGTCTTGTTCAGTACTTCATCGAAGAATGTTTTGAAGTTGTTGATGCTATTGAAACTTCCGATGACCAAGAGCTCAAAGAAGAGTTAGGAGATGTGCTCCTACAGGTAGTTTTTCATAGTGAAATAGCTAGCCAAAATGGCTTATTCACTATCAATGATGTTGCCGATACTGTTATTGATAAAATGATCCAGCGTCATCCGGAAGTTTTTGCTGGAGCTCCCAAAAAGTACAGTTCCCTGGAAGAGCGTGAAAGGCAGTGGCAGCAGGACAAACGAGCTGAGAAGGCTGAAAGAAGGGGACCATATGATGGCATTCCTGCTTCGTTGCCAGCACTTTTCCAAGCTACTAAAATGATTGATCGTGCTCAGAAGCTTGATGCCACACTACCAGAAGCAGATGATTCACTCGGTGCACAACTTTTCACGATGGTGCTTTCGATGCATCAACAAGGCCATGATCCTGAGGCTGAGTTACGTTCTTATCTACGACAGGTCAGAAATAGTTAATCTTACAAACTCTTGAGTGCGCGCTTGTCCTTATAGTGCGGGTATGTACCAACACTATGAAGACATTTGCACACTCAAAGTTTTCTTGTATTGAATGTAGTAGACAGGTATTCCTAGTGCCATAGCAATGAGCCCAGCGACAATGGCATCTTTACCCGAACCGATAAAGGCCATGATAGAAAAGAAGAGTGCTATAGCTACAATGCCAACATTCTTCCAAAAAGCAAGTGGTTGTTTGCCTAACTTCGCTTCTTTAGACATTAAGTAAAGCTCTGAAACAGTTGCAAAGATATAAGGCATCACTGACACTACAACGTTCAAAAGTACCATCGTTGAAAAGACTTTATCAAACTGTGTATAGGCAAAAATAAGCAGAAGTGAGGCTAGTGCTGTTGAAAGAATAATTGCTTTTGTAGGAATTCCTTTTTCATTATATTGCCCAAAAAAGCTAGGAAAGATTCCGTCTTTTGCCGCTTCAGCAGGCACTTCTACGGTAATTAACATCCAACCAACCATAAGTCCAAAACACGAAACACAAGCTAAAAGTGCCACAACTGATCCAGACCAGCTGCCACCAAAAATGTTGTTTGCAGAATCTGCAAAAGGTGCAGTAGAGTTTACAAGTTGATTATGAGGGACAGTACCCATGACAGCTACGATACTTAACAAATACAAGGCTGCGGTTAACACGATACCAATCCATTGAGATTTTGGAACGTTTACGTGTGGATCTTTAATACGATCTGCAGTTGCCGTAGAGGCTTCAATACCTAAGTATGAATATATTCCCACCGCGCATGCACCAATAAAAGCCATGAAGGTAGATTTACCACTAGGATTGAACTGCCCAAAATTTGCACTCTTCAAATGGAAAATTCCTACAACAGAAAGTATCAGCAACGGAACATACTTCATAAGAGTGAGAACAAACTGAACTTTACCCATATTCTTAACACCGCTAATGCAGATAAGAGCAGGAACCCAGAGACCAACAAGCCCAATGGCTATTGAACCAACTGGATTGTGATCCTTATTAATAAAGACTTCAACATATCCTACGAAAGCAGTAACGACAGCAGCTGCAGCTGTCCAGCACGATACCCAAAAGGCCCAAGCAGCTAGAAAGCCGGGGAAATCTCCAAAAGCTCCTCGAGTGAATACATATTCGCCACCTGAGCGTGGATTTCGTTTATACATAATTTTAAAAGCTACAGCTAATGCCATAGCTCCAAGTGATACTGCAATAAAGGCAAGGATACTTAGTGGTCCGTATTGAGCTAGTGCTGCAGGTAGCGCAAAGACTCCAGAACCAATAATTGAACCCATGACCATGGTGGTAGCTGTAGGAAGGCCATATTTTTCAGGCTGTTGAGTGGTTTTCAAAGTTTCCATATAATAAATATACATAATCATGAATAACTATTCAAATAAGGGACTCAATCTTTTCAAGGTTTTGTTGCTAGCAGTGTAGAATGTAAGGGAATAAGAAATACACATTGAGGAGACAAAATATGTCAACAATTGAAGCAATTGGTGCTCGCGAAGTCCTTGACTCTCGCGGTAACCCAACAGTAGAAGTAGAAGTAGCTCTAGATAATGGTGTGCTCTCTCGCGCTATCGTTCCTTCTGGTGCTTCTACAGGTCAATTTGAAGCTGTAGAGCTTCGTGATGGCGATAAAAAACGTTACGGCGGAAAAGGTGTAGAGAAAGCTGTAGATAACGTCATTAATAAAATTGCTCCTGCACTTGTTGGTCACGATGCTACAGATCAGCGCCAAATTGACCAAACAATGATTGACCTTGATGGCTCAGACAATAAAAGCAAACTTGGCGCTAACGCTATCCTTGGTGTTTCATTAGCTGTCGCTCAAGCTGCCGCTGAATCTTCTGGTCTTCCTCTATACCGCTACCTTGGTGGCCCTAACGCACACGTTATTCCAGTACCTATGATGAACATCCTTAATGGTGGTTCCCATGCAGACTCTGATGTAGATATTCAAGAGTTCATGATTCTACCTATCGGTGCTGAAACCTTTAAAGAAGGTCTCCGTATGGGTGCAGAAGTGTACCATTGCTTGAAGTCAGTCTTAAACGAACGTGGCTTGGCAACAGGTCTTGGAGACGAAGGTGGTTTTGCACCTAACTTGCCAAGTAACCGTGCTGCTTTAGATCTCATCATGGAAGCAATTGAAGAAGCTGGATACAAACCAGGTGAGGATTTTGCTCTAGGCATGGATGTTGCTTCTTCAGAATTCTTTGAAGATGATCATTACAACTTTGAAGGTGAACCACGTAGTCGTGAATACATGATGAAGTATTATGAAGAACTCCTTGATGCTTACCCTATCGTAACTATTGAAGACCCACTAGATGAAGACGATTGGGAAGGCTGGCAGCAACTTACCAAAGAAATCGGTGACAAGGTTCAACTTGTTGGTGATGATCTCTTCGTTACAAACCCAGAACGCCTTAAAAAAGGTATTCAAATGGATGTAGCTAACTCTCTGCTCTGTAAGGTAAACCAGATTGGTACACTGACTGAAACATTTGACGCAGTACATATGGCTCAGCGAGCTAACTATACTGTAGTTGTTTCTCACCGTTCAGGTGAAACAGAAGACGTTACCATCGCTGATTTAGCTGTTGCAACTAATGCTGGACAGATTAAAACAGGTGCCCCTGCTCGTTCTGAACGCGTTGCTAAATACAATCAGTTGCTTCGTATTGAAGATGAGTTAGGTGATGCAGCACAATACCCAGGTGTTTCTGCTTTCCCTCGTTTCCAAAAAGCTCAAGAGGCTAAAAACTAAGAAACCTTGAGTATATTGTGGGGTTGGAGATTCTCTAACCCCACAATATACACCTTTACGTACAGAAATTTATGGCTGAAGAAATAAAACGCGGAAAACGTGTAAAGAAGAAGGCTATCCGAGGCTCGGTTGACCCTTCTAATATTGAGTTTTCCATTTCTAGTGGCCAAAAGAAAAAGATTAGCTTAACGAGCGAAGCTAAGAAGAAGATTAGTACTAGCCGTACCAGCGATGTTGCTGCCCGTAAGACTGAAGACAAAAAACGCGTTCGCACTTCTATTTGGGGTCGTACAGACCCTAATAAACCTCGACCTGCAAAAAGTTTTAATGGTCACATGATTATGGGTACTTTGACAGGATTACTTTGTTTAGCCTTTCTTCTAGGTCCAGTCACAACTTTTGCTAGTCAAAGTCACAATATCGAAGATTTAGAAAACCAACTACACACTGCTCAAAGCAAATACGATGAAGCCAAACAACTCAACGATAAATGGAATGATCCAGAGTACGTTAAGCAGCAGGCTCGAGTCCGTCTTTTTTACACAATGCCAGGTGAACAAAGTTATATGGCAACAGGTGATGATGCAGAATCTAGTGAGGCACAGTCTGATGATTCTGGCAACACAGTGTTACCTGACACATCGTTAGCTGGTCAAAACTCTCAGCAGAAATCACATTGGTACGATACCTTTATGCAATCGTATAACACTGCAGACCAGGGGAAATAATGAACCTTGAGCCAGCATCTGAGCAAGACATTGCTATCGTTAGACATCAGTTAACTCGTACACCTCGAGGAATTGCTGGCATTGCTTCACGATGCGTTTGTGGTGCTCCACTTGTAGTTATAACCAAACCACGCCTAGATGATGGCACCCCGTTCCCAACAACGTTCTACTTAACACACCCTTACATTACAGCCTGTGTTTCACGTCTTGAAGCAGCAGGCCTGATGAAGCAACTTTCTGCTGAAATTGAAAATGATCCCGAATTAGGGAAACAGTATCGTGATGCGCATGATGCTTACATTGCCACTCGCAAAGAAATTGGCAAACAATGCCACGTTTCAGATGTGCCTGAAATTGATAACTTTTCCGCAGGAGGAATGCCTGTGAGAGTAAAGTGCCTCCATGCTTTAGTTGGGCATAGTCTTGCTGTAGGGCCTGGGATAAATCCCATTGGGGATCGCACCTTAGAACTGATTAAAGACCACTGGGATAAGAATAAATGTTTCTGTGAGAAAGTAGAAGAAAATGACTAGAGTAGCAGCTATTGATTGTGGAACCAACTCCATACGTTTATTGATTGCAGATGCTGATGAGCAAAATCATCAGCTAGAGCCACTATATGGGGATAATATCATCGTGCGTTTGGGGCAGGGAGTAGACCAGACTGGAAGATTAGCTGATGAAGCAATTGAGCGTACTTTTACGGCTTTAGACAAGTATGCTGCCATGATCAAAAAGTATGATGTAGACAAAACAAGGTTTGTAGCAACTTCAGCTACACGGGATGCAAAGAATCGCAAAGTTTTTTTCGATGGTGTTCAAGAACGTCTTGGTATTGAACCAGAAGTAATTTCTGGGGATGAAGAAGCGCAGTTATCTTTTGATGGTGCTTTGCTTGGTCTTGACTCTGCTTTAAAAGGACCATTCTTACTCTCCGATTTAGGAGGGGGCTCTACTGAGTTGGTGCTAGGGGATCGCTCAGGTGTTGCAGCTGAATACTCAATGGATGTGGGATGTGTTCGTGTCACTGAGCGTTGTTTACAATCTGATCCAGCAACTGATGAAGAAATAGAGCATGGCCAAGAAATGGTAGATGCTGCTTTGCAAGAAGCAGAAGTAACTGTTGATCTTTCTCAAGCAAATGCATACATTGGAGTTGCAGGAACTACTACAACAGTAGCCACCCATGCTTTGAACTTGTCAACTTATGACCCAGAAAAAATACACGGTGCTCACATTCCTTTTACGGATATGAAAGCATCATGCGATGAAATCCTAGCAATGAGCAAAGCTGAACGTGCTGAGCAATCTTACATATTACCAGGTAGGATAGACGTCATTGGTGGTGGTTGTTTAGTTCTCAAACGAGTGATGGAAAGAATTGAAGAGGCAACTAACGGTAGAGTCAATTCAATTATTGTGAGTGAAACTGATATTTTGCATGGTATTGCCTTATCATGTGTTTTAGACTAATAAGTAAGAATACTTTTAAAAGAAAAAGGTGACGAAAGACAATGGCAACACAGGACGAACAAGTACAGTCTATTAAATCAGAAGAGACTGACCAAGTAAATGCTGGAGAAAAGCATCGTACCCTTATTGTTGGTGGAGGTTATGTAGGTCTCTACACAGCGCTACGTTTACAAAAACGTATCAGTGACGCAAACCATGTTATTACAGTTGTAGATCCATACCCATACATGACTTATCAGCCTTTCCTCCCAGAAGTTGCAGCAGGTTCAATTGAGCCTCGTGATGCTGTTGTTTCTCACCGTCGTCACCTTCGAGGCTGTGAGCTCATTAACGCTAAAGTGACAAACATTTCACATGCAGATCGTAAAGTAACACTGGAAGCTAAAGATGGCAATGCTTATGAACTTCCTTACGACGAAATTGTTGTAGCTGCTGGAGCTAACACCAAGACGTTCCCAATCGACGGTCTTGCTGAACACGGTATTGGTATGAAAACTATCGAAGAGGCAACAGCAGTGCGTAACAACGTGCTAGAGCGCATTGAAACAGCTTCTACAATGACAAACCCTGAAGACAAGAAAGCAGCATTGACTTTCGTTGTTGTTGGTGGTGGTTTCGCTGGTATTGAAACAATTGCAGAACTTGAAGATATGGCTCGCGTAGCTGTTTCACGCAATAAGTACCTTACTATCAAAGACATTCGTTTTGTCATGGTCGAAGCTGCTGGCCGTATCATGCCAGAAGTTACTGAAGACCAAGCCGAAAAAGTTGTCAAACAACTGGAAGCACGCGGTATTGATGTATTCTTGAATACTTCACTTGCATCTGTAACAGATAACAACACTATTAACTTGATGAATATGGAAGATAAGAGCCCAGGTGAATCTTTCAAAGCAGATACTTTGATTTGGACTGCTGGTGTTGCTGCTAGTCCTGTTGCTAAAAACTCTGACCTCCCAACTGATGATCGTGGCCGTATCACTTGTGGCGCAGATTTACGTGTTAAAGATGCAGATGGTAATGTAGTACCTCATGCATGGGCTGCAGGAGATATTTCTGCTGTTCCAGATTTAACTGGAGGTGGTCTTCCAGATGGCACATGTGTGCCAAACGCACAGCATGCAGTGCGTCAAGCAAAAGTACTTGCTCGCAATATTGCTGCTTCATACAGTAATGGTTCTTTACAAGAATACAAGCACGAAAATATGGGTGCTGTAGCAGGTCTTGGTATGTACAAAGGTGTTGCAAAGATGCCAATGGGCATTAAACTTACTGGTTTCCCAGCATGGTTTATGCACCGTGCTTACCATGGAGCTGCAATGCCTATGTTTGAGCGTAAATTCCGTGTAGCAAGCGGCTGGTTCTGGAACTGGGCTGCTGGTCGTGACACAACTCAGCTTATTAACCTTGAAGACCCACGTCAGGCATTTGTTGAGGCTGCAACTCCTGCGCCTAAACCTGCAGAACCAAAAGCTGTTGAAGCCACAACAGAAACAGTTCTTCCAGATGATGCAGTCAAAGTTGCTACAACTCAAACAATAACTACAGAACATCACACCCTGTAGAAAGTTTAATTCACAAGTTGGGCGTCAAGAAATTGGCGTCCAACTTAATAAATAAGTTCTGTTGTTCTGGCACACCAGAAAAGTCAGTTACAATAAATAAGAATGCTAATTAAGCTCCCATAGTCCAATCGGTAGAGACAGTAGACTTAAAATCTATCCAGTGTGGGTTCGAGTCCCACTGGGAGCACCACTGTACCCCTGTATTTTATAGGGGGCTGCTCATGCCTTATTTTACTCATTCATCAAAATTCACCACAAATGTCACTACAAGTAAATGATAAATCTAAAAATTACTGGCTCTTCATAAATAAATCTTAACGGTATGATAAGGTTTATACGGGGGGGGGTATTATTGTGAATCCTTTATTCAATTATCTGTTACCGGTTATCATTATCGGTTTTTTCATCTATAGAATGTATAGCGAGCGTAGACTCAAAGAATCCTTGAAGATTGTCTTGATTTTACTGGCTTATGGAATCCTTACTATGGTGCAAGCATTGCAAGGCACACATTTGAGTATTTCAGTACTCGCTAGCTATATTGTGGGTACTGTGATTCTTGGCTTTATATTTGGTGCTATTCGTGGTTACACTGATAAAATTCGTTATTCAGAAACTGAGAAGAGTTGGGTCAGAAAAGGTACTATTTGGACAATCGCTGTATTTCTTATTGGCATGATAGTCAATGCAGGGCTTAAGTTTCTCATAGATGGGCAAGGTCCTACTAGCGATATTCATATTTTGACTGGTAGTTCAACAATGATTCATATAGCAGTATCCATACTGGGTTCTAGGATAGTTTTATTGAATCGAAAAAATAGAATAGCAGTAGAATAAGACTCACTTCTATAGTTTGTCTTGCAAGATATAAACATACAAATCAGGCTCTATTAAATAGTTGCTTGGCTTCCTCCGCAGTAACTGAACGCCCACTTCGTCCTGGCCATTCCATGCCGAATGATGCAATTTGAGTTTTCAGATACAATTAACTTATAATTTCATTTTCCAAAATTTTATATTCAATGATTATATTCTAAGCATAGCTAAATAAAGGTTGATTTAAGAAGAATACGAGGGAGTAATGGCCACAATAGATAACAAAGTATCGTTTGAGAATTTATTTGATAAGAATCTCAGCGTTATTGCTAATAATATCTCAGTAGCTACAGATGAGAAGAAAAGTATCCCTATTAATGACAACACGGCACTTCAATTAGGATTTTCAAATAAATTCAGAAAAACTATTACTATTGTTAAGCCAAATAATATAACTGTTAAACTTTCTACGCTTGGCATAGTTTTAAATTTATTAGTTGTAGTGGGCCTTATTTTTACTGTAGGTAGTGCTTATCTCGCTTTCAGAAATCATAGTCAGATTTTTATTTTGTTTTCTGTTTTAAGTTGGCTGGTTATGGTTGGAGTAAATTTTTGGGGGATGAGGAACAATTACGACCTTAACATCACCAACCAATAACAATTTGTTAGAGGTCAAAGATTTAAGAATTTCTACGAGAGTTTCTACTATATTAGAATTAGAAAATTTTTGTATACCTCCTGCTTCGATTGTTACTGTTTCAGGGAAGAACGGAACGGGTAAAACTACGTTATTGAACTTTACCGCAGGAATAAAGAACAAGCTTAAAGTAACTTATAGTAGTTATGATAAGAACTTTACAATGTTAGCTTATGCGCCAGATAATAGTTATAACTATTTTGGCTCTATGCTATCTTCAGATGTTATTAATTTTGCTAATAAAAATTCTGCAAAGGATATTAATATAGCTAGAGTTGGTCTTGGTTTTACTGACCAGTTACTTGAGCGAAAAGTAAGTGATTTATCTTATGGTGAACAGAAGAAAATTTATTTAATGATTGCGTTTTCCGTTGAGGCAGATTTATACATTTTCGATGAGCCTTTTTCTGGTCTTGATGATACCTCTATAGCTTTTACTAGACAAAGTATTCTCAATCTAAAAGCCAATAGAAGCTCGGTTCTAGTTGTTGATCACAATAAAGGAGTGTTATTTTCTATTTCAGATAAGCACTATGAGCTGTCATGATTAAACAACTGTTTTTATTCCAAGTGTTTAGAAGAGGAGCATCTACTAGTCTAGATAAGAAAACTACGAGAAGAATCATTATTCTTAACTATGTTGCTTTGGCTATTTTTTCAGTAGTTACTTCATTTGTGGCTATATTTTTGAGAACAAATGAGTATTTCCATATCCCTTTGTTGAAAACAATGGTAGTGTTGGGCGCGTTTTTGATTTTAGTCACTGGAACTATAGTTGAAAATTTTTTGTTGTACAAACAGAGATCTGCGATTCTATACGGAGCAATACTTGGTTTTAACAGTGGACAATATTTCCTTAGTAGGACTTTGCTTCATATCATTATTCTTTCTCCTATATTATTCTTCTTGAGTTTCCAAAACTTATATATGGTTGTTACTGCGTTGATTGTGACTTGCATTATGGAGTTGGTGTTGCCATTACTATTTGAAAAGTTTGAGATGATTGAACTTAATCAAAATTTTCAAAATTTTTTTAATTGTGCTCCAATTAGTATTCCCGTATTTACGAGAAGAGAGATTATAGTTTATTGGTTTTCGTTACCTTTAAAAATGATTTTTTTTATAACTATATATTCTTTCTTTAGAGTTCATGTAACTTCCAGAGAAAGTTTAGTTTTGGCTATTATCCCTACCTTTGGTCTTTGCTCTCTTTTTTTTAAAGCATCTGCTTTGAACAGAGATTTAATTTTATTAAAAGCTAACCAATTAGTTAATTTTACTTATCACATTAAATCTTTCCTTTCCCAATTTTTATTTTCAATTTTCTTTTGTCTTTTGGGTTTTTGGTTTTGTTCTGAATTAAGTTTTGAAAGTTTTAAGTATAGTTATAACGATATTGTTTTTTTTGTTACAGTAAGTTGTTTTTTTTTGTATTCTTGACTATATTTCTGGGCAATTTTATAAAATGAATAAGTTAACAATAGAAAGTGTATCTAAGTTTCAAAATATTTATTGGTTTATCATAGTAAAAATGATATTTTTCGCTGCTTTGTCGCTAGCAATTAGATATTGATTTTGATATGAAAGTTTTTAATTTTGGTAGATTGATATTAAGGACATCTTCTACAAAAGAGTTCCTTAGATGTTGGTTAATCGGAGATTGATATAGCTGGAGGTAATGATGACAACTCAAGATCAAGGTCCAAACCCTTACGTGGTTAATATTGAGAAGACAACGCTAGAAAATGAGAACTACCGCACTACTATTTGGACAGGGAAGAACTTGCAGTTAACTGTCATGTCAATCAATCCAGGGCATGATATTGGGCTTGAAGTTCATGATGACCACGATCAGTTCCTCCGTGTAGAAGCAGGTACAGGCCGAGTTCAGATGGGGCCAGCTGAAGATCAACTTACTTTTGATCAAGAAGCTACTGATGATGATGTCATTTTCGTTCCTGCTGGTTCTTGGCACAATGTAACAAACGTTGGCAATGAGCCATTGAAGGTCTACTCTATTTATTCACCTCCTGAGCATGAACATGGCACGGTTCATACAACATATGAAGAAGCCATGGAAGCAGAAGCTGATCATCATCACTAAGTACTTTAGCTAGTTAATCAGTTATTCTCGTTAAGAGAGAATCAGGAAAGGGCTTATCGTGAATGCCCAAGCAAAAGGAGTAACCAGAGGTCTCTTAGGTGGACTATTGTGGGCCCTAGATACCGTGCTCATAGGGGTTATCGTGAAGATGTCTCCCTTGAAGGATTATGCTTTCCTTGCCCCACTTGTTGCAACATTTTTGCACGATACATTCTCTGCTCTCTGGCTCTTAATCTACAATACTGCAACCAAGAAAATTCATACTATTAAAGATGTACTGAAATCTAAAAAGGTACTCTGGGTTGCATTAGGTGGGATACTTGGAGGACCAATTGGCATGACGTCCTACACCTTAGCTATTCACTATATTGGTTCTTCAGAAACTGCCATCATTTCTGCAACGTATCCAGCTATTGGTGCAGTTTTGGGCGTAATTTTCTTAAGGGAAAAGATTACTAAACTTGGAATTGTTGGTTTGATACTCATTATTACTGCAACAGTTTTGATGACATCAAGTTCATCTGCCCCGCAGGATAATCTCAAACTTGGTTTGATGTTTGCTTTGATTTGTGCCTTTGCTTGGGGAGCTGAATCTGTAGCATTGTCACACGGAATGGAAGAAGAAACCTTACCACAGATTGCGCTGCAAATTCGTCAAATTCTTTCTTTCTTGATATATAGCTCTCTAGTGATGCCATTTTTGGGTGGTTACAAAGTTGTTGGACAAGTTATTGGCTCCAATACAATCTGGCTTATTGTCTTTACTGGTTTTGTTGGTACAGCAGCATTGTTGTTCTATTATAGTTCTGTTGACGAGATTGGAGCCATCCAGTCGATGGGGCTAAACATTAGTTATTCTGCATGGGCTGTTTTCATTGGTTTCTTCTTCGGCCAAGCTGCTGGCCTTCGTGAAATTTTGTTGGCATTAGTGATTATGGCTGGTGCTATCATGACCACAGAAAACCCACGAGATTTCTTGAGTATCTTCAACTTCAAAAAGTCTGCAACGGAAGCCAAAGTGAAGGATTCTTAAAATAGTTCAGAGTGTTTTGTCAGCTAAAATGTAGAGAAAATATCAGCTTTTCCCTCTCTAATATCAGCTAAGAGGTTTACATTAGATGTAAACAAGGGTTTGCTAATGGCTTGTTCACTAGCACTTGGTCTTCCTGTATAGGATTTGACCTTAAGACTTCATGTAATTTCTTGTTTCCTTAAGGGGTGTAGCAGATTTTTCTGTTGCACCCCACTTTAAATGGCTTGTACCATCAAGGCAACGGCTATACTTAGTGCGATATTTAAGCTTAAGAAAGCTAGACGTATTCGTAATTTCACATGATCTGACAGCATGAAAGATACAATAACGGTACTAAAAGTAGTAAAGCCTCCGCAGAAGCCAATGGTAATAGGGGTAAGAATATTGTAATCAGAGATAAGTTTAGTTGCTAGGGTAAAAATAGCTGATCCCACAATATTAATTCCCAGTATTGCCCAAGGCATTTTTGTTTTAAATCTATTTGTCACAATTAGGTCAATAAGGTACCTTGTGAATGCGCCTAAGCTACCAAAAATTCCAATGAGAAGAGTGGTCATACTTCTTCTTTCTTATAGTAGGAAGTCTTAGGAGCTAACTTTGATCCAATAAAAGCTGCTATTGCACCTGCTATCACACTTGTTGCAATATAAATGAAGGAGTCTAAATAGCGGTGTTGTATGATGGCGGAGGAATTTTCGTAGGCGAAAGTACTCATCGTGGTCAAGGAACCGCAAAAGCCAATTGCCCATAGAAGTTTATCATCAGGGTGGAAGTAGACGGTAAGACCCATGATAAAGCAGCCTAGGATGTTGGCGAACAATGTGCCCCAAGGTAGGTAGCCAGGGATCAGGAAAATAGACAAAAGGTAGCGTACCAATGTTCCTGCAAGGCCACCAATCATGACCAAAGTAATTTCTTTGAAACCAACTGTTTTGAATAACATATGAAAATAGGGTATCATAAGAAGTAGAAAATACCCCTATAGGGTATCATATATCGGAAGGTTTTCTTTATGGGAGCAGGGCACGATCACGCTCATGGAATTGAAGATAACAGAAAAGTTCTGTGGGCAGTTTTAGGGATTACCCTCTTTATTTTTTGTGTAGAAGTTCTAGGAGCTATCGTCACTAAGTCACTGGCACTTTTTGCAGATGCCGGTCATATGTTTGTGGACTCCTTCGGTTTGATGATGTCCCTCTTTGTCGCTTATATCGTGCAGCGTGAAGCCACTGAAAAACATACGTGGGGAATGCGTAGAGCCGAAGTTATTTCAGCAATGGTACAAGCCCTTGTCCTTATAGGTGTAGGTATCTACGTACTCGTTGAGGCTGTACGAAGAATGTTTGAGCCAGTTGAAATGGCTTCTAAAGAGCTCTTAATTTTTGGTTGTATAGGATTGCTTGCTAACTTGCTCTCTTTTACCATTCTGACAAGATCAGCTGGGGAAAATTTCAACATCAGGGCTGCCACACTTGAAGTACTCAATGATGCGCTTGGTTCAATGGCCGTCATTATCGCAGCTATTGTTATTGCGCTAACAGGTTGGTATCAGGCCGATGCAGTGGTTTCTTTGATTATTGGTGCCATGATTCTACCGAGAGCATTTAAACTACTGAGAGAAACTACGTCTGTTTTACTTGAAACTACCCCAGAAGGTTTAGACTTAACTCAAGTGAAAGAACACATCCTCTCTCAAGAGCATGTTCAAGGGGTTCACGATATTCACGCTAGTCAGATTGATAGTTCAATGCCAGTTTTAACAGCACATATTGTTTTGGATAACAACTGTTTTACTCAAGAACATTATGCATACCACTTAGATCAGTTAAGGTCATGTCTAGGTGAACATTTTTCTGTTGCTGTTGAACACACTACCTTCCAACTTGAAACTGCTGAATTTGCTGAAAAGCTATGTCATACGCATGATTAAGTGGTGTATTCAGACAATTCACAGTGATATCATGGCTAAATTTCACTAAAACAAAGTGTTTTTTTAAGTTTGTCTACGTAGATTAGAAGTGTTCAGGAAAAACTCGTGATGAGTTCTTCATACAACAAGGAAACAAGAATTTCTAATACGAAAGGAGTCCACGATGGACTTTTCTAAACTTATTGGTTCTGCTCTTGGTGGCGGAAACAGCTCTAGCGGTGGCGGCAGCATGGCAGCTACAGCTCTCTCAGGTCTAGCTGGAAGCCTACTAGGTGGCACTAAAGGTGCTGCTATTGGTGGTATTCTAGGTAACCTCGCTTCTAATGGTCTAGGTGACCATGTTCAGTCTTGGCTAGGTAGCGGACAGAACCAGGCAGTTTCTGCAGACCAGATTAAGCAAGCTCTTCCTCAGGAACAACTACAGCAAGTAGCTCAGTCTGCAGGTGTAAACACTGATCAGGCTGCTGGTATGCTATCTCATGCACTTCCAAGCATGGTTAATCACCTATCTCCAAATGGTGAGCTACAAACTGATTCAAACACTGTGCAGCAAGCTGCTCAGAACATGGATGTTGGAAGCCTTGTGAACAAATTCAGCGGAATCCTTGGCGAAGGTAACACTCAGCAGGGTAACTCTCAGCAGGGCTACTCTCAACAGGGTAACACTCAGCAGAGTGGTGGATTTGGTCTATAATTAACCAATTTTCTACAAAAGAGGTCTTGAGTACAAGGCCTCTTTTGTTTTCCCTTATAGTACGCTACTATTTTAGTTTCTTGCTATTTTCACAGCCTTTATCAGTTATGTTTTAAGCTGTAGGAATTAAGATTGTGTTAACTACTACAGAAAGGGAAAGCTTTGAATCCGGTTCTTAATAATCAAACTTTTTCTAACAACAACCCTGGTATGCATACACAGCAGAATCAGTCGTTTAGTCAGGCGCAATTTGGGCAGATGCCCTTAGCGACGCCTTCAGCAACTTCTCTTGATACAGGTCGTATGACCTACAACGATGTTATTGCTAAAACTGCAATGTCATTGGGTATCGTTATTGTTGGTGCATTGCTAGGTTTTGTTTTTCCTGGCATTGGTATGGCTGGCATGTTCGGCGGTTTAGTGCTTGGTCTTTACTTGAGTTTTTCACGTAAAGCTAGTGCTTCATTGACGATGGTTTATGCACTGTGTCAAGGTCTTTTTGCAGGAGGTCTTTCTGCAATGCTAGAGCCTGCATATCCTGGTGTTGTTAGCCAAGCATTGATTGGTACAATTTCCATCTTCGTTGCTACACTTGTTCTTTACCGTAGCGGTAAGTTCCGTACGAACCCTAAAATGAACAGAATTTTCACTGTTGGTATGTGGGGAATGATTATCTTCGGTCTTATCAACTTCGTAATGATGATGACAGGTCTATCAGGTGGAACTTTCGGTTACTACAGTACTACTATCCCAGGTACAAGCATTCCAATGGGCATCTTCTTTGGTCTTGCTTCTATCGCAATGGGTGCATACTCACTAGTTCAAGATTTTGAAATCGTTGACTATGGAGTAAAGACAGGCGCTCCTAAGCAGATGGGTTGGGTATCAGCATTCGGTATTACTCTAACAATGGTTTGGATGTACACTGAGTTGCTACGCCTACTATCTATCCTTCAGGATAGCCATAACAACTAATACAACTATTAAAAATGTCGGTTCCATTTTATGGGACCGACATTTTTATAGGCTCTTTTTCAGAGCACAATAAGCACTATGACTAAAGCACTATGACTAAGTTCGCCCTTTAAACACAAAACCATCTGAAGTGCCATACTGATTTTGTGTTTAAAGGGCGAACTTGCTAAAGCTGCTCAAACAAAGTGGGCTATTGAATGCGCGTAGCTCCACTTCCTGCAGAAACAGTAAAGATAGAAGGAGTGTTGTACCCAGCATTGAGGAAGGCTTCGTAGATGGCTTCTTTAATAGTTTCAATGTCTTCATTCTTCACAACAGCAATTGCTGAACCACCAAAACCGCCACCAGTCATACGAGCACCAATAGCCCCGTTTTTCTGTGCTGTAGCAACAGCTAAGTCTAATTCAGGACAAGAGATTTCAAAGTCATCTCTCATAGATTCATGAGAAGCATCAAGAAGGCTACCGATATCTTCGATGGTTCCATTTTTTAAGGCTTTCGCTGCTTGTAGTACTCTGTCATTTTCAGTCACAACATGGCGCATTCGCTTTGCAGTTTCTAAATCCATATCATCTGGAACGTTTTCAAGAGTTTCTTGTGTGACATCACGGAGTGTTGGTACATCTAAGAGTTCTGCTGCTTTGTCACAAGAAGCTTTACGAGCAGCATATCCTTCACCGTCAGCTAACGCATGAGAAACATGAGTGTCAATGACAAGGATACTTGCATCAGCTTTGCCTAAGTTTAACGGAACTAGGTCAGTATCAAGCGAACGGCAATCTAGAAAGAGTGCATGGTCTTTTTCACCTAAGAGTGAAGCAGATTGATCCATAATTCCAGTTGGGGCGCCAACTACGTCATTTTCTGCTTGACGACAATAAGCTGCTAGTTGTTTCTTAGGGATATTAAGATCTAGAAGGTCGTTGATAGCAAGAGCTACAGCACATTCAATAGCAGCAGAAGAAGATAATCCTGCTCCAATAGGGACGTTGGAGGTAATCATGATTTCCATAGCTGGGATATCGTAACCAGCAGTTTTAAAAGCCCATAAAACACCCAATGGGTATGCTGCCCAGTCTGAAATTTTGTCTTTATCAAGGTCTGTTGAAATTGTTTCTGTTTTGACATCATTGTTTTCAAAAACAGAAGCTACTTCAATGGTATTTCCTTGGGTAAGTTTTACAGCACAATGAGTTGTCTTATCTAGGGCGAAGGGGAATACAAAACCTTCGTTATAGTCAGTGTGTTCGCCAATAAGGTTCACACGCCCAGGGGCAGCCCAAATACCGTCTGGTTTTGTTCCATAAGCTTCTTCAAAGTATTGAGTGGTGCGTTCAGCACTATGTTCTCTGTTCTTTTTAACTGCATGAGGTGTCATCCTTGCCTCCTTTAGGCGTTGTGCAGTTTCTTCTGGAAGTACGTCAGCGATGAATGCTCCCATTGCGGCTTCAGAACCTGCAAGATATTTTAATTTGTCTTCTGAGCGTCGCGGAGAAGTAATTTCTAGATGTAACCAGCCATATTCACGATCTTGACGCACAGGGGCCTGATGCCAAGCCGCTATATAAGCAGTTTCATCGTGATAAAGTCCTTCTATCATTTCAAGTACAGCCTTATACATACTAGCTAGCTCATCACGTTCTTCATCAGCTAGCTCAGAAAGGTCTGCATATTGTGTGTGCGGCACGATGTGGATTTCAAGTGGCATGCGGGCTGCAAAAGGTACAAAAGAAGTGAAATATTTCCCTTGTTGTAAGATGCGTTCTTCTTCACGATGTTCACGGGCAAGTACATCTTCCATAGGGTGGTTGCCATGTTTTTTAATGTATTCTTTTGCAGTATCAAGCATCAATTTGGTAGTGGGCGTCACATAAGGGTAGGCATAGATTTGTCCATGGGGGTGATCTAAGGTTACTCCGATGGCACGTCCATGATTCTCGAAAGGGAAGATTTGCTCAATGCCTTCTTCTTCACTCAAAGTTTTTGTGCGATGCGCCCAAGCATTAATGACTGTGCGGAATCTTTTCACTGGTAAGTCAGCAAAGGTGTCATCGTGGTTTGGGGTGTAAGAGGTTACTTCGCAACGGCCAAAAGCGGGGCGTATCATGCCAGATGATTCTAATGGCTCTGCTGTCATAGGGTGGTGGCTGCCCTTGAAGCTTGGAAAGCGATTTTCGAAGACTACAACATCATAGCTGTTGCTAGGAACTTCAGTTTCAAACTCATCCGTGGTGGGACAGAGCGGGCATTCACTGGTTTTAGGAAGAAAAGTTCGTGTTTGCCTGTGTGCAGCAAAGCTGACCCACTCATTTCGTAGAACATCGTAGCGCATATTTCCTGTTGGCGGACGAGCTGGAAGTTCTCTTTTGTCTTCAATTTTGCGAGTAGTTCCTGGGTTATCGTCATAATAAAAAATTTCGCGGCCATCAGCTAAGCGTGCTCTTGTCATGTTCATAATCCAATTATAGACGGCACAATACGCAAACTTTGTGATTATAGTATTGAGAAATAGCTTGTATACAAATACTCTTGGAGTATGGATAAAAATTTTGCAACAGGGCAACAGTATTCTCTTCAGTATAAAAATTCTAAAGCTACCATTACTGAATTAGCTGCGGCTCTTCGCTATCTTGAAATCGATGGAGTTCAAGTAACTGAAACTCATGGTGATGATGTAACAGCACCCATGGGCTTGGGGCTAGTTTTGGTGCCTTGGCCAAATAGGGTGGATAAGGGGCAATGGGTTCTTGATGGGAAAAAACAGCAGTTAGACATCACTGAATATGATAGAGGGCATGCAATACATGGTCTTTTGCGTAATACAGGATATAGTGCAGTTGAGCAAAGCGATACTTCAGTGACACTGCATGCTACAGTTTTTCCACAGCATGGTTACCCTTTCCACCTTGATACTTTTGTACGTTACACACTCAATGGTGAGGGTCTAACAGTTCAACATCGTGTAAAGAATCTTTCTGAACAAAAAGCACCAGTTGCTATTGGTGCGCACCCATATTTTAGAGTGGGCAATACTCCTGTTGAAGATCTTGAAGTGAAGATTGCTGCAGGTACGTATCTAGTTGCTGATCCAAAAGACATGATTCCAACTGAAAAGAAACCGGTATCTGGACTTTTAGATCTACGTCAAGGACAAAAAGTTGGCGATTTAGATATTGATACTGGGTTTACGGATATCACTCCTGAAGGAAAGCTTTTTAAGCATCACCTTATAGATCCACAAGGAAACTCTACTACTTTATGGGCAGATGAAACAATGCCGTTTGTGCACGTTTTTACTCCTGCTGGATTTACAAGCGATAAAAAAGCAATTGCCATGGAACCTATGACAGCACCTGCAAATGCGTTTAACTCTGGAGATCACTTGCAGTGGCTTGAACCTGGTGATACATTCACTGCAAGCTGGGGAGTAAGCTATAACAAAGCTTGAGAGAAATATGATGAAAGATCAAGAAGATACGCCAGAAGTTCAGGTGGAACTAAAGAAGCCGGTTAATGTATCTAACAACTCACAGTTAGTACCTTTGGGGATGCGAGTTGCTAGTGAGTGGTCTTGGCGCATCATTATTATTACTGCAGCAATGGCTTTAATATTTTGGGTTCTTTCTCAGTTAACAATTGTTATTATTCCAATTCTGGTTGCTCTTTTGCTAGCAGCACTTTTGAATCCAGCAGTTAATAAATTTGTTACGTGGAAAATTCCTCGAGGTATTTCAGTATTTTTATCTCTCGTGGGCTTAACTACTGTAGTATCGGCTCTAGTAGCACTGGTTGGTAATCAATTTTCTGCTGGCTATCCGCAACTTAGAGATAAAGCTTTTGAAGGTTTTGAGGAAGTTAGAGTCTGGATTAGCGACTTGCTGCTACATCGTATGAATATTTCCATTGCAGATTTGGATCAATATGTAGATCAAGCAGTAAATCAAGTGCGTGGCTATTCTGGAACTATTGCTAGTAGTACCTTCCATATTGGAAATGCCGTAGGTCACGTTGTTGCAGGCTTTGTACTAACCATTTTCATTTTGATTTTCTTCTTACTCGATGGCGATAAGATCTGGAAATGGATTATCGGTTTGCTACCTTTTGATGCTCGTGTTGATGCCAACGATGCTGGACGTGCTGGATGGAAAACTGTTGTTTCATATGTACGTGTTCAGTTGTTTGTAGCCTTTGTTGATGGCCTTGGTGTAGCTATCGTAGCAATGTTGCTGCATATCCCATTAGCTATTCCGCTTGGAGTACTGGTCTTTTTAGGTTCTTTTGTTCCTATTATTGGTTCTTTAATTTCTGGTATGGTAGCTGTTCTTGTTGCCCTCGTTGCACAAGGTCCAACAACTGCACTATTGATGCTCTTAGGTGTTATTCTTGTGCAGCAGTTCGAATCTCATGTGCTGCAACCATTCGTTATTGGTAGTTCATTATCGCTTCATCCACTTGCAGTGGTGCTAGTAGTGGCAGCTGGAACTTATCTAGCTGGAATCACTGGAGCGCTTTTCTCTGTGCCTCTGGCTGCAGCAATCAACGTTATGGGTAAAACCATTGCTGCTAAGTATAAAGATCCAGAAAATCCAGATCATTTCGTCAAAGCTGAACAAGAACCAGCATTTAATAGGGAAAATGTAGAAAACTTTTTCTCTAATATGAGTTCAAGATTTTCAAGTTTCTTACCAAACTCAAAGAATTCTCAGCCTAAAGAAAATATCAATAATGAAGAGCCTCTTCCAAAGCTTCCACTTGCGGAAGTCAAAGACAATGAAAGAAAGTAGTAAAAATGACTATAAGTTTTGACGCTATTCTTAAAAACGCAAAGAAATTGCAAGGGATAGTCATCAAGACCCCTTTGATTTATTCACGAGCTTTAAGCGATCGTGCAGGAACAGAAACATATTTAAAGTGTGAGAACTTGCAACGTGCTGGGTCTTTCAAAATTCGTGGTGCTTATACTCGTATCTCAAAACTCAGTGATAAAGAAAAATCACAAGGTGTTGTTGCAGCCAGTGCCGGAAACCACGCTCAAGGTGTTGCCTTAGCTGCACAAATGCTAGGAATTAAGGCTACTATATACATGCCTGATGCTGCTTCCATTCCTAAAGTAATCGCAACCGAAGGCTATGGCGCCGAAGTTCGCTTTTATGGTAAAACCGTTGATGAGGCTCTTGAAGAAGCCCGTCGTTTTTCTGATGAAACCGGTGCTGTACTTATTCATCCTTTTGACCACGAAGATATTGTTATGGGGCAAGCAAGTTGTGGTTTAGAAATTCTTAAATCTCTACCTGATGTAGATACCATTATTGTCGGTGTTGGTGGTGGAGGCCTACTTGCTGGAATTGCGCTCGTTGCTCATGAGCATTTCTTGAAAACTGGGCACAAGATTAAATTAATTGGAGTGCAAGCTAAAGAGGCAGCTGCATACCCTGAATCTCTTAAAAAACACGAAATTATCAAGCTCAAGAAAATGTCTACAATGGCAGATGGTATTGCTATTGCTCAGCCTGGTAAAGTGCCGTTTCATATCATTGAGCAATATGTTGATGAGTTCGTTACAGTCTCTGAAGAATACTTAGCGCAAGCTATTGTATTCTTAGCTGAGCGTTGTAAAGTTGTTGCTGAACCAGCAGGGGCTGCAACTGTGGCAGCAATTCTTGAGAAGAAAATTAAACCACAAGGCAAAACTGTCGCAGTGCTTTCTGGTGGAAATATTGACCCAACACTCTTATCTCGCGTTATTACCCACGGTTTAGCTGAAAGTGGAAGGCACCTCTACTTTGGTGTAGTCATCAAAGATAATCCTGGCTCTTTAAGTGCACTAACTAAAGACATTGCCGATTTGGGGGCAAGCGTTGAAGATATTTCTCACAGGAGGAATCATCGTCTAGGCATGGAAGTAGGTCAGGTAGAGATTGATTTTAAAGTTGAAACTCGTGGTGATAAACACAATGAGGAAATTCTTGCACAACTAGAAAAACTCGGCTACCAGTTAGTCTCTTCAGAAATTCTCTAGTAGCCGAGCAGTTCACAAAATTTTAGCCAGTAAAGGGTTTAATACCTTTAACTTGAACTTTGATTTCTTTGCCATTCGGTGCTGTATAGCTTGCTTTATCCCCTTTTTTCAAGCCAAGAACAGCTTGGCCAAGAGGAGAGTGCTCGCTATAAACATCAATATCTGTATCTTCAGCTATTTCACGATTACCTAGAAGGAACTCTTCTGGGTCTCCTGCGATTGTTGCGACAACAACCACACCTGGAACAACTGTGTCAGAGATAGGTGCTTCACCTACTTGAGCATTTTCGAGCATATTTTTAAGTTGATTGATGCGACCTTCAATCTTCCCTTGCTCTTCGCGGGCAGCATGATAGCCACCATTTTCTTTGAGGTCTCCTTCTTCGCGTGCAAGCTCAATACGTTTAACGATTTCTGCACGCTTAGGACCTTCGAGTTCTTCAAGTTCTTTTGTCAATCGATCATAAGATTCTTGAGTTAACCATGATGTTGAGTCATCCATGTATTTTCCTTTCTAAATGGCTCAAGGCATAGTCCAACATTTTTCAACATCGGCACTTGTTGCAGGAGAGTCAGTTAATAAATTAACTGAATATGAAGCCGTTGCCTCTTTTTGGGCGTCAATATCCATCGCTTTATAGCCTACCACTGCATAATGATTATTCAAGGCTCTTACTCCACAACGAATGTTATTCTGCGTTGGATTGTTAACCGTGAAGTTGACAGTTACTGATTTATTCGCCTCTAAAGTGCCAGAGATATCCGAAACGGATGGGGCTTTGGTCATTTTTACAGCGAACCAAGCAATAACAGCAAGTGACGCTATCAGGATTGCAACTGATAAAACTATCAAGTTTTTTTTGGATAGTTTTGTTGGTTTTCTTCCATAGCGTTGATCTAAGCTGGTAGACTTTTCAACCATGAACACTATTTTAGCAACTACTACTCAAACTGCTGTTCCAACGGAAACGCCAGGGGAATATGAGAAAACCAATCCGGAGATGTCTCCAGGGTTTTTAGGGTTCGTGGTAACTTTTATTCTTGCATTGTGCACAATGGCTTTGGCGTATAGCGTTTCGCGCCGTATTAGACGTTTAAAGTACCGTGACTTGCCTCAAGAACAACAAGAACAACAGCAGCAAAGTGAAAGCCAAAACCAACAACAGTAAAAGCATGGAATAGTTCGTGAAATCCAAAAATGTCAGGGTTGATATTTGGTTTTTTCATTCCGTATACTATTGCTCCAGCAATATAGAAAACGCCACCTGCAATAATTAAACTTGTTACCAGTGGGTTTGCATGCCACAATGCTGGCAAGAATAAAAGGGCAATACAACCAACAATAACGTAGCACGTAGTGTAGAGCCATCGTGGCGCATTGGTCCAAAGGATTCTAAATGCTGCTCCCGCTAGTGCACTTGTCCACACAATAGTAAGTAGAAGCTTTCCTTGATTGTTTGGAAGTAACATCCACGCAAGTGGTGTGTAAGTTCCAGCAATAATAAGCATGATATTAGTGTGATCTAGCTTGCGCAAAACTTCTTTGTTTTTAGGAGACCAATTAAAACGATGGTATAGGGCACTAATGCCAAAGAGTTGCATTGCAGTAAAGACAAAGATTGATATCGTGATGCGATCTGAAAAAGTGGGACCAAGTGTTACGAGAAATAGTCCTAAAGCAGCACTGAGTGGAAAAGTTACAGCATGAATCCAGCCACGTAGAAGTGGTTTCCATTCTCCAAGATGGTAAGTGGCCCTTTTATAGGTATTTTGAACAGAATCTTTGGTGTCGTTGTATGCTTTTTCAACGGATTCTTTATACGGATTTTTATGTGCAGTGTCCATGCTTTAAGCCTAGCGTAACGTTGTAAACAATGACAAGCATTTTTTAGTATTAAGGGCAACTTAAAGCTAGAATGAGAGTATGGCGCAACAACTCCCTGAACACATCGGTGTTATCTTTGATGGCAATCGTCGTTGGGCTAAAGCTCATGGTAAAGAGCCTTTTGAAGGTCATGCTGCAGGTGCTGATAGAATCTTCGATTTTTTATCGTGGTGCCAAGAAGCTGGAGTTGAAACTGTCACTTTGTATTTATTATCATTAGAAAATTTTTCCCGTTCTCCAGAGGAATTAAAAGCTTTGACTCACATTATTGTTGATGTGGTCAACACGATTGCGCAGCAGGGAAATTATAAAGCTATTCATGTAGGTTCCGAAGAAGTCTTGCCAGCAGAGTTGCACGATGCCATTGTACAGGCTGAAAAACAGACAAAAAATCATACTGGTTTGAAGGTAAATTTAGCCATTGCCTATGGTGGGCGTCAAGAGATTGTTGATGCTGTTAAGAGGTACCTAGCTGGTGAAGAAAACTTACAGCAAGCCATAACGCATCTGGATGTAGAGCAGATTTCTAAAAATACGTATAACAAGGGTGAAACGGAACCTGACCTTATCATTCGTACTTCTGGTGAGAAGCGGCTTTCAGGATTTATGTTGTGGCAAAGCGCTTATAGTGAGTTTTATTTTTGCGATGTGATGTGGCCAGATTTTTCTCAGAAAGAGTTTAACGATGCACTGAAAGATTTTTCAGGAAGAAAGCGCCGTTTTGGGGCTTAGAAGGTCTATAATGAGTGTATGATTTTAGCTCTAGATATGGGTGGTACCAAGGTTGCTGCCGCCGTATTTACTCCTGATGGTAAATTATTAGAAAAAACGTTCACTAAAGAAGAAACTGGCCAAGATAAAAACGCTGAAGAACTTTTTGAAGCCTGTGCACATGTCCTCAAAAAAGCTTCTCAAGGCTACGATATCCAAGGGATTGGTATTGGTTGTGCTGCTCCTATTGATATTTTTGAGGGTACCGTTTCACCACTGAACCTTAAAGCTTGGCGTAAGTTCCCACTTAAAGCACGAGTTCAAGAACTCTTCCCTGGTGTGCCAGTTAAATTGCACACAGATGGTACTTGTATTGCTTTGGGCGAGCACTGGAAAGGTGCTGGTCAGGGTGTTAAAGACATGATGGCCATGGTTGTTTCTACCGGTGTTGGTGGAGGTTTAATTCTTAACGGAAAACCGTATGATGGGGCAAGCGGTAATGCTGGTCACGTTGGTCACATTGAAGTTGCTGGTTTTGAAGACGTTCCTTGTGTTTGTGGTGGTGCAGGTTGTCTTGAAATGTTGTGCTCTGGGCCGCATACAGTACAGTGGGCCATTGATCAAGGCTGGCGTAAGGGGCAAGATACTTCCACCTTGACTGGTGAAGATTTAACGAATGATGCCAAAGCTGGAGATAAAATTGCTGTGTCTGCTTTCAACCGTGCTGGAACTGCCCTGGGGCGCGCTATTGCTTCTGCTATGGCCTTAATTGAGTGTGAAAAAGTTGTTATTTCTGGTGGCTTTGCTTCTGCAGGCGACTTACTTTTTGAGCCAGCTCGCAAGGCTATGATTCGTAAAAATATGAAATTTGTTGATGTGCCAATTGTGCCAAGCACACTGGATGGTTATGGACCTATCACAGGTGTTGCAGCCTTGATAGGAACACAAGACCAGAGTTTGCTTGATTAAATGAACCTTAGCTTTCAACCACTGTGGCCTGTAACCATGGTGGTTGTTTGTTGTTGCTGGGGTTTCATTGCTTTTCGCGATTGGCGCACGATGCGCATTCGAACTCGGGATGTTTTGCTGGTGTTTGCAGTTCTTGCAAGCATGATAGCTGTGCAAAGTATAGTGCAAGAGAGTATGCAGGGCTTTTTAGCTTTGCTGGGTGCTGCTGGTTACTACTTGCTCTTTAGATTGGTGTACTTTTCGGGGCAACTTGGAGGTGGTGATGTGCGCTTGGCAGCTTTGTTAGGGCTTGTTCACGGGTGGTATGGTTTTCCTCATGTAGTTTTAGCATTGTTACTCATTGTGGCAATTCCAGCAATATGGGGTATCGTGCTGAAAGTTTGGCAGAAGAAAAGCACCTTCCCATATGCACCTGGAATGTGCCTTGGGTCGGTGGCAGGAATGATAATACTGTAAGAAACTACGGATTGCGAAGTATCACCTTAAACTGTTATTTAGCTTAAGAAGTTGAGTTATAAATTTAAATGTTTCAAGATACGCACCTGGAGCTTCACTTTCTCGAGGGCCAGCAATGTTAAGGGTAAGACCAGTGCCAACACCCGATACCCATTTATAAACTTCTTCAGCTTCTGTTTTTGAAATGTCAGTTACAACAAAATATGGTCGTTTATAATTTTTTGCACATTCGACTGTGAATCCAGTTCCTGGAGAACAAGATTCAGCCCAAGAAGCAATAATTAAGGTGGCATGAGAATCTCTTACATTCCACTCTGTTCTTTGTTCAACGTCTTCAGAAGGTGTTTCCTTTAATTCAGGATACTCAGTTAAGAGTCCGGGTGGGGTAACGAAATCTTCCGCCCAACCTCCTTTGGGAACCCAAGCTGTAATAGTAACTTCAAGAGATTTAGCGGCATCCAGGGCTGCTCTATCAACCCCACTTTGTCCACCTGTTCGAATTCTGCTTATTACCGGATTCACGATAATCTCTCACTTGATATTTTTTGCAACTATTTTGTCAGAGTTGAAGAAAGGTGTTGAGATAGCATTTGATTACAGAGGACCTTATTTCTGATGTAAGCATTCTCAGCTAACTTATAATCCTGGGTGGGTCATTGAGAGTACGTCTAAGTATTTATCTAGTTCATCTGCTGTGAGGTTACCATTCTTAACATAGCCAAGGTCAGTGACAGCATCACGAACAGTGAGCTTATTTTTCACGGCATGCTTGGCAACTTTCGCTGCTTCTTCGTAGCCAATAACCTTGTTCAACGGTGTCACAATTGAAGGTGATGCTTCGGCTAAGAATTGAGCACGTTCTTTATTGGCTTCAATGCCATCAATCATCTTATCTGCCATTACTGTTGCTGTGTTTGCAAGCAAGCGTGAAGACTCTAGGCAATTTTTAGCAATCACTGGAATACCAACGTTAAGCTCAAAGTTACCCAATGCGCCAGCCCAAGTGACTGTTGCATCGTTACCAATGACTTGCGCTGAAACCATCAGTGCTGCTTCACAAATAACAGGGTTTACCTTACCAGGCATAATTGAGCTTCCTGGCTGAAGGTCTGGAAGAGCTATCTCACCAAGACCCGTATTTGGGCCAGAGCCCATCCAACGAAGGTCGTTGTTAATCTTGCTGAAAGATACAGCAATTGTTTTCATGGCAGCAGAAGCATCAAGGAGACCATCACGGTTAGCTTGTGCTTCAAAGTGATCGCGAGCTTCTGTTAAAGGTAATCCAGTATCTTCTGCGAGTAGTTCAATGACTCGCTCGGAGAAACCTTTTGGAGTGTTAATACCAGTACCAACAGCAGTTCCACCTAGTGGGACTTCAGCTACTCGTGGCATTGCAGCTTCAAGACGTTCAATACCGTAACGTACCTGTGCAGCGTAACCACCAAATTCTTGACCAAGCGTTACTGGAGTTGCATCCATGAGGTGTGTACGCCCAGATTTCACGATGTCTTTGTATTCTTTGGCTTTCTTTTCCAGTGATGTTGCAAGTTTCTCTAGTGCGGGGATTAACTTATTAGTCAGCGAGTCTGCTACGGCTACGTGAACAGAAGTAGGGAAGACGTCGTTAGAGGATTGTGAAGCATTCACATGATCATTAGGGTGAATTTCTTCACCAGCAATCTCGCTAGCAATATTGCCAATGACTTCATTGGTGTTCATGTTTGAAGAGGTGCCTGAACCTGTTTGGTACACATCAATAGGGAATTGGTCATCGTGCTTACCATCAATGACTTCTTCAGCTGCTTTGATAATCGCTTTAGCTTGCTTGTCAGTAATCACACCCAGTTCTTGGTTAGTCTTTGCTGCGGCTTTCTTGACACGAGCAAGAGCGTGGATGTGCTCTGTTTCTAGGCCTTGGCCACTGATGGGGAAGTTCTCTACTGCTCGCTGGGTTTGTGCGCTGTAGAGGGCGTCAATTGGGACTTTAACTTCACCCATTGTGTCATGTTCAATACGGAATTCTTGTTTTTGTTTGTTTTTATTTTTGTCCATATAGTTAGTTTAATACAAGGTGCGGTAGTCAGTCAGTATAGTGTAACTTCTTTGAAATTATTGACGAAGAGCTATTTACAGATTCGGGGAATTCCAGAACTCTTCTTCACCTTGTCTGCTGTAGAAGATTTTGTAGCATTTCGGGTTC
>JASGFC010000012.1:0-49543 GCA_047605865.1 Micrococcaceae bacterium | reverse complement strand
ATCCTATAACTAATGTAAAAAAACCAAAACTAAAAAGTGTTCCTATTCTTAACGTTTTTTTAGCCTGAAAGCATTTGGTTTCCAGTACTTTTGCTAATTGTAGAAATATGAAGGTGGAAACAAAAAACACTAATAAGCCAATGGATGTTGTTATAGTTGCTAGTTGTTCTAAATTTTCAGCTTTGTATTTTTTAAACTGTTCATTGTGAATCAGCTGCTTTAAGATACTTTCTTTTATAAAACTTGAACGCCATACTCCTAGCGAGCTAATACATAAAAAGAATGTCCAAAAGCCAAGTCTATTTGTAGCTGGAGCAGTAGACGTGTTTTGTCTAGTAGTTGAATCCATTGAGCTTGGCTTTCTTCTTCATAAGCAACCTTGTCTTAGATTGCTTACTCCAAGAGTAATAATTTTAACTAGCTAAAGAATCAACCAGAAGAATGATTTTTTTAACGCACACTCATGCTAATAAACAATCTAGTAGCGTTAGAGCAATGAACAGCTTTGCCTAAATAATCCTTTTATCTAAGCTTTAGCAATCCAAATTAGTTTCATTATTTGTGGTTAAACCGATAGAATAGAACCAGTGTATTTATCAAGAACTCAAGCTGTTAAGGTGAGAAATGCCCAAAATTACTAGAGAAGAAGTAGCACACATAGCTTCTTTAGCTCGAATTGAAATGACACAAAAAGAACTGGATTTGATGGCACAAGAGATTCCAAGTATTTTAGAGTCCGTTACTCAAATCAGCTCAGTTGTTCAAGGAGATGTTAAACCAACTTCTCACCCATTACCTATGGAAAATGTTTTTCGTGAAGATGTAAAAAAACCGTGTCTTACTCAAGAAGAAGCTCTGCAAAATGCACCTGCACAAGAAGACGGTTGCTTCAAAGTTCCTGCTATTTTGGACGGTGAGTAATGGTACAAGATATAACAAAGCTTTCAGCAGCTCAACAGGCTGAAGCGTTAAACAATGGCGAAGTGACCTCAGTCGAGTTGGTAGAAGCACACTTTAAAAAAATTGAAGATTTAGACGAAGCTCTTCATGCATTTTTATCCCTAAATAAAGAAGAAGCTCTTGAAGTAGCTCAAGAAGTCGATAAAGATCGAAAAGCAGGTAAAGAGCTTCCGCACTTAGCTGGTGTTCCAGTCGCAGTCAAAGATTTAATTGTAACCTTGGGTCAGGCCACTACTGCTGGTTCAAAAATGTTAGAGGGTTGGATGAGCCCTTACGATGCAACTGTTGTGAAAAAATTACGTGAAAATCGTATGCCTATTCTTGGTAAAACTAACTTAGATGAATTTGCTATGGGCTCTTCCACAGAGCATTCTGCGTATGGACCAACACATAATCCTTGGGATCTCTCTCGTATTCCAGGAGGATCTGGTGGAGGTTCTGCTGCTGCGGTGGCGTCCTTTGAGGCCCCACTGGCATTAGGTACTGATACTGGTGGTTCTATTCGTCAACCAGCAGCAGTTACGGGAACAGTGGGCGTAAAACCAACGTATGGTGCAGTTTCACGATATGGGGCTATTGCAATGGCTTCTTCTTTGGACCAAATCGGTCCAGTGGCTCGCAATGTTATGGATACAGCACTGCTACATCAAGTGCTTGCAGGTCACGATGAAATGGACTCAACGTCAATTATAGAAGAAGGTCCAGATGTTGTTGCTGCAGCTCAAAATGCTTCAGTTAAAGGCCTTAAAATTGGTGTAGTTAAAGAACTTAGTGGCGATGGTTATCAAAAAGGTGTCCAAGAGAATTTTGATGCATGCATTAAGATTCTTGAAAAATTAGGTGCCGAAATTGTTGAAGTTTCATGTCCACACTTTGAGTATGCTTTGGGTGCATATTACTTAATTATGCCTACTGAAGTTTCTTCTAATCTAGCCCGATTCGATGCAGTCCGTTACGGTCAGCGTGACAAAAGTGCTAAAACGGTTGAAGAAATGATGTCTTTGAGTAGAGAGAAAGATTTTGGTTCTGAGGTTAAGCGTCGTATTATCCTTGGTACTTATGCTTCTTCTTCAGGTTCTTTTGATGCTTACTATGGAAGCGCTTTGAAAGTTCGTACTTTGATTCAAGAAGATTTTGATCAAGCTTTTTCCGAGGTAGATGTACTTGTTTCACCTACTGCACCAACAACAGCTTTTAAATTAGGTTCAAAAACACAGGATCCAGTGGCGATGTATAAAAATGATATTGCTACTATTCCTGCTAATTTAGCTGGTATTCCTGCGATGAGCCTACCAAGTGGTATTGCTGAAGAAGATGGCCTACCTACTGGTTTCCAAATTCTTGCTCCTGCTAAAAAAGATGATCTGCTCTATCAGCTTGGTGCAGCTTTAGAGAATGCTTTAGAAGAGGAATGGGGCGGGCCACTGTTGGCTCAAGCACCAAAGATTGAGAAGGGTGCAAAATCATGACTGACCAGTTAATGGATTTCAATGAAGCAATTGAAAAATACGATCCAGTGATGGGTTTTGAAGTTCATGTTGAGTTGAACACAGAAACTAAGATGTTTTGTTCTTGCCCGAATGAGTTTGGTACAGAAGCTAACACGAATGTTTGTCCTGTATGTTTAGGTCTACCTGGTGCTCTACCAGTAGTTAACCAGAAAGCAATTGAATCTAGTATCAAGATTGGTCTTGCTTTAGGATGTGAGATTGCCGATCAAACTAAGTTTTCACGTAAACAGTATTTTTACCCAGATACACCAAAGAATTTCCAGACTTCTCAATACGATAAGCCTATTGCAGAAAATGGAGCATTAGACATTGAACTTGAAGATGGAACTGTCTATACAGTAAAAATTGAACGAGCTCATATGGAAGAAGATGCTGGAAAGCTAACGCATCAGGGTACTAGTGGACGTATTCAAGATGCTGGTAGTTCTCTTGTAGATTGCAATCGAGCTGGCATACCTTTGGTTGAGATTGTCACTTTCCCTATAGAGGTGGAAAACCCTGAGCATGCTCCAGAGCTAGCCAGGAGGTATGTTGCTGCTATTCGTGAAATAGTGAAAAATCTTGGTGTTTCTGAAGCTCAAATGGAACGTGGACATGTCAGGTGTGACGCTAATGTTTCCTTAAAGCCTAAAGGCACAAAAAAGTTGGGTACTCGTACTGAGACAAAGAATATCAACTCTTTGCGAGCTATTGAGAAGGCTGTTCGATACGAGATTCAGCGCCACGCTCAGGTTCTTGATAATGGCGATTCAATTCTTCAAGAAACTCGTCATTGGCAAGAAAGTAATGGTGGTACTTCTTCTGGACGTCCAAAATCAGATGCCGATGATTACCGCTATTTTCCTGAACCAGATCTAGTTCCTGTTGCTCCTTCAAAAGAATGGGTTGCCGAACTAAAGTCTAGTCTTCCTGAACCTCCAGCCCAGCGTCGTAAGCGTCTTGCTAAGGAATGGAATTATTCTGATTTGGAGTTCCGCGATGTTGTGAATGCTGGTTTACTCAATGAGATTGAGCAGACTGTAACGGCTGGAGCATCCCCTGCTGTAGCTCGTAAATGGTGGATGGGTGAGGTAACTCGTCGTGCTAATGCTCAAGGTGTTGATGCCGGTGATCTTGGAGTAAATCCAGAAACTATTGTTGAACTTGATCAATTAGTTCAAGAGGGCAAAATTAACGATAAAATTGCTCGTGAAGTCCTTGATGAAGTTATAGATCATGGTGGTAAGCCAAGTGATATCGTGCAAGAAAAGGGGCTAGAAATCGTTAATGATGATTCTGCTCTTTCTGATGCAATTGATAAAGTTTTAGTAGATCAACAAGATGCTGCTGAAAAAATTAAGGCAGGAAAAGTTCAAGCTGTTGGAGCCATTGTTGGTGGAGTGATGAAGGTAACTCAAGGTAAAGCAGACGCTGCAAAAGCTAGACAGATGATTTTTGAAAAACTTGGTGTTCAGGAGTAGGTGTCGTTAGTCGTGGATTTGAAAAATGTGTGGGTGGTTATCCCAGCTTTCAACGAAGCCGAGGTAATCGGAGATGTTATAGAACATACTTTACGTACCTTTCCTTCAATTATTGTTATTGATGATCATAGCTCTGATAATACTTCTCAAGTAGCCTATGATGCTGGGGCTCATGTTATTCGTCACCCTATTAATATGGGCCAAGGGGCGTCCTTGCAAACTGGCTTCGATTACGTGCTTTCTTTCCCTGATTCTAGTGCTGTTGTTACCTTCGATGCAGATGGTCAGCACAGTGTTGAAGATGCTTTAGGTATGGTGGAGTTATTAGAGAAAGATGATCTTGATGTAGTGATTGGTTCTCGTTTTCTTGATGATCGCACGCAAGTGCCTCCTATGAAAAAGATTATGCTCAAAACTGCCGCTAAATGGGGTGCTTGGAGCACTGGCATGAAACTGACAGATGCACATAATGGCTTGCGTGTTATTTCTCGAGGAACTCTTGAAAAGATTCATCTTAATCAAAATGGCATGGCTCATGCTTCTGAAATTGTTGATGAATTTGGGGAGCTTCATGTTAAATATGCTGAGTACCCTACGCATATTAAATACACTGATTATTCCAAATCGAAAGGTCAGCCGTTGCTTAATTCAATCAATATCTTAATTGATCTGATGGTAAAGTAGAACACGATGCGTATTGTTTTTCAGATTTTATTGTGCTTTGCACTTCTTGGAGTTTTTTACTTTATGTTCCGAGGAAATGGTAGTGCTCGTTCGCAAGCTCTGCGTCGTTTAGCTTTTTTCTTTTTTGCTGTTGCAGTTTTTATCTCCATTTTCTTACCAGAGAAACTTACTGAAGTTGCACATTTCTTTAATATTGGCCGTGGAACTGACATGCTGTTGTACGGCCTTATCATCGTGGTATTTATGGTTATTGCAGGTAGCTTTAGGGCAAATAAAGCAACGGAGAGAAAAATTACAACTCTTGCACGGCGTATTGCTCTTGATGAAGCAAGAGTACCAGCTATTCCTGATGGCACAACTCGCATTGAAGAGGACAAGTCGCAATTTTGAGTGAAACTCGTTACAATACAATCTAAGGTTTATTTACGTGATCGGGGAAGGACCACATGAGTAACCACGAAGAAAATACGAATACAACTACGCTTGGTATTCCACAGTTAGAGGCTGCGGAACCTATTGAGCGTATTGCTTTAACTGCTGAGGAGCAGAAAGCTATCAACGCTTTACCAGGGGATTGTGCCTTACTTATTGGTGCAGATTCCAGTAATCGCTCTGCTCGTTTTTTGCTTGATTTAGATCTTGAAATTGCTGGGCGTCATCCTGACGCAGATATTTTTCTTGATGATGTAACTGTCTCAAGGAAACACGCAAAGTTTACTCGCGCAGACGATGGCTTCTACATTACCGACTGCGATTCATTAAATGGAACTTATGTCAATACTGACAGAATCAATGAAGTAAAGCTAAAAAATGGTTCTGAAGTGCGAATTGGAAAGTTCAGATTTGTTTTTTACGCTTCTCCAAATGCGTAATTTTATTTTGTAAAGTACTTGAGTCGTAAGATATAGTTAGATGAGTTCAATAAGTTTTAATGGAGGGAATTCTGTGAGTAAAGAAGATAATGCTCCAATGCTTTTCCCTACAATGCCTGATGCAGGTCAAGGTGTCCTTTTTGAAGAGCACCACGATATTGATGAAACCTTAGGGTATCGTTCTCCTTCTGTACAAAAATTAGTTGGTATTACTTATAGACAACTTGATAATTGGACTCGTACTGGACTTATTGTTCCTCGAATTCGTAGTGCAAAAGGCTCTGGTACTCAGCGTTTGTATAGCTTTAGAGATATCCTGGAATTAAAAGTTATTAAGAATTTGTTGGATACTGGAATTTCCTTACAGCAAATTCGTAAAGCTGTTGAACACTTGCGTTACTTAGGTTATGAAGATATTTCTAGACTTACTCTCATGAGTGATGGTGCCTCAATTTATGAAGTGTCAGACCCTGAAGAAATCATTGATCTTCTTAAAGGTGGATGTGGCGTCTTTGCAATTGATCTTGCCACAACTTTGAATGAAGCTAAGAGCGAAGTTTTAGAGCTACCTTCTGAAAAAACCTATGAGCCTAGTCTCATTGATATTAACGAGTATCGTTTAAAAAGAGCTGCTTAGCTTTCTAATTTCCTGTTGCGGGCTTTTTTGAAGAGTAAATTTCATTAACAACATCATCAAAATCTTGCATAACTTTTGAGCGTTTAATTTTCAAAGACGGAGTTAAATGGCCAGAGTCTTCTGTGAAGTCAGTTGGTACAAGCCTAAATTGTTTAATAGCCTCAGCTTTGGACACTGATTCATTAGCTTGATCAATGGTCTTTTGCACTTCAGCTTGTATTTGAGGATTTTTGCAGGCTTCTTCCATGCTCATATCTTCTGGCAGATGATGCTGAGCAAGCCAGAGGGGAAGTGACTCATCGTCAAGTGTTACCAATGCTGCCACGTACGGCTTCTGGTCTCCAATGACAAGGCACTGTGACACTAGCGCAGAAGATCTAATTTGATCTTCTAGTAGTGCAGGAACAATGTTCTTTCCACCTGCAGTCACAAGAATTTCTTTCTTCCGTCCAATAATTTTAAGGTTTTCTCCCAAGAAAGTACCTAAATCACCGGTGTGTAACCAGCCATCTTTTTTAATTTCTTCCGTCGCTTCTGGGTTGTTCCAGTATCCTTTGAAGACATCAATGCCTTGAACCAAGATTTCTTGGTCTTCAGCAATCTTGACTGTTACTCCTGGCACTGGAGGTCCAACGGTTCCAGGAATGAAACTTTGTGGGTTTACAAAGGTTACAGGTGCACAAGTTTCGGTTAAGCCGTAACCTTCATAAATAGGTAAACCAGCACCATTGTAGAAGTGTGATAGATTTTCTCCTAGTGGAGCTCCGCCGCTAGCAGCAAAGCCCATATTTCCACCTAAAGCTTTTAAGAGTTTTTCATAGACAAGTTTTGTAAAGATTTTATGCTGTGCGTTGAGCGTAAAAGGTATTTTTTTCCCTGATAGTTGAGCTTTAGAATAGTTGATAGCGACTTTTTCAGCTTGTTCAAAAATTTTACCTTTTTTGCCTTGTTTAGCTTGAAGTTGAATTGTATTAAAAATTTTCTCAAAGACACGAGGAACAGCGAGGATGAAATTAGGATGGAATTCTTGTAAATCAGCAGTTAATTTTTTAATATCACTTGTATGTCCAACTTTAATGCCAATATCAACGCATAGGATAGATATAATACGGGCAAGAACGTGCGCTAGAGGCAAGAACATGAGAGTTTTGTCTTGATACTTTAAAATGTCACTGAAAATTAAGGCACAGTTTTTTGAAAGTTTAGTGAAGTTTCCATGCATTAATTCACAGCCTTTAGGTTTACCAGTTGTTCCAGAAGTATAGACTATTGTGGCAACATCTTCTGCAGTTGCCAGAGTTCTACGTGTTTCAAGTTCTTCATCACTGACACTAGTTCCAGAATCTGCAAGCTCGATAAAGTCGGAGTTCTGGATGGTCCAGATTTTTTCTAAATGTGGTAGCTGTTCTTTCTTTTGCTTGACATAGCTTTCATGTTCAGGAGTTTCCACAAAAATTCCACGAGCTTCAGAGTTGGATAAAATCCATTCAATTTGTTGTGGTGATGAAGTTTCGTAAACTGGAACACTAGTACAGCCTGCAAAAGCAATGGCAAAATCAATAAGCGACCATTCAAAACGCGTTTTAGACATGATACCGATACGGTCACCAGGCTGAAAGCCTAAAGCAATAAGCCCTTTAGCTAATGCGGAAACCTGGTTATAAAACTCTTCTGCGGTAATGTCTTGCCATATTCCGTGAGAGTCTTTACGTGCAAAGAGAAGAGGATTGTCTCCTGATGTGACATGTTGCATCAAAAGGTCAGTGATATTGATGTTATCTGGAACTTCTACGAGTTCTTTCTTCTGAACAATCATGAGGACACCTTTCACATTGTATTTTAAGAATACTTGTTCCTCAGTTAATGCAAAGGGAATAAAACACCGTTTTGGCAAGGTCTACACTAATATGTGGCTTGCTTAATTACGTTACTGTATGTTTGTGTTCTCCGGAAGCAATCTTTTCGATAAACTCATCTGTTTTAATAAAAATATCTTCTGCATCATAATCCAAAGTTGCAACATGGTAGCTGTTATACAGTGGAATTATACGAAGATACTGTGGTTTTATTTTCTTTTTGATGATGCCAATGTTCTTATCAGTAACTACATGATCTTTGCGAGACCTAAATAATAAAACAGGTACTTCAACGTCTTTTAATGATTTACGTACTTCATGGAACAATTTTTTGAGTTGGTGTGTAGCTTTCACTGAAACTCTAGGGTAAGCGCCTTCAACAACTCCTGGTTTTTTAATGTCATTACCAATTGCCGGCAAAGAGTCTTGCAAATACTGCATCACTCCCGTTGCAAATCGACGCGGGTCATCAATAATGGTGCCAGGGTTAACAACAACAGCGGCATCAACTAAATCTTCAGATGCCATCTTTAAAGCAAGAGCTCCACCCATTGAAAGCCCAATGATGATAGTGGTGTTACATTTGTCATTGATTGAATATACTTGATTTTTAACTTCACGAACCCAAGAATGCCAGTTAGTATTTCCTAGGTCTTCCCAACGAGTCCCATGACCAGGCAGTAATGGCATACTTACAGTGTAGCCTTGCGCCATTAAATGTTTAGCCCATGGTCTCATACTATGAGGAGACCCTGTAAAACCATGACATAATACAACGCCTATGTTTTTTTTGTCGCCTATTCCATTACGGAAAAGTGGCGAATGATCAATTTTTATGTTCGCATTTTCCTCATATGTCATGATATAACTATAACCTCAATGTAAGCTTGAAGATAATATTGGTATCAAGAATTTGAGGACTTAAGATGTTTTATACCTTAGTGAAAGATGTAATAGGCGGCCCGGCTCTTAAGACTATATACAAGCCTAAAGTAGAGGGTTTAGAGAATATTCCTGATGAAGGAAGAGCTATTATTGCCAGCAATCATTTATCGGTTTCTGATTCATTTTTCTTCCCCATTTTCTTATCACGACCTATTTCCTTTTTTGCTAAGAGTGACTACTTCTATAGTCCTGGTGTTAAAGGAGCCCTTAAGGCTAAATTTTTCACATCTATGGGGCAAATTCCAGTTGATCGTAGTGGTGGAGACAAAACAAAGGATTCCTTTGACTCTGCAGAAGGTGTTTTAGCTAAAGGTGGACTCTTTGGTATTTATCCAGAAGGAACTAGAAGCTCAGATGGCAAGTTACATAAAGGCCATACTGGCGTAGCGCGAATCGCTTTAACAACGCACACTCCAGTAATACCTATCGCTATGATTAACACCAATATTGCACAGCCTATCGGAAAGTTAATTCCGTCACGCCATCCACGCATTGGTATTAAAATTGGTAAGCCAATGGACTTTTCACAGTATTATGATCAAGCAAAAGACCATGCTGTGCTACGCAAAGTCACTGATGAGATTATGATGGAAATTCAAAAACTCGGTGGACAAGAGTATGTTGACGAATATTCAGCACCTGCTACAAAACGTTTAGATGAAAGCGAAAAAGTTATTCGTGATTAGCATTTGTTACGCGTCATCGTTAGAATAATTAAATGACTAAAAACAGCACTTCAGATGAAATAATTTCAAGTTGGAGAGAAAAAAATATTTTACAACAGCCTGATTGGGATGGCACTGTTGAACTTAAAGAAGCTACCAATGATTTGCGAACTTTCCCACCACTTGTGTTTGCTGGTGAAGTAAGAGACTTAGAAGAGAAACTAACTTTAGCTCAAGAAGGTAAAGCTTTCTTACTACAAGGTGGAGATTGCGCTGAAACCTTTGAGGGTGCAACAGCTGATCAAATCCAAGCTAGAATCAAGACTATTTTACAAATGGCAGTGGTACTCGGTTATGGAGCAAGTGTGCCTGTTATTAAAATGGGTCGTTTAGCTGGGCAATTTGCTAAACCTCGTTCATCAGATACTGAAACTCGTGAAGGGGTCACACTTCCTTCTTATCGTGGTGATGCTGTTAATGGTTTTGATTTTACCGAAGAAGCTAGAACTCCAGACCCACATCGTATGGTTGAAGGCTATCATATGGCTTCGTCAACCTTGAATCTGATTCGTGCATTTACTCAGGGCGGCTATGCAGATTTACGCCTCGTTCATGAGTGGAACAAAGGTATGCTTTCAGATGCTACTGAACGCTATGATGCTATTGCACAAGATATCGATAGAGCAATACAATTTATGGCAGCTTGTGGCGCTGATTTTGAAGCTCTGAAGCGGGTAGATTTTTATTCAGCGCACGAAGCACTTCTCTTAGAGTATGAAAGTGCTTTAACGCGAATAGACAGCATTACAAATAACCCTTTTGATACTTCTGCTCATTTCTTATGGATCGGGGAGCGTACTCGTGGTGTTGATGATGCTCACGTTGATTTCCTTGCTCAGGTTTCTAACCCTGTTGGAGTTAAGCTGGGACCTACCTCAACTGCAAAAGACGCAATTGCTTTGGCTAAGAAGCTAAACCCAGATAATCTTCCTGGCCGTTTAACCTTCATTACACGTATGGGAGCAGATGTTATTCGTCAGCAGCTTCCTCCTATCGTGGAAGGCGTTGAAAAAGCTGGAATTAAAGTGTTATGGGTCACAGATCCAATGCACGGCAATACTATTACTGCTGAGTCAGGTTACAAAACTCGTCACTTTGATGATGTCATGGATGAAGTCAATGGATTCTTTGAAGTGCATCAAAAGCTTGGCACTGTTCCAGGTGGTATTCATATTGAAATGACAGGGAACAATGTGACAGAATGTTTGGGCGGTTCAGAGCAAATTGCTGACGAAGAACTAGCACATCGCTATCAAACAGTATGTGACCCACGATTGAACCGTAAACAATCTTTGGAACTTGCATTCTTAGTAGCTGAGCTGCTTCAAAAGCGCTATGCCGAAAATAATGAATGAAAGAATAGTTAGCTACTAGAAGTCGGCGTTGAGCTGTTTTGGTTCTGGGCAACATAAACTTGAACTTTAGAATTTCTGTTGCCAAAGCCTGTTGCATCAGGAACAGTCCTGATGATGGTTCCATCTGGAATACTTGAGCTATTTTCTTCTACTATCTCTGGTTTGAATCCTGCACTTTGTAGCGTCTGTTTACCTTGATCTATATGGTTGTTTACAACATTTGGAATAGCAGTATTTGTGTAAGGTCCTTCTGAATAGTACCAACCGGCATAGCCAGCAGCTGCAGTAATGCCAGTAACAACAGTTGTGCCAATTAACGAACGTACAGCAGCATTTCCAGGACGTAATTGCACCCGGTAACTTTTCTTGAGCTCTTTGAGGTTCTTTTTTTCAGCTTTCTTAACATGGCGTTTATGTTTAATATTCTGCGAAAGATTTAAATCTGCTGCTGTAACACTTTGAGGTGTTTCAAACGCAGAGATACTGGAAGTTGTTGGCTGTGGGTATAGCGGTTGAATAGCTGTATCAGGCTGTGATACTTGAGTTTGTTGAAGTGTGGCAGTGTCTAAGCTGTGAGTTGTGAAAGAGCCTTGGCCAAGCAGGGAAGAGCTGTGGTTATAGCTTTGTGTGCTTGGAAAGTTCTCACGATTAAGGGCTGCATGGCGCCTGCTTTGAGCTAAAGTTTGATTGTGTTCCTTGATAAAGTCAGGGATGAGTTCCGTTTCTTCATCTTTGGTAGGTGGAACGTACTGAGCTGTGGGCCGATATTTGATATTTTCGGTATTTAAAGGAGTAGTTGCATGCTGCTGGGTAGGCGCCTCAAAATCATAATCTAAAGCTTCATCAGGAAGAATACGCAATAATCGTTCTGTTTCTGCCAGCATTACTGCTGCATCAGGTGGTCTTTTATCTGCGTTAGGTTCAGTACAATGTAATACAAATTCGTCAATTTCAGGTGCAAGACCAGGCGCTTTCAAAGAAGGAACTGGGATACGGTCGTTAACTTGTGCATAAGCAACTTGCATAGGAGAATCGCCTTGGTGTGGCTGCTGTCCAGTTAACATTTCGTATGCCATAACACCAAGTGAATAAACATCTGAAGCTTCTGTTGCTTCACCTTCAGTGACAAGCTCAGGTGCCATATAGGCTACTGTCCCCAGTAAAGAGCCTGTCACAGTGTTGTTATCCATCATGCGTGCAAGCCCAAAATCTGCAATCTTAATACGCCCATCTTCAGCAATGAGAACATTTTCTGGTTTTAAATCACGGTGAATAATTTTGGCACGATGGGCAGCAGCTACACCGGAGAGAATAGGTTCTAATGCTTCGAGAGTTTGACGAGGAGTTAAGTGGTTTTCTTGATAAAGAATATCTCTGAGAGTATAGCCATCAAGATATTCCATAACAAGGTACATGAAAGGACCAGTACGGCCTTGATCAAGCGTTCGTACTACATGTGGGTCATTGAGAACAGCAGCATTGCGAGCTTCTTGAATAAAGCGATGGACAAATTTTTTATCATCTAACAAATGCGGAAACATGACTTTTAGGGCAACATCACGTCCAAGCTTTTGATCATAAGCAAGGTAGACAGTAGCCATCCCGCCTTTAGCGATAAGAGATTTAATCTTATATCTAGAATCTAAGGTGCTGCCTGGTTTTAAAACGCTTATTGTACTGTCCATTTGTATTTATCTTACTTTAAACATGAGCGCTATATTAGTTTTTGGCACGGTACTATAAAGATATGAGTGATGAAAATAATAAAAAACTAGATGAGCTCGTAGACTCATGGCTTACTATTGGGGCAGTTTCAGAAGAATTAGGGACAACAGTTCCGCGTGTAAAATCTTTAGTTGATCGTAGGACTCTTATAGGGGTTAAAAGGGGAGATCCTGAAATTTTTAGTATTCCTGCGCTTTTTATTAAAGACGGAAAACCTCTAGACAATCTCAAAGGCACACTTAATTTGTTGCATGATGTGGGTTATAGCGATGCGGAAGCAATAGCCTGGTTGTTCACAGAAGAAGATAGTTTAGATCATCAAAAACCTATTGATGTTTTAGTAGATGGTACTTTTAAAACTCAGGTGAGAAGAGTTATACAAGCACTTGCTTGGTAGTTAAGCATCACGTTGGGTTAGTCTTTGAGCAATGGTCTTAAGCTCTTGAGTTACTTCAGTGTTTTCGTGAAGTTTTGCTAGTGCATCGTAAGATTGAGCAGTTAGTTTATTAATGAGGGTTTCACAGCGTTGAGGTGCTTGAGATTGTTGGATAATATGAAGTATTTTCTCCAGCTCCTCGCTGTTCATGGAAGCATCACCTAAGTGTGAATTGATAAATTTTATATCTTTTTCAGAGCTATTTTCTAAGGTGAAAGCAATAAGTACTGTTCGTTTACCTTCCTTGATATCGTCTCCAGCAGGTTTTCCGGTAAGCTGTGGCTCACCAAAGACGCCTAAAAGATCATCTCTTAACTGGAAGGCTTGTCCAAGAGGCAGCCCAAAGTCTGCAAGTTGTTGTAAGTCTTTTTGACTCGCATCTGCAAGTGCAGCACCAATGACCAATGGGTGCTCAACAGAGTACTTAGCCGATTTGAATGTCAAAACATTAAAAGCTCGTTCATAAGCGTTAAGATCGTGGGGTTCATTGAACGCTGTTTCTTCATGAATATCCATAAACTGTCCAGCCATAACTTCATATCGCATAGTGTTGAATATTTTTCGTGCTTCGTAAGTCTCAGAAATGAGCTCGCTTGCTTGAGCAAAGATTTCTTCGCTGAAAGATAAGCATAAATCTCCGCCTAAGATTGCAGTAGCGATACCGTACTCTTCTGGGCTTCCAGCTAAATTTTCGTCTTGATGCTGCTGTTGATAACGAGTATGGATTGTGGTTTTGCCTCTTCGAGTTTCAGAACTGTCGATAATGTCATCATGAATGAGTGCTGCTGTTTGAAACATTTCAATGGCGGCTCCAGCAGTAACTATTGCTGGGTAGTTTGTTCCAGAAGCATAGAGGTAACCCAAATAGCAAAGTTGTGCTCTCATGCGTTTCCCACCGAGTGCAAGTTCAAGAATGTATTCTGTAAGTTCTTGCGCTTCAGGAGATATTTCTGATAGTTGATTACTTCGCTCTTTTAAGAAGCGCAGAAGAAAGCTATCAACATCTTTAACGTAGTCTTGTGTGCTCTTCACATTTCAATAATACCTGTGCAGCATGCGCTACAGAGATTAGATAAGGTATTGAAATTTTGTTCCACTTTTTTCCACTTGAAATATCAAGCTAAAAAGGTCTTTTTTAAAATTAAATTGTTCTTGAAGATGCAAAGTGGAATAAAGTGGAGTAAGATGGAATGAGTTGGTTGATAAACGAACAATATGACAGTGAATGGAGGGGTAAATGTTCTTAGGGACGTATACTCCTCGACTTGATGCCAAGGGTCGCTTGAGCCTTCCAGCAAAGTTTAGAGATGAACTTTCAAAAGGCCTAGTTTTGACTCGTGGTCAAGATCGTTGTCTTTATGTTTTTAGTGCTAAAGAGTTTGAAGTTGTTCTTGAACAGCTTCAGCAAGCTTCTTTAGCTGATAAAAACGCTAGGAACTACACTAGATTGTTCTTATCAGGTGCTTCGGATGAAACTCCTGATAAGCAAGGTCGCTTGATTATTCCAGCAGCATTACGCGAGTATGCAGGTCTTGAAAAAGAACTTGCTGTTGTAGGTGCTGGTAATCGTGCAGAAATCTGGGATGCAGCTCGTTGGGAAGAATATGTAGCTCAACAAGAAGAAGCATTCTCAGAAGTCGAAGAAGAGGTAGTTCCAGGATTGTTCTAACTGTAGTATGAGATCCTCTAACCGCTATTGATCCTGACATTCTTCCCCAATGGCAGGCTCTATAAGCCCAGACATTCTTCCCCAATGGCTGGTCTAAAGAGCGGTGAGGGTCTGGTACTACAGTTTTTTTATGCCTCATCATGTAGTAAGTTTATTCAAGGAGATTTATGGACAGCAAAGATGTAGCCCAGCTACATACTCCAGTTCTTCTCAATCGATGCCTTGAGTTAATGTCCCCTGCTATAGAAGGAGTTCAGCACCCTGTAGTCATTGATGCCACTTTAGGTATGGGTGGGCACTCACTTGAAATTCTTCAACGTTTTCCCGCTGTACATCTGATTTGTATTGATCGCGATGCACAAGCTATTGAACTTGCAAAAAGAAGACTGCACAAACATCTAGATAGAGTAACTTTTTATCATGGCCTCTACTCTGAAATTGGACAAGCTTTGGCCAAAGCAAAGATGAATCAAGTAAACGCAGTGTTGTTTGACTTAGGTGTATCATCCTATCAGCTTGATGAAAGAGAACGAGGTTTTGCCTACTCATATGATGCTCCGCTCGATATGCGAATGGACGATACAGCAGAATTAACAGCTCAAGAGGTTGTGAACACGTATAGTTTTACAGAACTGAAACAAATACTCAAAGACTATGGGCAAGAGCGTTTCGCCCATAAAATTGCCAGTGAGATTGTGAAGAAACGTGAAATACAACCTTTTGAAACTACTGATCAACTTGTCCAAAGCATTAGAGCAGCGGTTCCAGTTGCAGCTGGCAAGAAAGGTGGACATCCTGCAAAGAGGAGCTTTCAGGCTCTACGTATTGAAGTAAATCAAGAACTAGAAATTCTAAAACAAGCTATTCCTGCAGCTATTGAGCATCTTGCAGTTGGTGGGCGCATCGTGGCTATGTCATATCATTCTTTAGAAGATAAAATAGTTAAAGATTATTTTGTTAAAGGCAGTAGGTCTTCAGCACCACTTGATTTACCTGTTGAACTTGAGCAACATAAGCCTTATTTGAAGTTAATAACTAAAGGAGCAGAATCTGCAACAAATGATGAAATACAGCAGAATTCTAGAGCAACTTCCGTTAGACTTAGAACAGTTGAGCGAATTAGAAAATCATAAATAGGGTATGGGAAAGGAGCAGTATTAAAGATGTCTTTGATTAAAGATTTAAAAGATAAATTATCTACTAGTTCCCAAACCCAAGATGATGGACGCCATGTTCGTTCACCTGAAACCCAAGTCATTAAAGAATTGGAAACCTCTGAACGTTCAATTCTCTTTCCACTTCTTTGTGCACTTGCTCTTTTAGCTACAGTTGCAGTTGTCATGATGATGAATATTTATGTCTATCAAGTGCAATATCAAGGTGTTGGTTTAACAGAGCAACGTGATGATCTTGAGCTTCAAACTCAGCAACTTAATGATAATATTCAGAAAAATCAGGCTCCGCAAAACTTAGCTCGAAAAGCACTTAGTATGGGAATGGTCAGCCAACAAGATCCTGCAATGATTGATCTCAATACTGGAAATATTATCAACGTTCCAAGTCCTCAGGCTAAAGCTACCGTTGATTACGCAGCCTTAGGTGGAATCCCTCAAGTAGGTGTTAACGGCTCAACTGATACCAATGCACAAGCTACACAAGCAGACACATCAAGCGATGATATAAACAGCTTAAATGGTGGAACAATCGTTCCACCTGAGCAAAAAGATCCTACTGCTACTGATACCGCAACACCGACAGCAAGTGCTACAACAAATCAACCAACACCTCAGAATACGGGGAGCAATTGATGAAAGCACAGAAGAATTCCGGCCAGTGGTACACTGATTTATTCAATCGTGCCAAAAAGGCAGCAACTTCAGCAAAACCTGTTAGCTCAAGAATACGATTCAAGCACTTAGCTTGGGTGTTATTGGCAGGTTTTTGCATACTTTCAATAGCATTGTTGTATCTGCAGGGTTTCGATAGAAAATTAGCTCAAGAGGCACAAGAACGTAGAATTTCAAAAACAGTAATTCCAGCTAAACGTGGTCAAATTCTTGATTCTAATGGAAAAGTTTTAGCAGAAAACGTTACCCGTTACGATATCGTGGTGACACCGAAAAATGTTGATCAAGTTGAACGCACTGAAGATGGTCAACAGCAGGTTGTTACAGTTGATAGAACAGTTTCTGATGTCGCAGGAATTTTAGGAATGAGCCAAGACGATGTCAGGAAAGCTTTTGAAGGCGATACCTCAAAACCAATGGATGAGCGTACTTTTGCTTATGTGAAAAAAGATGTAGATCCAGCTACAAAAGCTAAAATTGATGCCCTAAAAATCCCATGGTTAGGCGCTGATGAGACCAGCAAACGTGTTTATCCCTTTGGTCAGGTTGCTGGTAACGTTGTAGGATTTACCAACAACGATGGTCCACTTGCCGGAATTGAACAAAGCCAAGATGACATTCTCAAAGGTACAGACGGAGAACGAACCTTTGAGCGAGGTGCTGATGGTATTCGTATTGCTACAGCCCCTACTGAGGAAACTCCAGCAGTTGATGGAAAGACCGTTAAACTAACTCTCAATGCTGATATTCAAGCATACGCGCAACAAGCTGCTGCTGAGAATAGAGCTAAAACTAAGTCCGACTGGGTCATGATTACTGTCTTAGATATCAAAACAGGTAAGGTTGTTGCTATGGCAGCTGATCAAACAGTTGATCCTAACAACCCAGAAAAAACTGATGAAGAACATCGATACAACAGGAATGTTTCTGAAGTCTATGAACCTGGATCAGTGGCAAAACAGATATTTGCCGCAGCTTCCATGCAAGAAGGCTACGTTGAACCAGATACCAGATTTGTGATTCCTTATACATTGCAAATCGGAAATCAGCTCTACAAAGATTCGCATGTCCACGCTGATGAAAATGTTACAGTTGCTGGTATTTTGTCGCAATCTTCAAACACAGGTACGCTCATGATGGATGAGAAACTTACCACTCAACAAAGAGTTGATTATCTGACAAAGTTTGGTTTTGGACAGCCAACAGGTATTGAACTTCCAGGTGAATCTGGGGGTGTTGTCCATAAGGCCTCAGATATGGATGATCGTACTAAGCAAACGATTCTCTTTGGTCAAGGTTTCTCAACAACAAGTTTACAAATGACTGAATCCTATGCAACTCTTGCCAATAACGGCGTAAGAATTCCACCTCGAATCGTAGAATCTGTCATTGATGAAAATGGCCATGAAGAGGTCATGCCTCAGCCACCTTCAACCCGTGTTGTTTCTGATGAAACTGCAGATAAATCAAGAAAACTTCTCGAATCAGTTGTAGCTGATGGTGGTGGACACTTTGCAAAAATGGCAAACTACCGCATGGGTGGTAAGACAGGTACTGCAGAGGCAGCATCTAAAGATGGAAAAGGCTTTGATGGAAGTACCTCATCATTCATTGGTGTGGCACCAATGGATAATCCTAGGTTCGTTATCAACGCAACATTCCAACGCCCAGTTACTTCTATTTGGGGTGAGCAGATTGCTGCACCTGTTGTTAAAGACGTTATGGAACAAACTCTACAAACTTATGCTGTTCCAGCCTCAACTCCACAGACAGAACGTCTTGCAGTAACGTATGACGGAAGTGTTATTAATTAGGAAGATTCAATATGCGACCACAAAATATTAAGACAAGTGACCTTGATACCTTAATGAAGAGCATCGGCGCTCAGGCTGTAGCTTCGGAATCTGCTGTACAAGTCTCAGGTTTAGCACTCAATACTAATTCTATTCATACTGGTGATTTATACCTGGCTTTGCCGGGAGCTAAAACTCACGGAGCCAAATATGCTCAACAAGCCATCAACCATGGCGCAGTAGCTATTTTAACGGATAAAGCTGGCATAGATATTCTTCAAGAATCAAAATCAGAGGTGGCTAAAGTCCCTTGGTATGTTATTGATGATCCCAGGGCTGCACTTGCCCAACTGGCTACGCAACTTTATGGTACAGATCAAAAGACACCTCAAATGTTTGGTTTGACTGGTACTAATGGTAAAACCACTACAAGTTACTTCATTCGATCTCTTCTTGCAGCTCTTGGGCATAAGACTGGTTTAATTGGCACGATAGAAATTCTTGCAGGTGATGAGCCTATCCCAAGTGTTTTAACAACCCCAGAGGCTCATGATGTGCATGGCATCTTGTCTGTTATGAATGAAAAAGATATAACAGCTACTGTTATGGAAGTTTCTTCTCACGCCCTTGAGTTTAATCGTGTTGATGGAATTATGTATGACGTTGTTGGTTTTACCAACCTTACGCAAGACCACCTAGATTTGCACGGCACAATGGAAGAGTACTTTGAAAGAAAAGCAAAGCTCTTTACCAAGCAGCATGCTAAGCGTGGAGTGGTTATTGTAGATGATCATTGGGGCAAAAAGCTTGCAGCACAAGCTGATATCGATGTTGTTACTCTTTCTATAACAGCTTCAGATGCTATATGGCATGTGAGCGAGTGCCATAGAAATGGTGTGGGGCATGTGTTCACGTTAACTCACCAAGATGGTACGGAACTTGAAGTTAAAGTGGGAATTCCAGGAATGTTCAATGTTGCTAATGCTGCGCTTGCCACAGTCATGATTTACGAATCTGGTGTGGATGTGAACCGACTTCAAAGTGCGCTTGATCACAAACAACCTTTCTCAACAGATGTTCCTGGTCGTATGCAGGTTATTGCACATAAACCAGCTTCAATTGTTGATTTTGCTCATAATCCTAATGCTATGGTGCTTGCTATGGATGCTGTGCGTCCACAAGATGAAGATGGCAAACTCATTATTGTTTTTGGCGCAACAGGTGAACGTGATACTACCAAGCGTGAAGATATGGGACGTATTGCAGTTGAGGGAGCAGATATTGTTATTATTACTGACGATGATCCTCACGGTGAACCAGCAGCACCAATTCGTGATCAACTAGTTGCTGGTGCAGTAAAAGCTGCTCAAGAAAAACCAGAGGTAGAAATTTTAAATATTGCTCCACGTGAAAAAGCCATTAAGAAAGCAGTGAAACTAGCACGAAATAAAGACACAATTCTTGTTGCTGGACGAGGGCATGAAACAGTACAAGAGGTTATGGGTGAAGATATCCAACTTGATGATCGTGAAATTCTTTCCACTGCGCTTAATAAACGTTTTAAGAAGGCAGATCGCATTAAATGATTACTTTAACTGCACAAGATATTGCAGATGTTACTTCGGGTCAGTTGCGCTGTGACCCTGCAACTGAAGTTTTTAGTGGTGTAACTACTGATTCACGTGAAGTAAGCGCAGGTTATCTTTTTGTAGCAAAGCCAGGAGAAACTACGGATGGACATCATTTCATCCCTAAAGCTTTGGATAGTGGTGCCACTTTAGTACTGTGTGAAAGAGAAGTTCAGGTCAACGGCAAAGTTGTACCAAGTATTATTGTCAAAGATGTCATTCTTGCCATGGGACTCATTGCTGCTGAAATTGTCAAACGTCTCCGTACTCACAACAACATGAAAGTAGTTGCTATTACTGGTTCTGCTGGCAAGACCACTACTAAAGATTTACTTAATGCTATCTTTTCTCAAGTCGGTCCAACTGTTGCTCCTCAAGGATCCTACAACAGTGAGGTAGGGGTGCCGCTAACAGTCTTTAAGTGCACTGAAGAAACTCAGTATTTAGTTGTTGAAATGGGCGCAGATGCTATAGGTAATATTCGGTATCTATGTAATATGGTTCACCCAGATGTGGGCGTAGTGCTTATTGTAGGTACAGCACATGCAGGAGGCTTTGGAGGTGCAGATAAGATTGCTATTGCCAAAGGCGAAATGGTTGAAGATCTTGGGCCTGATCAGATTGCAGTTTTGAATGCAGATGATGCTCAAGTCGCAGCAATGAAAAACCGCACGAAGGCTCCTATTTGCTGGTTTAGCTCTCAAGATAAAGAACTAGACAACGTAGTTGTTGCTCGCAATGTAAAAATTGATGATTTTTCTTACCCGCATTGTGATCTCATTTTCCCTGATGGAAGTTCACAACATATCGACGGGCATCTGATGGGTGAACATCATGTTACTAATATGCTTGCCGCTGCTGCAGCAGCTTACAGCATTGGAATCAACACAAAAGATATTGCTCAGGCGCTTAATACAAAACAGGACATGAGCAAGTGGCGTATGCAACGCGATGAAAGTCCAGCTGGCTTTACCGTTATTAATGATGCCTATAATGCTAACCCCGAATCCATGAAAGCTGCTTTACAAACTTTAGCTAAAGTTGGTCAAGGTAGGCGAACATGGGCAGTACTCGGTGAAATGTTAGAACTAGGCGATGATGTTATTGAACAGCACGATTCCATTGGCCGACAAGTAGTCAGACTGAATATTTCAAAGTTACTAGTAGTTGGTCAGGGCGCTAAAGCAATTTTCAATGCTGCACACCTTGAAGGTTCATGGGGAAATGAAGCCTATTTTGCTGAAGATTTTGCTGAAGCTAAAAAAATACTTTTGCAAGAATTATTGCCCGATGACGTTGTGTTATTCAAATCTTCCAACGGATCCAAGTTAGGATATTTAGGTGAGGAAATTTTAGAATTACCTCCGTCTGACTTTAAGAATATGCAGGAGTAAGAGAATTGATTGAGATTCTATTAGCTGGTTTTTTGGCCCTAATAATTTCGTTGTTAGGAACTCCTCTTTATATTAAAAGGTTACAGAAAGCCGAATACGGCCAGTTTATCCGCGAAGACGGACCAGATTCTCATCACGTAAAACGTGGAACTCCTACCATGGGTGGCGTTGTCATCGTTGCCTCGGTAGTTCTATCTTATTTTTTTGCTCATTTAGTTTTTTATAATCCTCCAAGTGCCTCAGGTCTTGTTTTTCTCTTCCTTGTTGTAGGAATGTGTATTGTAGGCTTTTTAGATGACTACCTTAAGATTTCACGAAAACAGAATTTAGGGTTAACTGAGTGGACAAAAATTTGTGGGCAACTTCTGGTTGGTACGCTTTTTGCAATACTTGCAATTAATTTTCCTGATAAAAATGGGATTACCCCTGCCAGTGAAAAAATTTCGTTCATTCGCGATATCAACTGGTTGAATTTGGCTCTCTGGGGTATTCCAGCTATTGGACTCATTCTTTTCATTCTATGGAGTAACTTAATCATTGTCAGTATCAGTAATGGTGTTAACCTTGCTGATGGCCTAGATGGACTTGCTGCAGGTGCTGCTGCCTTAGTCTTCAGCGCATATTTAATTATGACAATCTTCCAAAGTTTTCATGATTGTCAACGTCTCTTATCAAATGTACATTCCTGCTATGAAGTAAGAGATCCACGAGATCTTTCTGTACTGTCTGCTGCTTTAGTGGGAGCTTGCGTAGGATTCTTATGGTGGAATACAAATCCGGCACAAATCTTTATGGGTGATACTGGGTCTCTGTCCCTGGGAGCTGCAATTGGTGGACTTGCCATTCTTACTCACACAGAGTTGATGCTTCCAATTTTGGGTGGACTTTTTGTAACCATTGCATCTTCGGTTTTGCTACAAGTTGGTTATTTTAAGTATTCTGGGGGCAAGAGGTTGTTTAAAATGGCTCCATTACAACACCATTTTGAAATTTTAGGATGGAAAGAAGTAACCATTGTAGTCCGTTTTTGGATTGCCTGTATTCTCTTTGTAGCTGTTGCCCTTGGCTTCTTCTTTGCAGAATGGGTAACTGTTAGTGAAATCTCAGCGGGAACGTAAAATTTATGAAAGATTTGTCGCATTTAACATCATGGGATTCAAAGTGGCAGGGACTTAAGGTACTTGTTACTGGTCTTGGCGTTGCTGGATTTTCCTGTGCAGATACCTTATTAGAGCTTGGCGCTAAGGTAACAGTTTTTGATGCTAATGCTTTGAAAAATGAGAAAACTAGTGATCGTGCTCAGACCTTAAAAATTATTGGTGGAGTTCTACTCACTGATGAAAAACAAACTAAATTAGCTATTTCCCATTCTGAATTTGACCTCATTGTTACCTCGCCAGGCTGGCCACCACATCATGAACTTTTTCAAGAGGCTCAACAACAAGGTATCCCTATTTGGGGTGATGTGGAACTTGCGTGGCGAGTGCGTGAACGCCAAGGAAAGAAAACAGCTCAATGGCTTATTATCACTGGCACTAATGGTAAAACTACTACCACTGGCATGTTGGAGTCTATTCTCCAGCATGCGGGACTTAAAGCAATTGCAGCTGGTAATATCGGAACTCCCATCCTTGATGCAATTCGTGAACCAGTAGAATATGATGTCTTTGCATGTGAACTTTCTAGTTTCCAGTTGCATTGGAGTCAGAGTATTTCAGCTGAAGCAGCTGTCGTGCTTAATATTGCACCAGATCATATTGATTGGCATGGTAGTCAAGAAGAATACGCTCTCGCAAAAGCTAAAGCCTACCATCAGGTAAAGATTGCTTGTGTCTACAACGTTGAAGATCCTGTTACTAGACAGATGGTAGAAAATGCTGATGTTCAAGAAGGTGCTAGAGCTATTGGTTTTACAAAGGGGAGTCCTGCTGTTGGAATGTTGGGAGTAGTAGGAGATGTACTCTGCGACCGTGCTTTTTTGAAAGAACGCAGAACCAGCGCTCTTGAGCTAGCTAAATTTGAAGATTTAGGGAAACCACTTGCCCCTCATACAGTGACGAATGCTTTAGCTGCTGCAGCACTTGCCAGGGCAATAGACGTTCCTCCAGCAGCTGTGCAAGCTGGTTTACACAATTATCGTGCTGGTGGGCATCGAATGGAACATGTAGCAACTGTAAATGGTATTGACTGGGTTAATGATTCTAAAGCTACGAACCCTCATGCTGCAGCTGCTTCTCTTGCTGCCTTTGACAACATCATTTGGGTAGCTGGTGGTTTGCCAAAAGGAGCACAATATCAAGAGTTAATATCATCATTTAAAAACAGATTAAAGGCTGTTATTCTTATAGGTAAGGACAAAACTCCATTGCAGCTTGCCCTACAAAAAGAAGCCCCTGAGTTGCCAGTATATGATACAAAAAGTTCTGAACGTCAAGATATTATGCCTGAAGTGATTGAACTAGCTCAAAAGGTAGCTCAATCAGGTGATACTGTTTTGTTAGCTCCAGCAGCGGCCTCTATGGATCAATTTGAGTCCTATGAAGATAGAGGAAATAGTTTTGTCCAAGCTATCGCACATATAAAGGGGGAGTAGATGTCAACTCAAACACCTGTTCGCCCACAAAATCCTCAAAAGCCAGTGAGTAAACCGAAGCAAAAAACTGCACGTCCGGTTGAGAAAACACCTTTTCAGTCTTTTCTTGCTAAGGCTAAAGAATTTTCAGTTAATTTTCTAGGTGCTTCGCAACGTTATGTTCCCAAAGGGCTTAGTAACGATACTGCTAGTTACTACATGATTCTTACCTCAACGATTCTTCTCGTTATTCTAGGGGTTATTATGGTGCTTTCTGCTTCTTCTGTTGAGGCAATTAGCCAAGGTACATCAAGTTATGGAATTTTTCTGAGACAGTTAGCGTGGGCTGTTGCAGGGGGTATTGCTTTATGGGTCGGTGCTCACGTGCCAAAAGATGTGTACCGTAATAAAAAATTTACCTTAACTATTTTATGGCTTGCTATCATACTTTTAGCAATGGTTCAGGTAACACCTTTAGGTAAGGAAGTTAATGGTAACAAGAACTGGCTTGTTCTTGGTCCTTTTAGCGGACAGCCTTCTGAGTTAGCTAAATACGCGCTATGTTTATATATCCCCTATGTGCTTTCTTTGAAACGTAAATATCTTTCAGATCCGATGGTAGTGGCTAGGTCTGTTCTCTTGCCTTCAAGCATCATTGTTTTTCTTGTCTGGCTTGGGCACGATATGGGAACTACACTTATCATCATTGCTATTATCGCTGGTGGAATTTTTATAGCCGGTGTTCCTATGAAGTGGGTTATGCGCTTAGGTCTTATTGGTTCTGTAGGTATCTTATTACTTGCCTTTGGTAAAGATGGCGGCAACCGTTTAGCTCGTATAGCTAGCTGGAGAAGTTGTGGAGATGATCTCTCAGGTCTTTGTTGGCAATCAGTATCTGGTCGCTACGGACTAGCCAGTGGACATTGGTTTGGCGTGGGATTAGGTGCTAGTCGTGAAAAGTGGTCTTGGCTTCCAGAAGCACATAATGACTACATTTTCGCAGTTTTAGGGGAAGAGCTAGGCTTTATTGGTACTTTCTCTGTGGTTGTCCTCTTCGTTGTACTCATCTTAGCTTTTACACGTATCATTACTAGGCATAGGGACCCTTATATTCGTATTGCTACAGGCTGCGTTATGAGCTGGATTATCGTACAAGCTTTGGTGAACATGGGAATGGTTGTTGGTATTTTGCCCGTCATTGGTGTTCCTTTACCACTTATATCTGCCGGTGGTACAGCTATGCTTTTCACTCTTGCCGCTATTGGGATGGTACTTTCTTTTGCTCGAACCGAGCCAAAAGAAGGAGATGAGAACAACACTCGTGATTTCAAGTATCGTGGAGTATCTCAATCAAAGCAGCTAAAGAAAAGAACACGAGTTACTACTCCTGAGGTTGCTCCAGTTAATGCCAGAGTCAATGCAGTTGCTAGTAAGAAAGTTCAGCACAAACCTAGAACAGTAATTCAAGCTGTTTCCCAGCCGATTCCTTCTGTTCAACATAATCCGAATAATACTATTCAAAGCGTCCAGAACGTTCCACAGTATTATGCGCAACAACCTTACCAAGCACCAGCAGTTGTTGCTCAACAAAGCACTCTTGAACCATTTTATGGTTCTGAGCAGACTATAGTAAACCCACAAAATGTAGCCACTATTGAGCAAAACTCAGTTACACAAGCTGCTGCCATGCCAACTACAGCGCAAGCTAAGGCTATACAAACATCACGGAAAAATAGAGGTAAGCCTTTACCTCAACCACCGAGGAGGGCAAGAAAATGAAACCATTATCTTCTGTCCTTGTTGCTGGTGGCGGAACAGCTGGACATGTTAATCCCATGCTTGCTGTAGCTGTAGAGCTCAGAGAACTATATCCAGACGCAAAAATTCTTGCCCTTGGTACTAAAGAAGGACTTGAAGAAAAACTTGTTCCTGAAGCTGGTTTTACCCTTGAGACTATTGACCGAGTGCCTTTTCCTCGAAACGTTAACAGCTACGCATTATCGTTCCCCACAAAGTTTTATCGTGCTCTTAAAAAGACAAAGAAACTTATTATTGACCACAAGGTAGAAGTTGTTTTTGGTGTGGGTGGTTATGTTTCCACTCCAGCATACTTAGCGGCACAGCAGCTTGGTATTCCTTATGTTATGCACGAAGCTAACATGATTCCAGGAATGGCTAATAAGATGGGTGTGAAGAAAGCTGCAGGAGTTGGTTTAGCCTTTAAGGAAATTCCACTTGAAGGTGGAGTTTATGTTGGAATGCCAATGAAAAAGAGCATTTCTGGACTAGACCGTAAGAAACATCAACGAGATGCTCGCGAACAACTAGGCCTTAACCCTTATAAAAAAACATTAATTGTGACAGGCGGATCTTCTGGCGCTCAGAGCATAAACGAGGCGTTAATTAAAAGTTTGGGTCTTTTTGATCCTGAAAAGTTTCAAATTTTGCACATCGTTGGTCCTGGTAAAAAAATTGAGGTCCGGGGTGCTAGCCATCATTACCACCAACGTGAATTTATCACCAAAATGGAAAATGTTTATGCTGCAGCAGATTTGTTGATGTGTCGTGCAGGTTCTGGAACAGTTTCAGAAGTATGTGCTGTTGGAGTTCCTGCTATTTTTGTTCCCTTGCCTGTGGGCAATGGAGAGCAAAAATTAAATGCCCAGCCAGTAGTAGATGCTCAAGGAGCACTCATGATAGATAATGCTGAGCTAAATTCTGCTTATTTTAAAGAAACTGTTATACCTACACTTGAAGATGATGATAAGCTAGCAAGCATGTCAGCTATAGCTTATGGGATAGGTAAACGTGATGCTGATGTCTTGATGGCGAACATGATTGCAAAGGTAGCACAGCAATGACAAAGAAACTGCAAGGACCTATACATTTTATTGCCATCGGTGGAGCTGGAATGGCGCCCATTGCTCAGAACTTTATTGCGCAAGGGTATAAAGTGTCTGGTTCTGATGCTCAAGAAACACCAAATTTTTTGAAACTTAAAAACCAAGGAGCCACTGTCTATCTTGGTCACGATGCTCAGCAATTAGGGGAAGCTCAAACAGTGGTAGTATCAAGCGCTATTAAAGATGAGAATCCTGAACTTAAAGCAGCCAAAGAGCGTGGCTTAAATGTGATTCATCGTTCAGATGCTTTGGCTTATCTTGTTAATAATAATTTAGGAGTTTGTGTTGCTGGAACTCATGGTAAAACCAGCACTTCAGCCTTGACTGCTGTGGCTTTTGCAGCAGGTGGAATTAATCCTGGCCATGCAATTGGTGCTCCTGTAACTGATTTAGAAGGCTTTGCTACGCAAGAGCAAAGTAAGTGGTTTGTTGCTGAAGCTGATGAATCTGATGCTTCATTTTTGAAGTACTACCCAAAAATTGGGATTGTAACTAACGTTGAGGCAGATCACCTTGATTTTTATGGAACAGAAGAGAAAGTTTTTGCTGCTTTTGAAACTTTCATGCATCAGGTGCTAGAGCATGAAGGTGCTATTGTTACTTGTGCAGATGATGCAGGTGTTCAGCGCTTGCTTAAAACTTTAACTTCTCGAAAGTCAGTCATTACCTATGGCTTTACAACTGCTGATGTGGTTATTTCTGATTTTAAAATTATTCAGGGTAAAAGTAATTTCACTCTTAATACTCAACTTAAAAATCTTACACAACTCAATGGTAAAAATTGCACTGTAAATCTACCTGGTAGACATAATGCTTATAATGCAACTGCTGCGCTGATTGCTGCTGCACTTGCTGGAGCTGACATCGAAAAAAGTGAAGTAGCGCTTGCACATTTTAAGGGGGCTGCGCGCCGTTTTGACTTCAAAGGTGAGGTTAACTCAGTGAGAGTTTATGATGATTACGCGCATCATCCTACTGAGGTGTTCTCAGTGTTAAAAGCAGCCAGAGAAGTTGCTGGTTCACATCAAGTTCGGGCGATTTTTCAGCCTCATTTGTATAGTAGAACTATTGCCTTTGCTCAAGAGTTTGCTGAAGCACTTAATCTTGCAGATGAGTGTATTGTCCTTGATGTTTATGGTGCTAGAGAAACTCGCTATGACAACATCTCCGGGGAAAGTATTACTAATTTTAGTAAAAAATTAGACTTTGTTCCTGATAAAACTCAAGCAGTCCACGATATATGTGTAGGTGCTTCTGCTGGAGATGTCATCCTTACTATCGGAGCCGGTGATGTTACGTTATTAGGAAATGATATTATTGCCTGTTTAAAGGATGGTAATGTCTGAGAATAAACCCCATCGTCGTAAGCCTGGGTTAGCAAAAACACTTCAGCGGCAGAATTCTGCCCAGCAACAAGCAACGCAACAGCGAGCTGCGCAAGAAACTCAAGCTAGTCCTATGCCTGTTACAGGGCAAGAGCAAGTTACACATCGTGTTCTAAATAATAAAGGTGCCCAGTCTTTACCTAAACTTGATCCAGTAAAAGTTCAAGCAAAACTCAATCAAGAGCAGAAGCTTAAACCAGCTGTACCTAGTTCACAAAAGGGTGTAGCTAAAATTAAGCATGCTTCGCAAAAAGCCTTTAATAAAGCAAAGGGTTCAACGAAAAAGCCTGCAGATCAAGGGAAGAACAACCACGTTGAGGTGCGTAGTCTTTCCCGTGCCCCACAAAACAGTACTATTGCACTGATTAAAGAAAAGACTGTTGATAAAGTTCCGAAGAAGCTTAAAATTGCTATCGGAATTCTACTACCTATGTTTCTAGTTTATGCGGTGGTATGGCTTTTAGTTAACTCATCGGCCATGTCAGTGCGAAACATTGATGTTAGAGGTAATAGCGTAGTAAGCACTGAACAAATTGAGCAGCACCTCAATGACTTAAAAGGCGAACCGCTGGCTAAAGTAAATCGAACAGATGTTTTAAAGCATGTTGTAGATTTGAGCCAGATTCAAGATGTTGCAGTTCAGGCAAAGCCACCAAGTACATTAGTTGTTAACGTTACTGAACGTCCTGAAGCTGCCATGATTCAAGATGGTGATCACTATATTGTTATTGATGCTAATGGAGTGGAATTAAGACAAGTTCAAAATCGTGATGATGCTAAAGTTCCAGTATTAGACGGGGGCAAGGCGGCTCTTAATCAAGATAGTTTTGCTTTACTTTCTGCTGTGATGCATGGCATGCCCCAAGATATGGTGCCACAGGTAGATAAGATTGCTGCGTCATCACCGACATCTGCTCTGCTTACACTGAAAAATGGGGCACAAGTACATTGGGGAGATTCTTCACAGAGTCAATTCAAAGGAAAAGTTTTAAAGGTTCTTATGGACAAGAACCTTGCTTCTGGAGTGCAAGATTATGATGTATCAACTCCAGAACGTCCAACTACAACTGGTGGAGAGCCTCAGATTACAAGTTATGATGCTCAACCAATGGATTTACCATACAATGATGGTAGTACTGGTGGAAGTCAGTCTGGTTATAATGATCAAGGCACATCACCAGGATAGTATCAAATACAACACGAGTATAGTAAAATTTTATGAACTTGTAATGTTTTATAATGTGAAGTAAGCTCACAATATATAAATAATTTTGCTCAAAAGAGTAATTGTAAAGACTAACTTCTTAGAGGAGTAAATGTGGTAGCACCCCAAAACTATTTGGCAGTGATTAAAGTCGTTGGTATCGGTGGCGGTGGCGTTAATGCCGTTAATCGTATGATTGAAGCTGGTTTAAAAGGCGTTGAATTTATCGCTATTAATACTGATGCGCAAGCACTGTTAATGTCAGATGCAGATGTAAAACTTGATGTTGGACGTGACCTTACACGTGGCCTTGGTGCTGGTGCTAACCCTGAGGTTGGTCGTAAGTCTGCTGAAGATCACGAAGAAGAGATCAAAGAAGTTCTCGAAGGCGCTGACATGGTATTCGTTACTGCCGGTGAAGGTGGAGGTACAGGTACAGGCGGTGCTCCTGTAGTTGCTCGTATTGCCCGTTCCATGGGTGCACTGACTATTGGTGTAGTAACTCGTCCATTTACTTTTGAGGGACGTCGTCGTTCTACTCAAGCAGATGCAGGTATTGAAGCACTGCGCGAAGAAGTAGATACTCTTATTGTTATTCCTAATGATCGTCTGCTTTCTATCTCTGATCAGAATGTTTCTATGCTTGATGCGTTCCATTCTGCAGATACTGTACTACTTTCAGGTGTTCAGGGCATTACAGACCTTATCACTACTCCAGGTTTGATTAACCTTGACTTTGCTGATGTTAAATCAGTGATGGAAGGTGCCGGAAGTGCGTTGATGGGTATTGGCGCTGCAACTGGAGATGATCGTGCAGTTAAAGCAGCTGAATACGCAATTGCGTCTCCTTTGCTTGAAGCTAGCATTGACGGAGCTCATGGTGTACTTCTTTCTATCCAAGGTGGCAGTGATTTAGGTCTTTTCGAAATCAACGAAGCTGCTCGTCTCGTACAAGAAGTTGCACACCCAGATGCAAACATCATCTTTGGTGCTGTTATTGATGACAGCCTTGGTGATGAAGCTCGTGTTACTGTTATCGCTGCTGGTTTTGATTCACCAGAAGAGCAAGCAGCTCAGAATTCAACCGTTGCTAAGGGTCTTGGCTACGGTCAAGAAGGTTCAGAAACGGGTGTAGTTCCTGAACTTCCTGAAGACATTAACGCACAAGAAGATCTTTCAGCTCCACAAGAAGTTCAGAATGAAAAGAAACAATCTGAGCAACTTGTGTCACAAACTAGTCAGGTTTCAACACAGCAGGCAACATCACCTGTAACTAGCAAGCCACAAACTCCTAGCGTCAGTGGGCTGAAACCACAGCAAACATCACAGGTTTCTTCTCAAGACGATCTTGACGTTCCTGACTTCTTGAAGTAGGCTCTATGTCTTCCATGCTGACATGGTCTAAGACATTACCTTCCGGCACAGAATTATTCTTTACCGGAGCACAAGGATTTTCAGAGATATCCCCATGTGGAACTACTAATCTAGCGTTCCACGTTGGGGATATTCCTGTATCTGTGGAGAAGAACCGTCAGAAATTAGCAGCAGAATTATCTGTCAGTAATCTTCAATTCATGAGTCAAACTCACAGCAGTAATATTAAACATTTTTCTGGCAAGCAACGTCTTAAGAGCGAAGAAGTCCAGCAGACTGATGCATTGGTTTTCAGTGGTGCTGGAGCAGCTGCAGCAGTAATGGTGGCAGACTGCGTTCCAGTTCTAATCTACGATGATGCTGCTGGTCTTTATGCTGTCGCTCATGCTGGCAGAGCTGGTGTTTTAGGCAGCATTGTTTCTAAAACATTAACTGATTTATATACTCAAGGCGCTAGAGATTTGACCGTGATTCTTGGGCCTGCAATTTGTTCTTTGTGCTATGAAATTCCAACACATATGGCACAAGATTGTGAAAATGTTATTCCAGGAAGTACTGGAATAACACGAGAAGGTACACCTTCTTTCGACCTTAAATCAGGTATTAGATTAGAAGTTGCAGAAAATTTCAAGGCTAAAGATGCATATGTAGAGATACAAGAGATTGATATTTGTACTTTTGAAGATAGTAGGTATTTTTCGTACCGCAAGAATCAAAAAGCTGGACGTTTTGTTGGAGGTGTTGTAGTTCATGAAAACTCAACGCCTTGAAGAATTAGGTAATAATTTAGCTCACGTTAAGCATAATATAGAAGAACGTTGCCAAACAGATGGCAGAGATGCATCGCGAGTAAAACTTATTGTTGTTACTAAGAATTTCCCTGCTTCAGATGTGGAATTGTTATATCAACTTGGTCAACGAGACTTTGGCGAAAACAAAGAACAAGAGCTTACTGAAAAGGCTAGAGCTTTACAGCATTTACCGGATATTAGATGGCACTTTATTGGTCAAATTCAATCACGTAAAGTTGCAAAAATAGCGCAAGTAGCAAGTTATATCCATTCGGTAGACCGTCTAAAAATTTTACGTAAGCTTGAGGCATATGGAGCAGAAACTCCACAGAAAATTTTTGTGCAAATCAATTTAGAACCGGAAAGAATTGACAGAGGTGGAGCTGCAGCACAAGAGCTTGCTGAGCTGATTAAAGCTGCTAGTGAATCAGTGCATATTCAGTTTTTAGGTCTGATGTGTGTGCTGCCAGCAGATGTTAATCCGTGTGCCGTTCTTAAAAATCTTAGCGAACAACAAAAATTCTTTGAAGAAAAAGGTTTTAAATTTCCAGAATTATCTGTAGGAATGAGTAATGACTACTTGGAAGCTATAGATTTTTCGGCAACATATCTAAGAATTGGTAGTAAGATACTAGGAAATCGAATTACATAGATGTAATCTTAGAGTTATAGGATTTGTACTTAATTTCTTCTAGAAATTTATCTTTCCCGATATGAGGAGTCTACTTTATGGGCGCGTTAAATAAAGCCATGGTTTATTTAGGTCTTGCTGACAACGATGATCAGTACCACATTGATGATATGTACCCTGAAACAGGATCAATTCAACAGATTCAGCCAACTGGAACAGTTGTTAGACAACAGCAGCAAGCGCGTCCTCAAGTAACCTCACAAGCAATGATACAAGCTCAACCACAACAGCAGATTCAGGCCCCACAAATGCAACTTCAAACACAAGCACATTCTCAAGTAGTTCCAGCTCAACAACAGAGCGGTTTCATACCTCAAATCCAGCAGAATCAACCAATTGTTCGCCAAGCTGAAGTACGTACACCAGTAAAGAACAACGTAACACCTATCAACAAAGCTGCAGAAGGTCAGATTAACCGTATTACAACTATCCACCCTCGTTCTTTTAGTGATGCTAAACTTATCGGTGAAAGTTTCCGCAATAATGTTCCAGTCATCATGAACCTTACTGATTTAGGTGAAGTTGAAGCTAAACGCCTTGTAGATTTCTCTGCAGGTCTTATCTTCGGTATGCACGGTTCCATTGATCGAGTAACAAATAAAGTTTTCTTACTTTCACCTTCTTACGTTGAAGTTGTTGCAGACGAACAACCACGACGTGCCTTCTAAGATTAACTTTTAATGATTGGTCTTTCACGCTTATTATTCTTTGCGTTATATGCATTTATCATTGCATTATTGTTGCGTATGGTCTTAGATTGGGTTAAGTTTTTTAAAGCAGATTTTAAAACTCCAGCTTCAATGCATATGGTGTATTCAATCACAGATTGGCCATTGAAAAAGCTACGTCAGGTTATTCCTGAACTCAAGATAGGAAATATCGCTTTTGATCTTGGTTTCACACTCCTTGTTTTCGTGTGTTTCTTTGTCTTGGGCATTTTACGTTAGTGCTTTTCAATCTACTTAAATAAAGGCGGATTGTGTTAAAGTTTTTAGTAAGAAAGAAAGTATTCATTGAGCAGTTTTTCTCTGCCTGCTTGCATTTTTAGACTTAATGAATTGACTTGAGGAGTTCCAGATGGCACTTACGCCAGAAGATATTGTTAATAAGAGGTTTGAAGCTACAAAGTTTCGTGAAGGTTATGATCAAGACGAAGTTGATGATTACCTCGATGAGATTGTAGTAGAACTGCGTAGATTACTCAAAGAAAATAGATCTTTAAGAAAACGTCTTGCAGCCGGAGGCCTTGCAACAGGTACTGCACCAGTGATTGATTCTAAAACTGAAGTTCTTGGAGCTAAACCAGGTCAAGCAACTACTGTTATTGCTTCTCGTCAAACAGGCATGACTACCGGCCAACATCAAGTAAAATCTCAAATTCCAGCTAGACCAGAGACTTCTGCAGATATGAAAGCAGCACAGGAATCTGCTTCAAGCGTTATCTTGATGGCTCAGCAATTACACGATCAACACGTCAATGAAGGTATTGCTAAGCGTGATGAATTAATTTCACAAGCCGAAGATGCTTCTCAGCAGCTGATGAATGATGCACAAGATCATCGTGATCAAATTGTTGATGGTTTGCAGAAAGAAAAAGCCATTCTTGAAACTAAGATTGAGCAATTACGTGCTTTTGATCGTGATTATCGTGCACGCTTGAAGGCTTATATTGAGTCGCATCTTCGTGAACTTGATGTTAGTGGTTCTATTGTCAATGAGATGCGCCCTATGGCGTCTATGCCTGCTCCACAGCCTGTTGCTTCAAGAATGCACCAAACTAGCAGTGTGCCTGGAATTCCAACTACTGGTATTCCACGTCTTTCAGAAGATGAGGCACTCTTTGATTCAGTTACTGCACCTCATGAAAGTAAAACATCTCCAACTTCTACACAGATGCCACTTGTGAAGCCATCACACAAGCCAGATAAAGCATATGGTTCCACTGGAAAGAGAGATTCATCTCACAAAGGTGAAGAGCGTAATGAATTCGAGCCCGTTACTACCGCAACTGGCTCTGTCCCTAAATTTACAACGAAAGCTTATAAAAAAGGCAAGAAGTAGTTCTTCACTGCAGAGTTAATGATGAAGATGAGCTCGCAGCGTTTAAAACCACTCGGAAGCTATATGTTAGTTTTTCTTGTGGTTTTCTTCTTAGATTTTTTCAGTAAGCAAGCTATTATTGCTAGCTTGCAAGAAGGTCAGAGCAAAGACATTATAGGTCAATTCCTTAAATTTACTTATGTGCGTAATCCAGGTGCTGCTTTTTCTATGGGAATCGATATGACTTGGGTTTTTTCACTTATTGCATTGATTGCTGTCATTGGAATAACCACATTTGTTTTCTTAAAAGTCAAATGTCGGTGGTGGCTTGTATGCTTGGGATTAATTGCTGGTGGTGCTGCTGGCAATCTGTTAGATCGTTTAGTGAGGCCACCTGGTTTTCTTCACGGTTACGTGGTAGATTTTATTCAGCTTCCTCATTACGCAATTTTTAATGTAGCAGATTCTGCCATTGTAGTAGGTGCAATCATCGCAGTTGTTTTAGTTTTTAAGGAGGTAGACTATGCCAAGACGTCAAAGTAAGTATGTCATTGACCAGTCCCTCTACGGAAAACGCCTTGATGCTGCTCTAGCACAGCTTCATGGAATTAATAGAAGTCAGGCAGTAAAACTTATTAATGCAGGTGCTGTTGAAGTAAAAGGCGCAAAAGCCATCAAATCGTTACAACTTGAATCAGGCATGTACATTTTGGTTGATGAGTACAAAGCGCTTAAGAAACAACCATTGAGTAAGAAGCCTATTGCTGAACTTGAAATATTACATGAAGATGAAGATATCATAGTAGTCAACAAACCAGCAGAAGTTGCAGCTCACCCTTCGGTAAGTTGGGACGGGGCAGATGTAGTCACATCGTTAGCTGCTACAGGGTGTCGTATTTCTACTTCAGGACCAGAAGAAAGAAAAGGTATTGTGCATCGACTAGATGTTGGAACTAGTGGTGTTATGGTTGTTGCTAAAAGTGAGATAGCTTACTCAATACTCAAAGGTTATTTTCGTCATCGTGAAATTACCAAAGTGTACCATGCACTGGTTCAAGGAATGCCTGATCCCTTAGCAGGTACAATTGAAGCCCCTATTGGTAGGCATCCACATCATGATTGGAAGTTCGCTGTTCTTGATGGCGGTAAACATGCTGTTACACACTATGAGTTACTAGAAGCTTTTGGCAGGGCAACTTTGGTAGAAGTTCATCTTGAAACTGGGCGTACACATCAAATTCGTGTCCATTTTGCTGCCCTGAACCACCCATGCGTCGGAGATCCACTTTATGGTTCTAACCCAATTTTTGCTCATGAATTAGGCCTTAAACGGCAATGGCTACACGCTTATCAATTGAAATTTATGCACCCTACTTCTGGACAAAATGTTGAGTTTACTGCTCCATATCCAGAGGATTTGCAACATAGCCTTGAAATTTTAAGGAATCCAGCATGAGTAAAAATTTTGTTCATCTTCACAATCACACAGAGTACTCTATGCTTGATGGAGCTGCGCGCATCAAAGAACTTTATTCTAAAGTAAAAAGCCTTGAAATGCCTGCAGTAGCTATCACTGACCATGGAAATATGTTTGGTGCCTATGAATTTTGGAAACAAGGAGAACAAACAGGTGTTAAGCCAATTATTGGGATTGAAGCTTATTTAACTCCTGATACTCCACGTAGTTATAAAAAACCTGTTAAATGGGGCGATGATGAGACCCGTACTGGAGATGACGTCTCAGGATCTGGAGCCTATACACATATGACCATGTGGGCAGAAACCACATCGGGTATGCATAATATGTTTAAGCTTTCATCTTTAGCATCTATTGAGGGCTTCTATTACAAACCACGTATGGATCGTGAACTGCTTCAAAATTATCATGAGGGCATTATTGCTACCACTGGTTGCCCTGGTGGCGAAGTACAAACAAAACTGCGCCTTGGTCAATATGACGCTGCAAAGAAAGCTGCTGCAGAATTTCAAGACATTTTTGGTAAAGAGAATTTTTATTGTGAATTGATGTTTCACGATATTGAAGTAGAACGTAGAGTTAAACAAGATTTATTGCGTCTAGCAAAAGAATTGAATATGCCTCTTGTAGCTACAAATGACCTTCACTACGTTGAGCAACATGATGCTAAAGCTCATGAAGCACTGCTGTGTGTTCAGTCAGCATCAACAATGAATGACCCTCGTCGTTTTAAACTTGATGGTGATGGTTATTATGTGAAATCTGCAGCAGAGATGCGCCGTATCTTCAGTGATTTACCTCAGGCCTGTGATAACACTCTCTTAATTGCAGAACGTTGCAATGTAGAATTCACCCATGGCGATGAGGCTATTGGAAAGTTCATGCCTAAGTTTACTGTGCCAGCTGGAGAAACTGAAGAATCTTGGCTGGTAAAAGAAGTAGAAAAAGGGCTTCACTATCGTTATCCCCAAGGAATTCCTGATAAGGTCCGTCAACAAGCTAAGTATGAGATAGATGTCATTTCTACAATGAACTTCTCAGGTTACTTCTTGGTTGTTGCAGATTTCATTACTTGGGCTAAAGACAACGGCATCAAAGTAGGGCCTGGTCGTGGTTCAGGTGCTGGGTCTATGGTTGCCTATGCGATGAGAATTACTGACCTTGACCCTTTAGAGCATGGTCTGATTTTTGAACGCTTTCTTAATCCTGAACGTCAATCAATGCCCGATTTTGACGTTGATTTTGATGATAGACGCCGTGGGGAAGTTATCCAGTATGTCACAGACAAGTATGGAGATGATAGGGTAGCGCAGATTGTCACTTACGGAACTATTAAATCAAAGCAGGCATTAAAAGATGCAGCAAGAGTTCTAGGCCATCCATTTTCGGTAGGGGAAACCCTCACTAAAGCTATGCCAGAAACTATCATGGGTAAAGATATTCCACTATCAGGAATTTTTGATGAAGGTCACCCACGCTATAAAGAAGCAGAAGATATCCGTCAAGTAGTTGAATCTGAGAGCTATTTGCAAGAAGTCTTTGATACGGCTCGCGGTATTGAAGGTCTTAAACGTCAATGGGGAGTACATGCTGCTGGCGTGATTATGTCTAGTGATCCATTACAAGATGTGATTCCACTGATGAAACGCGAAGCTGATGGGCAAATCATCACTCAGTTTGATTACCCAAGTTGTGAAGATCTTGGTCTTATTAAAATGGATTTCTTAGGACTAAGAAATCTGACCATCATTGATGATGCTTTGCGCAATATTAAAGCGAATACTGGCAAAGATATTGATCTTGAAAGACTTAGCTTTGATGACCAGAAAGCTTATGAACTACTTGCACGTGGTGACACGCTTGGAGTTTTCCAGCTTGATGGTGGACCAATGCGTAATCTACTTAAGCTAATGCAGCCAGATAACTTTGAAGATATTTCCGCTGTCATTGCGCTATATCGCCCAGGTCCAATGGGGGCTAACTCGCATAATAACTATGCCTTGCGTAAGATTGGCAAGCAGAAAATTGAGGCTATTCACCCTGAGCTTGAAGAACCATTAAAAGATATTTTGAATACCACTTATGGCCTGATTGTTTATCAGGAGCAAGTGATGGCGATTGCCCAGAAAGTTGCTGGTTATTCACTTTCTAAGGCAGATAATCTGCGGCGTGCTATGGGCAAGAAGAAAAAAGATGTTCTTGATAGAGAGTATGAAGGTTTCCGTCAGGGCATGTTGGATAACGGTTTTTCTGAAGATGCAGTAAAGACTTTATGGGATATTTTGCTTCCATTTTCTGACTATGCCTTCAACAAGGCACACTCTGCAGCATACGGTGTGATTTCTTATTGGACTGCTTACCTTAAGGCTCATTATCCGGTTGAGTATATGGCTGCATTATTAACAAGTGTGGGTCAAAACAGCGATAAAATGGCTATTTACCTTAATGAGTGTAGGCGCATGGGGATTACGGTGTTGCCTCCTGATGTCAATGAATCAGTTAAATACTTCAGTGCAGTAGGGAAAAATATTCGCTTTGGCATGGCAGCCTGTAAAAATGTTGGTGCTGGTGTTGTAGACCAAATTATTCAGACCAGAGAAGAAAAGGGTGCTTTTGAGAGTTATAAAGATTTCTTAATAAAAGTACCTGCTAACGTCTTAAACAAACGAACTATTTTTTCTCTCATCAACGGTGGTGCTTTTGATTCCTTTGGTAACAGTAGAAAAGCCCTTAATGCCATTGTTGAAGAGTCAATAGCAAGTGTTACTAGTATTAAGAAGAATGAATCAGTAGGGCAATTTGACCTCTTTGGGGCTATGGGACAAGATACCGATTCCGGAATTGACAGCATTCAGATTCAGATTGAAGACCTCCCAGAATGGGATAAAAAAACTAAACTTTCTTATGAACGTGAAGTTCTCGGTATGTATGTTTCAGACCACCCATTAAAGGGTGTGGAGCATGCTTTAGAACGGTATTCTGATGATTCAATTCACGATTTGCTGGCTAACGAAGACATCAAAGACAAACAAGCAGTTAAAATTGCAGGGCTCATAACATCCTTGATTGTTCGCCGTTCAAAAGCCAGTAACTTATCGTACGCTAAGGTAGAGCTTGAAGATCAAAGTGGTTCTATCGAGGTGATGTTCTTTAACAAAGTCTATGAGCCAGTAGCTCCATTGCTGGCTGAAGATCTCGTTGTAGCTATTGAAGGTAGCACTATGATTCGTGATGAAGCTGTTAGTGTCATGGCTAAATCAGTAGAAATTATTGATCCAAAACAACTTCAAAGCAATCCAAATGTCGTGATAAATTTTGATCAACACCTTCTTGATGAAGAAACACTTTCTTTACTCACTGAGGTACTGAGCGAACACCCTGGTAAAAGACCGGTTACAGTTAAAGTTAAATCTCAATTTGGCACTAAAATCATGGAATTACCACCTCAGTACCAAGTTAGTGGAGATAGTAACTTCATTGCAGATATGAAAGCTACCTTTGGGCAAAATGCTGTTGGGTAATGGATATATAATTTAATTATGCATTGTCCATTTTGTAGAAATCCAGAATCCCGCGTGGTAGATAGCCGTCTTACTGATGATGGTACTTCCATTAGGCGCAGAAGACAATGTCCCCATTGTTCTCGTAGATTTACTACTGTAGAAACTACAAGTCTAGCCGTCATTAAACGTTCTGGAGTTGCAGAACCATTTAGCAAAACTAAAATTATTAATGGTTTGCGTAAAGCTTGTCAGGGCAGACCAGTTAGTGACGATGATCTTGCCCTTTTAGCTCAAGAAGTTGAAGAAAAAATTAGAGCAGCAGGTGTTGCTGAGATTGATGTTCATGAAGTCGGTTTAACTATTTTAGAACCGTTAAAAAAACTTGATGAGGTTGCCTACTTACGTTTTGCAAGTGTTTATCAAGCCTTTGATTCTTTAGATGATTTTGAAGCAGCGATTGCAAAAATCAGAGCTGATCAAGAAATCACTGAAGCTATTGAGTTGCCTGGCATGTCTGTTAAGAAACCTCCACGAAAGAAAGCTGTATCCAAAGTTAGTCCATCAAGGGCACGGCGCAAAGCAAAAGAGCCTCAACAAGAAACTTTAATCTAGTTGAGACCCTTTTAGTTGAAGTTTATTAGAACTTATCTTCTTTATTCTCAGCTTTATCGAAATAAACCTTTGCAAGTGCTGCTGCACCAACAATTCCGGCATTATTAGCAAGAGAAGCAATGAGAATTGGTGTTTTAACGTTTTCTTGAAGGTAAGGTAGCCAGTCATCTGCTCGCTTTGAAATACCTCCACCAACAATGAAACAATCAGGAGAAAATAGCATCTCTACATGCTGGAAGTAAGGTGTTAGACGTTTCTTAGCGTATTTCTTGAAAGAAAGCTCATCTTTTTCGCGAACTACTGCACTAGCTCTGGTTTCAGCATCGTGACCATCAAGTTCAAGGTGACCAAGCTCAGTGTTAGGAAGCAAGATACCATCAAGCATCACTGCTGAACCAATACCAGTTCCAAGAGTGATAGTCATTTGAACACCACGTTGGTATGCTTTGCTTCCAGCACCGAAGTAGTACTCAGCAACTCCTGCTGCGTCTGCATCGTTAACTACGTGAACTTTATGACCAGTATGTTCGGAAAGAACTTGAGCAACGTTAGCGTCAATCCAAGACTTGTCTACGTTAGCTGCAGATTTAGCTACACCATGCTTGATAATTGCTGGGAAAGTTGCACCAATGACAGCTTCGCCACTTGCGTCTTGAAGGAAGTGATCAACGATTTGCTTAACTACATCGCCAACTGATTCTGGGGTAGCAGGCTTTGGTGTATCAATACGATAGCGCTTACCAATCAGTTTTCCAGCTTTAACATCTACAAGTCCACCTTTAATACCAGTACCACCAATATCAATACCAATGTAAGAGGTATTTGGTTTTGGTTGCCCTACAGGTGCAGTAGCAATGGGAGCTTCATCTTCTTTTACGACAAGTTTCTGATTAGTTTCTTGTTGATTTTTATCTTTTGAACTCATGATTTTCCTTACACTTTGTTGTATAACTTACCTTTTAGTCTACTCCTTTTATCAGGAATGAATGGTGTTTAACAGCTTTTATAGTACTTAAGTTGATGAATTGTTATCTTGCTCAATCATTTAAGGCAGTGTTAAGATTTCTGCACCGTCTTCTCTGACAACTAAAGTATGTTCAAATTGTGCAGTTCGTTTACGGTCTTTTGTCACTACTGTCCAGTTATCGTCCCACATTTCCCATTGATAAGTACCTAGAGTGAGCATTGGCTCGATGGTAAATGTCATACCTAACTCAATTTCATCATCATGCAACGCGGAATCATCATAGTGTGGCACAATGAGTCCAGTATGAAAAGCTGGTCCAACACCATGGCCAGTAAAATCACGCACAACACCATAATTGAAACGTTTGGCATAAGATTCAATAACTCGTCCAATAACGCTTATGGTTCTTCCTGGTTTAACTGCTTTGATAGCACGCATCATTGCTTCGTGGGTACGTTCTACAAGTAATCTTGATTCTTCATCAACATTACCAACGAGGAAAGTATAGTTGGTATCTCCATGCATGCCGTTTTTATAGGCTGTTACATCTAGGTTCACGATATCCCCGTCTTGCAACACTGTAGAATCTGGAATTCCGTGACAAATCACTTCGTTGATAGAGGTACATACAGATTTGGGAAAGTTACGATACCCAAGAGTAGAAGGGTACGCATCGTGGTCGCACACAAACTCATGGACAATCTTGTCTAACTCATCAGTAGTTACTCCAGGAACACAGCTCTTCCCAGCTTCTTGAATAGCCTGCGCCGCAATTTTTCCGGCAGCACGAATTTTTTCAATACCTTCTTCATCTTGGACGTTTGAACCAGTAAACTGCGCTGGTGCTGGTTTTCCAACATATTCAGGACGTTCAATATGAGCAGGAACAGGGCAAAGTGGGGAAATTTTTCCAGGTTTTAGAGTCCCAAGAGGTGCAGTCATATCTTCATTTTACGTTATGATAAAGGCATGGATGAAAACTCAGACATTGACGTAAAATTTTGGTACAACGTAGATACTCATCAAGTTGAACGTGGTGAACAAAGTGATTACACGCAGCTTATTGGTCCCTACGATACTCGCGAAGAAGCAGAAGCTGCTCTTTCAAAAGTTCAACAACGAAATGAAGCGTGGGACAAACAAGATGAAGACGATGATGATTCCTCAGGGATTTTTTCTTAACACTTAAGCAAAAAGCTGAATTAAGGCTCTGTTGATATAAATCTTGTGTCGTCCAACTTGTGTTTCTTCTAGAAAACCAGCTTTAGTTATTTCATGAAGCCACGATGAGGCAGTTTGACGGGTTATCTTCATATGTGTAGCAAGTTGTTCAATCCTACAATATGGGAAAGCAAACAAAAACTGTACCAATTCGTAAGAATATAATTTGGGTAGTACAATTTTAAATTCCTTAATACTTTTTTATTGAGTGCTTCAATATCTTCAATGAGTTGTAAAGTCCACGTTGCTGTATATTCAATCCCTTTGATGATATATAAACACCATTCATGCCACGATTCTTCAGCTCTTAATCCAGCGCGATAGCGTAGAGTTTCGTGTAATTTTCTATTGTCAAGAAAATCTAAAAAACTTAACAATGAAAGTGCTTCATGTTAACCGACTTAACATGAAGGGAAAGTATTGTTAAAAAGATCTAAAAAACTTAACAAAGAAACTAGAAATACATTATTCTTCAAAACTGTGTTCGGCATCAGGGAATTCCTGACTTTCAACTTCAGTTTTGTATTCTCTGGTAGCTTTTAGCATTTCATCGTGCAAATTGGCGTAGACTTTCACAAAACGTGGCAGCCTGCCAGTACGAAGACCCATCATATCTTGCCAGACAAGTACTTGGCCATCAGTTACGTTGCCAGCACCAATACCAATTGTTGGTATAGCTAGTTTTTCGGTTACTTCCTTAGCGGCAGGTGTGGGAATCATTTCAAGGACAACCGCAAAGGCACCGGCTTCTTGAACAGCTAGTGCATCTTCAAGAAGTTTCTCTTGAGCAGAACCACGTCCTTGAACACGATAGCCTCCTAAAGTATGTTCACTTTGTGGTGTGAAACCGATATGAGCTACTACGGGGATTCCAGCCTGCACGATGGCTTTAATGCGATCAGCGTATTCAACTCCACCTTCAAGTTTGACCGCGTGAGCACCTGCTTCTTTCATCATGCGAATTGAAGTTTCTACAGCTTGTTCAGTAGAAACTTGATAGCTGCCAAAAGGCAAGTCAGCAACTACTAAAGAGAACGTTGAGTGCATACTGACTGCCCGTACTAGTGGAATCATTTCATCAACGGTAACAGGCAAAGTTGTATCATGCCCATAAACGTTGTTAGCCGCAGAATCTCCAACAAGCAGCATATGAATGCCAGCCTCATTGAAGATTTGTGCTGTGAGCATATCGTACGAAGTGAGCATAGTAATCTTCTGCCCAGCATCTTTCATTTGCTGAATGTGATGGGTACGCATCCTCTTCGGGGTGGTAACTCCGTACGGATTAGTTTCAGCCATTTAACTATCCTGTTCGCGCCATTGGCTAGTGATAGGGAAGCGACGATCACGACCAAAGCTCATGGAAGTAATCTTAGTTCCTGGTGCTGCTTGACGGCGTTTCCACTCGGCTCGGTCTACCAGTGCTACAACTTTTTCAACAGTGGCTTCATTGAAACCTGAGTCTATAAGTTCATGTTTACCCTTTGCTTCAACAACATAGCGACGCAAGATTGCATCAAGTACATCGTATTCAGGAAGTGAATCTTGATCTACCTGATCTTCTCGAAGTTCAGCAGATGGTGGCTTCGTAATAGAAGTTTCTGGGATTGGTGGTTTTTCATCGTTATTTTCAGCGACTTTGTTACGCCATTTAGCCAGTTGCCATACTAGTGTCTTTTCAACATCTTTAATAGGTGCAAAACCACCAACAGAGTCACCATAAATAGTGGAATAGCCAACAGACCATTCAGTTTTGTTTCCTGTAGCAAGGGCTAGCGGGCCTTCTTGGTTAGAGATTCCCATTACGATAACACCACGAACTCTTGCTTGTAGGTTCTCTTCAGCAACACCAGTAAGACCAAGTTGATCTTGGAAGACATCTACCAGATCTTTGATGGGCTGTACACGATAATCTGCCCCAATACGTTCAGCTAGATCTTTTGCATCATCCTTAGAGCCTTCAGAAGAGTAAACACTAGGCATGGATACGCCAATGACGTTTTCGCCACCAATAGCATCGGCTGCAATAACTGCTACAAGTGCTGAATCAATACCTCCAGAAAGACCTAGGACTACTTTTTCCATACCATTTTTTTGTACATAGTCACGAAGACCAATAACAAGTGCACTGTAGACTTCCTGTAAGTCATCAACACTACGAGCAATCTCATTCTCAAGCTTAGTTTCGTGCTGATGAGGCTCAGTTTCAAGGTCTACGTGGATAATTTTTTCACCCTTAGTAGATTCTGCTGGCGCCTTTTCTTTAGTTGTATCAATGTCCAAGTCAGTAATAAGCAAGTGTTCATAGAACTGAGGGGCACGAGCCAACAATTGCCCTTCTGGATCAACAATGATGGTATCCCCGTCAAAGACTAAATCATCTTGAGCACCTACGAGATTGACGTAAGCAAAGCTCGTATTTGATTCTTTTGCTCTGCGAGCAACAAGTTCTTTGCGCACATCGTCTTTATTACGTTCATAAGGTGAACCGTTGAGTGCAATAGTAAGGTCTGCTCCTGATCCAGGAATCTGTGCAACAGGGCCGCCCTCTTGCCAGATATCTTCACAGATAGCAAGCGCAATGTCTACGCCATTGGTACGGAAGACTGTTAAGTTGTTACCTGGGACAAAGTTACGGACTTCGTCGAAGACACCATAGTTTGGTAGGTGGTGTTTTGAGTATGTTGCAGCAATTTTTCCTTCGTGAATAACCGCTGCTCGGTTAAGTGGAGAACCTTTTGGTTTGCCAAGAGCAGGGTTATCACGTTTTGAGCGATCTAGATAACCAACAATAACAGGCATAGAACCAAAGCCGGCATCCTTAATATCTTGAGCTAATTTTGTAACAGTTTCTACCGATGCATCAACAAAAGAAGAACGAAGCGCTAAATCTTCAACAGGATAGCCAGTGATAACCATTTCGCCAAAGGCAAGAACATCAACATCTTGTTGAGCTGCTTTTCCAACGTAATCAAGTATTTTTTTTCTATTGCCATCAAAATCACCAACAGTAGGATTAATTTGGGCAAGAGCAAGTCTAAGTGTCGTCATAAGTCCAGTTTACATGGCACAACCAACTGTGATGATATTATGCTAATAAAGTTCTTAAGACTTTTCCGCTAGACTTAAATCCACGAAAACAAGGGTGTTTATGGCATCCAAGGAGCAGCAAATGCATCATTTTGATAGTGACTATATGGAGGGTGCTCACCCACAGGTTCTTCAACGCCTCATCGAAACAAATCTGGAGCAAACTTCAGGCTATGGAACTGATCCTTATTGCCAAAGTGCTAAAGAAAAGATACGCGCAGCTTGCGACTGCCCGAAGGCTCAAGTGTATTTCCTTGTTGGCGGTACACAGACTAACTCAACAGTCATTAAGTCACTTTTGCGTCCTTATCAAGGAGTAATAGCAGCAGATACAGCGCATATCAACGTTTTTGAAGCAGGTACTGTAGAAGCTGGTGGACATAAGATTTTAACCCTTCCTAACCACGATGGAAAGATCAGCGCTGAACAAGTAGCAGAGTATCTGGATGCTTTTCAAAGCGCTGGAGAGCACAGTCATGTGGTTCACCCTGGAATGGTTTATATTTCACATCCAAGCGAATTAGGAACTTTATACACCCGCCAAGAGCTAGAAGAACTCAGTAAGGTATGTAGAAGTCATAAACTTCCGCTATTTCTTGATGGAGCACGCTTAGGCTATGGTCTTGTTGCTAAAGATACAGATGTGACTTTGAAAACAATTGCACAGTATTGCGATGTTTTTTATATCGGAGGCACAAAAGTGGGAGCACTTTTTGGTGAAGCTGTAGTTATTACCACTCCTGGGCTTATTGAACATTTTTCTACCATGATGAAACAACAAGGCGGATTACTTGCTAAAGGTAGATTGCTGGGTGTTCAATTTGATGCGCTTTTTACAGAAAAACTTTACCTCAAAGCTGCAGAACAAGGCGTTGCGATGGCTCAAAAATTGAGACAAGCTTTTGTAGACAAAGGCTATGCTGTTTATTCTGAATCCCCAACGAATCAACAATTTATCATCTTGCCAAATCAGAAGAAAGCAGAGTTAGAAAAGCATGTTTCTTTTGAAGTCTGGAAAAAGATTGATAAAAATTATACAGCAGTTCGTTTTGTTACGAGTTGGGCCACCCAAGAAGAGGATATAGACCACTTAATTGAGTTACTGTAGTAATACACAAGTGAAGAAGCTGTAGGCGAGGTAATGATGGATAGGCAACAAGAATTTGTACTACGTACTATTGAAGAACGAGACATTCGTTTTGTCCGTTTATGGTTTACCGATGTGGTTGGAACACTTAAGTCAATCGCTATTGCACCAGCTGAGGTAGAAAGCGCTTTTGCTGAAGGTATAGATTTTGATGGATCTTCAATTGAAGGACTGGCAAGAGTATCAGAAGCAGACATGCTCGCAATGCCTGATCCAACAACGTTTCAGATTCTTCCGTGGCGTGGAGAAGAAAAGCAAACAGCACGAATGTTTTGTAATATAACAACCCCAGATGGTACTTCCAGTACTTATGACCCGCGTTTTGTCATGCGAAAAACTCTTGATAAGGCAGCAAAAATGGGGTTCACTGTTTATTGCCATCCTGAAATTGAGTTTTATCTTTTTGAAAGTAGTAAGCTCAATAAAAAAGGAAAACCAACTCCTATTGACCATTCTGGGTATTTTGACCATGAACCAAATGGTGTTGCACAAGATTTTCGCCGTACCGCAGTTAACATGTTGGAAGCTGTAGGAATACCTATTGAGTTTTCGCACCATGAAGGCGGTCCAGGGCAGAACGAGATTGACTTACGCTATGCAGATGCATTGAACACTTCTGATAACATCATGACCTTTCGCACTGTTATCAAAGAAATAGCAACGATTCAGGGTAAATACGCAACTTTTATGCCTAAACCTTTCACCGACTATCCAGGATCAGGGATGCACACGCACTTTTCATTATTTGAAGGTGACACTAATGCTTTCTTTGACGAAAACGGAGAATACGACTTGTCAGAGACTGCACGTCAGTTCCTTGCTGGAATCTTGGAGCATGCCCCTGAGTTTACTGCTATTACTAACCAATACGTTAATTCCTATAAACGTATTTGGGGTGGCGGAGAGGCACCTAATTATGTCAGCTGGGGGCACAATAACCGTTCTGCCCTAGTGCGAGTGCCTTTAAATAAACCTCAGAAACATCAAAGTGCTCGTTTGGAGTATCGTGGTATTGATTCTGCTGCAAATCCATATCTAGCCTATTCTGTGATTATTGCTGCTGGTTTAAAAGGGATTGAAGAAAAGTACGAATTGCCTGAAGAGGCTGAAGATAACGTGTGGGCATTAACAAACACCGAACGCAAATCATTAGGATTAAGGCCTTTGCCAACAAGCCTTGAGCACGCACTAAAATATATGGAAGAGTCTGAACTTGTTGCCGATACCCTCGGTGAAAAACTTTTCGATTTCTTCTTGCGCAACAAGTACACCGAATGGGAAGAGTATCAAAGGCAAGTTACTGAATTTGAACTCAAACGCTATTTAGGTATCTTATAGCACGATGTTACCCCTATTACGTTCTGTGGGAATTCTTGATCCACATCGAGCAGAAAAAGTCCTTTCGTATCCTGAATTTGACGGACTAAATCATGAATTGATTGTTGAAAATTTGCGAGCTGTGCCTGATCCTGACAATGCACTTTTCGGTTTAGTTAGAGTGCTTGAAAAGCGCCCAGATTTAAGAGCAGTTTATGAGGGGGAAACTCTTTCTGAACTGGCACAACGGTTACTTGTTGTTTTAGGAATTTCTCATGCTTTTACTGACTGGTTAGTACGAGATCCATCATGGATAGAAAATATTACAAGTGTCAATGCTGATGAACAAACATTGCATGGAGTTGATTTTTACAAGGATGAATTTAAGAAACTTCAACAGCTATATCCTGATTTAGATGATGTGAGTATTCTACGTAAAACATATCGTCAGGCACTAATCGGTATTTCTTTAGTTGATGTTGAATCTGAGATGAGCGAAAAGCTTCAAATAGTGTGCCAACAGCTCTCTGACCTTGCTGTAGCTGCTATCCAGATTGCCCTTGATATTGCTCAAGAAGAGATGCAAAGTGATGTGCCTATGGCAGTCATAGCTCTTGGCAAGTGTGGGGCCAGAGAACTTAACTACCTTTCAGATGTAGACGTCATGTATGTACTTGCTGATGACACTTCTGTAGCAACGTTGCAACAAGCCACAGAAGTTGCTCAAAGAGTTGGCCATATTATCAGTGGTCCTGGAGTTGAACCACCGCTGTTTGAACTTGATGCTAATTTGCGTCCCGAAGGTAAGGACGGGCCTTTAGTGCGAACATTAGAATCATGCAGAGAGTACTATACCCAGTGGGCACATCTGTGGGAATATCAAGCAATGCTGAAAGCTCGTGCTGTTGCAGGTGATGAGCAAGTAGGGGAAGAATTTACTGAATTTATTGAAGATTTAGTTTGGAGTGCTTCTGAGCGCGAAGGCTTTTTAGAATCTATGCGTCACTTGCGTTCTAAAGTGGTAAAACATATTCCCAAAGATCAGGCTGAACGGGAAATTAAGTTGGGGCAAGGTGGCTTGCGTGATATTGAATTTTCAGTTCAATTGCTGCAATTAGTACATGGCAGAGAAGATACATCTTTACATGATCGAGATACTCTCTCTGCTCTGGAAGCTTTAACAAAGCGTGGTTACATTAGCCGTACAGACGGGAAAGAATTTTCAGATTGCTACCGATTCTTAAGGGTTTTAGAGCATGGTACTCAGTTGCTTAAGATGAAGCGTACTCATCTTTTACCACAGCAAGAAAATAGCTTACGCCATTTATCTCGGCTCATCAGGACTGAACTTGAAGATGATACTTCAAGTTTGCCTCTCTATGAGAAACTCTTGAAAAAATGGAAAAATACTAAAGTTAAGGTTCGAACCATTCATGAACGGCTATTCTTTCAACCTATTCTGGATTCTTTAGTGCAAATTAAGGGTGATGAACTCAAAGTAACTTTAGATGAAGAGGGCAGTCTGCGCCGTTTAGAGGCGCTTGGCTATGATAATCCGAAACAGGCAATGGCACATATTAAAGCTTTAACTCAAGGTGTTTCTCGTAAGGCAGATTTGCATAGGCTATTGTTGCCATTATTTTTACGATGGTTTTCAGATAGTGTTAATCCGGATAAAAGTTTGCTCAATTATCGTGTCATTTCAGAACAACTTGGTGATAGTCCATGGTATTTAAGCATGCTTCGCGATTC